>JAFURF010000017.1 GCA_017471965.1 Bacteroidales bacterium
CAGAGGGTGAAGAGATCACACTCACAGCGACGGTCACCCCGGACAACGCCACCAACAAGAATGTGACATGGAGCACCAGCGATGCTGCTATAGTTACCGTCACAAACGGAAAGGTCACCGCTGTGAAGGCAGGAAAGGCCACCATCACGGTCACCACCGAGGACGGAGCAAAGACCGCTACATGCGAGGTGACTGTCAAGGCAAAGACTTACCCTGTGACTGGAGTTACGCTCGACAAGACAGAACACGAGATGACAGAGGGTGAAGAGGTCACTCTCACAGCGACGGTCAACCCGGACAACGCCACCAACAAGAACGTGACATGGAGCACCAGCGATGCTGCTATAGCGACCGTCACAAACGGAAAGGTCACTGCAGTGAAGGCAGGAAAGGCTACCATTACGGTCACCACCGAGGACGGAGCAAAGACCGCTACATGCGAGGTGACAGTCAAGGCCAAGAGCATAAGTACCGAGGTAGACGATGGAAATCTGAACTATGGAGAGGCAGGCGGAGCCGGAGACAACATAGATGAGGAAAATGACATATATGACGGAGGTTCATTCTAATAAAAGACAAATCATGAAAAAATCTGTTCTTTTCAGCATGATTGCTGTTGCAGCAACAGCAGTCTGCAGTTGCCAGAAAGACAACTTCACTCCTTCTCAGGATAATGCGAAAAAGACCCATCTGGTAACATTGAATGCATCTAATCCAGAAACAAGAACCTCTGTTGTTGCAGTACCCGGAGGATATCTCAGCACCTGGAGTGCCGGAGACTATATCTACCTGTTGGAGTATAATCCTGATGCGGAACAATACAACGAAATATCAGAATACCAATCCAGCGAACTGCAGGAATCTGACATAGTGAACGGAAAGGCTTCGTTTACCGTAGAACTGGAAACTGACGATCCTTCCGGAACTACTTATGAATATATCGCCACTTATGGCCCATATCCTTATTACTATATCAACTATTGGGAAAATGCAGAAGACGAAAATTACCTGTATTGGGCACAGCGCTTCGATTATACCGGAGAATACATCGCACCACATATGCAGATAGACCTCCGATTCGAAGAATACCAGTGTCCTTCCGCAAACTCATTTGACCCATATGCTGATGTGATGGTGTCTAAGCAGGTGGAAACCACTGGCCAGTTGAAGGATGCTCTTACGCTGAAGTTCGCAAGACTGGGAACCATAGTTAAAATCACTTTGACCGGCCTGCAGGAATATGATGGCAAAGCAATTATGAGAGCCGAATTCTTTGTTGGAAAAAGTTTCAGCAAGAGCCTTGATATCCTATATGACTATAAACTGGAAAAATATGTCCACTCTGAAATGATCATGCCTGAAGAATATGTAGGAGACATGACTATGTATCAGACCATATTTACCGTCGATCCTCAGGATGTAGTCGTCAAGGAGGATGGAACCGCCGATCTGTGGATGAGAATATACTCCGGCGAACTTACTGACAATTTCAGCATCGCGCTCTATATTGAAGACGAAGAACAAGGGGAACTTATGCTTAAAAGAAGCGTTGACCTCACAACTGAAGGCAAGACGATTGAATTCAACGAAGGCGGCATGACCGTATTCTCTGTCGGAGGATGGAATATTGCCGACATCGATGGAGTATACTGCGAGCCTGTAGTCAACGAAGCCATGAACGGATTCACGGCGACATGGGAAGCAGTTGAAAATGCGGTCGGATATGACTGCTACCTCAGCGGATACGCTGGAGAATTCGACGAAAATGGAGAACCTGAAATCAAATATGAAGACACGCCACTGACACCGGTGGATAATGGAGACGGAACCTGGTCTGTTACGGTTGCCGACGGACTTGAACCAATGAACTACATCCTCCATATCAAGCCGGTTCCTGCAGAGGGACACTGTCTGATATATGATGAATACAGCATTTTTGAAATGAAGATCGGTCTTCCTGAGGTCTGGTATTTCTACCATGACAACTTCGGTGGCAACGGCAGTTACGAATCTGTTGAAGGAACAGACAATGAATACATCATTCCTTTCAGCCCGGGAGTCGTAAGGTTCCAGAATATCTGGAGATACTATGACGAGGCTTGGCAGGCTCTTAAGGCGAACGATGCGTGGTTCATGTATTCTACTGAGCCTTTGAAGAAGATGCACTCGATAGAACTGTATTCAAAGAATGACAGCCACCTCAACTTCAAGGTATACGCATCCAGCACTCCAAATGAGCATACCAAGGAACTTGAAGGAGTTGTTGTTGAAATAAGTGAGATCAATGTACCGGGCGCATATGTCGCAACCCACAAGAAGGTAAGATATACATTCCCTGAGGATGAGACCTATCAGTATTATACTATTTGCGGAGAATCGACTGGAATAATAATGACCAGCCAGGTGACTTATGTCTACTATTTCAAGTAATAGGACATCTAAGTAGGAACTATTCGATATCTATTCTTTGGACTTCATCAACGCCAGGAATGGCGGCGATGGAGTCCATTGCTGTCTGAAGTTCGCGCATCGAATGGACGGCAAAATCTATCGTGCATATACCGATATTGTCGACGGTCTCAGTTCTGAGACCTAGCATTGACAGGCATAGTTTCTCCGTGATGCAGTCTACAAGGTCACTCAGAAGATGATAGCGGTCTATGGCCCTTATGCTGATGCGGACCGGATAGAGGAAATCCGGATTTTCTTCAAAGTCCACGGCAACGATCGAATCTCCGTTCTGAGACGCCAGTCGGATTGCCGTAGGGCAATTCCTTTTATGCACCTGCACAGGATACCCCGGCCGCCTGAAGCCGATGACCTCATCTCCAGGAAGAGGATGGCAGTTAGGGCATCGGTCATATACCGGTATAGGCATACGTGAAAGATATGAACTTATGAACTTGCGGGCCTTGTAAGTAGACACATGATTGATCCAGTCAGGCTGAGGCTCGGTGCTGTCATCAGTTCCTATTTCCACGCAGTCTCCTCTGCGGAGGACCGTCTTCACAGAAGCGAGACGCCCGTTGATGCGTGCATAATGGGCATGTTCGCCGATATGGCTATGGATTTCAAAAGCAAAGTCCAGGGCTGTGGCACCCTTTGGAAGGATGATTCCGCGTCCCTTTGGCGTGAAGACCATGATGTCATCATAATAGAAGGATGACGTTACTCCTTCCATGAAATCAAGACCTTCTTCGTGGTCCGCCACTTCCTTCAGGATTTCATTGAACTTGTTCAGCCACGACTTGATGTTCTCGTCTGTACGCTCTGCGGCACAGCCCAGACGACCGTTACGTACCATTCTTTCAGATGAGATATGGATTTCCTCCCATACTCCTCTGTCGTTGAGGACACGGAACTGAAAACTCTGGTAGCCGTTCTCTTTTGGCGCATCTATGTAGTTGGAAACACTTCCCGGACGTTCCTTGAAAAAGTCTGTAAGGGCAGAATATATCTGAAGGCTCGTATCCTTTTCCGACATGTTTGCGGAGTTGCTATATATCACGCGGATATAATATTTTGTATCCACGTGTGCAAAATCACATCCGCGGGCATGCATCTTCATCCATATGCTGTATGGCTTGCGGTAACGGACTTCGGTCCGGGCCTCTATTCCACGTTCAGCCAGAATATATTCGATTTTGCCAGTGAATGCCTCTATCTGAGGACGCAATCCTTCGAACTCGTCCGCCAGAAGTTTTTCCAGCATCGCATACTCTCGCGGGCAACGATATTGAAACGAAAGGTTCTCCAGTTCTGTCTTGACATGATAAAGTCCCAGACGGTTGGCAAGAGGCGCATAGAAATAGTCTGTCTCTCCGGCAATCTTCATCTGCTTGTCAGGACGCATGCTGCTGAGCGTGCGCATATTGTGGAGACGGTCCGCGAGTTTGATCAGAAGTGCCCGGACATCATACTGCATGGATGCAAGAATCTGACGGAAATTATCTATCTGCTTGGACTGCACGTATTTCTCCTTCTTCTCCTTGGTCACCACACCGACCAGGAAAGCGACTTCGTCTCCGAAACGCTCCCTGACATCCTCTATCGTATACGGAGTATCTTCAACGACATCATGCAGGAAGGCTGCAATCACCGGATCCGCACCTAACTCCAATTCTTCAGCCACTATACGGGCCACGTTTACCGGATGTATGATATACGGCTCGCCGGACTTGCGTTTCTGGGGACGGTGCGCCTCACGGGCAAATTCGAAGGCAGCGCGGATGCGCGCCATGTCCTCTGCATCCTCCTTCTTTTCAAGAAAATGAAACAGGTCATCTGCCATGCCCTGAATCATGATGTCATAGTTCGTTTCCATAGATCGTCCTGAAATTTGCGGATAAAGAGTCAAATTTAGGAAAAATATTTCATATCTGAGCCGCTACGGGCAGAGTCTTGTCACGCAGCCATGCGGCGGTACGTGGAGGAAGAAGCGGAGCGAGAGTGCGGTAGACATGGTCGTTGTACTCGTTCAGCCAGTTCAGTTCTTCATGTGTCATAAGTTCCGGAACGACGGCAGCAGTGTCAAAATGGCAACAGGTAAGAGTCTCGAAATCAAGCCATTCACCGAACTCACTCACCCCGGCCTCACGGCAGAGGACTATATTTTCATGACGTATGCCATGCATTCCTTCACGATACAGTCCCGGCTCGTTGGATGTCACCATGCCCGGGAGAAGCGGCTGCGGATTATACTGATATCTTATGGACTGAGGTCCTTCATGAACACAGAGATAATAGCCTATGCCATGGCCTGTTCCGTGTCCGAAATTACGTCTTGCACGCCAGAGAGGCATTCTGGCAATGGCGTCGATCTGGCATCCGGCCGTTCCGCATGGGAACACCGCCATTGAAAGATCTATCATACCCTTAAGCACCAGGGTGTAGTCTTCCTTTTCAAGAGGCGTACATTCACCCATGGCAACCGTCCTTGTGATATCTGTCGTTCCGGTAAGATATTGTCCTCCGGAATCCACAAGATAAAGGCCTTCCGGACGGATTACTGCCGAGCCTTCGCATGGAGTGGAGTAATGCGGCAGTGCAGCAGACGGACCATAGGCGGAAATGTTCTCGAAACTGTTACCTCTGTAGCCGGGAATCCCGGACCTGAACGAAGTGAGTCTTTCAGAAGCCTCCCATTCGGTCACTTCTCTTCCGGTAGCGACCTCGTCCTCCAGCCAATGCATGAAACACTCCATGGCCACACCGTCATCTATGTAGGTCTGACGGAGGTTCTCTATTTCCGAGTCCGTCTTCACGGCCTTCTTCAGGATCACCGGTGATGTTCCTGTCACGACAGAGTCCACCGGATACGAGTCGCATATATAGTTATACAGATGATGGTTCAGGGTGGCCGGGTCTACAAAAATCCTCACAGGATCATGTTCTTTCGTAAAGTCGGATACGGCAAAGAAGACAGCGTCATAGTCTTCCACCTCCACATTATCCATAGCCAGTTCACCGAAACTGTCCAGAGTGTCCGGATCCAGTTCTCCGTCAAAGCCAGCCTTTTTCACAAACCACTTCACATCATCCTGAGAGACAAGGAGATACGAAATAACGAGAGGATTGTAGTCAATGTCGCTTCCCCTGACATTGAGCATCCATGCTATCTCATCAAGAGAAGTCAGAAGTACCCTGTCCACCCCTTGCAGAAGCATCCATTTCCTGAGCCATGATATCTTCTCGCTCCGAGGGATGCCACCGAAACACTCCACATCCAGAGTGGTCACCGGAGTCACAGGAATCAGAGGACGACCCTCCCATAGTTCTTCCAGCAGATCAGGAGCATCCACCACCAGGCCGCCGTCATCCAAGGCATCGGAAATCTCCCTGACGGCACTGACATTCCAGCAAAGTCCGTCCAATGCCACCGTACGGGCTCTTCCCGAAAGCCATTCGGGAATGCCTACGGCACCGGGAACACGGGTCTTATGCAACTCGACACCGGTACCTTCCAACTGAGTGAGCGCCTGTATGAAGTATCTGGAATCCGTCCACAGTCCGGCATGATCAGCGGTGACCACAAGGTCTCCGGCCTCTCCGGTAAAGCCTGTCAGAAATTCCACCTGCTTCCATCTTGCTGCAGGATATTCGCTGCTGTGTGGATCCGAACCGCTGAGGACGACAGCGTCCCAGCCGTTCCGGTCCATCAAAGCCCTGAGGGCCTGGATTCTCTCGGAATGAATGTTTGCCATAATTGATGCTATCTGCTTTCTCTGAATCTGAATGAATATAGGTCACAAAGTGATTTTCCATCAGTCTCACTGCGGAAAACGAAATAAAGGGCATGCTTGCCCTTGGCCTTACCAAGGTCTACCTTTGTCTGTATTTCTGTCATCTCCTGAGGCATTGAGGAATCAAGTTTCAGCGTACCTACCACTTTTCCGCCCCTGCTTTCATAAGGGCTGTCAAGCATTATGGCAAGTTCTCCTTCCTGACCTCCCGGAACCATCAGGAATTCCAGAACAAGATCGTCGCACTTGCGGGTCTTGTCCAGATTGAAATACTTGTAGCCTACTATGGAGCCTGCCGTGTTGTTTACAACCGGCGAATCCGGAATCTTCTGATTGAAAGGCCCTGTAAATGAATCTGTATCAAGATATGTCGCCTTCAGATAGGATCCGGAGAAATGGTAGTTCGGATATGTGGCAAATGACTGTACAGGACCTGTCACATGGCATGCAATGCCGGCAGGAGTATTCACAAACGGATCAAGTCCTTCAGTTGCAAAACCTTCCGATGTCACTTCCCCTTCAGAAATATACACCTTTCCTCCTGGCCCTTTCTCGACCTTGACCTCTATAGGAGCGACCATTGCCTGACGGCAGTATTCGTTCAGGCCGGCCTGCCTGTGATAGAACACCCACCACTTTCCGTTGATTTCGCAGATGCTCCCGTGTGTGTTTCCCGAAGGGTAGGCGGTACGGACGACATTGCCCTGTTCGTCAACACCTCTTGCGCGGCCGTCAATGATGGTTCCGCCATATGTATATGGTCCGAGAGGGTGGTCTCCGTATGCATATGCCAGAGTGAAATTGCTTGAAGGGAGACCGAATTCACCTTCATTTGTCCAGCGGCTGTATACGAACACATACTTGTCCCCGATCTTGCGGAGGGATGACGCCTCGAAAAATCTGAAAACTTCGTCTTCGAGATTGCTCGGCACCAGATTGACTATTTCCGTCCCGGCCTTGACTGTCGCCATGGTCACAGGATCAAGTTCCGCAGCCCATGACTTTTCAAATCCCCAGTAGCCGTACACACGTCCGTCATCATCGACAAACACTGCAGGGTCGAAGCCCAGAACACCCTCTGTCCTCTTAGGGTCATCCTTGCTCCAGTTGAACACCTCGAACGGCCCGTCAGGACGTATTGACCTGGCCATCATGCTGTTTCGACCTCCAGCCTGAGTGTTCGGATACAGATAATATACCTTCCGTCCGTTCTCCACCCTTTCTGTCACATCGGGAGCAAAAAGCACGTCTCCCTCACCGGAAGCATTAAGAAGATTTCCGTCACGGTCATAGACTGACTTGAAGATGATTCCGTCATAACGCCAGTTGCACAGGTCATCTACAGGGGCAGACCACACGACCTGTTCTCTTCCACAATAACTCTCCTTAAGGGAATCATGGGATCCGTAGATATAGACACGGTATTCTCCAGGTCTGTCCGGATCCTCGAACACGTAAGGTTCGCCATCAGGAATATGCTCCCAAAGGGGAAGATAAGGATTCTGTGCTGATGCATTGAATGAGCCGGCAAAAATGACGGCAAGCAGCCCAAGGACTGTCTCTTTTCTCAAGAATTTCATAATATGTTCCGTTTAGATGTACAATTATACGGAATTTTCCTGACAAACAGGAATATTATTTTCAGACCAGAGAAGAGATGATGGCGTCAGATACGAAGAAACGGGATTCGGGGATGCGGAGCGTACCGAAAGAAGTACGGACAATGTCGCCGGAAGACAGATGCTGTTCCAGACGGGTTGCATCACAATGTCTCAGAAGGTATTCTTCTGCGAGACCTTCAGACGTGCGCAATCCAAGCATGACTCTTTCAAGAACCACCTGCCCTTCTGTCAGTTCTTCACCTTCACTCACGGACAGAGGATCCGCGACATATGCATGAAGGTTCTGAGCGTTCCATCTTCGGACCGGCTTTCCGGAGTCCGACAGGGCCAGACTATGCGCTCCCGGACCAAGACCCAGATAAGGGACATGCTTCCAATATGCACTGTTGTGACGGGCCTCATATCCCGGCAGGGCGAAGTTGGATATTTCATAATGGTGGTAACCGGCATCTCCCAGCACATCGCAAAGAATATCATACTGACCTCTACATAAATCTTCCGATGCCTCGGTCCATAATCCCCGTTCCACCAGTCCGGCAAGGGCACTTC
The DNA here is from genome assembly GCA_017471965.1 of Bacteroidales bacterium. GTDB lineage: Bacteria > Bacteroidota > Bacteroidia > Bacteroidales > UBA932 > Cryptobacteroides. Next base: position 8,414 of record JAFURF010000017.1, read on the forward strand.
CCGGCTCCACGGACAACTGATAAGAAGACACATGTTTTGGAAGAACACCCTTTGCAGATATGTCCATGGCCCTTTTCAGGGTATCACGCCAGACGGCATCCGATAACTGCGGCAGCCCGAATATAAGATCGATACTGATGTTTTCAAAACCGGCATCCTCAAGTATTCCATATGCCACCCTGGCGGCAGCGGCATCGTGACGCCGGTTCATGAAACGCAGGATGTCATCATCAAACGACTGCACACCCATGCTGACGCGGTTCACCCCTAGTTCAAGAAGCCCTTCAGCGTAGGCCCGACCCTTTTCAACGATATCCTCCGGATTGACTTCTATCGTGAACTCGTCATACGGACCGCCATGCCCTCTCGACCGGAACGTATCAAGCAGACGTGCGAACGCAGAAAGAGGCAGCACCGATGGGGTGCCGCCTCCTATATACAATGTGTTGACATCTTTTGAGACTTCCTCCGAACGTGCCACAAATTCCTTGCTCAAAGCATCTGCAAAAGTCTCGAAGAGAACGGCTTGACGAGTAACATCTTCCGCTTTCGGACACCTTGGAGCCACCTCGGAATAGAAGTCGCAATAGGTGCAGAAACTCCTGCAGAAGGGAATGTGGACATATATCATGCTATCTGAGCATAAGTTCGGCAGAACCGAGGAGAGACTGTTCTGTATATGCCTCAACCGTATAGATACCCTTTACATATTCGGTAATCTCATTGAGATAGATGCTGAGTTCAACTTCCTTGCCCTGATAGTCGACCTCGCGGGATGCCGAACAGATCATAGGCTCACCGTTGACCTCGAATGTCCTCTGAGTACTGTTGGTGAGAAGGATTCCATCCGGTCCCTTGACTCTGATGTATACCCTTACAGGTCCCTTTGGCGCAAGATCATTCTCCACCAGACTTAGGGTAGTCATGAGTCTTACCACCCTGCTGCTGCGGTCGGTAACCTTGTCGGAAGCATTATATGCCTCGATCCTCAGGCCGCGTGCCTTGATGACAGATCCTGCTGCCACCTGACCGGTAAGGTTCTCCACTGTCCTGCTGAGTTCCTCCTGCTTCTTCCTGCTTTCCGCAGCCTCACGACGTGCAGCGGCAGCATCTGCAGTAAGTTTCTTGTTGAGGGTATTGAGAGAGTCTATCTGGGTGATATAACTCCTCATTATGCTCCTGAGGGTTCCCAGTTCCTTTTCATATTGACGGATCTTGCTGCGGTTGGTTGCCTCAGTCTTCTTGATCCTCTCGATAAGTTGAGAAACCTCCTCTCGGGACGAATCCAACTGAGAGTTTATCGAGTCATAATCCGAAGAAAGTGACGCATAGTCGTTCTGGAGATCAATCATCTGAGCAGTAAGTTCTTCCTTTTCCAAAGTAAGGTCATTCACCAGAGATGATTTCTGATACCAGATATAGGCAAGGGCACCTGCCAGCACGACGGCAACTACGACAAGTGCATACATGATTTTTTTCAGATTGTTGTCTTCCATGTCCTTTCGGTTTTATTATATACGTGCAAAGATAGCAAAATATCGGATTTTTCGTATATTTGTGTGGTGTTCACAGAACCTTGAATGTTTTACCTGCAAAATCAAAGCCATGAGATATTTCATCCGAGCAGTCAAATACTTTGTATATTTCGCCCTCATCACCACGTTGATCGTGCTTGCCCTCGTCCTGATAGGAGCTGTCGAAGGTGACATAAATTCGATTTTTGAAGGCGGATACAACGCTTTGTGGAAAATGGCATTGTTCTTTGCACTGGTTGCCGCCGTATACCCAAAATTCGGATTCATAAGCCGCAAGCTAGAAACGCAGACAGAATGGGATACGATGCGCGACAAGGCCATACGGTTCTTTTCGGAGCGCCGTTACATGCTGGAGACGGAAACAGAGGACCAGGTGACATTCAGACGCAAGGACCTCGCGAGCAGGATAACGAAGATGGGAGAGGACAGGCTCACCTTGAGCAGGACGGAAGACGGGTATGTACTGGAAGGACTCCGGAAAGATGTCATCCTCTACGCCACCTCGCTTGAGGACAATTAGTCTCCATTGAGCATTTTGGCAGCCTCAGACAGGGCCGAGTAGAAATCCTCACCGAAATAACGTTCTATTGGTTCGCGTAAAAACTCATATACACGGACCTTTTCCTTTTTGCCCTTGGCGAATGCATCCTTACAGATGTGCCACCTGTGAAGGTTCAGAGCCCTCATGCCGTTGCGCAGTTGAGTGATGCGGATCGGATAGAGCCAGCATGATATCGGCTTGCGGAAATCGCCCTTGCCTTGAAACCAGCACCTTTCCATCGAACAGAAGCAGTTGCCGTCTTCATCAAAAAGCGTATATGCACATTCCTCGCTTCCCGGTACAAGAGGAGTCACCATATCTCCGTCCATATCAATCTCATAGAAGCCCTTTGATGCTACTGCAGCACGCCCCTCTTCCGACATGATCGGGGAGAATATATGATAATTCTTCTCAATAGCCTCTGCTTCACACTCTTCCATAGGGGCTCCGCTGTCACCTATGACACAGCAGCATCCCTTGCATTTTTCATAATCGCATGCAAAATATTCAGTAAGGACCTCCTCCGACACGAGGCAGTCATCAATCTCGATAATGGTTCCGTGATACATATCAGTTTCCGCTAATTATATATTCTACCTTGCTTCCGTCATTGAGGGCGGACAGGATGGCCCTCACCTTATCCGGTGTGACGGACGATATCTTTGATTCATAGTTGGTGGTGAAGTCCTTGCCTGCAAGATATCTGCGGGAAATGACATTCAGCCAATAGAAAGGGTCCTTCATGTCCAGAGCCATCCGTCCCTTCAACTGCTGTTTGAACGCCTCCACCTCAGAATCAGGCACAGGAGTCTCAGAGATGGACTCGAGCGCCTCCCTCACTATCGCCAGAGCCTTGATCGGACCGGTAGGTTCCGTATATGACGAAAAACCCATAGGCGACGCTTCGTTCAGAGAGAGCCTTATTTCAAAGCGCTCATTCGGATAAATCCTGCATTCGCTCTCAAGCGTCAGGAACATGCCTGTGTCTATGACTGCCTCTGAAAGATGCTTCTGAAGGACCATGGCTGCTATTTCAGATGCCATGTAATTGTCAATGGACAAAGTAAGCGGAGCAGACATTACGATATCGACACCATCGTGTTCACCGGCAACAGTATATGTTGACCACCCGGAAAGCGGCTGATACCGCACAATAGGACGTCTGAACGCTTTCTCCGTAGTCTTGAATCCGCCCATATGTTCGAGAAGCACTTTCTTCAGTTCCGCCTCATCCATATCTCCCAGAAGAATCAGCACCCCGTCATTGTTCTTTCCTGCCTGCCCTGCAAAATACTTATCGGCCTTTGCCGGCAGCGCATCAGGAATATCTGCAAGTCCCCTCATTGCGGTAAACCTGTAGTCCGGGCACATGATGCTGTCTATCATACAGGCTCTCTCCTGTCGCGTCCCCTTCGCAGCAAGATGCTCAAGACGCAGACAATCAGCATGATACCTATATGCCTCCAGATCAGGTGTCCTTGCATTTACTATTGCAAGCAAGGCGCGCATCATATGATCGGCCTTGTCATTCGGAGCATATCCGCTGAGCATCATGTAGGAAAGGCCGACATAAGATTCCATGGTTATGCCCTCCCTGTTCAGCATCTTGATGAATTCCTCGCCGGTCATATCCCCTATGCGGCCCAGAAGAAGATAGTCGGACAGGTATCCGCCTTCACCTCGTTCCAGATCCTCAATCGAGCCATAACCTCCGTTGCGGGCAAGGTTGTAATACAGATGTCCTCTGGTATCCATCTTTCTGTATACTACCGTCATGCCATTTGAAAAAGTCCAGACCTGCCCCTTGGACATAGGGTCAGTCTTTGTCCCCCTGATCTTGAGTTTCGGCACAAAAGGCTGGATCACAGGCACATCCGCCATAGTATACACATGTCTTTCCACCGTATCCTTCTGTGACATCCAGGCCTCGTCAAACACCATCCTGACCGAGTCCTCAGGCATTGGCGCATCATATGTCAGAGTCATGTTCCTTTCAGGATCAAGCAAAGCGGAAGAGATACCGTTGAAAAGCCGAAGTTCTGTAGTATCAGCCAGCTTGCGCGATGCGAGAAAATCAACCTTGCTCTTCAGAGTTGCAAGGCTACCGTTATAAAGGAAGGCCGTCATGCACTTATCCACATATGCCGAATTGCTTCTGACCGGCATGTTTGAGGCCTCATGAACCATATCCGTGCATATCCTCTTCACCCTTGCAAGATCTTCTGCCGACGTCATCCCGGCGTCCACGCCAGAAAGAACGTCGGAAAGCGATGTCAATGCCTCCGTGAAATGCTCCGGAGCCACAGAAAGGGACACACTGAAACTCTCGTCATCTGCCGACTGGACGCTTGTCACAAAACCGCAGGACACGCCTGCCAGCGGGATGTTCTTGGAACGTAAAGATGAAAACACCTTCTCTTCCACTACCATTCCAAGTTCCGCAAGGAACATCTCATAGATGGTCGGCTGTACGGTGTTCATATATTCGGACGGCATCCTGGCCGAACGCCATGTCACAGAAATCTCCGCAAGGCCGGGCCTTGATGCAGGTCTCCGGACATATTCCGCAGAATCCCTTGATTCCCATACATATCTGACACGCGGAACAGACTCTGTCGAAGGAGTCATCATGGACAGCATCTGCAACTTGTACTCCACCGCCGCCACATCAATGTCTCCAGACACTATCACCGCCTGATCCGATGGAGAATACCACTTCCTCAGGAACGGGTCATCGGCAGTGCTGACGCGGTCAATCACGTCCATAAGCACAAGAAGAGTGGAGTCCAATGTGGACGGCTTGTCAAGAAGCACATCACGGAAACGGAACTCCGTGGCATTTTCCGACACCTTCACGAACCCGTCACGTCCCGGAGTCACTCCATGCGAAGTCACATACTCCTGTAGAGACGGAGCCAGACAGCGGGGAAGACCGGCAAGGGCCTTGCGGGCAGTTTCGACCACCTTACCGGACAAGGAGTCGGGAATGTTTCCTGTTCCCGTCTTCTGGATAAGAGCAAAGTCCGCCACACCTTTTATGGTCGGATTTGACACCAGATAATAATGGGTGCCGTTCGGGAGACGGCCGGTCTTTATTGCAGGGTCTGCAGGAAGTACGGGGAGATCCTGCGGGTAGGCGACAAGCGACAGGCCAAGCAATAAAAACGCTGAAATTATTTGTTTAAGACGTAATATCATCATATTTAATATATCCATTTGCAAAATTAAAACAAAAATTTCCTATTTTTGCATTTCTATGACTTATAGTGCAATTAATATTAATAAACGACAATAGATTATGAAGAAGATTTTCCTTTTGTTTGCTGCTGCAGCAGTATCGGCAGGCATCATGTCTGCACAGGACATCAATCAGGCTACCGAGAACTACAACAACGGAGCCATGGAACTCGACATGGGCAACAAGGAGGCTGCTGTCACCTGCTTCCAGACCGCCCTTACAATGGCTGAAGCCCTCGGCGAAGAGGGAGCGGAACTCGCAGCAAACTGCAAGAACATCATTCCTAACGTGATGCTTTCCATTGCAAAGGATTACATCAAGGCTGACAATTTCGACGGAGCAGTAGAGCAACTCAACAAGACTGCCGAGGCTGCCGAACTCTACGGCGCTTCAGAAACCGCTGTTGAAGCCAAGGAAATGATCCCTACCGTATACCTCTCAAAGGGTAACGGCCTCCTCAAGGCAAAGGATGTTGCCGGTGCGACAGCGGCTTTCCAGCAGGTACTTGCAATGGATCCGGCAAACGGAATGGCATCACTCCTCCTCGGACAGGCTCTCACCGCTCAGGGTAAGGTAGCAGAGGCTGAGGCAGCATACGTACAGGCTGCTGCGAACGGCCAGGAGACCAATGCAAAGAAGATGCTTCTGAAGATGTTCCAGAAACTCGCTCAGTCATCACTCAAGGCTAAGAAGTATCAGGAAGTTCTTGACTATACTGCCAAGGCGAACTCATACATGGAAGATGCCAACTCATACAAGTTTGCTGCAACCGCATCACAGCAGCTCGGAAAGAACGCAGACTGCATCGCAAACTATGAGAAGTATCTTGAACTCAAGCCTAACGCAAAGGACGCTTCCGGTGTGAAGTTCACCATCGCAGCGCTTTACCAGCAGGCCGGCAACAAGGCAAAGGCCAAGGAGTTCTATCAGATGGTCGTAAACGACCCTCAGTACGGTGCATCTGCACAGGAGCAGCTCAAGACTCTCTAATTCATGATGCAACTTGAACTGCTTGCTCCGGCAAGAGATATCCAGATCGGCATCGCAGCAATAGACTGCGGTGCCGATGCTGTGTATATCGCGGGGCCTCAGTTCGGTGCACGACAAGCGGCAGGAAACACTGTCGGAGACATAAGGGGACTATGTTCCTATGCCCATCGATTCGGTGCAAGGATATTCGTGACCCTCAACACCATTCTTTACGATGATGAACTGGAAGCCGCCTATCGTCTCATGCTGGATGTACAGGATGCCGGAGCCGACGCCATCATCGTGCAGGACATGGCCATCATAGAAATGGCAAGAAACGGCATCGGCAATTTAAGGCAGGAGATCAGAATACCGCTTCATGCATCCACACAGTGCGCAATACGCACACCGGAACAGGCCAGGTTCCTTGAAAGCCTGGGATTTTCACGTCTGATACTGGAAAGGGGCATCTCTCTGGACCAGATCCGCATCATCCGCAAGGCAGTGACATGCGAACTTGAGTTCTTTGTCCATGGAGCCATCTGCGTATGCTATAGCGGACAATGCTACCTGTCGGAAAGAATTGCAGACAGAAGCGCAAACAGAGGAGCCTGCATTCAGGCATGCCGATCGCGTTACGACCTTGTCGACGCATCTGGGAAGGTCCTTGTAAAGGACAAGGCACTCCTGTCTCTGAAAGACTACAACCTGAAGAACCGGCTTGAGGAACTTGCAGAGGCGGGGATAACATCATTCAAGATTGAAGGCCGTCTGAAAAACGCATCTTATGTGAAGAATGTGGTCAGAGACTACTCCATTGCTCTTGACGACATTATCAGAAAACATCCTGACCTGTATGAGAGGGAATCATTCGGTTCTGTTTCAGGGGGCTTTGTTCCGGACGCCGCAAAGACCTTCAACAGAGGATACACAGAACTCTACATCGACGGTCAACGAGGTAAATGGGCGAGTATGGATGCGGCAAAGGCCATGGGAGAAGACGTCGGCGAAGTCATATCGTCCCATAACGGAACTGTCGTCATCCGCCCGTCATCAAGAACCCTGGTCCTCAATAATGGCGACGGATTTTCTTTCGTCGCAAAAGACGGAAGCATAACCGGTTTCCGCGGAGACGTCTGTGAAGGCAATTCCATACGTAGCAGGAACCTGCCGGTCATATGCAAGGGAACCCGACTTTACAGAAACATCAACTCAGCATTTGAAAAGGAACTGGAGCGGCAGGCATGCATCAGGGAGATAATGGTAAATGTTTCCCTGGAAGTTCTTCGCCAAAAGGACGGATGGGTCCTTAAAGCCATCGCCGTGAGCGAAGACGGCCGTACTACAGTTTCGACACACGATGCTGGGGAGCAGACTGCCAACAACCGCGAACGCATGATAGGAATGATCGAAAGTCAGATCAGCAAGACCATGGGCCACTACAGGTTCAACGTCGACAGGATCGGATATCAGGATGACCTTCCTTTCATGAGCGCATCCTTTCTCAACAATGTAAGAAGGGAAATCGCAGAAATGCTGAATGAAAAGCCTTGCAATAAAAAGGACATCCTCCGGAGAGAAATAAACGGTATGTCGGAAAGGGGTTTCAGCAAAGATCCGAAGAATGTCCCTTATTCATCAAATGTATCCAACGTGTTGGCAGAAAAGGTATACAAGGAGAATGGTGCTGAAACAATAGAACCCGCTTACGAACTCTGCCATAAAAAGAATGCGGAACTTATGCGCACCCGTTACTGCATACGTCATGAACTGGGAATATGCCCCAAGCACCACAGATGCAAGGATTCCGGCCCACTATTCCTGCTCAACAACGGTCAGAAGTTTGCTCTCGGCTTTGACTGCCGCAACTGCGAAATGACCTTGCGTGAAGTCTGATCACAATATATCAAAGGTAAGTTCGACATCCCCGAAAGCCCATTTCCGGCCATCGTATCTCTCAAACCAAGAATTTGCCAGTTCGCCACGCCAGACTATCTCATCACGTGTCTTGATAGGAAGCGTCACTTCGACACCATAACTTTTCCCGGCAACAAAAACCTTTGCCTTGGCAGTCCAATCTGTCTGCGTGCCGCCATCATCCTCCGTGATCATGAATGCGCAGGAGGTCATCTGCTCCGACCAGTCGGACATAAGTATCGCATTCATTGTCTGAGGTTCACCTAAATGCCTGCGTTTGACAACAATCATGAAATCTGTCACCAACGGATTGTAAAGTCTCAGTTCCGCCTCGGTTGAAGCCGTGAAATCATCCACATAACCGATCTTGACGAAAAACTCTGAGGCACCGGCAAACCATGAGTCATAATTTCTGTTCATCGTGAAATCCTTCAGGACAAGCGTGCGCAAGGGCTCCTCCTGACTCTTGTCCTGACTCCGGACCTTCGGATTGACAACGATGGCTCCTCCTCCTTCTCCCCAATCCGGATCCTCCCTCCTCAACATCTCAAGCGACGTGTAGCCTGCATCCGTATTCCTGTTAACCACCCACACCGGCTCATGCATTGCCATTTCCTCATCGACCACCACTTCCTCTGTCCTGCAGGAGCCATCATCATCAACAACAAATCTGTATCCTATATTATTATGTGCCCCATCTTCCGGATCGAATGTAATCACAGGAAACGAGGTTCCGTCCCAATCCTCAGAGAAAGGCCAATAAATCTGTACATCAGAATCTGATAAAGCCTTGAGAAAACCGTCCGGGTCCATGCCGGACACCTTGGTTCCGGGTCTTGAACGGACCTGTTCCTCTATCAGTTCACGCAACGGCGTGACATATCCGCCATCTGACTTGACCGGCTTGTCACCGACTCCGCTTCCTGGACTGGCAAAAAGATTCTTCATCGTATACTCTTCGTCATACCCGTTTACGGAAGACGAAGAAACGGCATCATGCACCTCCAGCAGATGGGAACTCTTCAAAGGGACGCATGCAAGTATTTGAGCGACTTCTTCAAGCCCTACATATCCTGTACTGTCCGTATCATCGACATGCTTGCCGATATCATCATCCAGGACCTCGCATGAAACAAAAACGCCCGCAACAAAAACGGAAAACAAAAGACAACCATACTTCTTCATAATCTTCAACTTTTACTTCTGCAAAGTTCAGAAGGATTATCCGTGTAACGAAAAAGTATGCGGATAATTTCAAAAATCGCCTCTGGAAGTGCTTCCAAAAGCGATTTAACCACCAAAATTTGTTTGATTTTTTACAAAAATCAAACAAATTCCCTATCTGCTGAACACAACAAGACGGTCCTTGTCCGAAAGATCCTTGACGATTGTTACGGAAGAGAAGCCGGCAGAACGGAAGACATCTGCTGTCTCAGGTCCCAAGGCCTCATTGATTTCCACCATGCCGTAACCTTCCGGCTTAAGCAGAACCTTTGCCCAGTCTGCCACAGCCCTATAGAACAGAAGAGGATCGTCATCGGGTACGAACAAGGCAAGATGGGGTTCATGGTCCAGAACATTGGCACGCATGAGGGCCTTTTCCTTGTCCATGACATATGGAGGATTGCTGACTATGATGTCGAACTGACAAAAGGAGGAATCCGGATGAGATAAGACATCGGCTTTCAGGAACTTCGGTACACAGGCTCCGGTACGGGCCATCTCCTCGGCAAAGTCCTGCGTGGAGGCCACTGCAAGCGCTCCGTCGGAAATATCCACGGCAGTCACTTCAGCACCAGGCATCTCCAGCGCAAGCGTCCACGCGATGCATCCGCTTCCCGTACACATATCCAGAAGACGCATTTTATTATGCCTCTTGTTGTCAGTGGATATTGCTTTGCGGGACATGCCACCCCCGGCTAGGAGGTACCTGCACAGAAGTTCAGTCTCCGGACGGGGAATAAGGACATCAGGAGTCACGCGGAAACGACGTCCATAGAAATCAGCATGACCTGTCACATATTGAAGAGGCTCCCCTGAAGCGATCCTGCCGAATGCCTCCATGGCACTTACCGCATCGGAATCCGACACCTCGTACTGAGGCTCCACGATATGGGTATGCCTCCTGGTCCCTATACTCTGCTCCAGATACGCATAGACAATCTCCCGTGCCTCCCTCTCAGGATACACCTCACGCAACATGCCTGTTGCCTCCTGTATCAATTCAGAAAGTAGCATAACAATACTTTCAACAGAACAGACAATTAAAGAATCATGAATTCTCTATGACAGTCGTAAGGAAATCGGTCATCGACAGACCTGCGGCACGGACCATCTGCGGCACGAGAGATGCCGAAGTCATGCCCGGAATCGTATTGACTTCAAGGAAATAAAGTCCTTCTTCTGTGCTGATGTAATCGACCCTCACAAGACCGGAACATCCCAGATGTGCATATATCTTCCTGGAAGTCTCCTGGATCTCATCTCTCAACGCATCAGGGATATGAGCCGGGCACACCTCCTTGCTATGACCGTTGTACTTGGCCTCATAATCGAAGAACTCATTGTCAGTAAGAATCTCTATCACAGGCAGAGCAACATTCTCCGTGCCGTTGAAATACACTGCACATGTCAGTTCACGACCATTTATAGCGGCCTCAGCCATCACAGTCTTACCCTCAGAGAAAGCATACTCCATAGCGTTGTCGAAATCATCCACGGTCTTCACCTTGGTCACACCGAAACTGCTGCCGCCGTCCGTAGGCTTCACAAACATCGGCAATCCCAATCTCTCCACAGCCTTGGACGCAAGACCGGGATCCTGTTCTCCCTTTCTGATGAAGATGTCGTCTGCACACTTCACGAAATCGACATCCTTCAGGTAACTTTTGCATGAGAACTTGTCAAAGGTAATAGCTGCCACAAAAGCATCACAGCCGCTGTGCGGAACTCCGACCATCTCCAGATAACCCTGCATCAGACCATTCTCGCCCGGAGTGCCGTGCTGCATTATATATGCATAATCGAACTTGACCTTCTGTCCCCCGACAACTGCCGAAAAATCAGTCTTGTCCACTACAGGACGCTCTCCTTCGGGTATCACGACCCTCTCTGAACCATTCCTGCGGTATGCCACAAGTGTCCATTCGCCGAAACGCGCAAACATCTCATACACATCATATTTCATCCCATCGATCTGAGATGCGGTGAACTCACCGCTTCGCACCGAAACCTCCCACTCGGAAGAGTCGCTGCCATATATCACCACTACTGACTTCATATCATCATTCAAAAAAATAATCTTCTTCATCCTCTGCCTTGACTGAGGCGTCTGCATCACTTCCGTCACAATCCAGTTCCAGAGATATTCCCGGAGGCGCAATGAACCTGTCTGTCTCATATACTCCGAGAGAGCCGTCCTCAAGCACCTTCTTCATGAAGATTCCCCATATAGGCAGGGCCATGTTGGATCCTCCACCAAGAGACAGAGACTCGAAATGCACCTGACGGTCTTCCGCTCCGACCCAGACACCAGCGGTAAGGGACGGCGTGTAGCCGATGAACCAACCATCTGACTGATCGTTGGTCGTACCTGTCTTTCCTGCAATCTCACCCCTCAGACCATACTTCGCACGAAGCCTGATACCGGTACCGCTGTTCACGACTCCCTGCATCAGGTTTGCCATGAGGTATGCCGTATAATCGCTGATAGCCTCCTTCTTCTTGTTACTGAACTCACTCAGGACATTGCCCATGCTGTCCTCTATCCTTGTCACGAATATAGGCTCGACGAACACTCCTTTTGAAGGGAAGGTATTATATGCGGAAACCATTTCATATACCGAAATGTCAGCAGAACCCACACAAAGAGGGTTGACAGCATCAAGATAGCATCCGATGCCCATCTTGCGCATCATCTCCACCATGGCCTCTGGTCCGTACTGCTTCATAAGGTATGCGGAAATGTTGTTGGAACTCTTGGTCAGGCCCCATTTGAGAGTTACTGTCTGGCCGATCCATTCGTCCTTGTCGGTACTTTTCGGAGTCCATGTGGTGTCGCCCACCATGAAGGTCTGCGGCACATTCACGACCTTGTCGCACGGCGTCATGCCTTCCTGCATCGCCAGAGTATAAAGGAATGGCTTGATGGTAGATCCCACCTGACGCTTTCCCTGACGGACATTGTCATATTTGAAATAGCGGTAGTTAGGTCCGCCGACATATGCCTTTATGTGGCCGGTATGAGGTTCTATTGCCATGAAGGCCGCACGAAGATGACCCTTATAATACCTTATGGAGTCGTCCGGAGTCATGACGGTGTCGATGTATCCTTTACTGTTCCACGAGAACAGACGCATCTTGACCGGTTCTGAAAAACTCTTGACGATCTCGCTTTCAGACGCTCCGTTATTCTTCATGATACGATAACGGTCACTCCATCTGCGGGCCTGCTTCATAAGCTGGTCTATGGTCTTCTGGTCCACATCGCTGGCGAAAGGCTTCTTCCTGTTCCATTTGAGATGGCGGTCGAACGATTTCTGAAGGTCCTTTCCAAGGTGCTCGGCAACAGCCTCCTCGGCATATTTCTGCATCTTGTAGTTGATGGTCGTATATATACGCAGGCCGTCCCTGTCAAGATTATACTTTGAGCCGTCGGCTTTCGTGTTCTTGTTCAGCCATCCGTATAGTCCGTCGTCTGCCCAGAGAAGAGAATCGACGACATAGTCCTCATACTGCGCATAAGAAGACCTTTTAGGCTTCTTGGCGTTCATGGTACGACGGAGCATGTCCCTGAAATACGGTCCCACTCCCGCATTATGGTCCTGCACCTGATAAGAAAGAGTGATAGGAATCTGCTGGATGGAGTCGCACTCTGCCTTGGTCAGAAAGCCGTTCTGTTCCATGCGGGATATCACAAGGTTCCTTCGGGCAAGGGACTTGTCAGGATTGAGGGCAGGGTTGTATCTTGTAGGCTTGTTAACCATTCCGACCAGAGTGGCCGCCTCCTCGACGGTCAGGTCAATCGGTGCCTTGCCGAAGAATGTCTGTGCCGCTGCCTTGATGCCATATGCGTTACTGCCGAAGAAGACCTGATTCATGTACATGTTCATGATCTCGTCCTTGGTGTAACTGCGCTCCAACTTGACAGCAGTGACCCACTCCTTCAATTTGATCCATACCATCTTGAGTGTCGAGACGCCTGGTATCCTGCTGCTCACATCCTGTCTGGGATAGAGTGTCTTGGCCAACTGCTGGGTAATGGTACTTCCTCCGCCCTGACTTGAACTGCCGCCTAGAACGGTCTTGACCAGTACTCGTGCAAGACTCTCGAAGTCAATGCCGGAATGCTTGTAGAAGCGCGAGTCCTCGGTAGCGACTGCTGCATGAACAAGATTTGGGGAAAGTTCATCGTAACTTACATACGAACGGTTCTCTATATGAAAAGTCGTGAGAATCTCTCCGTCTTCGGCAATCACCTGAGTCGCAAGTTTGCTGTCAGGATTTTCCAGATCCTCAAATGACGGGATATCGGCAAAGATCCAAACTGCAACAAACAGCAGCATCACGGCAGCGATTCCTGATCCGAACAGGATCCAGAACCACTTGATGATTTTCTTTTTCAGTGTCTCTTTCATATTTTTCGTTCCTTTTTCTTCTCATTATTGTCACCTACGGTGACCTTATATAATTTGTTTTTCAAACTTACAAAATTAACAACAAAATTTGGAAAATTGCCCGAAAAGTACCTTACTTTGCACTTTCTTTTGAAAAGTGCCTGCTAAACAGAGGCAGACCAAACAAATACAATAGAAGGAACAGAGCATGAAGGAAGGAAAGAATCTGGTAATTGTCGAGTCTCCTGGAAAGATCAAGAAGATACAGGATGCACTCGGAAATGAAAATTTTACAGTCAAGGCCAGCATGGGCCACATCAGAGACCTTGACGAAAGCGGACTCAGCATCGATGTAAAGAACGGCTTCAAGCCGGAATATGTGATACCGGCCGACAAGAAAAAGGTGGTATCAGAACTTAAGAAGGCAGCAAAAGAGGCAACAGCAGTTTGGCTCGCATCCGATGCCGACCGAGAGGGAGAAGCCATTTCATGGCATCTGTTCGAGACTCTCGGACTTAAGAAAGAGAACACAAAACGCATTGTCTTTCAAGAAATTACCGACACTGCTATCCAAAACGCCATCAAGAATCCACGCGAAATTGACATGAATCTTGTCAATGCCCAGCAGGCTCGCCGTGTACTTGACCGTCTGGTCGGTTTCGAACTGTCACCGGTACTATGGAGAAAGATCCAGCCGAAACTCTCGGCCGGACGAGTACAGTCCGTAGCGTTAAGGCTGATTGTGGACCGCGAAAGGGAAATCCTCTCCTTCAACCACGAGGCATATTATAAGGTTGAGGCCGTATTCCACCCTGAAGGCACTCCGGAAAACACTCTGGTCAAGGCGACTCTGGACACACGCTTCCCTGACATGGAAAGCGCCCAGGCCTTCCTTGAAAAATGCATCGGTGCCAACTTCTCGATCTGTGACATCAACGAAAAGGAGGGAAACAGGTTCCCTGCCGCCCCGTTCACGACTTCGACCCTTCAGCAGGAGGCCGCACGCAAACTGAGGATGTCCGTAAGCCAGACCATGAGCATAGCACAGCGTCTTTATGAAAGCGGATACATCACCTACATGCGTACCGACTCGACCAACCTTTCCGCCCTCGCTCTCGGCACCGCCAAGAAATTCATCTGCGACAACTTCGGAGAGGAATACTCGAAGCCACGCCAGTACAAGACAAAGTCCAAGGGCGCACAGGAGGCACACGAGGCCATCCGTCCGACCTTCATCGGCAACACATCGATAGAGGGGACTCCTCAGGAAAAGAAACTTTACGAACTGATATGGAAGCGTACAGTAGCATCACAGATGGCTGACGCGCGCGTCCTCAGGACAGACATAAAGGTAGCATCGGACAGAAGCAGCGAAAGATTCAATGTGCAGGCGACTCAGGTCCTCTTCGACGGATTCCTGAAACTCTACATCGAAAGTACAGACGATCCGCAGCAGGATGATGATGCCGTAATCCTTCCGGAAATGCACATCGGAGACGTGATGACCCAGGAGGAAATCAAGGCGGAATGCAAATTCACCGCAGCCCCTTCAAGATACACTGACGCATCTCTGATCAAGAAACTCGAGGAACTCGAAATCGGTCGTCCGTCCACATATTCGCCGACCATAACCACCCTTACAAAGGCGAGGGGGTATGTTGTAAAGGGGGACAAGCCTGGTGAAAAGCATACGGTCACGAACCTCACCTTGAAGAACGGCAAGATAAAGTCCTCTACAAAATCCGAGACCGTCGGTGCAGAGAAAGGCAGGCTTCTTCCACAGGATATCGGCATGATAGTCACCGACTTCCTCGTCAAGAACTTTGAATCCATCCTCGACTACGGCTTCACCGCCAACGTCGAAAAGGACTTCGACCAGATCGCTGAAGGCGAACTGGCCTGGAACAAGGTCATCTCCGATTTCTATGGATCATTCCACACCAAGGTGGAGGAGACTCTCAGCAACAGGGAATACAGCAATATAAGTCGTGAAATAGGTGTCGACCCGAAAGACGGACAACCTCTTGTCGCACGTTTCGGCCAGTACGGTCCTTATGTCCAGAAGGGAGAAGGCGACAACAAGCAGTATGCAAGTCTCGCTCCGGGACAACTTATCGAAAGCATCACCCTTGAAGAAGCCCTCAGACTTTTCGAACTGCCTCGCATGGTCGGACAGCACAACGGCATCGATATCATCTGCACAAAGGGAAGGTTCGGCCCATACATCAAATACGGAGAAAAGAACATTTCACTGCCTCGTGGCACGGATCCTCTGAAAGTCGACCTTGATACCTGCATCGGACTCATCGAAGATTCCCTCAACAAGAAGACAGGCGGCATCATCGCCGAATTCAAGGATAGCGACATACAGGTTATAGATGGTAACTACGGACCATATATAAAGCACGCCGGCAGTAACTATAAGATCCCGAAAGGAACGGACCCTGCTATGCTTACAGAAGATAAGTGCAAGGAGATAATCGAAACCTCCGAACCTACAGGACGTAAGAAAAGACGCAAATAATATTATAAACTGTAAATTTCTGACCGCGATTTTTTGACATTTTCAATTTTGTCATTAAATTCGCGGTCAGAAACGTTATAAATGATTATCCCCATGTCATCAACAAACTATCAGATTGACCATATCGACCAGAAAATCCTGTCGTTTCTGGTCAAGAATGCAAGAATGCCTTTTCTGGAGATTGCACGTGAGTGCAATGTATCCGGAGCAGCGATTCATCAGAGGGTGAAGAGGCTCGAAGCCAACGGAGTCATCACAGGTTCCCGCCTTCTGGTCAAGCCTCAGGCTCTCGGACTTAACGTATGTGCTTATGTGAGTGTATCCCTTTCCGAGGCTAACAAGTATCCGGAAGTCATAGAGTCATTCAAGAAGATCTCAGAAGTGGTCGAGTGTCATTTCGTGACAGGAAAGCATAACCTTCTGATCAAACTCTATTGCTTTGATCATGACCACCTTATGCAGGTGCTCCTCAACACAATCCAGAAGATTCCATACGTTCAGCAGACCGAGACCCAGATATCTCTGGACCAGGCTATAGAGCGTCAGGTATGGGTGAAGGAGTATCAGAACACCAGTTTCTCGGCAAGCGTCAAGAAGAAAAAGAAGGAAGCGAAATAATGGCCCGGGCGAGAAGAAGATCGTCCTGAGTCGTAATCTTTATATTGAACCTCTCCCCAGTAATGAAGGAGAGGTTTTTTCCGTATTTCTCCACTACGGAACCGTCGTCAGTGAAGGAGGTTTCATATGGCTGACGATATGCTGCCTTTATGGTTTCGGAATGAAAGACCTGCGGGGTCTGTACACCATAAAGAAGGGACCGGTCCACATTGCATCCAGGCATTGCCACCAGTCCGTCTGTGCCTTTCTCCAGCATCTTCATGGTATCCACACAAGGCACCACAGGAATAAGCGCGTCTGTAGTCTCCGCCTTTGCGAACATGTCGCGCACCAGTACCGGACTGACTAGAGGACGGACTCCGTCATGTACTGCCACAAGGGCTCCTTCCGGGACTTTATCCAGAGCGTTTCTTACTGAATGAAAGCGTGTTATGCCTCCTTTGACCAGAACCTGCGGGCAATCGAAATTATTCTTCAGACAATATTTCTTCCAGTAATCCATGTGATCCTGCGGCAGCACAGTTATCACCTTGATGTCCGGACATGCCTCCAGAAAGACCTCTATCGTCCTGTGGAGTATGGCTTTTCCGTCAAGTTCAATGAACTGCTTAGGCAGGGATGCGCCCATTCTGGTGCCGCTTCCGGCAGCCATTACAATCACATATTTCCTTCTTTCCATACGTCTGAATTTGTTTTCACAAAAATAATAAGTTTGTTTTGATTTTTATCAGGGATATATGAGAGTTTTTTTGTAATTTTACGGCCTATTTTGTTAATCAGAAAAAACAGTAATAAAAATATGGCATTTTCATTCTTGACACAGGAGATTGCGATGGACCTCGGAACGGCCAACACCGTCATTTTCCAGAACGACCAGATCGTACTGGACGAGCCGAGCATCGTCGCCATCGACAACAATACAGGCAAGGCGATCGCCCTCGGACAGAAGGCGAAACTCATGCAGGAAAGGGAGAATCCGGGCATCAAGACAGTGCGTCCGATGAAGGACGGCGTGATCGCAGACTTCAACGCGGCGGAGATGATGATCCGCGGATTCATCAAGCAGGTGAACAGCAAGCGCAGGTCTATCTTCACCCCTAACATCAAGATGGTGGTAGGTATCCCTTCAGGATCGACAGAGGTTGAAATCCGTGCGGTCCGTGACTCTTCGGAGCATGCAGGAGGACGCGACGTATACCTCATTTATGAGCCTATGGCTTCCGCCCTCGGTATCGGTCTCGACGTGGAGGCACCTAAGGGAAACATGGTGGTGGACATAGGAGGCGGTACAACAGAGATCGCGGTAATTTCACTCGGAGGCATCGTGGTGCAGGATTCGATCAAGGTGGCAGGAGACGTATTCACAAGTGACATCCAGCAGCACCTGAGGCAGCAGCACAACATCAGGGTAGGCCAGATCACGGCTGAGAAGATAAAGATAGCCATCGGAGCAGTCATCCCTGACCTTGACGAAGAACCGGAACCATATGCCATCACTGGTCCTAACCTCATGACCGCACACCCTGTACATGCAACCATCACTTATCAGGAGATCGCACACTGCCTGGACAAGTCTGTTGCACGTATCGAGAACGGAATCATCCATGTGCTCGAACAGACACCGCCGGAACTCTACTCGGACATCGTGGAGAACGGTATCCACCTTGCCGGCGGCGGATCGCTCCTCAGAGGACTTGCCAAGCGTCTGACCGAGAAGATCAACATACCGTTCTATGTGGCAGACGACCCTCTCAGGGCGGTGGCTCGTGGAACATGCCTTGCGCTCAAGAATACAGAAAACTACACCTTCCTGATGAGATAAGTCTTGCGTAGAGGCAACTTCATATACCACCTGATCAATGCAGCAATCTTCGTAATCCTGGAGGTTGCTGCATTGAATATGCTCCATAGTAACGGCACCATCCAGAGAATCTGGATATCAAAGGGGGTGCATGCCGTTTCCAGTGCCATATGGGGCGGTTCCCAGAGCATCGGAGACTATTTTTCCCTGAGAAAGAGGAACGACGCTCTGGCACAGGAGAATTTCAATCTGCGGCTTCAGCTGGCACAGATCGGTGCAGAAGCGGACTACCATGTCTCTGCGATCAATAGCGGAGAGGCGGGCAATTTCAGATACACACACGCAGAAATAGCCAAGATCAGCAACAACACCCAGCACAACTACATGATCATAGACAAGGGAAGTTCCGACGGCATCACTGAAGGCTCCGGTGTCATTACCGGAAAAGGAGCCGTAGGTGTCATCGATGCCGTGAGCAGCAGATATTCCTATGCCCGTTCATTCAAGAACCATGAGATGAACATCAGTGCACGCCTAGGAAAGCAAGGCGCTGTAGGACCGTTGAGTTGGGACGGAAAGAAAAGTGACGGAGCGATCCTGAAGGAGATCCCGCTCCATGTGGAATTCGAGCCGGGAGACACGGTGTTTACCAGCGGATTTTCATCCATCTTCCCTCCTGACATCCCTCTGGGCTCTGTAGGGGAAGCGAAGATCGTGAACGGAGCCACTTATGAAATCACAGTCACCCTGTTTGAGGATTTCGGTGCATTGAGATATGTGACCATAGTCGAAAACAAGGGAAAGGAAGAAATGGAAAAACTGGAGGGCAGGCAATGAAAGGACAGAACTTCGGACTATTGTATTTCCTGATGGCACTTGCTCAGATCATTCTGTGCAACTTCACCAATCTGGGACCATATGTCATGCTCTCACTGCTTCCTGCAATGGTGATATGTGTTCCACTTACCGTCAGCACCCCTCTTTGCATGCTTCTGGCATTCGCCACCGGGCTTTCTGTCGACTGGCTGTCAGAAGGACTTGTGGGGATCAATGCCGCTAGCGTCGTACCGGTTGCCCTGATGCGCAAGCCTCTGATAAGGTTCTTCCTCGGCGAAGACCTCATCACCAGAAGCGACAGTTTCTCATTCCGCAAGAACGGAATCGGAAAGATCACGATGCTCCTCTTTATTGCGACAGTCCTTTTCCTGGGCATATACATCATTTTGGACGGAGCAGGCACAAGGCCTGTATGGTTCAACCTGACACGGCTGGGCGTATCTCTTGCATGCAACTGCATCCTCGCCCTTATCGTCACGAACATCCTTACCGTAGATGACCGCAAATAGGAGGGAAGACGATGAAACTCAACAGGGAGAACAAACTGCTCATCGGCCTATGTACAGCGGCCGCCATCCTTATTGCAAAACTGTTCAGCATCCAGATTCTCGACGACAAGTACAAACTTTCCGCCGAGAACAACACCATGGTGTATTCGACCATATATCCCACCAGAGGCGTCATCCACGACCGCTACGGCAACATTCTGGTCGGAAACAAGGTAGCCTATGACCTGATGGTGACTCCTAAGGAGGTGGAGCCTTTCGATACGCTCGCACTCTGCGAAGTCCTTGACATATCTCCGGAATTCGTCCGCGAGAAAATGCAGGAATACTACAGGAATCGCCGCAGGATCGGATACCAGTCTGTAGTGATGATGAAACTCATACCACCGGAGACCTATATGAAGTTCGCAGAGGTGGCATACAAGTTCCCCGGGTTCAGAGGACAGGCCAGAAGCATCAGGGAATACCCGTTCAATGCCGGAGGAAACCTTCTTGGCTACGTGTCTGAAGTCAACGCCAACTACATAGAGAAACATCCTGGAGAATATAAGCCGGGAGACTATGCCGGAATGACAGGCATCGAGGCAGCCCGTGAACGTGAACTTCGCGGAGAAAAGGGATACAACATCTGGCTCAGGAACTCAAGGAACAAGATCGAATCCCGCTACAGGGATGGAGAAATGGACAAGGAAGCCATTCCCGGAGATGACATCACCACCACAATCGACGCCAGACTACAGCATTACGGACAGATGCTGATGGCAAACAAGGTCGGAAGTCTCGTGGCGATAGAACCGTCAACCGGAGAAATCCTGACACTTGTGTCAAGCCCCGGAATCGATGTGGACCAGTTGGCTAATATCGGGCAGCACTACAGGGAGATTTCGACAGATCCATACAAGCCTATGTTCAACCGTGCCGTGCAGGCATCCTACCCTCCTGGCTCTGTGTTCAAACTCGTCAACGGACTCATAGGACTGGAGGAAGGAGTGGTGTCGACAGGCACGCTCTACCCATGCAGCATGGGATATCATTTCGGCAAGAACAAACTTGGCTGCCATGCCCACAAGTCCCCGATAAACTTCGAGGAATCCATAATGATGTCGTGCAACGCCTACTACTGCTACATCCTGCGCGACCTTCTTGAAAACAAGAAATACGGTTCCATCGACGAAGCAATGGATAAATGGAACGAATATGTCAGGAGTTTCGGCTTCGGCCAGAAACTCGGCAGCGACTTCCCATCCGAACTCGGAGGCTTCATCCCGGACTCGAAGTACTATAACAAGGTCTACCGCAAAGGCGGATGGAAAGCCACTACAGTCATCTCTCTTTCCATCGGACAGGGAGAGATCGGATGTACGCCTCTGCACCTTGCCAATCTGTGTGCGACCATCGCCAACAGGGGCTTCTACTACACTCCGCACATCATCAAGGACTCGGATAACGTCACCATCGACCCGAAATACAAGGAAAAGAACTACACCATGGTGGATACCACCCACTTCCCTAAGGTCGTGGGAGGAATGTACCGGGCAGTGAACAGCGGTTACGGCTCAGGAGGTACGGCAAGCGTGGCTGCTGTCGAAGGACTTGACATATGCGGAAAGACTGGAACGGCGCAGAACCCGCATGGACATGACCATTCGGTGTTCATCTGCTTCGCTCCCCGCGACAATCCTAAGATAGCGGTAGCGGCATATGTGGAGAACGGAGGTTTCGGCGCCACATGGGCTGCTCCGATCGCATCACTCCTGACGGAAATGTATCTGAACGGAGAAATAGGCGAAAACAGAAAATACCTCGAAGACAGGATCCTGAACGGAGACCTGATGGACAGGGTAAAGGTAAAGAAATAAGATGAGGGATGCAGGAGGACATAGGGGCAGAGGCCTGGCGAAGACCATAGACTGGAGTCTGGTGGTCTGCTGGCTCGTACTCATCCTGATAGGATGGGCCAACATCTACGCATCAGTGCATGCAACCGAAGAAGGCTCCATATTCGACTTTGCCAGCAGAAGCGGCAAGCAGTTCGTGTGGATGGTGACCGCAATGGGAATTGCCGGCCTGATCCTGTTTGTCATTCCTCCACGTATATATGAAGGTGCAGCGCTGCCGATCTACCTTGCGGTCATCGGTCTGCTTGTGGCTGTCATCTTTCTTGGAATCGAGGTCAAGGGCTCCCGGTCATGGTTCGCCTTCGGCCCCATAAGATTCCAGCCTGCGGAAATATCCAAGATATCCACCTCGCTCATGCTTGCAGCCGTAATGAGTCAACTCGGCTATAAGATAGGGCGATGGAAAGACTTCATCCCTACTGCTCTGATCATCCTCGTTCCGATGCTCATCATCGTAGGTCAGAGCGAGACTGGTTCCGCCCTTGTTTATGTAGGCTTCATCTTCATGCTTTATCGTGAAGGACTCTCCGGATGGCTCATATTCATGGTAGGAATGGCCATTCTTACATTCATACTTACCCTCACAGCATCTCCTTTTGTGGCTTGTCTGGTGCTCGTGAGCGTGGCATCTCTCTGCATTTGCCTGTATTCAGGCAGGTTCAAGTGGTGGCTGCTTATCTGCGTGCCTCTTATTGTCCTGATGGCATTTGTTCCGTCCATCATTGACTCTGTCACCGCGTCCGGAGAGAGTCTTGCGGAAGGGGTTGCGGAAGTTGCTGATGGTGATGCCACGGGTTCATTCGTCTCCAGGATAAAGCCTCTGTATATACTGCTGGGGCTTGTAGGAATCTCATTGCCTTTCGTCGCCTTCCAGGCCTTCCGCGAGCGCAACATGTTCACTCATCTTGCACTGATATCCCTGATCGGAGGCATCATACTGACTTTTTCAGTGGACTTCCTTTTCAATGACGTGCTTCAGGACCACCAGAGAAAACGTATCGAGGTTCTTCTCGGAATGAAGGAAGACCCCGCAGGCGTCGGCTATAATGTCAATCAGTCCATGATCGCAATCGGTTCCGGAGGCGCCTTCGGAAAAGGCTACCTCAACGGCACCCAGACCACATACGGCTTCGTTCCCGAACAGAGTACCGACTTCATCTTCTGCACCATCGGAGAGGAATGGGGCTTTGCAGGATGCACCTTTGTCATCCTGCTGTACGTATTCCTTATATGGAAGATCGTCAAGAATGCAGAACGCAGCAGGGAAGCCTTCACCAGAATATATGGCTACTGCGTCGCCTGCTGCATCTTCATGCATCTATTCATAAATATCGGAATGACCATAGGACTGATGCCTGTCATCGGTATTCCGCTGCCGTTCGTAAGTTACGGAGGATCGTCACTCTGGGCCTTCACTGCCCTTCTCTTCATCTTCATAGCGCTCAACCGCAACGAGAGGAAGTACTTCTAGTGATCACGCTCCGAAGAGGTACCTATGCTGTTCAGGAGTGAGGGTGTCGATCTCGCAGCCCCAGTATGACAGTTTGCGGCGGGCCACCTCCTGGTCGATTTCCAGAGGCACGTCATTGACCATATGTCCCGGTTCGCGTGAAATGCTGTCGGCATTCTCGACAAGATATCTTGCGCTGAGAGCCTGGATTGCGAAAGACATGTCCATGATCTCTGCCGGATGACCGTCACCTGCGGCGAGATTGACAAGGCGTCCTTCTGCTATGATGTATATCCTGCGACCGTTCTCGAGGGTATATCCCATGATGTTCTTTCTCGCCGGCTTGACCTCGACGGCCATCTCACGGAGTCCGGCAACATCCACCTCGCAGTCGAAATGTCCGGCATTGCAGCAGATGGCTCCGTCCTTCATCTTCAAGAAGTGGTCCCTGGTGATCACGGCATCGCAACCGGTAACAGTCACGAAGAAGTCGCCGACGCAGGCTGCCTGCTCCATCTTCATCACCTTGAAGCCGTCCATCACGGCCTCCATGGCCTTGATCGGGTCAACCTCGGTCACGATGACCTCGGCACCAAGGCCCTTTGCACGCATCGCCACTCCTTTTCCGCACCATCCGTAGCCCGCGACGACAACATTCTTACCTGCGACGATAAGATTGGTGGTACGGTTGATTCCGTCCCATACCGACTGACCGGTACCATACCTGTTATCGAAAAGATGCTTGCAGTCTGCGTTGTTGACGAGCATCATAGGGAATTTGAGCGCCTTGGCATTATTGAGTTGCACAAGACGAAGAATGCCCGTCGTGGTCTCTTCACAGCCTCCGATGACATTCGGGATGAGGTCCGTATATTCTGTATGCATAAGGTTGACGAGATCACCTCCGTCATCGATGATGATATTCGGGCCGACTTCAAGAACACGACGGATATGAGCCTCATACTCTTCCGGAGTGGCATCGTACCATGCAAAGACATTCAGTCCGGCCTTGACCAGCGCTGCCGCAATGTCATCCTGAGTCGAGAGAGGGTTGCTTCCTGTCACATACATCTCAGCACCGCCTGCTGCAAGGACCTCGCAAAGGTAGGCTGTCTTGGCCTCCAAGTGCACCGAAAGAGCGACTTTCTTCCCCTTGAAAGGGAGAGTCGCACGGAACTCTTCTTCCAGTCCGTTGAGAAGAGGCATGTTATGTCTTACCCAGTCTATTTTCAATCGGCCGTCCTGCCAAAGTTGCGGATTTCTGATTTCGCTTGCCATGATTTCTGTCTGTTTTTTTATGATTCGGGCACAAAGATAGTCTTTTTTGACCACACAAAACCGACTTTTGCCACAATCACGGGCTTTTTAAGCGATTGTGACGAATTTGTTTTGGGATTATGACGGATAAAGGTAATTTTGCACCATCGAAACTCTTACGCAATGGGACTTCTTACAGGAAAAACAGCGCTCGTTACCGGAGCCACAAGAGGAATCGGACGGGCGATAGCATTGAAGTTTGCTTCTGAGGGAGCAGATGTGGCGTTCACATACAGGTCTCAGCATGAGGCTGCTCAGACACTTGTCGCAGAAATCGAGGCGATGGGCGTACGCGCCAAGGCTTATACTTCCGATGCGGCATCGTTCGAAGATGCGCACAAGGTCGTCGAGGACGTGAAGGAGACTTTCGGCAGGATCGACATTCTCGTAAACAATGCCGGCATAACAAAAGACGGCCTTATGATGAGGATGGGAGAAGAACAATGGGATGCCGTGATCGGCACCAACCTGAAGTCTGCGTTCAACTTCATCCACGCATGCACACCGGTAATGGCCAGACAGAGAAGCGGCAGCATCATCAGCATGTCATCGGTGGTGGGAGTTTCAGGAAATGCGGGACAATGCAACTATTCGGCATCCAAGGCAGGACTTATCGGACTGTCCAAGTCCATCGCCAAGGAGATGGGTCCGAGAGGCATCCGCTCAAACTGCATCGCACCGGGATTCATCGCTACCGACATGACAGGAGCACTCCCTGAGAACGTCCGTCAGGAATGGGAGAAACAGATTCCTTTGAGAAGAGGAGGCACTCCGGAAGATGTCGCTGACGTGGCGCTCTTCCTGGCAAGTGATCTCTCGAGATATGTGACCGGACAGGTCATCAACTGCTGCGGAGGAATGAACTGCTGATAATAAACATACAGATTCTTAACATACACACAATCGTATTTTGCACAAAACCTAAACCCTGCCCCCTGCTGATGTGAATCAACAGGGGGTTTCTTTGTACAGATTTTTCTTTTTCTTATCGTTTTTTCCGTTTTCATATGTAAGTTTTTCTTTTTCTTATCCTTGTTCTGATGCAGATCGGTTTTCTTTGATGCATGACAAGGACAATCATAAAGGCATTGAACGCTGCGGCGGACCTGCTGCTGCCAAGGACATGCATAGTGTGCGGAAGAAGACTGCTCACGGAAGAGAAGCACCTGTGTCTTTTCTGCATGGCGGATCTCCCGTTGACTCACTTCTGGAAACAGACTCACAACATCATGGCCGACAGGTTCAATTCCGTCATCCAGGAACAACTTGACAAGTCTGACCATCCTGAGAAAGAGCAGTATGCCTACGGAGTGGCATTGTTCTTCTACAACAGTTCTGCTGATTACAGAAAGATTCCATACCGGTTGAAATACCATGGCGCCCGGTCTGTCGGCAGATATTTCGGAAAGGCCCTGGGCAGACATCTCGCTGGGACAGAACAGTTCCGGGATGTGGATCTGATTATTCCTGTCCCGCTTCATTGGACCAGAAAATGGAAAAGAGGATACAATCAGGCGGAAGTCATTGCCTCTGCCATTGCTGAAGAACTGCATGCCGAAACAGGCCTTGGGGTTCTACGGCGTGTCCGGCGCACCAGAACACAGACAAAACTCGGAGTAGAAGAAAAAGCCCGTAACGTCGAGGGAGCCTTTGAAGCGACCTCCGTACAGGCAGGTGTAAGGCACATTCTGCTTGTCGACGATGTCTTCACCACGGGAAGCACCCTGCACGCCTGCTTTGTCGCACTGCGGTCCGTCTTCCCGCCTGACGTGAGGATCAGCGTGGCTACGCTGGGGTTTGTAGGAGGGGCTTAACGCTCTCTTTGTCGATCTTAGGCAACAGTCGGGAGAGTTGGGCGGCCCTGTGGTCGAGCCGCCCATACTCGCACGATCTGTAATCGGCGGATCCCGTATATTCCGCCGATGGTGCCCTGCCAACCACTATTCTGCCTC
>JAFURF010000018.1 GCA_017471965.1 Bacteroidales bacterium
ACCTAGGGCAGCCGAGCGTGTCGCCATTGCCCATATTGACGACCCACGCACACCACTCATTTTCTTCAGTTGAAGACAAATACCAATAATACCATTGGATACCTCCCTTTGAGTACATTACAGATACCCTCTTTTGTTCAAGCGTTCCATTGACCTTGGCATGTACTTCATCGTTCAACAGAAGTTCCTTCAGTTCTTCTATGGCAGGAAGATACCAGCCATCGCCATGATCAGCACACCAGGCAAATGCCGGATATTTATCTTTCCAGGCCGCAATCTTCATTATAGACCTAAGATTATTCAGTCCATTTGAGGAATCTGTTGCAATACCTGTCAACTCCTTATTATACTCATCATCTGTACACCATTGCAACTCCGCCTGATCCATACTCACGATCTTGCCATGCTTTCCGGTCTCATCAACCCAGAACACCACACCTTCCTTGCCGTTGACATTGTAGTAATCTCCGACTTTCCAGGTTTTCTCAACTGGCGCAGGCTCCTTTACATGCTTTGGCACCTCTATTATCGCATAATCTGAGAACGCTGTCACTTTGACTCCTCCAGTCACTCCGATACAAATGGCGATTTCACGATGAAGGTTTACAAGTAAAGATGGTCTAAAGCCTGGTTTAAGCACAACCTTATATAATACCCTGGCATCATCAACTTCTGCACTGACGCTTAAGGATTCTAGTTTATAGGCACTGAGCATACTACGGATCCGTGCAATATTTGGATCTTGACTGGTGTCATATCGAGTCGTTTTGGGTACAGAAGGCTCTGTAGAAGAAGACTGAACGATTCCATGCCCTGTCCAATCTGAAAGATTCCTCATAAGCTTATCCATCTGGAGCTGGTTTGTGGAGTCTATGCAGTCGACGCGTCCGAACTTGAAGAGGAACCAGCCTTTCATCTGGGCGCCTTTGAGGAGGACCGGAATGACTTTCTTGTCTGTGTTCTTGGCATACATCACCTCATCCTTGGTCCACTGAGAGCCAATGGAATTTTCCGACAGGGCGAAGAGGATATATGATGAGTTGTCGATTGCAGAGATGATCTTGTCTTCGAACTCGTCGCCGCTCTCGATGCCGTCGATATCGAACCAATATGAAATGCCGGGCAGCGCAGCCTTTATCTTTTCGATAAGAGCCGACACTTCCTCGAAATCCTTCCTCGAATAACTTATGAACAGGTCGTATTTCATATTCTCATATTGCAGGTCTAGTGCAGGTTTATTTTTAACAACCTGATAATCAGATATTTGTAAAACGCTTAGTGTTTAACCCTTTCTTTAAAGCGGGGGTTAAGCTCGTCCGTTTCTTCAACACCATGGAAATCAAAGAGTTATAATTCTCCATGTATTCAACCTCCCAGCACACTTAGGCAGTCATCATATGTGTTCCACTTCGGGGTGGAGGTCTACGCCGAATTTTGCTTTTACTGATGCTATGATGCGGCGTTCCAGACCTATTATTTCCTCCGGGTACGCTTCTCCGGTGTAGTTGACTATCACCAGCGGCTGCTTGTCATAGACGGCAGCTCCGCCGCTGCGTCTGCCTTTCCAGCCGCACTGCTCTATCATCCAGGCTGCAGGGACTTTCACCATAGGGGATTTCTCGACTCCCTCCGGTCGCTCGAAATGACAGTGGGCAGTGTCGCTCGAGATGACTGGTGGGGTGTCGGTCAGAAGAGCCGGTGGGGTGACGGTCGGATCTTCTATGATATAATGCGGGACATTGTAGTCTGGGCCGTGTTCGGCCTTTGCTGCCGCCTCTATGCGCAGGTAGTGCTCCATCGTGATGAC
>JAFURF010000019.1 GCA_017471965.1 Bacteroidales bacterium
AAATATCCACAAACTAGAGACTTTGACTAAAAATAACCCTTTGAGAATCGCAAATCCACAACGGAAATCAAAATCTCAAAGGGTTATTCATATATCAAAATCTCAGGCACTTTAAAAGTTGCGACCTTTTTCAGTGGCCTCTCACGAGGCCACGGGCGGCCACGCCAATTCAAATTACTCCGATGCCCGGATGCATGATACTTGGTACAAAGATATCAGATCAGTTTGGTTATTGCAGGAGCCATGCGAGGTTGAAGGAATAGTGCAGGCGGCTTGAGAGGATGTGGATGGTGCCGTCCGGTGTCTGGGTGCCTGCGAGGTATCCGCGTGGCTCTGCATGGGTGCCGTCCATGATGAACTGCCTGGTCCACGCTCCGCCGTCAAGCATCCTTTCGACTCCGTCCGTCATCAGTTTCTTCACAGGCCATGTCTTGCCTTCATCGTATGAGACTGCAGCGAACATGCCGTAACCCTTGACTCCGCTGAAGTCAGTTCCGCGGAATTCTTCAGGCGTGCGCTGTGGGTGGTCGGTGAAGGAAACCAGAAGGAGAGGACCTTCCTGCAGACGCATGAGCACGAGCCTCTGTCCTCCGTCTATAGGGGTGAATTCCGTGGCATGATATGTCCAAGTGCGGCCTCCATCCCTGGATATGCTCATAGGCATACGTTTACGACCTTCCTTATCGGTGATGCTGTTGCCTCTTCCGAGTGCCATGAGAGAGCCGTCTCCGAGTTCCACGATGCCGGCATGTATTCCGGCAATGGTGCTTCCTGTACCTCCGTCGATGAACTCCGGCAGGGGAGTACCGTCCCATGGGTCTGTCCATGTGATGCCGTTGTCCTTGCTGATGTGTACTGCTGTGCCGTCATGGCCTCCGGGACCTGCATCGCAGCATTGGATCAAAGTGCCGTCTGATGTCACTATTGGACCTGCTATCACCTGATGTCGCAGAGTGTGTCCGTTTGCCAGTTCCGGGGCGGTCCATGTCATTCCGTTGTCGGAACTGAACCTGACGCTCATCGCAAGAGTCTTCCAGTCTCCGGCATTGCTCACTCCGTTGATGTGCATGAGCCTTCCGTCAGGAAGGTGCATCAGGGAGCATCCTGTCATGTTCCTGTCCGGTACCTTGAAGAAGAGTTGAGGCTTGCTCCACTGCTTTTCGCCTTTTCTGAGTCTCGAACTGAGGAGCACCATTTCGCGTCCGCTTTCAGCGTCGCATGAGAACCATATGGCCAGAAGGTCGCCGTTGTCGCACCATGTTACTGCCGGCTGATGGTTGTGGCGGTAGAACGGTGTGCCGTCATCCGGGGTGCGGATATATGAGACGGGTGGCGTCCAAAGCGGCTCTTCCGGACCTTTTCTCCATTTCGCCTTGCGCTGACTTACCTTCGCCGTCTTGAGTTCTGTGATGTGATGCTCCGGAAAGACTTCGCTCTCGACTATTCTGAAGCCGATCTGGTTGTGTCTGTCGGAAGGTATTGCTGCAGACCTGTTTGCGCTTCTTAGAAATGCGTGCGGAGTATTGTGGCTGCCGCCTCGTGTCACCTTGAATATGCCTTTGTCAGGTCCTGCAGGGTCGGAGACTTCCTCTGGGAGATATGGTCCGTACCAGTCCATGCACCATTCCTCGACGTTGCCATGCATGTCATACAGGCCGAAGGCATTCGGCTCGGACTGTGCGACTTCCAGAGAGACCTGCACCATGTCCCTTTCTGTCTGCTGATGCTTCTGCATCGACTCCGGCAGTCCGTCTCCGGTATAATAGAGAGTGTATGTCCCTGCCCTGCAGGCATATTCCCATTCGGCCTCCGTAGGCAGGCGGAAGGCCTTTCCTGTCTTTTCCGACAACCATCTGCAGTACGCCAGAGCATCTTCGTATGATACGTTTACCACGGCCTCATTGTCTTCAGTCGAGAAGCCGTCCCGGCCTCTTAGACTGCGGTGTTCAGGACGGAACAGTTCATATTGGGTGTTGGTGATTTCAGTGACGCTCATCCTGAAAGGAGAAGATATGTTCACCTTGTGGACAGGGGCTTCGTCGTAGTCATGTCCCCATCCTGAAGAGCCCATCCAGTAATATCCCGCTGGTATTTCAACCATCTGAGGTACATTGTCTTGTGCAGCCGCAGTGCTGACTGAAGCGAAAATAAGTGTGGCTGCAAGTATGGTTCTGGTCATAAATTTGCTGTATTATCCATGACGGCATCGTGCCTTCATGTGTGCAAGTTAATGATAATTTTTGTCAATTATGGCGGTCACGGAAAGATTTACGTTGAATTCGGGCTATGACAGACTTAAGATAAGCGTAATGGCGGTATGGCCTGATGGGAAGCCTGAGGCTATTCTTCAGGTGGCTCACGGCATGTACGGATATAAGGAAAGATTTCTTCCTTTCATGGAATATATGGCGGACA
This sequence comes from Bacteroidales bacterium, assembly GCA_017471965.1. GTDB lineage: Bacteria > Bacteroidota > Bacteroidia > Bacteroidales > UBA932 > Cryptobacteroides. The sequence continues at coordinate 2,416 of JAFURF010000019.1, forward strand.
ATGGAGTCCTCTGTGTTGCTAATGATCACAGGGGACACGGAGCCAGTGTGATGTCTGACAAGGATTTGGGGTATATGTATGCAGGAGGGTGGGAGGCTCTTGTCGAAGATATGCGTCTGGTATCCTCATGGGCCTTGGGCAAATGTCCGGACATCCCTCTTTATCTGCTTGGCCACAGCATGGGTTCAATGGCTGCCAGGGTCTATGCCAAAAGATATGACGGACTGCTGTCCGGAATGATAGTATGCGGTAGTCCGGAGAAGAATCCTTTTACAGACCTGGGTCTGGTCATGACCAGGATGATCAGTCTGTTAGGTGGTGAGCGCCTCAGGCCTATGGTGATCCAGAAACTGACTTCGGGTTTCTACAATCGCAGATTTTCGGAAGAGGGACCTCAGGCGTGGACTTGTTCCGATCCTGAGGTGAGAAGATCATATGCAGCCAATCCTCTTAGCCACTTCAGATTCACAGTCAATGGCCAACAAGCCCTTCTCGGCCTTATGCATGAAACTTATTCGTCTGAAGGTTGGGAAATGAACAACAGGAACATGCCTGTACTCTTCATCTCCGGAGCGGATGATCCTTGCATGGGCTCCGAACAGAGTTTCCATCGAGGGGCCATGCTGATGCATTCTCTGGGATACAGGAATGTGACATCGGCGATATATCCGTCGATGCGTCATGAGATCCTTAACGAAAAAGGCAAGGAAATGGTCTGGAAGGATGTGCTGAAATTTGTGCAGACTGCAAGGTAGTGATATTCAAGTCGGCAAATATATTTATTATTTGACGTCTTTTGTTTATTTTTGCGGTGGACTAAAATCATATACCATATGAAGAACCACCGCATCATTATCGCACTGGCCCTTCTGATGTCGTTGGGCGTGGAGAATGCCGGTGCACAGAGTTTCCTTAATAAATTGGGGAAAGCCATAGAGAAGGAAGTTAAGAAGGAGGTGAGGAAGGAGGTCGAGAAGAAGATAGACCAACTCACAGGAGGAAAGCAGGGACAGGCACAGTCTCAGCCTCAGCCTCAGTCTCAGCCTCAGCAGGTCCAGTCTCAACAGAAGCAGACTAAGAATGTCGTACCGACGGTAGTCGAAGCGCAACCTGACGTCAGACCTGTAACAGGCAGCATCAACGGCTATGAGTGGGTGGATCTCGGCCTTCCTTCGGGTACCTTGTGGGCAACATGCAATGTCGATGCTTCTAAACCCTCTCAACCGGGAACCCTCTATGCATGGGGAGAGACATCGACGAAATCGTCATATACTCAGGACAACTGCAAGTACTATAAAAAGGAACAGAAGGATTTTTCAGGAGACAAGTCCGCAGACGTAGCAGCAGCAAAATGGGGTGACGGATGGAGGATGCCTTCAAGGGCCGATTTTGATGAACTCCTGCATTATTGCAATTGGGCTTATGTACAGAAGGACGGACGTTGGGGCTCTGAGATAACCAGTCCTTTCAACAGCAGGTCCATCTTCCTTCCGGTTACCGGTTATAAGGAGGAAACAAAGCATATGGAGGCCGGAGGGAACGGCATGTATTGGACATCGACGCCACATGAAGACCAGTGGAACAACGGTGCGCATATGTACCAGTTCGGCGGGGCATTAGGCGAGTTGAGCATAGGGGACCGCAGTTATGGCTACGCTATCCGTCCGGTGGCCGACAACGATGCCATGATCAGCACTCCGTCTCAAGGCGAGACCAACGGCCATGCATGGGTGGACCTGGGTCTTCCGTCAGGCAGGAAATGGGCGACCTGCAATCTCGGAGGAGCCTCTTCAGAGAATCATGGCGAATTCTTCGCATGGGCTCAGGTCACTCCGATTCTGGATGAAGAATCTCCTAAGAATGATGTACGCGGTAAATGGATGAGCGGCATCGGCGGAAGTACCACATATGATGCGGCGACGGCCATGTGGGGAGAGGGATGGAAGATGCCGACCAAGGCCGATTTCCAGGAACTTCTGGAAAACTGCGACTGGGAATGGACCACTTTAGGCCGTGTCACAGGATGCAAGGCCATCAGCAGGATCAACGGGAACTATATCTTCCTTCCTGCTTCAGGAGTCATACATCCGAATTCGCTCTATCCGTATCCGGACAGTCTGAATGATATGGCATGGTACTGGGCTTCAACCCCTTCAGGAGATGAGTATTACATAAACGCAGATGCATTCCTTGTCGCCAAATCAGCGACCGGTACTGCCGTCCATGACCGCAGAGACGGCTTAGCCATCCGCCCGGTGACCGAGTGAGCCGGAAATCTGTCAAATTGCAATAATGTGGAACTAAAACCGCACTTTTGTATAAAATATGTGGTTTTAATTCCACGTTTTTGTATATTTGCACAAAAGGACATCGAATATGGAAAAGTTATACGACCTCTACGTTAAGAAATTAAAGACTGTTACAACTGATTTCGTACGTTACTTATATGAAAAGATCAACTGGGATTCACAGCTGATTGTGATTATGGGTGCTCGAGGAGTCGGAAAGACGACTATGGTACTTCAGCATATCTTAATGACTGATACAAAGAAAGATTCTCTTTATATTGCAGCAGATAATACTTACTTTGCTGCGAATACACTATATGACACTGCGACAAAGTTTGCACAGCAGGGTGGTAAGATTCTATATATTGATGAGATCCATAAATACCAGAATTGGTCAAAAGAAGTGAAGATGATGTATGACTATCTTCCGGATCTGAAGGTAGTGGTAACCGGTTCATCAATTCTTGAACTGATCAAGGGTACTGATGCAGATCTCAGCAGAAGAGCCATCAGATATACGTTGGAAGGTCTCTCATTCCGTGAATACCTGAATTTTTCCCTGGGACTTGATATTCCGACATATACATTAGATGATATTATCGCAGGTAAGGTAGAACTTCCAGATGAAGTGAAATACCCTCTTGCGCATTTCAAGGAGTACCTGAGCAAAGGATACTTTCCGTTTTTCAAACAGGATGATTACTACCAAAGGCTCGAGAATGTAATCAACCAGACAATGGAAGTGGATATTCCTGCGTATGCAAAAATGAATATATCTACATCGCGAAAGCTTAAGCAACTACTTTATGTGGTTTCCCGTAGCGTACCGTTCAAGCCAAACTTTGCTGAAATCGGCAGGGCAATATCTACCGATAGAGGCACTGTGGCTGATTATATGGTATATATGGAAAAGTCAAAGCTGATCAGGCAGTTGAATTACGCTCCTGATGGAATGGAACTAGTACGGAAAACAGATAAGATATATCTTGGAAATCCTTGCTTTATTTATGCGCTTGCTGAGGAAAATCCGGAAATCGGCAATATAAGGGAAACATTTTTCTATTGTTCTCTGTCTGTAAATAACAAAGTGACATCTTCACCAGCAGCAGACTTTCTTGTTGGAGGTCATACCTTTGAGGTTGGAGGTAAGTCTAAGAAACAAAAGCAGATCAAAGGGATTGAGGATGCGTTCATAGTAAAAGACGACATCGAGAATGCATATTTCAATATCATACCTCTTTGGACATTTGGCTTCAACTACTGACTTGGTAAGTATCTGGTAAGTCAGTTTATGCGGTCAAATTTGACAAAATTCGACAAAATATGATAAAATAACGCACCAAGGGCGACTCCTAAGAATCGCCCTTGGTAAGTGTATCTATCTGAAAATCAGGATAGTTAACTATTAATATTCTTCTTCGTTCCAGAAGAAATCGTCTTTAGAAGGGTAGTCCGGCCAGATGTCCTCGATACTTTCGTAGATCTCACCGTCATCTTCAAGTTCTTCAAGGTTCTCAATCACTTCCAGAAGCGCTCCTGAACGGATTGCGTAGTCGATCAGTTCTTCTTTGGTTGCAGGCCATGGAGCATCCTCCAGCCTGGATGCAAGTTCAAGTGTCCAATACATTTTATTATCTGTTTAATTTATTAATAATCAATGTTTAAGCGGCGGGTGTCGCATTTGGGGCGGCAAATATAGATAAAAAAATCAATAATGTGTTTCTTTTTGCTATTTTTGTACAGATTTTTTTCAATCATGCTGACGTAAGCATGGCACAATATCCGTACCACGACAGCAAATGGGATGAACTCTTATACTTAAAGACATAAAATTCAGAGAAATGGCATATACAAAGGATGAACGATATGATGAGCAGACTACTGCCGCCATCGCTGAACATTATAGAGAGATTCTGCGTCTTCTGGGAGAAGACCCTGAGCGCGAAGGGCTTGTGAAGACTCCTGAACGTGTAGCAAAGGCACTGCAGTTTCTGACACACGGCTCACAGCAGGACGGGGCTGAAATCCTCCGTAGTGCAATGTTCAAGGAAGAATATCAGCAGATGGTCCTGGTCAAGGATATCGAACTGTATTCGACCTGCGAGCATCATGTCATGCCGTTCATCGGAAAGGCTCATGTCGCCTATATCCCTAACGGAACCATCACCGGACTCAGCAAGATAGCTCGCGTGGTCGAGACTTTCGCCCGCCGTCTTCAGGTACAGGAACGTCTGACTACCCAGATCCGTGACTGTATCCAGGAGACATTGAATCCTCTCGGAGTTGCTGTTGTCATAGAGGCTTCGCACACCTGCATGACCCTGAGAGGAGTGCAGAAGGCCAATGCAGTCACAACCACATCGGCCTTCAGCGGCATCTTCCTTCGTGACGAGCGCACCCGCAACGAATTCCTGAACCTTATCCGCTGATATTGCGTCCTTGGATGCTTTCAAATTTTATTTCAAATAAGCATCCTCTACGACCTTAGCGCTACGTGCAATAAAGTCGCTCAACTCCTTGCCCTTGAGCATACCGTTGGCCAGAAGCGCAAGGTCAGTGATCTGCTTGAGGATCTCGTTGTCTCCTGCAAAAGCCTCAAGATCAGACTTATGTGATGCGGCAGCAGTCTCCTTCGCTTCAGTTACAGTCCTCTTCACATCCTCGGAAGCATCCTCTGCTGCGTCAGGAATCACCTGTGCAGGAGCCACTTCCGCAGCCTTTGAAGCCATGATTCTGGCAACGAGCGGATTTTCCATGTTGACGGTGATGTTGTACATTGCCGGCATTTCGCCATAGAAATTCATTCCGCCGCCCATGGCAGACATCTCACGGTAACGACGCATGAACTCGCTCTGAGTGATCAGAATCGGAGCGGCATTCTCTCCGAGGTTGTCTGCCTGCACATAATACTGGTTCTCCTTAGGAAGTACAGCCTGGAAGATTACGGAAAGATCTTCCTGGTCTGCCTCAGAAAGTTGAGGACGGATCTTGTCCTCCTTCGGTATGAGGTTGTCCACGCTGTCAGAATCCACACGGGCGAAGCGGCTGTTCTCCACCTTGGTCTCGAGAAGATTCACGAAATGGCTGTCAAGTTGGCAGTCCATCAGGAGTACATCATAACCCTTAGCCTTGGCCCCTTCAATGAATGAATACTGAGCCTCTGCATCAGTTGCATAGAGGAATACGGTCTTCTTGTCCTTGTCTGTCTGCTCCGGCTCGATAGCCTTCTTATAGTCATCGATGCTGAAATACTTGCCGTCAGTGTTCTTGAGAAGACAGAACTTCATGCCTCTGTCGCAGAACTTTTCGTCAGAGAGCATACCATACTCGATGAAGAGTTTCAGGTTGTCCCATTTCTCCTCGAGTTGCTGACGCTCGTTCCTGAATATTTCGTCCAGACGGTCTGCGACCTTCTTGGTGATATATGTCGAAATCTTCTTCACGTTCGCATCGCTCTGGAGATAACTTCTTGACACATTGAGCGGAATGTCCGGAGAGTCAATCACACCATGCAGAAGAGTAAGGAAGTCCGGAACGATATTGTCCACCGAGTCTGTCACAAACATCTGATTGCAATAGAGCTGGATCTTGTTGCGGGAGATCTCCACATTGTTCTTGATCTTCGGAAAATATAGTATGCCCGTCAGGTTGAAAGGATAGTCGACGTTGAGATGGATGTGGAACAGAGGTTCGTCTGCCATAGGGTATAGGGCCCTGTAGAACTCATTGTAATCCTCGTCCTTCAGGTCCGCAGGTTTGCGTGCCCAGAGCGGCTCCACCTTGTTGATCACATTGTCCTTGTCGGTGTCGACGTATTTGCCATCCTTCCACTCCTGCTCCTTTCCGAATACTACAGGAACCGGCATGAACTTGCAGTATTTGCCAAGAAGCCCCTCAATCCTCTTCTTTTCGGCATATTCCTTCTCGTCGTCAGCGACATACAAGGTGATGACAGTTCCTCTTTCATCCTTTTTGCACTCCTTCATCTCATATTCAGGAGAACCGTCGCAGGTCCATTTCACAGCAGTTGCACCCTCCTTCCATGAAAGAGTCTCGATGGTCACCTTCTCTGCCACCATGAACGCAGAATAGAAGCCGAGACCGAAATGTCCGATGATGCTGCTCAACTGGTCCTTGTATTTCTCAAGAAACTCACCGGCACTTGAGAAGGCGATCTGATTGATGTATCTGTCCACCTCTTCGGCAGTCATTCCGATACCGTTGTCGATGATCTTCAGTGTCTTCTTCTTCTCATCCAGTTCGATGCGGACAGCAAGTTCTCCAAGTTCGCCTTTGAATTCACCGGATGCAGCCAGAGCCTTCATCTTCTGTGTCGCGTCCACAGCATTTGCCACAAGTTCCCTGAGGAAGATCTCATGGTCAGAATAAAGAAATTTCTTGATGACCGGGAAAATATTCTCGGTAGTAACTCCAATTTTACCTGTTGTTGCCATATTGTTCTGTTGTTTTAATCTATATCTGTTAATTAATCTGTTCTACAATTCAATTATTTTGTCATATCCTTCAGCACATCCTGATCGGTAATGATGTTGGCGGGAGGGATATGGTGGTCCTGAAACCGTGGCCGCCCGTGGCCTCGTGAACGGGAGGGGCCCGCTGCGAAGCAGTGGGAGGGATTCAGTTTCAGGACTGCCATATCTCTCCCGCCATTCAATTGACAGAGGTCGCCCCGAAGGACGACCTCATATAGTCAAATTGTGTTCCAATCAGTACGGACTGACAAAACGGCAGTCCAGGTCTGACTATTTGTACATAAACCTCTTGATGCTCATCTTAGGAGTCTTCTCGAACGGCTGGTCCATATACTCCACAATGTTCACCTTGCTGTATGAAGGCATGGACCTGTTCACCTCTGCCATGAGTGTCTTCTTGTACTCATCGAGATCGACGCCTTCACCCTTTGCCTTCTCTGTATCCATATATACAAGAGCCACGAGTCTTGCACCCCTGTCCACAACTACAGATTCGATCACATAAGGCTGATTGTTCACGGCAGCCTCTATCTCTTCAGGATAAATGTTCTGACCGTTTGCAGAAAGGATCATGTTCTTGCTGCGGCCCTTGATGAAGATATTGCCCTTTGCATCGAGAAGTCCGAGGTCTCCTGTACGCATCCATCCGTCCTCGGTGAACGCTGCCTTTGTCGCCTCCTCGTTCTTGTAGTATCCGCTCATGATGTTGGTTCCTCTTGCCTGTATCTCACCCACCTTATTGTAAGGGTCCTCGGAATCGATACGTACCTCTACTGTATCGATAGCCTTGCCGCACGACTTAGGAGCGAAATCGAACCAGTCCTCGTACGCCATCAGAGGGGCAGCCTCTGTCATTCCGTATCCGACAGTGTAAGGAAGTCTGAACTTCCTGAACCATTTCTCCACTTCAGGATTGAGGGCGGCACCGCCCATCACGATCTCACGTACATTGCCTCCGAACGCGTTGAGGAGGGTGTTGCGGATCTTCTTGAAGATGATCTGATTGAGACCGGGGATGGCGGTGATGACCTTCATTATAGGCTTGTTTACGACAGGAGCCACCTTGCTCTTGAAGATCTTCTCCATCACAAGTGGAACAGTGATCACGAGATATGGCTTCACCTCCGCCATCGCTCCGAGAAGAAGGGCCGGAGTCGGAGTCTTTCCAAGGTAGTAGATCGATGAACCTCCGCAGAGTGGGTAGATGAGTTCAAACATCATACCGTACATATGCGCCATCGGAAGCATAGATACAATCTTGTCCTCAGGATATGAAGGAAGCCTCTTCTGGCCGAACTCTACATTTGCAGAGATACACTCATAACGGAGCATTACGCCCTTAGGAGCACTGGTAGTGCCGGAAGTATAGTTGATGATGGCAAGTTCCTTGTCATTGTCTATCGGATATGCGAGGTCAGAAGCAGAGAATCCCTTAGGATACTTCTCGCTGAAAAGGACATCGAGCGTGTCGTTCGCCTTCTGTATCTTCTCGGATGCGGCATAAAGGAGTCTGAAGTCTCCGGTGGACACGACAGCCTTCAATGCAGGCATCTTCTCAATATCTAGTTTTGGCCAGATGTCCATATCGGTGAAGAGGACGACGCTCTCAGAATGGTCTACGAGTGCGTTCACACTGTCCGGATGGAAGTCCGCAAGGATAGGTACGACTATGGCCTCATATGTGTTCGCTGCAAAGAAGCCGATACCCCATCTTGCAGAATTCTTGGCGCAGAGAGCCACCTTGTCTCCCTTCTTCAGTCCGATCTCATCAAACAGCACGTGGAGTTTTGCAATCTGTGTGGCGACTTCACCGAATGTGAAGATCTCACCTCTGTAATTGCCCAGTGCAGGACGCTCCCAATTGGCCTTCATGGCCTCTTCAAGTCTGGTAAAATAATGCTTCATTTTATAGTTAGGTTTTTAGTTATATTCCTGCATTTCATCAAACGTCACAAAAATAGAGTAAATTTGCGTGTACGCGCGTATAAATCATTATATTTGTGGTGAAACGCAGAATTGTGTGGCGACTTTATTGTTGAATTTGATACATGAGCCATGAGAAAAAAACCGATTGTAGCCCTTATCTATGATTTTGACGGAACCCTGTCTCCGGGAAACATGCAGGAGTTCGGCTTCATTCAGGCCATAGGAAAATCTCCTAAGGAATTCTGGCAGGAAAGTGACAACATCGCAGTCGGCCAGGATGCCAGCAATATCCTCAGTTATATGAAACTGATGTTTGACGAAGCCCGCAAGGCCGGCATCAAACTCAGAAGGGAAGACTTCAAGCGTTTCGGAGCCTCAGTGGAACTGTTCGAAGGCGTCACCGAATGGTTCGGACTCATCAACTCCTACGGCAATCAGAAAGGAGTCAGGATAGAGCATTACATCAACTCTTCGGGACTTGCGGAGATGATCGAAGGCACTGCGATTGCGAAAGAATTCAAGCGCATCTTTGCCTGCACCTTCATATACAATGATAATGGCGAGGCAGAGTGGCCGGGAGTGGCCGTGGACTATACCGCCAAGACGCAGTTCATCTTCAAGATAAACAAAGGCATCCTCAGCATCAGGGACAACAAGAAGGTCAATGAAAGCAAGGATGAGGACAAGAAACGGGTCCCTTTCCCTCACATGATATACTTCGGTGACGGAGAGACTGACGTGCCTTGCATGAAGATCGTCAAGATGTTCGGAGGCAACTCCATCGCCGTCTATAATCCTGAAATAAAGAAAAAAGTCAATGTGGCCAAGAAGTTACTAAGACAGAAACGTGTCAATTTCATAACTCCGGCCACATATACCAAGGAAAGCCGCACTTATCAGGTCGTGTGCGCCATCATCGACAAGATCAAGGCTGACTACGACCTCGCCAACCTCTCCAGACAGAAATAGTCAGATCAATAGACCTTCACTTCGAGTTTTGCATATGCGCGTTCAGCCTTTGCCAGCGCCTCGTCAACGGTGTCGGCAGTGGCCAGAATCACGCCTACACGGCGATGACCTGCTATCTCCGGCTTGCCGAAGATCCTGATCTGTACTCCTGGCTCCTCAAGAACCTTCTCAAGGTTGCAGAACTCATATTCCTTCGTGTTGCCTTCGACTACAATGGCCTTTGATGCAGACGGGCCATAGAACTTCACTTCTGGCACCGGGAGACCTAGGATGGCTCTTGCATGCAGTGCGAACTCTGACATGTCCTGTGAAATCATCGTCACCATGCCTGTATCATGAGGCCTTGGAGATACCTCGCTGAAGATGACTTCGTCGCCCTTGATGAAGAGTTCCACACCGAAGATTCCGTATCCTCCCAAAGCATCTGTAATGGCCTTTGCGATCGCTTCCGCCTTTGCTATGGCTGTGTCAGTCATAGCCTGAGGCTGCCATGACTCACGGTAGTCACCGTCCACCTGATGATGTCCCACCGGCTTCAGGAAAGTCGTACCGGCACAATGACGAACAGTAAGTAGGGTGATCTCGTAATCGAATTTCACGAATCCTTCCACTATCACCTTGCCGCTTCCTGCACGGCCGCCTTCCTGTGATATCTTCCACGCTTTGTCGATGTCCTCCTGACACTTCACGGTACTCTGACCATGACCGGATGAACTCATCACAGGCTTGACCACACATGGAATGCCTATTTCTGCAATGGCAGCATCAAATTCTTCACGTGTCTCGGCAAATCTGTACGGAGACGTCGGAAGGCCAAGAGTTTCTGCAGCAAGACGCCTGATTCCTTCACGGTTCATGGTAAGGCGGGTAGCCTTGGCTGTAGGGATGACATTGAATCCTTCCTCTTCCAGTCTTACGAGACGGTCAGTGGCAATGGCCTCTATTTCAGGAATGATATAGTCCGGCTTTTCCTCCTTGATGACGGCCTCAAGAGCATCGCCGTCAAGCATGGACAATACATGGCTTCTGTGGGCCACGTGCATTGCCGGAGCATTGGCATATTTGTCAAGTGCCACGACCTCCACGCCGTAACGTTGAAGTTCCAGCGTCACTTCCTTTCCTAATTCGCCGGATCCGCAGAGGACCGCCTTCTTTCCTGATTTAGTGAATGTTGTTCCGATCTTTGTCATAACTGTCCGTTGTTTATTTTCCGTATCTCTTGAGTATGGTTTCTCCGTATGCATCTATGCGTCTGTCGCGGAAGAAAGGCCAGCCGCGACGTACATATTCTGTCCTGTCAAGGTCTATCTCGACTACCTTCACTCCTTCCTCATCGTTGCCGAACTCGGCGAGAAGTTCGCCCTGAGGGCCGGTAGCAAATGACCTTCCCCAGAACTTGATGCCTTTCGTGTTGCCGGTAGGATCATCTTCCTGTCCTGTTCGGTTGACAGTGATGACAGGAAGTCCGTTTGCCACAGAGTGTCCTCTCTGTACCAGTTGCCATGCGTCGCTCTGGACCTTCTGCTCTTCAATAGGGTCGGTGTAGACGCCGCCTATTGCGGTCGGGTAGATGAGCATCTGTGCGCCGTTAAGGGCCATGCATCTTGCAGCTTCCGGATACCACTGGTCCCAGCATACAAGTACGCCAAGAGTTCCTACCGATGTCTGGATAGGCTCGAATCCCATGTCGCCCGGAGTAAAGTAGAATTTCTCATAATAGCATGGGTCGTCCGGAATGTGCATCTTGCGGTATTTTCCAGCGATGCTTCCGTCCTTTTCCAGCACTACTGCGGTGTTATGGTATATTCCTGCTGTCCTGCGCTCGAAAAGAGAGAGAACGAGGACGATGCCCAATTCCTTGGCAAGTGCTCCGTAAGTCTCGGTAGATGGTCCCGGAATAGGTTCTGCAAGGTCGCAGAGGGCTGCTTCTTCATGCTTGCAGAAGTAAACGGAATTGTGCAGTTCCTGCAGTACCACAAGTTGTGCACCCATCTCAGCACATTTGCGGATGTTGCCTTTGAGTTTCTCGATGTTTGCCTGTATGTCGTTGCCGCAACTTTGCTGCACAATTCCTACTTTCAGTGTCTTCATGGATTGTCGTTTTTGTTTATTCTGTTATCTGAGATATCCTTCAGGGAACTGCATCGTGATGCAGTGGAGCGAACCGTGGCCTGAGAGGAGGGCTCTGCAGTCTATAACTATCACCTCTCTGTCCGGGAATGCCTCCTGCAGTCTCTTTGCGGCCACACCGTCCGATTCCGAGCCTGATCCAGGGAGAAGGACTGCTCCGTTGATGATCAGGAAGTTGGCATATGATGCCGGAAGGCGGTAATCATCCAGATACAGCGGTTCAGGAAGGGGGAGTGGAATCAGATTGTATTGTCTGCCGTCAAGTGTCCTGAAGGTCTGCAACTGTTTTTCCATGGCTGCGAGAGGCTCATAATGGGGATCGTCCGGATCTGTACACTGCATATATGCGATTGTATCAGGAGAACAGAATCTCGCCAGAATGTCCACATGGCTGTCTGTATCGTCTCCGATGATGGTTCCATGGTCAAGCCATAAGATTCTCTCAAGGCCGAATGCCCCGCACAGTTCTGCCTCGATTTCCTTCTGGCTGAGGTATTCGTTACGGTTAACGGAACATAGGCATTCCGAAGTCGTCAACATGGTGCCGCAGCCGTCACTGTCAATGCTGCCGCCTTCAAGGACATACGGACGCATGTCCACCCCCATGACATCATCTTGGAAAGCACCCTGGGAAAATATGTTCTTTGTGATCTGGTTGTCAAGATCGGATGCGAATTTCTGACCCCATCCGTTGAATACGAAGTCGTAAAGATACTTTTCTCCGTTATCACCGTATACGCTTATTCCTCCATGATCTCTGGCCCATGTGTCGTTGAGAGGACATTCGTAGAACCGTATCTTGTCCGTGTCGATTTCCATCCTTTTCCGTTCTGCAATCCTGGCAATGTCGCCTTTGCATTCTTCGATGTCTCTGGTAACTATCATCAATGGCTCGAAACGGATGATTGCATGCGCTATTTCCACGTAGCATTCAAGCACTTTCTCCAGTTCGTACCATTCGGTCTCGCAATGAGGCCATGTGAGTTGCACGCCACTTTGACGTTCCCATTCAGCAGGCAGTCTTCCCATAAATCTTCTTTTGAACTAATGAAAAGCAAAGATAATAAAAAAAGAAGACGTCCCATAGTCCGGGACGTCTTCATGGCGATATTTTGTCATGTCGATTACTCAACAGATATTACGCATGCTCTGTCGAATGCAGCCTGACCCTTAGCAGCCTTGACAACAGCGTTCTTCACGTTGTCAACCTCTACGCCATACTTGGTCTTGAGGAGGTCAGCGACATACTCTGCACGAGCCTTGCTGAGGTACTCGTTACGCTTAGCATAACCGGTGTTGCTGTCAGCAGTACCGGTGATTACAGTTGCCTTGCCACCCTTTACGTTCTTAAGTACATTGTTCATGTAGTAGTCAAGGTGCTTGAGTTCCTTAGCGCTGAGTTCAGTCTTTCCGATCTCGAAGTAGAATGCAGCAGGACCTGCTTCGTTGAGGCCGGTGTTTGCTGCAGCATCAGCAATAGCCTTCTGGAGTTTTGCATTCTCTGCCTCAAGTGCAGCGTTGCCCTTCTGAAGGTCAGCGTTGTCAGCAGCAAGAGCGGCGTTAGCAGCAGTAAGAGCAGCCGCAGCAGCCTCAGCTGCAGAGATCTTGTCCATGTCAGCAGGGTTGTGATACTCGGAAGCACGGAGCCATTTGTTCTTGCCAAGGTCTACAGCGAGACCGAGAGTTGCGGAAATCTCTCCTGCAGGACCACCTACGTTTGCATGGTAACGTCCGCTTGCAAGGAATCCGCGTACATCGAGTGTGAGGTCAAGTCTGTCGCAGAGGCGGAAGTTCTGGAGGACACCGGCACCTGCTGCAAATTCGTTGTCGATGAATTGAGGTGCACCGGCACGATTATAGACTCTGAGCAGTCCTGCATGTACGTAAGGAATTATGCTCCAGAATCTTTTGTCCTTATATCCGAAAACTGCATTTGTGAAGTTCCACATGATGTCTCCGTGAATGTACGCAAAGCCGAACTTCTGCTGATAGCGATTCTTTTCTGTATTGAGTTCGCTTCCAAGAACGCTAGGTTTACGTGACCATTCTGAACCATACAGTCCCTGATATCCTACACGTGCGCCTACGCTAGGAGTGACCCATTTGCCGACAGTTATGTCAAGTGCAGGGGCGATAGCGGGATCGTATGCTCCGTCGAAGAAAACATTCACTCCACCGGCAGCACCTACAAACCAGTTGCTCCAGAGGCCGTTTGTGAGGTATGGGTGGCGGATGATCTTTCCGTTTTCATCTCTGTTTGAGTTCTTTGCGCTTGTTTCAGTAGCAGTACCTGCCATGAATGCTGCAAGAACGAGAGTCCCCAAAATGATTCTTACATTTTTCATATCATTAAATATTAAGTTGAATCAATATATAAACATGCAAATTTAACATGTTTTTTTTGAATACCAATAATTTCTCCTTTAGATAAGTATACAAAAAATGCTGGGACTTGTTCGAGTCCCAGCATTTCATATGCTTCAGTATGATGATTACTCAACTGAGATTACGCATGCTCTGTCGAATGCAGCCTGACCCTTAGCAGCCTTGACAACAGCGTTCTTCACGTTGTCAACCTCTACGCCATACTTGGTCTTGAGGAGGTTAGCGACATACTCTGCACGAGCCTTGCTGAGGTACTCGTTACGCTTAGCATAACCAGTGTTGCTGTCAGCAGTACCAGTGATAACAGTTGCCTTGCCACCCTTTACGTTCTTAAGTACGTTGTTCATGTAGTAGTCAAGGTGCTTGAGTTCCTTAGCGCTGAGTTCAGTCTTTCCGATCTCGAAGTAGAATGCAGCAGGACCTACCTCGTTGAGGCCGGTGTTTGCAGCAGCGTCAGCAAGAGCCTTCTGGAGTTTTGCGTTCTCAGCCTCAAGAGCAGCCTTGTCCTTCTGGAGGTTAGCCTTGTCAGCAGCGAGAGCAGCGTTAGCAGCAGTAAGAGCAGCAGCAGCAGCCTCAGCAGCAGAGATCTTGTCCATGTCAGCAGGGTTGTGGTACTCAGAAGCGCGAGTCCAGTCAGTTCTGCCGAGGTTTACTGAAAGGCCGAGAGTTGTAGAGATATAACCTGCAGGACCCTGACGCTTGTAAACTGTTCCGCGAACGTCGAGAGTGAGGTCGAGTCTCTTAGCAAGACGGATAACGTTGAGGAGACCAGCACCTGCAGCGAGTTCCTTGCCAGCAACCGGCTTGTCGATAAGGAGGCCTGCGTGAGCGTAAGGAACGAAATCCCAGAAACGAGACTCCTTGTAACCACCGATAGCGTTAGAGATGTTCCACATAGCGTCACCATGCACATATCCGAACTTCTGGTCGATGCCCTGGATACCGTTGAAACCAACGCGTGCACCAACACATGGAGTGATCCACTTTCCTACGTTGACATCAACAGCAAGGCCGCTAGCCCATTCTGTGTTGTCTGTGAAGAAGTTCATACCAGCGCCAGCGCCGATGAACCAGTTGTCCCAAAGGCCGTTAGTGAGGTAAGGGTGACGGATAGTCTTTCCGTTCTCATCCTTGTTCTCCTGAGCCTGAGCAGCAGGAGCCGCTACCATTGCGACAACAGCAAGAGCCAATGCTCCAAAAAAGAATTTTACTGTTTTCATAACTACTGATAATTAAACTTATTTGGTTATAATCAATTCTGAACACGTGTTCGCACATGCGTACAAACATAAATGCAAAGATAATACAAATTCTTATAAATGCTACAAAATCCTGAAAATTTATCATGAATTACGGAAATAAAAATCAGACGGCATGTTTTGCCGTCTGATTTGTGAATATTCTATCACGTGGCGATTCTGACGCCATTCCGTCTAGTATGAAATCACTGCCGATCTGCTGAGTTCAGGTTTTGCCTTGGCATCTATGATTTCCGATTTCATTACGATGTTTTCAGGGCTGATGCCATACTTGTCCTTGAGGAGATTCATGATGTATTTTCCTCTTGCTTCGCTCAAGTATGCATTTCTGGTTCTTGTACCGGTGTTGCTGTCTGCTGTTCCCATGACGGTCACCATTACCTTCGAGCCTTTTCTTACCTTTTCCATAACCTTGTCCGCATAGAAGTCGAGATGCTGGAGTTCGGTGTCATCCAGGACTGTCTTTCCGATGGCGAAATATACCGTCATCGGGCTCAGGCCAGATATGATGTCTTCGTCTGCGGATTCTGCTTTCTGAAGGTCAGCGACCTGCCTTGTCAGGCTCTTGTTCTTATTCATGAGTCTTGTGTTTTCAGCCTCAAGCAGTGCATTGGCCTCTTCCAGCGCTACCACGGCTGTTTCAACTATGGCCATCCTTTCTGCATTTGCAATCTCTACTGCACCAAGTATCGTGGCTGTCCTTGTGAAGTTCGGCCATCCGAGGTCGACGGCCATACCCATGGTTACCGACGGCACTACAGCAACTCCTGCAGAGCCATGTGCGCTTCCGCTGACAAGCAGGGCCCTCATGTCAACGATAAGATCCAGTCTGTCTGTAAGTCTGAGGTTGTGCAGGAGTCCTGCTCCGGCGGCAAACTGATTGTCTGTGACATCGAGGTTCTCTATGCCGTTCGAGCGGTAGAATCCGGCATGCAGGTATGGGACAAGGTTCCAGAATCTGGTTTCCTTGTATCCGCTAAGTGCATTCGAAATGTTCCACAGGAAATCCCCATGAATGTACATGTAACCGAATTTCTGCAGGAGGTCTCCGTCAGTGATGCGGGAGTTCAGACCTTGATATCCGATCCTCATACCGATGGATGGAGTGAACCATTTTCCCAAATTGATGTCAAGACTCGGTGCGACCTTTGCTCCGTAACCGTCCTCGATGAAGACGTTTATGCCGCCTGCCGCTCCGATGAACCAGTTGTCTCCGAATCTGTTGGTTTCATACGGACCGCGGACAATGTTGCCGAATTCATCCCTGTTGCCATCTTCCTGTGCATGCACGCAGACGGGGGCTATCATCATGATAGCAGCAAGAGCCAATGCTCCCGTAAAAATGTTAAGACGTTTCATAACCACTGATTTTAATTGTGTCATGAAACGTCCTATACAAATTTGGTGTAAAAACGTGTTTTTCGGGAAAAAATTTTTGATTATTCTTCTTTCCCTTCTTTGGACTCGATCTTGGATGACTCCACGGTAGGCGCAGAATCCTTATACTTGAAACGGCGGATCTTCTGTGTGGCAGTCTTCTCAAAAGGCTCTTTCATCACTTCTACTGAACTTACCTGAGACGATTTGTTCACATTCTTGTTGACCATCTTTAGAACCTTCTCCTTCCATGCGTCAATCTTTTCATAGATCTTGTCTTCGCTTTCCTTGTTCCATTCGATGAAGTTCTCGGCAGGCTGCACAAGTGCCACAAGACGTC
Organism: Bacteroidales bacterium; assembly: GCA_017471965.1. Lineage (GTDB taxonomy): Bacteria > Bacteroidota > Bacteroidia > Bacteroidales > UBA932 > Cryptobacteroides. The sequence continues at coordinate 19,583 of JAFURF010000019.1, forward strand.
CGTTCCTTTCCACGACGATGGATTCGGTTACTCCTTCCACATTGTTTATCACGTTCTCGATCTCTTCAGGGTAGATGTTCTCTCCGGAAGGACCCAGAATCATGTTGTTGCGGCGGCCTTTGATATAGAACCTGCCCTTCTCGTCCTGAACTGCGAGGTCGTTTGTGCGGAACCATCCGTCTTCAGTGAATACGCTCTTTGTACGTATCGGGTCCTTGTAGTATCCGAGCATGACATTCGGACCTTTCGCAACGACTTCGCCTTCGCCTGTTGCGGGGTCAACGTCATGAAGTTTGAGTTTCACGTTGTATACAGGATATCCGAACGAACCGACCGCCCTCCATTTGTTCATGGAATAACCGAGGAGAGGGGAGGTCTCTGTAAGACCATAGCCGATGGCGTATGGGAATCCGGCCTTGAGAAGGAACTCCTCCACCACCGGGTCGAGTTTCGCTCCTCCGATTCCGAAGAATGAGATATGTCCTCCGAACGTCTTCTTCAGTTTCATGCCGATGATCTTGCACATCAGGCCGTTCATGTGCTCGTTCATCCATGTCAGGGTGCGGCTCTTCTGTATGGTAGGAACGACGCTTCCCTTGTATACCTTCTCGATGATAAGAGGTACGGAAAGGATTGTGGTAGGCTTCACTACCTTCATTGCCTTCATCAGGAGGGATGCCACCGGAGGTTTCTGGAGATAATAGACGCAGGCACCGCAGTACATCGGGTACAGCATGCTGAGTGTCATCTCAAGAGTATGAGCCATAGGGAGGATGGAGAGCCATCTGTCCTTTTCACCCCTCTTGCATGAGTGGTAGCAGGTGATCACGTTGGATGCCAGGTTTCTGTGGCTGAGCACTACTCCCTTCGCGCTTCCGGTTGTTCCTGATGTATATATGATTGCTGCGATTTCGTCCGGTGTAGGGACGGATGTCCTTCCGTCGCAGGTGAACTTGTCCTCGTCGGCCTTTATGACTTCAAACGTCTCGATGTCAATGACAAGGGTCATCTTGTCGCGGCATTCCTGACTCAGTTTCGATGCCAGTCTCTGTGAGATGAATATGACCTTGCTCTCGGAGTGGTTGAGGATGTTGGTCACTTCGTTCTCCGAACTGTCAGGGAGAATCGGAATTGCAATCCTGCCGAACGGAACTATGCTGAAGAAGGCCACCGACCAGTTCGGCATGCTCTGGGACAGGATCGCCACCTTGTCTCCTGCTCCGATTCCGTATTGGGTGAGTTTCTTGGAAAGGCTGTCGCACTTTCCCTTGAAGGATGCGTAAGTATATCCTCCTTCCTTGGTGTCGTACCACTGTGTGTACTGGTTTTTAGCATATACAGTGGTTGCAAATTCGTATAATTTACCGAGGGTGTCGACATACTTTTCCCTCATCTTCTGCATTCTCTTGTATAACTGTATCATATATGAATTTAATGAGTTATATACATTTCCGGGTGCTTTCCGACAAGATGCATCTCCTCGTAGAGGGCCTGAATGCGCGCCATGTCTGCCTTTGCGTCATCTGTGAGTTCCACTTTCTGACCACGGCTAACACGCTTGGTCCCCCAGTCGAAGTATCCCATGTAAACGGGGCATCCGACTTCGCGTGCGATGGTGTGGAAGCCGGTCTTCCATCTCTTTACCGGCTGGCGTGTGCCTTCCGGTGCCAGTGCGAGGTGTACGACCTTCTGTGCCTTCATCTCCTTTATTACGCTCAGTGCCACATTGCTGCCACGCTTTCTGTCTACAGGTATGCCGCCCATCTTGCGCAGGAGCCATCCCAAGGGCCCCCAGAAAAGGTCAGCCTTGACCATGCAGTATGGCTTGCCTCCTACCGACATATAATATAGGTATGAAATCACGAAGTCCCATATCGAAGTATGAGGCACTCCTAGTATTATGCATTTGTCCTCAGGGGCTACAGGGTCGACTGCGGTCCAACCCAATGTGCGGAGTAGCCATCCGCAGAATTTTCTCCACATATCTTTAAATGTTTACGTCTTCCAATTCTTGTGCTGAACGGAGGTTTCCGCTTATGAACATCTGACGTTCGTAGGTGTTTTCACCCATGTAGAACTCCATGATGTCAGCAATCGATTCCTCGTCGCTCAGTCTTACCTTGTCCAGGCGCATGTCCTTTCCTATGAAACCGGTGAACTCGTCCCATGAAATCTCTCCGAGACCTTTGAATCGGGTGATTTCTACCTTTCCCTTCAGTTTCTGGATGGCCTTTTCCTTCTCGTCCTGGTTGTAGCAGTATATGACCTCGTTCTTGTTCTTCACTCTGAACAGAGGGGTCTGCAATATATAAAGGTGGCCTCTTCTGATAAGGTCAGGGTGGTATTTCATGAAGAAGGTGCATACGAGCATACGGATGTGCATTCCGTCGTCATCGGCATCGGTCGCGATGATGATCTTGTTGTACCTCAGATCGTCGATGTCCTCCTCAAGTCCAAGGGCATTGATGAGAAGGTTGAGTTCCTCGTTTTCAGCGATCTTCTTCCGGCTCTCCTTGTAGGAGTTGATAGGCTTTCCTCTGAGTGAGAACACTGCCTGGGTCTCGGCGTTGCGGGCCTTGGTGATGGTTCCGCTCGCTGAGTCTCCCTCTGTGATGAAGATGCTGGTCAGGTCGCGAAGTTCCTCCTTTGCTGCAGGAAGCTTGTCCTTGTAGTGGTACTTGCAGTCCCTGAGTTTCTTGTTGTATACGCTTGTGCGCTTGTTGCGTTCCTTCGTCTTCTTCTGGATGGATGAGATCTCCTGACGCTCCTTCTCGGACGATACGATCTTTGCCTGGAGTACAGGAATGATCTCCTTGTGCATGTGGAGGTAGTTGTCGAGGTTTGTCTTGACGAAGTCGTTGACGAAACTCCTGACGGTAGGTCCTACGTCATAGGTCTGTGTGCCGTCTTCCTTCTCTATCAACTGGTTCCACATGTATGGCGAACCGAGTTTGGTCTTCGCCTGGTTGGCAAAGATAGGCTCCTGGATCTGGATGCTGATGGCTCCGATAATGCCCTGGCGGATGTCCTCAGGGGCGAAATCCTTCTTCGCGTATGTCTTGTAGAACTCCTTGAGCGTCTTCGATACGGCCTCCCTTACGGCAGCAAGGTGTGTGCCTCCGTCTCGGGTGTTCTGTCCGTTCACGAAGGATGTGATGTTCTCGCCGTAACTGTTTCCGTGGGTGATTACAATCTCTATGTCCTCGCCCACAAGGTGGATAGGAGGATACTGAGGCTCTTCCGACATCTTGTCGTTGAGAAGGTCGAGAAGTCCGTTCTCCGATTTGTACGGAGTGCCGTTGAGGTTGAGGGTGAGTCCTTTCTTGAGATAAGAATAGTTCTTGATCATGGACTCGACGAATTCGATACGGTACGAATATCCGACGAACAGGTTTTCGTCAGGAATGAACTTTACGAACGTTCCGTTCTTCTCCTTTGTCTCCCTCATTCCGGAATCGAGAAGTTTGCCGGCGCTGAATTCAGCGTATGAACTCATTCCGTCGCGGTATGCCTCCACGTAGAAATGAGAAGACAGGGCGTTGACGGCCTTCAGACCGACTCCGTTCAGACCTACGGACTTCTTGTAGCCCTTCGAGTCGTATTTTCCTCCGGTGTTGAGGATGCTTACGGCCTTCACTACTGAATTGAGGGGAATGCCTCGTCCGAAGTCCCTAACGGTGACTTCCTTCTCTTCCACGCTTATCTGTATCTGTTTTCCGAATCCGGCGGAGAACTCGTCGATGGAGTTGTCCACTACCTCCTTCAGGAGGACGTAGATTCCGTCTGCGGGATCGTCGCCGTTTCCCAATGTTCCGATGTACATACCCGGCCTCAGGCGGATATGCTCGACGCCGTCCAGGGTCTTGATGTTGTCGTCGCTGTAATTGACGATATTGTTGTTTTCAGTAGCCATCTCAAAATTTAGACTTAATCTGCAAAGGTAGCAATTTTTTGCGAAATGGCTGACAAATTCTGCAGGTGGGAAGAATCAGTCTGTGTTTGTCCCGTTATCGAGAACCAGAATGTCGAAAGTCTTGCGGATTCCTTGATACAGGGATTCTACCGATATGGTTGCGCTGCCAGGGTTCATGAATCTGATGTTCATTCCATCTACTGATGCTACATAAGTGTCTGAAGACAGGCATACGACGTCGCCGGAATATGCGTCTTCAGGTGACATCGTTATTCTGATCGGATTGGACTCTCCCGGGAATCGGACTGCCAGAGGGTTGGCTTCCATGTCCTGGTCACCGAGTCTTATGTGTATGCCGGTGGCCCTCAATCTGATTCTCAATGATATTGATGCCGATACTTCATGGATGGTGTTTCTTGCCGATATGGTGCATTCCCCGCCGGTGTGGACGATAACGCATCCCTCCTGATTCACGGAGGCGATATCCTGTCTGTCTGATGACCATATGAGACGGGTGTCTTCCATGTCTTCGAAGACAGGGTGCAGAATATATGTCCCCTTTTCAGATATGTCCATCAGGTACCCCTCTTCAAACCACATGGCCGGATGGTCTATCTTTTCTCCCTGATTGATTGTCAGGGTCTTATGATAATCTGTGTCTAAGATGGACGTCACTGTGACATGGCCGGTCCTTGCCTCTGCCGTGTTTCTCAGTACTTCGAATGCAATCTTTTTTTCGTCAGTTCCGATATCGATCATTCTGATCCATGGGTCGTCCGTCGTTATGCTTACCTCTGTGTTGCTGAGATACAGGACATGCATGACTCCGCCGTCTCCGTCTATATGCACTTCGTCCTTCTCCAATGCGATGTACGGACTTGGTCCCTGGATTACCGTGACTTCGACTGTCCGTTCTCCGCTCCTGAATACGACTTTTCCGGTTCTGTCTTCCTTTTCGAAACTTTGCGATACGCTAATGGTGACGGATTCCGGGCCGGTGCCTTCCTCCGGTGACACTTCGATCCATCCGCATGAACTTGCAGCAGTCCAGTTTTCGTAGCATTCGACGTCAGTCTTGAATATGGCGCCACGGTAGCCGCTATGGAACTGTGTTTCACTGACAGACAGGGTGTCTGAATGTTCCTGGGTTATATGGAGATGCGCCACGCTCTGGCCGCTCCGGAAATTGATGGTCCTTGTCCTTTCGTGACCGGGATTGGGATCAATGATGACAGACGCGTTTCCTCTGTCTTTTCTGATGCTGATCCAATGTGCCGTGTTGTCTGTCACCCAGTCTGCGGCTCCGTTTACCTTTATATCAAAGGTCCCTCCGTCCTTTGAGACCAGAATGTCGGCAGGCTCCACATCCAGACGTACGGTCTGATGCGTTCTTTCGCATCCTGTCAGGAACAGGAGTGCAATGATAGCGGTAATCAGGGTTCTCATCATTGTCTAATACGTTGCAAAGATATGGATAAATGGACTGATTTGTGCGATTGTAAAGAAAAATTACTATTTTTGCAGGGATTATCGCCTTTTTTGAATAGTGCGCTGATCGCCAGAATAAGATTTAACCGACCGAAATATGATGACTTTGCATACAGGTCATTTATGCTCGCTGATATTGTCGGCGATGCTTCTCATAACTGTATCATGTGTGAGATCAGAATCAATTGATACCCGGCCTCAGGAGGGCATGGGTAAGGTTGTGCTGAAGTCTGTCCAGTCGGTTTCCGAAACTGATGACTATAACTTCAGGTTTGTAGGAGTGGGAGATTACGGTACGTCTCCGTATTACCGGTTCAGTGAGGTCACCTGGCCGATGACATGGTACTACGGAATCTTTAGACTGCAGGCGGAAAGTTGCACTCTTGATGAGGCTGAGGAAGGGTATGGAAGACTTCGATATGAAGGTATCGGTGAACCTTTCTCAATAATCAACGGGCAGACAGCGGCCGCATCTGTCGTCTGCTCGATAGCGAACTGCCGTGTGGACGTCACATTCAATGATAAGATGTTCTTGTCGTTCAATGACTTCAAACTTCAGGTGGAGTCCGTTCTGGCTCCGGTCTACGAATTTGATGAAGAAGGCGAACTCGTAGAGGTCAGGGGTGAACAGTTGCTTCGTACTCTTGACTTTACAGCGCTTTCAAAGGTAGGATATTACAATCTGCATGAAGATCCTGTTCTGTTGAAATATACCTTATATGTAATGCTTGACGGAGCGTCGGAGTTCATCGAGCAGGTGAGCGGGTATTATACAGTAGGGGATTCGGATGTTCCTGCCGCTGTGGGACCGGCGGATTTCGTCACTTTCAACGTGCAGTATGTCGGTGACGTGGCGGTTACTGATGACGTGAAGTTCATTATTGGAACTGATAGAAAGACTATGCCGAACGGCATCACTGTCCCTGATTATGAGGGAAGCGGAACAGTAACGGAGGATAAGTAGAAATGATGAAGATGTTTTCATATATTGTCCGTTTCCTGCTGATCATGTCGGTAGGGGCTTCATTGTCCTCATGCTCAGGAGTTGATTTTCCTGAAGGAAATGTTCGCGAAGAAAGGGACTATCCTGTTCTTCTTGCAACATCCGGTGTGGATACCAGGATATCGATAGATGGTACGGCGATGGCATGGGATGAAGATGACTGCATCCATCTGACCGCTGTCGCAGAAGATGATGCCAGAGGTGAGGCGACACTCGCTTTTTATAACTATCTCACTGAGGGCGACAGGCATGCAGCCTCCTTTTCCGGTTTCGTGACCATGAATTCTGTTCCTAAGGAATGCTATTTCGTCTACCCTCAGAGCAGTTTCAGTTCTGTCGATCCCGATTCAGGGGTACTTACTCTTTATTACAATAACCAGAGCGGTGAGCATGAGCCGGTTCTGTATGCTGTAACTGAATATTCCGAGAGCGGTGTCAATGAGACTCTGACTCATGTCGGGGCCATGCTGGAGATTGATGTTGCCATGGAAGGGGTGTCCCAGATCACCTTCGTCGGAAACTGTCTGGAAAAACTCTCTCCGGTATATGTGGATACAGGGTCCGGAGAGGTGACCGTCGCGTCGGAATCCAGTTACAATGTGCAGATAACCGTGCCTGTACAGAGCGAAGGAAAGACATACATTGCAGTACCTCCGGTAAATATGAAGAAGGGTTTTTCTCTGATATGTTCCAACGCGGATGCATCAGCGAGCATGATACGTACTTTCAGTACAGATGGAGGATTGTCCGACGGATATGATTTCTCTGCCAAGGTAGGACAGGTTATTCCAGTCTCATTGACGGGAAACCTTGTCGGATATTCGGTGATGTCATCGGATCCGGAGATTGAGCATGTCAGGTCCAACGGTCTGCTCACGGGAACGTCTGTAAAGTTCAGCATGAGCAAGAAGGGAGCCTCGGACAAGATCATCGAGGAGTGGGGAGCGAATCTTATCAGGAAACGCAACCCTCTGGACCCGGAATCGAAGGATGTTGTGGTAAGGACTGTATCAAACACAAATGAGAACCCTATAGTTTCAGGGGCGGATGTGGAAATGACAAAGGTGGGGAACTGGCATGTGCTTCCTGCCGGAGATTATACTTTCGCACCATATTACAAGATTTACGGGCAGATGGTCTCACTCCCATCAAAAGATGTCGTTGTGACTGATCCCGGCATTTCGCTGACCATCGGTGGACGTACTTCGTATGACAAGTATCTTGCGGGCGATGTGGCCGGTGCGAACGGTCATGCCAATACCATGATCCAGGATGTGACAGTTACTGCAAACGTGGACCTTAGCATCATTACCGGGTATTCTGCGACTCTTGACGGTAACGACATGGAGGCCGCCACAGTCACTTCCGGTACATCTGTCGTCGCTTCATATGGAGACCTGACCGGAACTTCCTTCAAGGCATACCCTATGACGGCGGTCATGAAGGTTGGTGAAATCACGGTGACGGCGCAAAAGACATTCCATATAACGGGCCTTCCGTATGAGGCGGACTTCACTGTGGGTAACCCTTTCAACTGGACAGAAACTGCAGCATGGAACAATGTGAACGGAACGATGAAGTATAGTGACGGACGAGTCAATTTCCCGGCGAATTCCACTGCTTCGATACGGACACCGGCGTATTATATCCCTGCCGGGTCGATAAATGTGGTGACATCGGTAGATGCCTGTTCAAATGCGACACAAGATGGAAACAGGACGATATCCATATTGAGTTGCCCTGAGACGCAGGGTTCGACCGCGGGAACTGCGACAGTCGTGGCATCATATCACTTAGGATTTGCAAGCGGCTTTGGAAAGAAAGGGTATACGTCATGCTCTACGGTTTTCACCCTGTCCGGAGAGTCTCCATGCCTTATGTATACCTCTACCACCTCTCTGCTCTGTCAGATCGGTTTCTTTATGGCTAAAATAGAATACTCTGAATAATGAATACAAACATCATCATAATGAAAACTTTTAGATTTTTACCAATTCTGTTGACAGTTCTCCTGTCATCGTGCGTACGGGGCGTCGTCGACGAGAATCCTTACGGACCTGAGGGAGAAGGAATCGTCAAGATCGCCCTTTCTGTCGATGATGAGTTGCAGATAGTGCAGTCCAAGGCAGATGCCCTGGATGCCTCTCTTGTTCCTCATGCAGACAGCGTCAGGATAGATCTGTACAGATTCAAGAAAAGAAATGAAATGGCCCAGAAGGAGACCTGGAACCGTATTTATTTCGACAAGTATGAGAATGCAAAGGATGCCGTTCTGCGGGTAAATGCCGGACAGTATATGCTTCTGGCCTTTCACGGTGACTCTACCGCCTGCGGTTTTGACAAGCCGTATTTCCTTGCAAAGGAGGAGTTCGTTGTCGATGGAGGACTTACAGAGACCGGTGAGCCGGTCGTGACTACCGTTGAAACTGAAGTGAAGGTTTCCAATGTCAGGATTTCCGTGAACTTTGATGAGACCGTTCCGGGATCATACTATGATTATTTCGTCCGTTTTGCCAGAATCGATACCAGCGCTACGGCGGGAAATTCTGCGAACAAGAAATACAGACAGATATTGAGGTACCGTATGGATGAGACAAGGGACGCATACATGATGCCGACAGACAGTCTCCAGATCCAGTTCATGGCTCAGCATGAATATGCGGACGATGAATCCTGGAAGTTCGTCACTTTGGATACGATTGCTGTAAAAGGAAACGATCATGTGACAGTAAATGTTAAGGTGACAGATCCGCGTTACGGCAAACTCGGTGTGACCATCGTGACCGATGACAATATCGTCAAGGAAGTGACTGACATCGAGATACCTGAAACATGGGCTCCTCAGGACGCTCCGCAGATCGTTGCTGCAGGATTCCCTGACGGAGAGCATGCTGTGGTGGAAGGCGACGCTACCGGAAACGGCGCCACCATCTCTGTTGTGGCAAGGGGAGGCCTGAAGAACCTTTTCTTTACAGTCAATGATTCTGCAGAAGGCTATCTGCAGACGGCCGGATTCGACCTTCCGACTGGCCAGGAGATCGACTTCGTCAATCCTGGTGCATACCAGAGTCATCTTGCAAAACTTGAGGCTGCGGGATTCAGATGGCAGAAGGAAAAGGACCTCAACGGCTCCAGGGAACTGACCTATATCACCATGACAGATTTCTTCAAGGCCATCAACGAGAAGAATCCGTCTCTTTCGGTCAAGCGTTCTCTCGCCACTTTCCAGGTGAGGGCCATCGATGAAGTCGGAAAGGAGACCGTACTGGATCTCACTGCCTCAGCGTATCCTGTCACTCAGGAACTTTCAATTCCTGAAGGAAAGGCATGGGCTACCAGGATCGTTTCTCCGGAACTGAAAGTGACCAAAGGAGTGAGCAGCCTTTTTGAACTCCAGATGAGTACGGACGGAGTGAACTGGACCGAGGACTACAGAACTTTTGTTTCTGCTGACAATTCTGTGCTTGATTTCGGAACTCTCGATGTGGAGCCTGATACGAAATATTGGTTCAGGACAGTATATAACAACAATCCTAACCTGATTTCAAATGTGGTGGAAGTCACCACGGAGAAGATCCTTCAGGTAGGAAACCCTGGATTTGAAGAGTACCATACGACTATCATGCATGTTTCTCCTTTAGGATGGCTGTATGATTATGACAGGGAATGGTATCTTCCTTATAATGAGGGTGAGACAGACCCTTGGTGGGCAGTCAACAGTAAGAAGACGATGCCTGACGGCCATACGGCATGGACATCGAACTTCTGCAAGAATTTCCCATGTACAGCGTATTCTGTCGATGCTCATGGCGGAGAGAAATCCGCTATGGTCTATACAGTGAACGTCGGTAGCGCCAATACGGATGATACCGCTGTAGGTACCAGTGTCCCTGGAGAGATATGGATAGGGACCGCGGATGACAGCGGCAATCATGTGACAGACGGTCATGCATTTGCCAGCCGTCCTTCATCTGTGAAGTTCTGGTATAAGTATGTACCGAATGCTTCAGAGTCGTTCGCTGTGTATGTGGTGCTCAAGGACGCGTCGGGTGCTGAAATCGCGAGAACAGAGAAACTTGACGGCAAGGCGGCATCAGCGTGGACTCAGTGCGAGATGCCGATCGTATATTCGAATACTATGGCAAAGGCTGCAAGCATCTACATATGCTTCAAGTCATGTGTGAGTGGCGGTGTGAAGACCGGACAGAGCATGGAGATTGCCGGAAAAGAGCAGACCGTACATTATGGCTCGACATTGAAGATAGATGATGTTGAATTGACCTATTGATAAGAAAATGAAAAGAAATATATATATGAAAAGATTGTTTTTCCTTGCAGCATTGTCTGCAATGTGTCTTGCTTCATGCAGACAGGTGGATATAGAAGTAGAGCAGACTACGGGAACACTGGCCCTAAGTGTCTCAAACAAGACCGATTATGTGACAATAGTGTCCAAGGCTGGTTCAGACACGGAAAATGGTGCCATTGACTATACCAATACCGCTGACTATGATGTGGTCATCGACGGTCCTACCAGACTTGACATGAAGTACAGTCAGTTTTCGGGTCAGGTTACAGAACTCGGTTCCGGCAACTATACTATAACTGTTACTTCTCCAAAGACTCATCCTGCTGCCTTTGACCAGCCGATATATCAGGCTTTTGAGGAGTTTGTGATCAAGGCCGGTGAGGTGACCCCTCTTGACCTTGTCTGCACTCCTGCAAACTGCAAGGTGACCATCCGTCTTTCTCCGAATTTCGTGAAGGAACTTGCTACTTACGAGGTTGCCGTGAACAATGGTCTGGCAGACCCTCTTGTCTGGACAAAGAATTCACAGACCAATGACTTTGCAGCCGGCTCAGTGGATGAAGACGGCTACCTTGTAAGCACCAAGGCCGGTTATTTCCTTCCTCGAGGACTGGAGATATTTGTAAAGGGCCATAGAAGCACAGATGATACAGAGGCTACCGCTCAACTTTTCATCGAGAATCCGCAGCCTGCAGAGCATCATATCATCAACCTTGATGCAGATGTGACAGGTCAGATCGGCGGCATTACCATAAAGGTCATCGACACATTCAATCCTGTGAATGAAGACATCAAGATCGACGGCTTTGAGGATCAGTATGTTGACCGTCCTGATTTCGGAGACGGCGATGATGAAGAGGAGGTTCAGGCAAAGAACGAGATCATCTGGGAGGAAAACAAGACCTTCGAGGACTACGCCATCAGTTCTGATTCGCAGATATCGATGACCATCTCTATGCCAAAGGGTATTGCATCGTTCGTCGTAAAGGTGGATCACGCTGATTTCCAGAACGCTCTGACCATGTTTACAGGAGATCTTGACGGTGACGGCAAGAAGGAGACATATATCGACCTTATCAACGATACGGCATTCGCTACCAATATCCTGAATGTCAATGGAGGTGATACACTCCCTACCGGTGACAGAGTAAAAGACCAGACGGAACTTGTCTTTGATCTGACATGCTTTGTTCCGCTTTTGTGTGATACCGCTCCTGGTCAGACGATTCCGTTCATTCTTGAGGCGTATGATGTAGAGGGTACACCACTCCTGGTTCTAGGAGATTTCCCTAGAATCACCCTTATCACACCTGCAGGAAATTAATCCATCCCTTTTAAATGACAACGGAAAATGAAGAGATCAATAATAATATCGTGGCTTCTTCTCGGACTGATTGTCAGTTCCTGTAGAGAAAGTTCACTTCAGGAGTCTGGTCAATACGGTTATCTTACCGTAGGCCTCGCTGATGAAGTGGACGCAGATGTGCAGGTGAAGGCTGATTCTGATGCAGAAGCCGAAGAGATTGTCTACGGCTTGGAGATAATTGATTCCAAAGGCAATGTGGATGCTTCGTTCGCTGACCACAGGGAAGTTGTGGGAGAGCAGATAGAACTCCTGATGGACAGATATACTGTCAAGGCGACAAACGGAGAACCGCAGACCGGATTCAATCTACCATATTGGTATGGCGAAAATACAGTCAGGATATATGCTGACAAGGAAGCGAATGTGACAGTGACATGCAAGATGCAGAAGATCAAGTTCAGTGTCCATTTCCCTGAAGAAGAGGAATTCACATCGAAATTCAGGCAATACTCCCTGGAAGTGAAGGCTGACGAAGATGCTCTGACGTTCTCATCTGCTCCTTCCGAGGGACAGGGCTCGTTCAGGGATACTGCTTATTTTGCGGTCCCTGCCGACAGGAAACTGACCTATATCCTCAGAATGACGAACATTGACGGTGCTGAATATTCTGCCGCCTATGAGATTGAAGGGGTTTCTGCCGCGCAGCATTATCATTTCGACTTTAAACTTGGAGAAAGGGAAGAAATCAACGGAGCCCTGGTCCTCACTGTGCTTCTGAATGGAGAATATAGCGAGGAGATATCACATGACATCCTCTTGAATTTCGACAGGCTCGCAATGCCTTCATATAGTCATCCTGCCGGTTTCGATCCGGATCAGGAAGGTATCGTCTATCCTCTTGGCAATGATGAGATCACGAAGAAACTCATGTTCTCCGCTCCAAGAAAGATCAAGAGTCTGGTCATCTCGCATCTCGATGCCAACCTCCTCGTGGAAGGACTTCCTCAGGTTGTCGAATTCGTGAACATCAGTGAGGAAAGGAAGGCTATAGTCGACGAACTGGGCATTCTGTATTCTACAGTTACTGAGGAGTCTGATTATGCCGAGTTGGATGTGACAGGTTTTGTCAAGAATCTGCCTATATCCCCGGAGAATGAACCATATCTCATGTCGTTCACAGTAATCGATACCGACAACAGATACGCAAGATGTGACTTTGAGTTCACCATCGTATCTGATATCCAGGCTGAGACTCATTCTGCATTCCCATGGTCACGTTTCGTCATCCTTAAGGGAAATTATTTCTCTCGAGTGGCTCCTGCCGGAATCACTTTCCAGTATAAGAAGACTTCCGATGCCGATTGGACTGAAATCGACCCTAGCCTAATAGAGGTTGATTCTCAGAACCTTACATTCTCGTACAGGCTCAACCATATCGACATGGATACCGAGTATGAGTTCCGTGCCACTTCGGATAAGGACAAGGCTGACGGCAAGACTGCCGAGGCCAAGACATTCAGGACGTTTGCTTCAGAGAATGTCATAAATAACCTTGATCTTGATGACTGGTATGCCGATGGTGATGCATATTATCCGAACGCTTCGTCATCATCTGACGAATGGGTATGGGATACTGCAAACGGCGGTACCGCCACACTCGGATATTATCCTACCAATCCTGAATCGGACATTGTCGCTGTCACTGGTGAAGGCAAGAAGGCTGCGAAGATGGTCAGCGTCTATGCTTCGGTCAAGTTTGCTGCAGGAAACATCTATACCGGAAAGTTCGCAAACATCAACCTCGGACAGATGGGAGCCGAACTTGACTGGGGCGTCCTGTTTGATTCACGTCCTCTTGCCCTCAAGGGATATTTCAGATATGAACCCGCTTCAATCAACAATGTGTCGTCAGGATATGAACACCTGGAAGGCCAGCCGGATATCTGTCAGATACAGATGTTCCTTACAGACTGGACCGGACCGTTCAGAATCAAGGCATATCAGAACAACCCTGAGTTTGTGGACTTCACCAGCAAGTCGATCCTTGCACATGGTGAGATCACCTGCAACGAGAATACCGTAGGTACGGAAGGTGCTGTAAACGGCTATATTCCATTTGTGATACCTCTTGAGTACAGATCACTGACTCAGCCTACCTATATCGTCATTTCTGCTGCGGCAAGCCGATATGGAGACTATTTCGTCGGCGGCGAGGGCAGTACAATGTATCTCGACGAATTGGAACTGATCTATGATCCGGATCAGTTGACAGACGAACAGTTTGCAACTGTAATGAAGAATATTTATTAATGAAGAGATGTTTATCAATATTGACCCTTGCGGTCCTTTTGTCAGGATCTGCCGCTGCCTCAGAAAAGGATGAGTCGGCGGAGGTCTTCGACAGGGGCGTCGGCAAGATGAATTCCGTGTTCATTCCGAAAGGCTATATCGGAGCGGGTCTTACGTTTTCATACAAGACATACGACCTTGGAAACAGTACGGATGATGTAGGGTATTCCATGCTCTTTTCGCGTCTCTCCGGGCTTCAGGGCAACATGTATACCTTAGGGGTTTCTCCGTCATTCTCGTATTTTGTCGCTGACAACCTTTCCATCGGAGCCAGGTTCGACTATGACAGGACAAGCCTGGATGTGGGAAACCTCGGGCTGTCTCTCGGAGACCTCGCATCCATATCCATCAATGACTACCACATGCTTAAGAATTCATATTCCGGAGCGGTCGCCATGCGATATTACATGCCTATTGCCAACAGTAAGCGCATTGCAATGTTCGGAGAGGTCAGGCTTGGCTGCGAGATCGGCCAGTCTGTGTCCTATAAGGTCGAGAACGGAAGGAACCTCGGTACTTTCCAGGATATATATGGCGGTGGAATCAATGTGGTACCCGGCCTATGCGTCTTTGCAACGAATAATGTGTGCGTTGAAGTAGCAGTGGGAGTGTTGGGAATCAATTATCAGTATGTGAAACAGCAGACCAATCTTGTGGAGGAGAGTGTTATGCATCAGAGCGGAGCCAACTTCAAGATCAATCCTCTTTCCATCAGTCTTGGAATGTCGTTCTATGTTCCGGTTGCCGATCCGGCAAAGAAGGCTGCACGTAAAGCAGAGAAAGGAGGTAGGAAATGATGAAGAGAATGATTTTGCCGCTTCTTGCCGCTTTGATGACAGTCGTGGCATGTATGAAGAATCCGTTGGATTATCCTCTGATGGTTGCTGAGATCACTGACTTTGAAGTCCAGGGACAGAAATCCGTGTCTATCGACGCAGCAAACAGGGTGGTTACTGTGGTTCTGGAGGAAACTGCAGACATGAAGAGTCTTCCTGTGCTTAAATATGCATATACTGAAGATGCGGTGCCGTCAGTACAACTTCCTGATGTGTTGGATCTTACCAGACCGTATACCTTGTCCTTCCATACCTATCCTGATCAGGCATACGAGTGGACGATACAGGCGACTCAGCCGATAGACCGCTACGTTAAATGTGACAACCTCATAGAGGCCGAATTTAATCCGGACAAGAAGACGATAGTGGCGTATTTTCCAGAAGAGCAGCCTCTTATGAATATCCGTTTCACTAAGATGAAACTCGAAGCCAGAGGTTCTCAGATTGACTCTACGTTCGGATATGTTTCGGTAAACGGCAAGGATCTGGCGACAAAGGACAAGATGCAGTTCCCGATTACACTGGATTGTGTGATTTCCAGAGAGTTCAAGGTCCTTTATAAGGACCAGGTCACAAGGTGGACCTTCACCGCAATACATAAGGTGATAGAACTCGAGGTCACTTCTGTCAATGCCTGGTGCTACAGGGCGGACATCAATGCCGTCTTCAAGGGTAGCGGATCTCCTGTTATAGAATATAAGGAGTCCGGCGCTCAGGAGTGGATTCCGCTTGCTACAGTTGTGAGCGGTACTAACATAACTGCCAGCGTCGACCAACTTACGGAATCGACCACCTACATTGCTCGCGTAGTCAACGGAACCGAGGTAAGTGAAGAATTCCCGTTCACTACCGAGACTCCGGAGCAACTTCCGAACATGTCGTTTGACGAGTGGCATCAGGGCAATCCCGGAGGGTATACCTGGTATCCTATGCCGGAAGGTGTAGAGCAGGTCTGGGGTTGTGCCAACAGTGGTGTTAACATGATGTCAGCGGTGAATTCGACACGTCCTGACTATGTGTTTACCGCTCAGCCTGGCGGTGCTGCAGTGCGGCTGGAAAGTGTAAAGGTGGTCGGCATGTTTGCTGCCGGAAACATATTCACCGGCCAGTTTGTCAAGGCTACCATTACCGGTGGTGTCGGAGCGGAACTTGACTGGGGTACTCCTTTCAAGTCACGTCCGAAGTCACTCAGGGGATATTATGCTTATGCTCCTAAAGTGGTCGACAATGCTTCCGATAAGTATAAGGACCTGATAGGAAAGATGGACAAATGCCAGATCATGGTCTTCCTTACCGATTGGGATGAACCGTTCCGTGTAATCACTGCAACCCAACAGTTCGTGGATCTAGAGAACGATCCTGGCATCATTGCCATGGGACGCATAGAGTCCGATGAAGATACGGGAGGCAAATACAGGGAGTTTGAGTGCGTACTTGAATATAGGGACCTGGTACGCAAACCGAAATACATAGTTGCTGTCGCATGCTCAAGTCTTTATGGAGACTATTTCACAGGAGGCATGGGCTCAGTCATGTATGTCGATAACTGGGAATTCGTCTACGAGTAGAGCAGTCATCTGTTCTTATATTACATCCGACCGGAACTTTGCACCGGTGACCCCCACCTCCCTTCGGGAGGCACCCCCTGGCCGAGGGTGGCAAGGTTCTATTTACAACGTCATGTTATAATGTTCTGTGTAGAAGATATTGTCGGAATGCATTATAGCGACATGTGATCTGTTTACTTGTTACGATGTAGAGATGATCATCTTCGGATGTTGACAGCGACTACGCTGTTTCACTACTTTTCAGTATAAAATCAGGTTGTACATGAAATAGCGGTTTTATGTACAACCTGTGCTGTTTTTCAGTTCAAATGATGCTGTGTTGCGCCACGTTGGACATGTCTGGAGTTGTTTTATGTACAACGTCTTTATCTGCGGCTGCCCTTGAATGATAGAGCCGGAAAACTACATGTTATTTGTGTCAGACCTGACTGAGGAATAGTCGTCTGAGTATTATAAAGATAGTCTGTTTGTCACTTGAAGTGTTTTATGCACCAGGCGATTCAGAATGACAGTGTCGGATGTGGTATAATGCCAGATATAATGAATACGGCAAAAATACGATGGCTTTTGAGGGTGTTCTGTCGTCCGGACTGCCATCCCTTGGAGTC
>JAFURF010000020.1 GCA_017471965.1 Bacteroidales bacterium
GACTTCGGAGCTTTCCCGCCCGCACCACCCGGTGCGCAATTCAGCTGTTTGTTTAACAAACGCCCATCTTGCTACTTGTCCAGTACTAAGGTTTCACTGCAAATATATTGTTTTTACAATACATTAGTATCTTTTTACTCTAAAATTTTACATTTTTCTTAAAAATCGTGCTTACAGACCATTCTGGCAGGGGTAATCCAAAACATCCTCATTCACAGAAAACACCCATACTTGCAGCCTTAATTCAGATAGGTAGTCTTATCGTATTTTTATTCAGCATATTATATATGGTTTTCTCTATTTACCCTTTAAGGAAAGGAGATTTTCATTCTAAAGAAATTGTGCTAACTTTGTATAACTATGAGCACATCCAGAATCTATCACTCCTATCATCTCGACATAGCCCAAAGCAGTCCCCACAGGATCTGCTACATCATCCTTCCCGAACGCCTGAAGGAGACGGAAAGGGAATGGCTGGACTGGATGGCAGAGCAACACTCGGCCAGCATGGTCGTGATTTCAGGCCTGGACTGGGAAAGCGAACTGACACCGTGGAAGGCTCCGGGACTGAAATCCGGTGAATTCGCAGGGCGTGCCCAGTCGTTCCTGGACATCCTCAAGAATGACATCATAGTGAACGTGGAGAGTTCATTGAGGATGTCACGCCCGAGAAGATTCATCGCAGGTGTCTCCCTTTCCGGACTGTTCGCCCTGTGGGCATCCTGCAAGAGCGACCTGTTCTACGGAGTCGGCTCCGTATCGGGGTCATTCTGGTACGATGGTTTTCTGGAGTGGATATCTGAACACAGACCGGAGGCAGAACGATTCTACTTCTCAATCGGCAAGAAGGAAAAGGAAGCCAAGAACCCAAGGCTAGCATCGGTGGAAGACATCACCAAGCACATCTACGGTCTGCTTAACACTGTAGGATGCGAGGTCTTCTTCGAATACAATGAAGGCAATCACTTCGGGCCCCTCATAGAGCGTATAGAAAAGGCTGTAACTAATATATTGTCATGATATGGCACAGATAGAATACAAGGTGCTCCAGTATCCGGAAGGCATCACCCAGAAGACAGAAAAGGAATGGAACAAACTCGGCAAGGAAGGATGGGACCTGGTCTCGTTCGGGCCTACCGCACTTGACGTGACGGGCTCCGTAGAGGACTCCATGTCCGGTTTCACATATGGAGACACCAAGGGACAATTCACCTGCCTTACTGCCGTATTCAAAAGGGTGAAAAACGATTAAATTCTATAGGCGGAGCATAGTTCCGCCCTCACATATTTATATATATTCTCATTTCAGAGACCTCACAACCTATTTTATATAAAAATATATTTATATAAACGCGGGGCATAATTTTACACTATGTGCTACGGTTCAGCACAAGCTACGCCTATCTTTGCCGCACACAATCAAAGTGTGTATCGGTGTTCTGCCTTAAGCATTAGTGCCGATTTATGTTGCAGGTATTAGGTAATTAACTGTTTGAACCATGGGAATAATAATCTTTCTTGTACTGTGCCTGAATGTAATCGGCACGATGTGTGGCGGGAATTCCAATTGGGGAGAATAGCCATGACGCATCCTAAGCCTACACCATACCGAGGCATAGAGGACTGCCTCAAGGACCTATGTCTGATTTATCGTGGGGAGATCGACAATCCTCATGATGTCAATGCATTGACTGAAGATGAGCGGGCAATACAGATCCTCAGGTACAACCTGTGGGATATGGAAAGAAGCATCCTGGAGACTCCTGGGACATGGAGGTTCCTGTATCTGGAGGAGAAGGGTTCCCTGCCTTGCGATGACGAGTCAATAGCCCGTAAGATCTACGACTTTGCAGTAAAGAAGAAACTGGAACGGGTGAAGGAGTTCGGGGTTGACCTGACCCCAGTCTATGAAAGGATGAAAAGGTAGGCGGCCGGGCAACCGCTTTCGTCTTAAAGTTCCGGACACCAGAAAGGGCTGCCATACGACAGCCCTTTTCCATATCCGTAATCTATTATCTCAGCACCTTCGGCAGCAGAAACTCTTTTGCAAGCTCCTTCAGGTACTCTTCTGTCAGGCATCCTGCATCTGAGGACAGGATCCTTTCTGCATGCTCAGTCCCCTTCCTGAAGACATACTTCACTTCATCACCGCCGATCTCCGCATAAAGGTGAACGTTACCTTTCTCCGTCGGCTCGACACGCAGATTCCTGACCGTAAGAGTGTCCTGGACATATTCCGCGACATGACTTTGCTTCCATCCGCTTAAAGCCTCCTTGCATTCCTCCGGAGCAAGACGGCAGAGCTCCTCCTCGATGAAATCAACCCAGAAGCCGAATATGCCGTGTTCGGTACAGAGACTTCTGAACCTTGTCACCGCACCGGCAACATGAGACACTATCTTCGACGGAGAAGGTATCCCCTCATCGTGGCCGAATTCGATCAGTTCATCAGCCGTCACGTTGTCTGCCTTGCCCTTGACCGTAAGGCAGTGAGTCGACCTCTCATGAGGGCTGCACTGGGTAAAGGTGATGTCGAATGCCGGTGCAAGATGCCAGACTCCATCCTTTCCCATCAGGAACTCGAAGTTCTTGGTATGGTCATCCGTATTGCCTGCCAGGAAATTGAACACCATCTGCCTGTACAGCTGTATTATTTCCGAACGGTCGACTCCGAGCCTTCTTGCTGTCTTGAAGAGGTCTTCATAGCTTTCAGCATACGGGTTGATGGCTGCCAGGCTCTGCTTGTGCAGTTTCTGTCCATCCTTCCTGTCATACCTCTCCGTAAGGAAGTGCCTGCGGCCTTCGACCGGCAGCAATCTTGACGGCATCATCTTCAGGCCTGCTGCACATGCCATTTCGTAATACACCATCTCCAGACGGGTCGCCGGATGGCCATAGTCGAAGTCCATATCGAACTTGAGGATATAATACCTGAACCCATCCTCATGGATGACCTGTCCCGAACGGATCTCTGTCCCCTGCTCATTGATGGCTATGATGGCCTTCGCCTGACGGCCTCCTGCCGAGGTGCCGATCCTGAACAGTGACTGAAGCGTCAGGTTCTCGTCATGAAGCACAGCATCATCCTCCCTCTGTCTGAATATCTTCTCAGCCAGAGAAGCCAGTTCCTTCAGCTGAAGGTCCTCCTTTGCATCCTCGCGGTCGAACTCCGGTTCGAACTCAAGGGCTCCCATGCCACGCTTGCCAATGTAGGCAAGCTTTTCAAGAGGTGTAAGGTTATGTCTTCTTATCTTGTTCTCATTCGCCCACTGTTCAAACACCTTGTTTCCCCAGTTGTCCGGCAACGAATCCGCTATGAATGGGGGCAGCGATTGATACAGACGCTCCTTACTGCCCCAGAAAGGCAGCAGTGCAGCAGGGTCATCCACTGGATGAATGAGCGGAGCTATATTCAGATTGCGCTTCACGAATTCCGGGCTATAAGCAAAAATAGAGTTCCCCTTGCGCTCGTCCCACAAGAGTCTTCCGACTTCCTCGCCCCATAGCCTTACCGTAATCACAGTATTCTTCATATCCTGTCCTCCTTACCATGTCTGATTCTCGTCTGACGCTTCATCTGGCTTTCCGCAAAATATGGCGACACCGGTAGCTCCGGAAGCAGTTCATCAATGTTCCGCAACATGCCGACAGCCCTCAGCAGAATCAGGAAGTTCTGCATGGTTATGTTCCTGCCTTTCCCTGACTCGAACGAACTGATCGTCTTATGAGATATGCCGGTCTTCTCAGAAAGTTCCTTCTGAGTCAGCCTCATGTTCATCCTGTAATCCTTGAATCGCTCGCCGAGGATACAGATGATGTCGGTCTCAGACAATTCTGTATAATCCATAATCTCTTCAATTTTGTTCAAAGGTAAATATATTACAAGTTAAATGCAAATATTTCTTTATTTGGTAATTTATTACCATCTCATTCGAGCAATTCATACTTATCCAAATCGGGTATCAGCGCAAGTCCCGACTCCTCGAGGTGGATCTGCCCCTTGTCATCTATGAACTTCACCGTCACTACCCTGCCGTCCATCTTCCTAGCCTGGATGTCGGTTCCGTTATTGTCATCCATTCGGATGATTCTGATCTTGTCTCCTTTTTTCATGACTTATGAAATTATGGGCGGGATGACCCGCCCGGTTTTACATTTCCAACACCCTGAGTGAATCAGCGACGACTTCCGTGAATGTCCGCTCCGTACCGTCCGATGCGGTATACTTGACTGTTCGCAGTCTTCCTGTCAGGTGAACGAGGGACCCTCTTGTAATCCCTTCAAGGCACACTTCCCCTCCTTCCACTGCCATAACATTATGCCACGTGGTCTCGACTAACTTCTTACCTTCCACAGAGATGACCGGAGACTCCGTCATAAGACTGAAGTTCGCTGCTATTGACCCTATTGCCGGGCTGATTCTTACTGTGCCTGCCCTTCCTTGAAGTTCGACA
>JAFURF010000021.1 GCA_017471965.1 Bacteroidales bacterium
GAATAATATCATGGCACAGGAAATCGAAAGAAAATTCTTGGTTGCAGGCGACTTCAAGCCGTTTGCAAAGAAGGCGACCCGCATCACTCAGGGTTATCTCAGTTCAGTTCCTGAACGCACTGTACGTGTCCGCGTAAAGGGCGAGAAGGGATTCATCACCATCAAGGGAATCGGTTCTGAGAGCGGTGCAAGCCGTTTCGAGTGGGAGAAGGAGATACCTGTGGCAGAAGTTCAGGAACTCCTCAAGATCTGTGAGCCAGGCGTGATCGACAAGACACGTTATCTCGTTGAGGCCGGAGAGCACACCTACGAGGTGGACGAGTTCTACGGTGACAACGAAGGTCTTACAGTGGCAGAGGTGGAACTTTCTTCTGAGGACGAGGCTTTCGCAAAGCCTGAGTGGCTCGGTGAGGAAGTGACAGGAGATGTGAAGTACTACAACTCCATGCTTATGAAGAACCCTTATAAGAATTGGGCTAAATAAATCGTTTTGGGATCCTCCGCATCTTCGGATGTGGCATCTTAGGTTGAATTTCAGGCCATGCCTGGATGCGGAGGGTCTTTAAAATTAAAGACATCAACTATGACCGATAAGACAACCGAACTTGAACAGGAGCAGGTCTTTGACCCGCTGGACATGAACAACTACAAGGTCGAGAAACTCCCTAAGATGGAGAAGTCCGGCTTTGAGAAATGGATGGCGCGCCTTGGAGGACCGATTGCAGCCATTGTTTTCGTCCTCATATACTGGGTGATCGACATCCCTCTCTTCGACAATCTCGATTTCTCCGGCCTTTCGAGCAAGGCTCAGGCAAGGTTGGACGTGATAGGGGAGGCCGCCTTCATCAGGGCCTGCTATGCGATGCTTGCAATCTTCTGTGCTTCCATTGTGCTTTGGATCACGGAGGCCGTACAGAGTTACCTCACTTCCCTGATGGTGATCCTGTCCGTGGTGCTTTGCGGAGTGACTACCCAGAAAGAGGCTTTCGCCCAACTGGGACACCCTGTGATGTGGCTGAACATCCTCTCTTTTGTCCTTGCCAGCATGCTCGTCAAGACCCGCGTGGCAAAGAGGTTCGCCCTTTGGTTCGTGCTGAAGTTCGGAAAGAGTGCTACCGGCATATTCTTCAGTTTTCTGGTGATCAATGTCGTTCTGTCGATGTTCATTTCCGCTACTACCGTCAAGGCGACTATACTTCTGCCGATATTCATGGTCGTAGCAGCAATATTCGGAGCAAGTCAGGGCAACAGGAACAATTTCGGCCGAAACCTTGTCCTCCAGAATCTTTTTCAGATAAATGTCGGTGCCAGCGCCTTCATGACGGGCTCTGGTGCGAATCTTCTTGCCGTGTCACTCCTTATGGGAGCATACAGTTCAGTTTCGGTGATATATGCTGACTGGCTTGTTGCGGCATTCCCTCTTGCGATGATACTTCTTCTTATCGGATGGTTCATCGGCGTGAAGGTCATATTCCCTTTGAAACCGGAAGAGCGTCAGCCTCAGATCCAGGGTGGAATGGAGCGCCTGCGTCATGAACTTGAATCCATGGGATCCATGAAGATGGAAGAGTACAAGTCCATCGCCATATTCGTCGGAGTACTCGTGATGTGGGTTACCGAGAGCCTGCATGGCATCTCTGCGGAAGTCGTGGTACTTATCGGTGCCATCATTGCTCTGATGCCGGGAATCGGTGTAGTCAAGTGGAATGATGTAGATATCCCATGGCACCTGATGATCTTCTCGGCAGGAGCGTATGTGATCGGATCCGGCCTCAATGCCACAGACCTGCCAGCGATGATGGTAGGTGCAGGAATGGACGCGCTGGGCATCACATCCCAGACTCCTTTCTTCGTTCTTTACCTTCTCCTGACCGGACTCATGCTTTTCAGTGCCCTTATCTTCCAGTCCAAGAACATGAGGACCCTTGTCTTCGTGCCTATCGCCATAGGAGTGGAGCAGCAGTTCGGCTTCCCGCCGCTCAGCCTCTCGTTCCCTGTGTCCCTTCTGATCGAACATGTCTACGTGCTGCCGTTCAACAGCAAGCCTGCAGCGCTGCTGTATACCACCAACCATTACAGTTGGAGCGACACCTTCAAGTTCGGTATCACAATGATGCTCATAGCATGGATTATGATACTCATCTGGGGGCAGACCGTCCTCCATTGGCTTGGTTATACACCAGGACTGTTCTAATGTCATAGAATATGATATCGATAAAGGCAAAGAAACACGACAGTTTTTCCGTCGAATTCAAGTTCGGATTCGACTGCAAGGAAGACGGAATACGCGATGACTTCTCGGTCAACGCATGGGTCTTTGTGCCCAACAGTCTGGACATCAATCCGGAGAACTACGGCAAGAAGCAGTTCTACCGCGATATAAAGTCCAATGTCCGTCTCATAACTCCTGTCTATCTGATGCGGGATATCGCACAGGACTCATCTTTGCCTTTGACCTCCTTGCGTAGGGCTCTGGAGCGGATCGTCTCCAGCCCCGAGCATCCGGACCTGGATTCTTATCAATACCATCTGAAGATGTTCGGCGCCATATTCAAGAGCGCATTGCGTGACCAGGCGGCCCACCTTCAGAATGCCAGATCTCTTGAATCAGCCACCTATCTTGTCGAGGACTATGTCGGAAGCACCAAGGAAGTGTTGAGGAAGTTCAGGGCTCTGTATCAGATCATAGATGTCCCGACTGTCTCCGACAATGTCCGCAGTTATTTCCGTCTTTGCGACGAGTTCATGAGCCATGTGGTGGAAATGAGGACAATACGTATCATACGCTCCATAGACAGGTCTCTCAACAGCGGAGTCTACACCGATATCCGGAAGGAGTTCATGAACCTGATTCTCGATGAGAGAAGGTACAAGACAGAGAATGCCTACGGAATGCTTGACAATGATGCAGCCCACAACCGGAGCCTCGTCTATCATCACGGAATGCTGAAGAAGTTCATCGAGAGCGAACTGTATATCCACCTCGACAAGAAGAAGGACGGAGTTGCGGTCGAGCAGATATACTACAGCATAGCGGCAGGTGCGGCGATGATCTTCGCCACTGCGGTGGCATGGTATACTCAGGTGAAATACGGAAACATCACCTGGCCCCTGTTCATTGTCCTTGTGGTAAGTTACATGCTCAAGGACCGCATCAAGGACCTTCTGCGATATTACTTCGCCCATAAACTGGGCAACAAATACTATGACAAGAAAGCCACCATCACCATCGGAAAGAACCGTGTGGGGGTCATAAAGGAAGGCTTTGACTTCATTTCCATCGACAAGACTCCATCAGAGGTGCTCAAGTTGCGCGGGAGAGCGTCTTCTGTCGAGGACGAGTCACGGATCTTTGACGAGAAGGTCATGCTTTACCGTAAGCATCTGACCATCGACGATGTAGCGCTGGCCGCTAACGACGACTATCCGATGCGGGGCATCAACGAAATCATGCGTCTGCACATGACCCGCTTCACCCACAAGATGGACAATCCTAGTGTTCCGGTCGACACCCTGGATGAAGAAGGCAACATAACATCGGTCCGTGTGGAGAAACTTTACTATGTCAATATAATTTTCCAACTTCAGCATGACGGGGAGACCGAATATCATCATTTCCGCATCACGATGACCCGCAACGGTATCCTCTCTATCAACGAAATCTGATCTGCGTGATCTGTAATTGCCTGATTCATAGTGATTTGTTGTAGGTGTCCTGCCGGCCCGGTCCTGCAGGACGATGAGTTATCTTGTTGTCTGATAGCGGTTTATGCTACACAGCCATTCTAATTTTCTAAAATAACGTTACAGGTTATCAGAAAAATGCGTATTTTTGAAAGATTTTAGAATTCAATCAATTATCAGATATATGGCAATCATCAACAAAGACCGAAAGTACAAGTGGGAGTTCGAGAGCATCGGAGGCTCCACACGTGTAAGGATTACATCAGGCGAAGACATCGCTCACCTTCATGAACTCGATCCGAAGATGTGGACTGTCCTTTCATGTCCGGTGAAGGGACTTGAAATCAGTGAGAAGAGTCTCTCATATATGGACACCGATTCTGACGGAAAGATCAGGGTGAATGACGTCGTCGCGACATCCCAATGGATGACAGGTGCATTGAAGAATGCGGACCTTCTTCTCGCAGGCAAGGATTCTCTGGACATCAATGACCTGAATCCTGATAATGAGGCAGGCCGCAAACTCTACAATTCCGCTAAGCAGATCCTGACCAACCTCGGAAAGGAGGGTACGGTCATTTCCCTTGCCGAGACCGCTGACATCGCGGCTATCTTTGCGAAGACACGTTTCAATGGTGACGGAGTCATCACCGAGGCTTCGGCAGATGATGCGGAAGGTAAGGGCGCAGTTGCTGCTGCTCTCGCTGCCTTCGGTGGCGTGGCGGACAGAAGCGGTGCCATGGGACTGAATGCTGAACTTATAGAGACCTTCTACAAGACCCTTGCAGACTATGCTGCATGGCAGGCTTCGGCAGTCGAGGCTCCTTTCGGAGACCAGACCGATGCGGTGATCTCTGCTTACAACGCCCTTGATGCCAAGGTCAAGGATTTCTTCATGCGTTCAAGACTCGCAGCATTCTCTCCGGACAGTTCGGGAGCACTCGATGTGCAGACTGCTCAGATCCAGGCCATCAGTGCCGAGAACCTTACTTCCAAGACAGACGAGATATCATCATATCCTCTTGCACGCCTCACAGGAAAGGCCGAGATCGACCTTACCGCACCGGTCAATCCTGCATGGGCTGCACAGTTTGAACTCGTAAGGTCTGTCGCTTTCGCTGACCTCAAGGTCCTGACCGAAGAGGATTGGACTGCTGTGGGGGCAAAATCTGCTGCATATACCGCATGGAAGGGTGCCAAGGCCGGTGCTGCAGTCGAGGCATTAGGACTCGATACTGTAAAGAATCTTCTCGCGCAGGACAAGAAGGCATATCTCCTGGACCTCGTGGCTCAGGATGCTGCACTTTCAGAGGATGCTGCAAACATAGAGATGGTGGACAAGTTTCTTCATGTCCTTCGCGACTTCTACCGCCTTCTCCGCAACTTCGTGACCCTTCATGACTTCTATGACAAGGACAGGAAGGTCTGCGCCATCTTCCAGTCAGGAAAACTCATCATCGACCAGAGGGAGTGCAGATTCTGTATGCCGGTTGCTGATATGGCCAAGCATAACGCTTCTGCCGCGACAAGCGGAATGTTCCTCGTGTACTGCGACTGCACCACAAAGACAAAACCTGGCAAACTCTCTATCGTTGCTGCAGTCACTGTGGGTGACATAGGTGACCTCATCGTCGGCAAGAACGCACTTTATTATGACAATGCCGGCGAGGAATGGGATGCGGTGATCACCAAGATCGTAGACAACCCTATAAGCATAGCACAGTCATTCTGGTCTCCATATCGCAGGATGGCGAAAGTGGTGGAGAACCTGATCACCAAGAATGCGGCCGACAAGGATGCAAAGATGATGGCTGATGCTACCGCAAAGATAAATGCAGCACCTGCTGCGGCGGCCACTGCAGATCCGAAGGCTCCTGCACAGCCTTTCGACATCGGTAAATTCGCCGGTATCTTTGCTGCCTTGGGAATGGCATTGGGCATGATCGGAACGGCCCTTACCAACATATTCGGGGGGCTTCTGAATATGCCTTGGTGGAAGATCATCATTGTCTTCGTTGCCATCATGCTCATCATTTCAGGCCCTGCGATGGTGCTGGCATGGCTCAAACTCCGCCGTCGAAACATTGCTCCTCTTCTTAATGCCAACGGATGGGCCGTCAATGCCGCGTCGAAGATCAGCATACCGTTCGGTGAGACGCTCACAGACATTGCCAAGTTCCCTAAGTTGAAACTAAAGGATCCATATGCAAAGAAAGGTCTTGCTCCATGGAAGGCATGGTGCATCTCTCTCGCCGCCCTTGTGGTGGTTGCAGGCGGACTCTGGCTTTTCAACCTTCTTTCATGGGCTGGTCTGAAATCACCGCTCCC
Source organism: Bacteroidales bacterium (assembly GCA_017471965.1). GTDB lineage: Bacteria > Bacteroidota > Bacteroidia > Bacteroidales > UBA932 > Cryptobacteroides. The sequence continues at coordinate 6,013 of JAFURF010000021.1, forward strand.
TCGTTACAACAAGCCTGAGGCTGTAGAGGAAGTTGTCGTCGAGTGTGCTTCCGATTCTCTTGCCGTTACAGACACGACTGCAGTCATTGCAGAGTAGTGATATCTACAGTACGCCATACCGGTCGGTATGGCGTACTGTGTAACTATTCCTTTCTTCGTCCCATCTGCGCATTCATGAATGGCAGAGCATTCTCTCCTGCAGCCTTGAGCCTGTCCACAACCCCGCCGAACAAGGCTTCCTCTTCCACCTGCTCGTCTACGAAGGTCCTGAAGAAGTTCTCCGTCGCGAAGTCCTGTTCCTCGATGGCGTGAAGCACTATCTTGTCAATCATCTTCGATACCATCTTCTCCTGACTGAGTGAGTGCTCGAACACTTCTGTCACCGAACCCCATCCTTCCGGCACAAGATTGATCATCTGAAGTTTTACCTTGCCGCCTCTGTCGGTCAGGAAGTCTGCCATCCTGGTCGCATGTTCTCTTTCTTCGTCCGAATGGCATCTGAGCCAATGGGCAAATCCGTCCCAGCCCTGAGCCTTAAGGAAATAAGACATCTGGAGATAAAGTTGTGAAGACCATAATTCGGCAGTGATCTGGTCATTGACCACCTTCTGCAATTTACTTGAAATCATGACTATTTGCTTTAAAAGTTCGTTGGAGCCCTTCATTGCAAGTGCAGTGCCATTTTCTGTCACGGCCTGTTCAATCTGCGTTAAATGACGCGCTGTCCGTTCAGAAGCACCTGTTCGATGACAGGGGTCTGGTGGCTGTATGGGATGAAGGCGAGAGACGGAACCGGTCTGGTGATGATCAGGTTGGCCTTCTTGCCGACTGTGACCGATCCCAGGATGTCGCTCACGCCCATGGCATATGCCGAGTTGATTGTGCAGGCGTTGAAAGACTGCTCCGGAGTCAGACGCATCCTGATACATCCCAGAGCCATCACGAACCTCATGTTTCCGCTCGGGCTCGATCCCGGGTTGTAATCAGATGCGAGGGCTACCGGCAGGCCAGCCTCGATGTAGTCCTTTGCCCTGCCGTATGGGAGCCCGAGGAAGAATGAGCAGCCGGGCAGCATGGTCGGCATGGTCACGCTTCCGCGCAGTGCCTCGATTTCAGCATCGGTGGTCTTTTCAAGGTGGTCGACTGAAAGCGCGTTGTGCTTTACGCCGACCTGTACTCCACCCGATACTTCAAGTTCATTGGCGTGAATCTTAGGGGTGATGCCATATTTTGCAGCCTCGGTCAGTATCCGGTCTGTTTCTTCCACCGTGAAGAATCCTGTGTCGCAGAATACATCCACGAAGTCTGCAAGTTCCTCTTCCGCCACTCTCGGGAGCATCTCGTTACAGATAAGGTCCACATATTCGCTCTGTCGGCCTCTGTATGCACGTCCTACAGCGTGAGCACCCAGGAAGTTGGCCTTGACGGTGACAGGAGATGTCTCCTTTATGCGTCTTATGACGCGGAGCATCTTCAGTTCATCTTCGACTGTCAGTCCGTATCCGCTCTTGATCTCGACCGCTCCTGTACCCATGGCCATGATCTCATTCACTCTCTCCATGGACTGACGATAGAGTTCGTCCTCTGAAGTTTCGTGCAGAAGGTCGGCACTGTTGAGGATACCGCCGCCGCGGGCCGCAATCTCTTCGTAACTGAGACCGGCGATCTTGTCGCGGAATTCTCCGTCCCTGCATCCGGCATAGACGATATGGGTGTGACTGTCGCAGAAGGCAGGCATCACAAAGCCTCCCTTCGCATCTATGAACTCCACGTCAGCGGCATTATGGGATTCCAAAACGACCCCTCCCACTTCGTGGGCCCCTCCCCCTGCGGCCAGGGGGGTAGCACGGTTTTGGAATCCCATAATGCCGCTGACTTCCATTTCACCGAACTCCGAGATGATCCCGTCTTCGATCACGAGATATGCATTCTCAATGCACTTCACCTGATTCATCTGCGACCCTTCCAGACGTCTGACGTCAGAGGGCAGGATTCCCGCCAGCGTACCTATATTGTAGATTATTTTCTTCATTATACGATTTCTTAATTATACGTTTTACGTATCACCTGCATCTTGCTGATAATCTTTCCTTCCAATCTGCTTTCTGAATATGCTGCCTCTGGTTTGAGACCGAGGAATTCAAGAGTAATCGGATTCTTGATGATGTCTGCCGGTTTCTCAATCACCTGGCCTTCTGTTGACAGGCGCATGACTTCACCTTTGTCCTTGCTGAGTGCAAGACGTTCGTAGAGACTGCTGTTCACCTGCCGCTGCAGCCAACGTACATTCCAGTTCTGTTTTGCACATTCGATCTCATAGAAACTGCGGGCATTGGCATCTTTGATGCGCATGAGAACAAGGTAATGAGACCAGGAGAGAACGAATCGGTGAGGCTCATAGGTGGACGGTTGAATTTCGTAAACGCTGTTTACGGAATTCGAATAGGTTTGATAGAACTTTCTGGTTAATGTCAAAGTTTCGACTGACCATCCCTTTCCATATTTCTCCGACAGTTTTTCGGAAAGTCGCTTCAGTACCTGCTTACCATATGCTGCTTTATAGTTCCCTTCCTGCTCATCTTCCACAATATATCTGCCGACGCTGAACTTTGCGTAAACCTCGGAAAGATTGATTGCTGTCGATGCTCTTATTCTTGCTTCCTCAATTACAGAAGCAATCTTCTCAAAGAGAGCGTTGATGCTTGTTTCGGTGATCTCAGTTGTCTTCATTATCCTGCTTCTTGATGTTCTTATGCTCCTTTCACCAATTAAGTTCGGAAAACAAAGATACAATATCTTTTTATCACATATGACTCTTAAGAAATAATTTCTATATTTGCATATGCTTGACCGCTATATGTGTCGGATCGGGTAATTACATATTGATAAAGACGTTACTTGACGTTTATCTGCTGAACTCAAACTTCGCAACTTTGATATCAACAAGCAGATATGGCAACGTAAACGTCCACTTTGGTGTATATCCATGCACCATGTTGTCTTACATGGGAGTATTGTATATTCATCTGACGTGGGCCTTCTGTTGCTTATCCTTGTTGATGGGCAATGCGAAGGCCCGAGTTCAGGATGAGCAGGGTACAGACTCCCACGTCTTTTTTTTAGGTATAACTGCCGAATCTGCGAGTCTTGCGGCGTAAGCATTTCAACTTATAGTATGACAAGAAAACTATTTGCCGTTATGGTTATTCTTCTGGTATCCATGGTTACGATGCATGCACAGAAGTCGGAGGTTGTAAAGGTCGATTACATGGAGTCTTCATCCAGATACCTTGAACCTACACAAAGTATTATGACGACACCTCTTATCGCGGATCTGTCAGTTACAGGCGGTCAGATTTCCTACACTGAAACCGAGGCGTTCAAGGATTATGAAGTGACTGATGACCTGATCGAACTGGTCCCTAGCTTCAAGGCTGTTGCCCTCTGTCATGCGGCACGAGCACATAATGCTGATATGATAATCGGTGCGATGGTTGATGTCATCACCAATGACAAAGGTCGTCTTGAAATAACGATTACCGGCTACCCGGCGAAATATGTCAATTTCAGAAATGCTACAATGGATGACATGAATCTGGTGCAGAGAGGTATGACCGTTGTTTTTGACTCATATGGGGAGGCCCTTGGAACACCGGAGGAACAGGTACAGATAACAGAAGAAAAAAAAGTTAAAAAATGAAAAAGCTGTTATTTATATTGATGGCGGCACTGATTCCTGCCATCTCATTTGCCCAAAGAGGTATTCCGCGTTCTAACAATGTTAGCGTGAGTGTCAAGCGCGTAACCGAGACAACGGTTGAGAAAGATTACAAGACCTACAATGCCAGAGTCGGTTTTCAGCAGATGGCGGGAATAAATCTTGGAGCCTCATTTGAGTCAGGCCCTTTCATAGGGATTTCGTATGTGGGTGGATATAGATTCAATGACTGGTTATTTGTAGGCGGTGGAATCGAATATAATCCAGAAATAGAAGATGGATTCGAAGATTTTAATCTTCCTGTATATGCCCAAGTCAGAACTTATTTTACCAAAAGGATATGGAGACCATATGTATCGTTATCGTTAGGAGGATGTGTTTGTCATAATTATTATGATTATGATTTTTCTGATGATGATTATTATTATGGTTTTTATGGAGATTTCTCCATTGGCGTAGATGCTCATGTAAGCGAAAAGTTCAATGTTTATATGGCCCTTGGCGTAAACAATATGGGTGTTCAATTAAAGGTAGGTCTTTCATTCTAGCTTTCCGCGAAGCGTCGGTACATGAAATACAGGAAACTTGCACCGACGGTACTTCAAAGTACAGGATTTGCATCTAAATATGAAGTGTGGGTACATGAAAACCGAAATTCATGTACCCACGATTGTCTTCATTTGCCTCCAAGTACAGTTTATTGCCAATAATAAAAGGAAGCATTTGTATGGAAGTGACATTTTCGCACCCCCGCGTAGGGGGAGGGGCCCACGAAGTGGGAGGGGGTCACTGGAATACAGATGCTTCCTTTTATAGTGCTTGATCAAAAATGGTTGGTGACATTCAATCAAAAAATCGTCCGATTTTTTGATTCTGATGTCTGTTTTGTGTGAAAAAAGTGGTTTTCTTTGATTTTTTTCATTTGGAATCAAAAAACAGGAGGTTTTTTTGATTCTAGTTGGGATATCAGTCCACCGATAATGAAATTATCTGATGAATTCCACTGATTTTTCGATGAGAGGATGCATGTACCTGTCGTCGTCGATGAACGGAACGACCTTGCGGTATTTTGCGAAGATCTTCTCGATTTCCCATGACGACCTCAGAGGTCTGCGGAATTCGAATGCCTGTGCGGCGTTGAACAGTTCGATGGCGAGCACACGCTCTGTGTTCTCCACCACGCGCACCAGTTTGGTCGCGGCATTTGCACCCATGCTCACATGGTCCTCCTGACCCTGCGATGACGGGATGGAATCTGCTGATGCCGGCATGCAGAGACCCTTGCTCTGGCTCACGATGGATGCGGCAGTGTACTGAGGGATCATGAAACCACTGTTCAGACCAGGCTTGGCCACCAGGAAGTTAGGAAGGCCTCTCTGTCCTGAAATCAGTTTGTATATACGTCTCTCTGAAATGTTCGCAAGTTCGGAAAGAGCGAGAGTGAGCATGTCCATAGGAATGGCGATAGGCTGTCCGTGGAAGTTGCCTGCAGAAATGATGAGGTCTTCGTCAGGGAAGACTGTAGGATTGTCTGTGGCACTGTTTATTTCGATCTCTATAACGGACTTGACATATCTGATGGTGTCCTTTGACGCACCATGCACCTGAGGGATGCACCTGAATGAATATGGATCCTGTACATGCACCTTCTTCTGCTTGATGATCTCGCTGCCTTCAAGAAGTTCGCGGAATCTTGCTGCAGTCTCGATCTGTCCCTTGTGCGCACGCACTTCATGCACTTGAGGATAGAACGGCTCGATGCGTCCGTCATATGCCTCGAGTGACATGGCGCCGATCTTGTCTGCCCAGTCTGAAAGCCTTTCTGCCTGGATCAGTGACCATACTGCATGCGCGCTCATGAACTGTGTTCCGTTAAGAAGTGCAAGACCTTCCTTTGATTTCAGACGGATAGGCTCCCATCCGAGTTCCTTCCAGAGTTCTGCCGCCTGACGCACTTCTCCCTTGTATACGACTTCTCCCATTCCTATGATAGGCAGGCACATATGGGCCAATGGCGCAAGGTCGCCCGAAGCGCCTAGAGAGCCCTGCTGGTACACGACAGGAAGTATGTCGTTGTTGAACATGTCGATGAGGCGCTGCACTGTCTCCAACTGCACTCCGGAATATCCGTAAGAAAGAGACTGGACCTTGAGAAGGAGCATCAGTTTCACGATCTCCGGACGTACTGTCTCGCCGGTTCCGCAGGCATGTGACATCACGAGGTTGTGCTGGAGTTGCGACAGGTCTTCTGCAGGAATGGTGATGTTGCAGAGCGAGCCGAATCCGGTAGTCACTCCGTATACCGGACGTCCGATGTCCTCCATCTTGCTGTCGAGGAATCTGCGGCATTTGAGCACGGCCTCTTCAGACTCCCTGCTCAATTCGATTTTTTGGCCCTTGAGTATGATCTCATTGACTTTTTCTATAGTCAGATGCTTATTGGAAATAGTATGTGTCATAGTATGTTCTTTATCATTTCTTCATCTGCGAAATTAGGAAGGGTGACCTTCAGTCCCGGAGTGCGTTCCATCTCGCGTCTTATTGCGAAGACGGCGCCCTCGTTCCGTGCCCAACTGCGGCGTGCGATACCGTTGTTCACGTCCCATAGGAGCATTTCGCGGATATGGCGGGCCGAGTCGTCAGAGCCGTCGATGACCATTCCGAACCCTCCGTTCATCACCTCGCCCCAGCCTACGCCGCCGCCGTTGTGGATGGATACCCATGTGGCGCCGCGGAAACCGTCTCCGATGACGTTGTGTACAGCCATGTCGGCGCAGAACTGCGAGCCGTCATAGATGTTCGATGTCTCACGGAAAGGCGAATCTGTTCCGGAAACGTCATGATGGTCACGTCCAAGTACGATAGGCGCTGTGATCTCTCCCTTGCGGATGGCCTCGTTGAACGCCAGCGCAATCTTTGTACGTCCCTCGCAGTCGGCATAAAGGATACGTGCCTGTGAACCGACGACAAGGTTGTTTCTTCCGGCCTCCTCGATCCACCTGATGTTGTCCATCATCTGGCCCTGGATCTCTTCCGGAGACTCCTTCATGATGTCGCGAAGGACCTGTGCGGCAATTGCATCTGATTTGGCGAGGTCCTCAGGATCCTCGGACATGCAGACCCAGCGGAAAGGACCGAATCCGTAATCGAAGAACAATGGACCCATGATGTCCTGTACATATGAAGGATATCTGAAACGGCCGTCCTCGCGGAGCACATCAGCACCGGCGCGGGATGCCTCAAGAAGGAAGGCGTTGCCATAGTCGAAGAAATACATTCCCTTGTCTGCCAGACGGTTGACAGCGGCTGCATGCCTGCGCAGAGACTCCTGCACACACTCCTTGAACCTCTCCGGCTCCTCCGCCATCATTGTCTTCGATTCTTCATATGAATATCCTACCGGATAATAACCGCCCGCCCATGGGTTGTGGAGGGAGGTCTGGTCGGAACCGAGGTCTACATGGATGTTCTCGTCTGCAAGTCTTTCCCAAAGGTCAACGACGTTGCCCTCGTATGCCAGAGATACGACCTCCTTGCCTTCTACGGCCTTGCGGATGCGCGGGATGAGTTCGTCGAGGTCGGTATGGATCTCGTCCACCCATCCCTGCTCATGGCGCTTGCGGGCTGCAAGAGGATTGATCTCCGCGCATACGCTAACTACGCCTGAGATGACTCCAGCCTTAGGCTGTGCGCCCGACATTCCTCCGAGTCCTGCCGTCACGAAGAGCATTCCCTTCATGTTCTCCTCGGTTGCAGGTATTCCGTTGGCCTTGAGTTGCTTGCGTGCCGCATTCATGACGGTGATGGTCGTTCCGTGAACGATGCCCTGAGGACCGATGTACATATATGATCCTGCCGTCATCTGTCCGTATTGTGACACTCCGAGGGCGTTGAACTTCTCCCAATGGTCAGGCTTCGAATAGTTCGGGATGACCATTCCGTTGGTTACGATCACGCGCGGAGCATCCTTATGGCTCGGGAAGAGTCCCAGAGGGTGGCCTGAATACATCACGAGCGTCTGCTCGTCTGTCATCGTCGCAAGATACTGCATCACGAGACGGTACTGAGCCCAGTTCTGGAACACGGCTCCGTTGCCTCCGTATGTGATTAGTTCGTGAGGATGCTGGGCCACGCGGTAGTCAAGGTTGTTCTGGATCATCGCCATGATGGCCGCAGCCTGCTTTGATTTTGCAGGATATTCGTCTATCGGGCGTGCATACATCTCATAATCAGGACGGAAACGGTACATGTAGATGCGTCCGTACTCCTTCAGTTCCTGTGCGAACTCCTTTGCAAGGACTTCATGATGCTCTGCAGGGAAATACCTGAGAGCGTTCTTAATCGCCAGCACTTTTTCTTCTGCGCTGAGGATCTCCTTGCGTTTCGGAGCATGGTTTATTGCCGGGTCATATGGCTTCGGCTCCGGCAATATCGCCGGAATACCTGCCAGTATATCTTCTTTAAATCCCATTGTGTGCGAAATGTAAATTCTTGATTATTAGTGTTTTGTTGAAACTGCGTGCCGCAAAAGGGGTTTTACGCTATTTTGGCGTTTACAATCTCCAGGATTTCGGTCTCTTCAGCAATGGCCTTGGCGGCGATTTCTGCGGCTTCAGCACAAAGACGCTCTGCCGCTTCACGGTCGGCGAGACCAGCGGCGTTGATGCGGACGTTCAACTGCGCACCCAGTACGGCGCTTCGTGCCGCGAGTGCGCCTACGCCGGCGTCAGATACAGATGCGGGGTTGCCCTCTTCCGCCATTGCACGTACTATATCGAACACTTCAAATGCGGTCTTCATGGTCTTGAGAGGGACTTCGGTCGCATAAAGAGTTGCTGCCTCCATGGCTTCGGCGCGGGCCTTCTTCTCCTCTTCTGATCCCTTCGGCATCCCTATCGCAGCCATGATCCTGTCGAACGCTGCAGTGTCCTCATCCACAAGGGCAAGAAGTCTGTTCATAATGCACTGACCCTTGTCGGCCCAGTCTGAGAACTCCTTCCATCTTGCATCCCAGCCGGCCTTGTGGGAAGAAAGATTGGCCACCATCGTTCCGAGAGCCGCTCCGAGAGCGCCCATATAGGCAGAAATCGAACCGCCGCCTGGGGCAGGGGACTCCGATGCTGTCTCATTGGCGAATCCCTTGCAGGTCATGCGTACGAGTCTCTCGCGTGCTGCGGCCTCCTTTTCGTCCTCGATGAGGAACTCCACCACCTTCTCCTTAGGATTGAAAGGCTTGAGGTCGTCGAGTCCCATGGACTTCACGGCGATCTTCATTATCTCTTCCTCCGAGATGCCGGTAGAGCGCTGCTGCTTCTCAAGGAAATATCTTCCGGCCTCGATCAGAGTACGCTTCGGCACCAGACCTACGATTTCCGTTCCGGTCACACGGAGCCCGCGTGCCTGTGCGGCGCGGCAGACCTCGTCAAATGCTATATGGAGCGGGGTGGTGTTGATGTCGGTGATGTTCATCGATACCTGTGCGATGCCGTATTCGTCTATGAACCAGCCGATTGCCTTGCATCCCTTCAGAGTGCCCGGAATCATCACGGTCTTGCCGTTCTCGTCCTTGACGATCTTTCCAGTGATAGGATTGCCCTCTCTCTTGGGACGGCCTTTCTCGCGTACGTCGAATGCGATGGCATTGGCACGGCGGGTCGAAGTGGTGTTCAGGTTGTAGTTGACTGCGATAAGGAAGTCGCGTGCTCCTACATTGGTAGCGCCTGCCTGTGCTGCACGATCGGTGTAGCATCCCGGTCCGAAGTCCGGCTGGCGGTCAGGATCGCCCATCTTCTCAGGAAGGGCCTCATACTCACCGGCGCGGCATACTGCAAGATTCTTGCGCTCAGGCTTCTGTGCGGCAGCCTCATAGCAGTAGCAAGGGATTTCCAGTTCATCAAAAATGCGCTTCGCCACGCTCCTCGCCAGTTCAGCGCATTCCTGGAGTGTGACTCCTGAAATAGGGATGAGAGGAAGCACGTCTGTGGCTCCTGAACGGGGATGGGCACCATGATGGTTGCGCATGTCGATCAGTTCACCGGCACGCTTCACGCCCTGGAATGCAGCCTCTACGACAGCCTCAGGACTGCCTACGAAGGTGACTACGGTGCGGTTGGTGGCTTCGCCGGGATCCACGTCAAGAATCTTCACTCCGCCCGATTTCTCAATTGCACTGACGATCGAGTCAATGACTTCCATGTTGCGGCCCTCGCTGAAGTTAGGCACGCACTCGATGATTCTTTCCATAATATGTTTTAAGAAGTTATACGTATTTATCCTATAAAGATAAAGGTTTTGCCTTTAAATGCCAAATTAATCATGTTCGCTCTCGTCCTTGGACGTGCGGAGGGTTCTGGCAACGAATTCGTTCGGGTTCATTCCGAAATACTGATAGAAGCACTTCGAGAAGTAACTTGGCGTGTTGAATCCCACTTCCCAGCAGATTTCGTAGATCTTCTGCTGGCCTTGGATAAGAAGTTCCGCAGCCTTCCTGAGCCTCATCGTCTTGATGAGGTTGTTCGGAGTCATGCCTGTGAGGTCCTTTATCTTCTTGAAAAGGATGCTTCGGCTCATGTGGAGTTGGTCGGCTATGTCATTTACCGACAGGTCCTGATTCGACAGGTTCTTCAAGACAATGTCGCTGAACATCTTGATGAGGTCTTCGTCGTTCTCGTTGTCGGCAAGTGTATGGAGTGCCAGGAACGGCCTTTTGCTGAATGAATCCCATAGGGCGCGTCTTCTTTCCAGAAGATTGCGGATCTGACTCTTCAGGTAGGTGACGTCCACAGGCTTGTCGATGTAAAGGTCTGCACCTGTCTCTGCACCCAGCATCATGGTCTCAATGTCTGAGTTGGACGAAAGGAGGATGATCGGTATGTGGCTCAGATTGATGTCTTTACGGAGGGACTCGCAAAGTTCCGTACCGTTCATCTTAGGCATCATGATGTCGCTTATGATGAGGTCGGCCATCTGTCCTGACTTGAGCATCTGCAGGGCCTCATCGCCGTCTGAGGCTGTGAGAATCCTGTATTTGTCCGACAGAGTGCTGGCGAGATAGAGTATGAGGTCTTCATCGTCATCGACGAGAAGGAGGGTCAACGAATTTTTGCCCTTCGGCATATTTGCATCGTCAGCAGGGATTATCTGTCCTTCTTCTTCGTGCCCGTTCTGCTTCTCTTTTTCCTGGGCCAGATATTCCTGGATGTCCTCTTCAGTCGCCACGGACTCGCTCAGAGGCACCGATATGGTGAATTCTGTATATTTGTCCAGTTCGCTTGCCACTCTGAGTTTCATTCCCATCCTGTGTGCAAGCATGCTGGTGATGGACAGACCGAGGCCGAATCCCGGAGTAGGCCTCTTTGCTGCCTTGTCATAGTGCCAGAAAGCCTGGAATATCTTCTTGAGTTCGTCAGGCGCTATGCCCGTACCGTTGTCATATACGGAGATATGGAGGACTCCTTCACGTATTTCAGAACGTACCTCTATGAGGTCTTTTGTGAATTTTATCGCGTTGGTGATCAGATTGTTGATTATCTTGTTCCATGCTCCTGCATCTATCTCTGCCAAGGCTGTTCCGTCTGTGCTGTCAGAGAATTTCAAGGTGATTCCTTCTGCTGTGGTAAGAGGAATGAACTCGTCTACAATCTGCTTTGTCACCTGTATGATAGGCATGGTCGCGGTTTCCATGTTGGAGTTGCACTTCCTGAAGTTGAGTATTTCATTGGTAAGGCTGCTCAACTTGTCGGAACTTTTCTTTATCAGTGAAATGTTGTCCTGGACCTTCTTCGGGAGTCCCTTGATGTTGGCAATCTCGTTGGCAGGAGCAGTGATCAGCATCACAGGAGTTCTGATCTCATGTGCAAGATTGGTGAAGAACTGGAGTTCGGTCTCGATCCTTGTCTTTTCCTTCACATGCTTTATCTTCTGCGCACGTGCCTTCTTCTTCTGGAATGTGTAGGTGATGAAAGTCGTGACGATTCCGCTGAGAAGCAGAATGCCGATAATTATATATATGATAATTGCGATCCTGCTGTTCCACCAGTAAGCCTTGACGGTGAATGTTGCGGATATCGGATCTCCCCATATGCCGTCGTTGTTGCAGGAACATACACGGAATGTGTAGGTTCCGCATTTGAGGTTGGAGAACCTTACTGTGTTGTTCTCCCAGGAGGTCTCCTGCCATGCTGTTTCCGCCCCTTCCATTATATAACGGTAGCGGTTCCTTTGAGGGGACCGGAAACTTAATGCCGAGAAGCCTATTGTGAACGGGTCATGACCTTTGTGGATGACAATGTGGTCTCCGTTCCTCAGGTTAGGGAAAGAGCATTGAGTAAATGTCGTGCCGGGAGCCGTGTAGTTGATCTGTATGGATTCGGGGTCGAAGACATTGAAGCCGTCGTTGGTTCCCAGGTATATGAGGCCGTCAGAAGTCTTGATGCCTGAGTTGTTGTTGAAGATGTCTGTTCTCAATCCATCGGATTTTCCGAACATCATGGCTTTTTCTGAGGAGAGATTATATCTGATAAGACCTTCGTTTGTGCTGAGCCATATGTCGTTTTCGTCAGGGATTATATTTAGTATGCTCATGTTCAGCATGTTGTAGGAATTGTTCTGTAGAGAGGATGTCTTGCCTGTGCCTATGTCGTATTTGATGACACCGCGCCCGGCTGTACCCAGATATATCTGGTTGGTATGTGTGTCCATGGATAATATTTCGTCGGGTATGGATGGCCCTGCTGTGCTTTCTACAGTATTGAGTTCCTGTGTCTTCGGGTCATATCTGAGTAAACCGTTGCTTATGGATGCGAACCAGATGTCACCTTTTGAGTCTCCCTTGATGGATATTATGTCACTATGGTATCCAAGGTGCTTCATACAGGTGAACCCCTTTTCTTCTGTCCATGCCCATATGGCAGTCTTGGAGCCAAGCCATAGGCGTCCGGTCGGATCCTTATACAACGAGTAGACGCTTTGGTTGGTGGTTTCAGAATCACTGAACTTCGGGTAATGGTCTATCTGTCCGCTGTGGATATCCATACGATAGACTCCATTGCTATATGTCCCCACCCAAAGATATTTGTCGTCTTCGAGAAGAGCGTGGATGTTGAGGTTGGGATTTGAGCGGTCGAGGACAACGGACTTGCTGGTCCCTGTCCGGGAATCGTATATGAAAAGTCCTCCGTCATCTGTTCCGATCCATATTTTCCCTTCGTTGTTTTCATGGAATTTGCTGATTACCCTGCCTCTTTGATTTCTCTGCGCGCATTTTTTCAGTGCAAAGTTGTAACTGTTCGGATTCATGTAGTTCACTCCTCCAAAATATGTGGCTATCCATAGGCCGTTTTCCTTGTCAAGAAAAATGTCGTGGACGAAATCGTCGGACAAGCCTCCGTGTTCCGGTAGCCCGTAGGAATATGTCATTAGTTTTCCTGTATTGTAATTGTATTCTGTCAGACCTTGGTCTGAACCTAAGAGGAGTCTTCCCGGTTCTGACTCTACAATGGTGTGTATTCGGCCTTTCAGCACAGGTTCTCCTTGAATGGTGAGGTGATTGGTGAAGGTGCCGTCTTCTTTGTTGTAGTGGAATATTCCGCAGTTCCATCCTCCTATCCATAAGTTGCCTTCCCAGTCAAGGCACATGCAGAACGCATTTCTTTCTGTTATTCCTGTTTTATTGTCGCGGATTATGATAGGCCGGAAAACCTCCTCTTCTCTATCGAAACAGTATAGATGGCTGCCGGAAGTAAGACACCATACAGTCCCCATTGCATCAACGAGTACTTTTGGAGAATAATCGGATGTAAGACCACTTCTGTTTTCCGGGTCTTTTCTCCAGTTGGTTATATCTTCATTTTCCGGATTCAGACGATAGACCCCGTCACCGAGTGATGATATCCATATGTTACCAGCCGCGTCTTGAGTTACCGAACGCACATGTATGGAACCGATTTCGGAGTCCGGACATATGTGGTGGAAAGCGGCGCTGCTTTTATCATAGGTGTAGAGTCCTCTTTCTGTTCCGATCCACATCCTTTTCTTGCCGTCTTCGAAAATGCAGTATATGCTGTTGTTTCCTATCGAGTGAGGGTCATTGGGGTTGTTCCTCCAGGTTGTCACTTTGTATGTGTCGTACATGGACAGTCCGTCATTAGTCCCGAACCACATGAGGCCTTCGGTATCCTGGTAGATGCTTTGAACGATGTTTGAACTCAGGCCGTTCTCGATGGTGATCTGACTGAATGTCATGTGTCCCTCCGCTTCTGCACGTATCAAGGACATCAGAAGAAGGATTAGTGTTATGATTGTGGTTTTCATACAAAAATAGTCTCTTGTGCAAATATATGAATTTTGTCCATGTGCGAGTTGTGTGCAGCGAAAAAAATGACTGTTTGGACAATTTTTGCATAAGTGAGGACAAATGTGGTGCTCTGTTTCTAGGGGGGGGTAACTTTGTAAATGATTTTTTAACCCCAAAATTATTAATTCTAAACAACATCGCAATGAAAGCATTCAAATGCAGATTTTTGCTTGTCATCGCTCTGTCGATGTTGAGTATCGTGTCGTTTGCTCAAGAACTGACGATAAGCGGTACGGTAACTGATTCGACAGGAGAGCCGCTGGTCGGTGCGAATGTGGTTGTTCTTGACACTAAGACTCCGCATGGTGTGATGACAGATCTGGATGGTAATTTTACTATTGCCGTTCAGAAAAACTCATTACTTGAGGTTTCGTTCATCGGTTTTGTTTCACAAACAATCCGTGTTCAGAATTCTCAGAAAATCAATGTGGTCCTCGAAGAGGATTCCAATCTGATGGACGAGGTTGTTGTTGTCGGATTCGGTACGCAGAAGAAGGAATCTGTGGTCGGTGCGATTACAGCCGTCAAGGCAAAGGAACTCCAGGCGCCTGTCCGATCCCTCAGTAACTCTATTGGTGGACGTGTTGCCGGTATTCTTTCTGTACAGAGGTCCGGTGAACCAGGAAAGGACGACGCTTCTTTCTGGATTCGCGGTATCTCGACCTTCACGGGAGATCAGAATCCTCTCATCCTTGTCGATGGTATCGAGCGACCTATGAACAATGTGGACCCTCTTGAAATCGAGTCCTTCTCGGTCCTCAAAGATGCGTCTGCAACTGCTGTGTATGGTGTGCGTGGTGCAAACGGTGTCATCCTCATCACTACCAAACGTGGTTTTGACGGTAAGGCAAAGGTTGATGCCCGCTATGAGCACGGTTTTTCTTGGGCGACTCAGCGTCCTAAGTATCTTGACTCATACCAGAGGTCTTTGCTCTTCAATGAGGCAATTGATGCCAACCCGTCCGCTTCTCAGGCTATGAAGTATACAAATGAAGAACTCATCGCAATGCGTGACGGTACTGACCTTGAACTCTATCCGAATGTTGATTGGCAGGATGTCCTGATGAAGGATGTCACAATGAACGAGAAACTCTCGGTAAACATTTCTGGTGGTGGTAAGAATGTAAAGTATTATACCGCCCTTTCTGTATACAACCAGGAGGGACAGTATGAGATCGACAACAGTGATTATCCGTGGGTACCTTCGGCTCTTGGTTCGTATGGACGTAACGTCAACTATACCCGTTACAATTTCCGTTCTAATGTCGATGCGAACATCGGAAAGTACACTGTGGTATCTTTAGGCCTTCAGGCTACCATTGCAAACAACATGGAGCCGGCGAAGGGATCTAACGACATCTATCTGTGGATTAACAATGTTGCTCCAAATGCCTTCCCTGTATTATACAAAGACGGAAGTTTTCCTGGACGCGACGGTCTTTACAATCCTTATGTACAGTTGACACAGCGTGGATTCAAACAGACTACGTCAAATGAACTTCGCGCCAATCTCTCAATAGATCAGGATCTGTCGTTCATAACCAAGGGGCTGAAGGCTGTTCTCAGATATGCATACGATGCGGAGAACTACAACAGTGCTACCCGTGAGCGTGAACTTACCCTTTATCAGGCAGAGAGACGCAATGAGGACGGTGAACTTGAATACAAGGTCATTGATGCCAACAAGCAGGAGGAATACCTCAATTACAAGTCAGAGGCTTGGGGAAACCGAAATCAGTATTTCGAGGCATCCCTTGGCTATGACAGGACTTTCAACAAGCATGCTGTCAGCGGTCTCATCCTTTATTATATGAAGGACCGCAGGACCATTATCGCAGATTCGTATATCAACTCGCTTCCGAACCGTTCTCTTGGTATTGCAGCGAGAGCGACATATGCATATGACAAGAAGTATCTCTTGGAGGCCAATCTCGGTTACAACGGTTCTGAGAACTTCCCGAAAGGACAGCGTATGGGTATCTTCCCTGCATTCGCTGCCGGCTGGGTTATCAGTCAGGAGAATTTCCTGAAGGAAAACCCTACCCTCACATGGTTGAAACTCAGGGCATCTTACGGACAGGTCGGATCTGACCAGATCGGTTCTACACGATTCGCTTATCTTTCTACTCTTGTAAATGCAGGAGGTTCGAACGGATTCGGTATCAACTTCAATCAGGGTACCGGCGGACAGGGAGGTCTTGCAGAGGATCAGTTGGCTGCCCAGAATCTTACATGGGAGAAGGCTTCCAAGTATAATGTAGGTCTTGAGGTAGGTCTCTGGGATGCCTGGACCACAACATTCGAGGGATTCTACGAATATCGTAACAATATCTTCATCCAGCCTCAGGTGTCTGAGATCGCAGGTCTCAACAAGCCGGCTTTTGCAAATACCGGTAGCATGGACAACAGAGGTTTCGAGGTTACTACAGAGTATAACAAGGTGTTCGGTAACGGTCTTGTCGTGACAGCACGTGCAAACTATACTTTTGCCCGCAACAAGTATATTGATGACGGTAAGACGTATGCTAACTACTATCAGGATGTAGCAGGTGTACGCTATGGCGAGCGTCTTCTCTATAAGGCACAGCATCTCTTCTCACAGGAGGAAATCGATGCTCTGCCAGACTACTATCGTCAGTTCTCGCTCACTAAGGATCAACTTCGCCCGGGAGACATCCGCTATGAGGATGTGAACGATGACGGACGTATTACGGAGGATGACCGCGTATGGACATCATGTCCTTCTATCCCTGAGTCCATGCTGGGATTTGGCGCATCTTTCGCTTATAAAGGATTTGATTTCTCATTCCTCTTCCAGGGAGCATTCGGTGCAAGTACATATCTTTCATCAGGATGGTATTTCCAGCCGTTCCAGGCAGAGCGTGACCCTAAGTACATGGGTAATATCCTTGAGAACTTCAACGACAGATGGACACCGGACAATCAGGACCCTTATGCTTTCTCACCTCGTCTCTATATGGGACAGAATGTCAATAACTATGTAAGTTCGACATGGTGGGTCCGCAATAGTAATTATCTCCGTCTGAAGAACCTTGAGTTCGGTTATACCCTTCCGCGCAAGGCTCTGGACAAGATGAAGATGGATAATCTCCGCTTCTATATTTCTGCACAGAACCTCTGTACTTTCAGCAAGTTCGCGCGCAACTTCTGGGATCCGGAAGTATCTGCTGATTCGTATCCTATCCAGGCTACAGTATTCCTTGGAGTCAACCTTACTTTCTAAAACGGATAGACAATGAAAAAGAATATATTATCATTACTGATTCTGACATTCGCTGCGGTTGGCTGTTCGTATCTTGATCAGGATCCGGAGCAACTCAACACCTTGGATAAGGTCTTTGCATCCAGAAACGATACCAGAGCATGGTTCTCTCGTATCTATTCTGATGACTATTTCCCGCAAGACCTTTGGGGTAGTGCTTACTACAATCACTTCATGTTCGGCCAGGATGATGCAAACAATGCTCTTGACTGGCACATCCCTCATGTTCTCAATGGCTCTGTCAGCCCGGAGAATCCTGTGACCTCAACTGATGTCTACTATTTTGAACGCTATTATCAGGCCATCCGTCACTGCAACATCTTCCTTGAGAATGTGGACAAGTGTACCGAGATAGGTCTTGTGGAACTCAACCGTATGAAGGCAGAGGCCAGATTCATGAGAGTCATGTATCATTTCTGGCTCCTTCGCGAATATGGTCCTATTCCTATCATCACCGAGTCCTTTACAAGTGGATTCTATGGTAGAAAGACTTATGACGAGTGCGTGCAGTGGATGGTAGATGAAATTGATGCAGTACTTCCGGATATGTATGTGGACCGCGTCGAGAACGAATGGGGATATCCTACCCAGGGTGCAGCACTTGCAATGAAGTCAAGAATCCTGCTTTATGCAGCTTCGCCTCTCTTCAATGGAAATCCTTTATATGCAAACTGGACTAACCCGGACGGTACAGTCCTCATCAACCAGACCTACAATCCTGAGAAATGGAAGGATGCGGCAGATGCGGCAAAGGCTGTCATCGATCTTAATAAATATAGCCTCCTGAAGCCGGATTCTGCGGCTCCTACATTTGATGAGGTCGTTGATAATTACCGCTCTATTACCACCACATGGAACGATGAAGTGATCTGGGCTAAGCCACAGTCTACTTCATGGTTCGCGATGCAGTCTATCCCTGCATGTTTCTATGGATGGAACGGACGTACTACAGTTTCTCTTAATCTTGCTAATGCTTACTTCATGGCAGACGGCTCGGAGGCGCGTCCTCTGGAGGAGTGGTTCGCAAACAAGCAGTGGTCAGATTCAGACGGTAACGGTACTATCGCAAATACATTCTGGATGTTCGTAGACCGTGAGCCACGTTTCTATGCTTCATGCCATTTCCCTAACCAGTATATCTCATACGCTACTGCTGCAAAGCCTGATGTATGGAAGGTTGTTGAGTTCTGGTACTATGGAAATTCCGGTATTTCGAATTCATCAGGAGACCATTGTACAACAGGTCTTACTCCAAGAAAGAACTTCCCGATGGATGCAGAGTCAGACGATGAGGAAGGAACAGCAGTGTTCAACAACATTCCTTTCCCTATGATCCGTCTCGCTGAGATATATCTGAACTATTGTGAGGCAATGAACGAGTACAAAGGTTCATCAGCGCACTCTGAGATTCTTCCATATCTCAATGCAATCCGTGAGAGGGCTGGCATTCCGGGCTATACCGGTACATACACCAAGGAGCAGATGAGAGAGATGATCCAGCATGAGAGACGTGTCGAACTTGCAATAGAGGGACACAGATACTTTGATGTACGCCGCTGGCTCATCGCCCATGGTGAAGACGGAGTCCTCAATACTCCGGTATGGTGTCTCAATGTTTCAGCAGGAGAACACGCAAGGGATCCTGAGTTCTTCACAATGGTCGAGGGAATGCCACGTGTTTTCAGGGTTGAGCACTATCTCGCTCCTATCAAGGCTGCTGAGGTTGCTCTCAATACTGAACTTGTACAGGCTCCTTACTATTAATAGTTAATGACTTAAAAATGATTTAAGTGTAACTAATAATAATGAAGATTAAAATGAAAAAGATATTTTCAGCAATACTTTTATCGGGCCTGGTGCTGGCATCCTGCGAGTTTCAGCATCCGGAGGTCATAGTCCTTCCGGATCCGTCATTCGATGTCAGCGGACTTCAGGAGTATGCCGCCATCTCGATCTACGAGGAAGTTCCTGTAGATTTGAGTCTGTCCCGAGTATATGGCGTGTCAAAAGAAATGCATATAAACATTTCTTTTGACGAAGCACTGATTGCCGAGCATAATGAACTGTATGGCTCTTCATACACCCTTATGCCGTCAGAATATTATGATTGTCCTGAGCAGGCTGTCTTCGATGCCAATACCAAGAAGACGACTCTGCCTGTAAAGGTCTATGTTGAGAAACTCGTTGCAGACAAGGGTCTTGCTGCAGCAAACAATATGGTGATTCCTGTGCATATGACGTCGGCTTCAGAGGAAATAGAAGATGCTGCCAATATGGGCAAGGTCTTGATGAAGATGAAGATCGACACTCCAAAGATTGAGGTGGATGTTCCAGATCCTTCAAAACTCGAATTCATCTCAGCATTCCCTATCAAGCAGACAATACAGGTTGCAGCCGCTGCAAACTTCACTACATTGGATGTTGCCAAGGTGGCATTCAAGGTAGATGAGACTAAGGTGGATGCTTTCAACACTGCAAATGGAACTTCGCATGTGCTCCTCCCGGCAGGAACATATACCATAAAAGAAGACGTGTTTGACGCTGAGACTCTCAGTCTTGTCAGTGATATTGAGTTTGACTGTGCATCTCTTAGCGAGGACAACACATACATTCTTCCTCTGGTGATGACACAGACTGATGTATATGAGGTCACTCAGACTGCTCCTGTCTATGTTGTCGTGGAACTTGCAGAACTCAAGATTTCTGTTGTAAGCGGCGGTGAACTTGTGACTGTAAAGAATAGGAAAGGTGTAATGACTGCTGTTCTTAACTCTCCTATCACCAGCGACTTTGATGTCAATTTCAGGTATGATGCAGCAAAGGTTGCAGAGTACAATGCTGCAAACGGTACTTCATATGAGGCTCCTGACGCATCTAAGATTACCATTACACCATCTGTTGTTCCAGCCGGTGAACTTCAGGCAGAAGTGGCATTTGAGATAGACTGGGCTGACAAACCATATGATGACGGTGTGAGCCTTCTTCTTCCATTGACTCTTGATGGTATTCTTGAAGGCACCACTATCATTGGTGAGAAGACTGTATATGTGGAACTTATCAAGACGCTTTCAGGCAATTGGATAGTTGAAGAGGTTGAGACTGTCCATAGGGCAGCAGTCAGCGGTACATGGGGTGAGTTGGTAGGCTCTACTATCTGGCTTGCTGATGGTGTGACACCGGTAGATAAGGTTACAAAACCTGCCTCAGATGCGAACCATAAATATGTGTTCGTATATGGTGGTGGATGGACTGACGGTATCATGTATTTCGATGTCGATTTTGCTAATGAGATCGAAGGAAAACCGGGATGCCATCCGATTATAAACATGCAGGATCGTGTTCAGGCCGGTTGGCCTGGCGGTTATGATACTGTCACTCAGTATAACTGTTACTTTGATGGCGTGAACGAAGAGTTCCACTGGGATTTCACAATCCTCGGATGGTGGGGACCAGGAGGAGGTGGCGGAGCAGCCCTTGAAGATCCTTCACACGTTCCTGGATATATCAAGTCTGGCCGTATGCATAGCAAGCGGTAATAATAGTTTTAGTCACGTTTCCAAGGCGGGCCAATCCTGAGCCCGCTTTGGATTTATTTGTTTAAGTCATGACTCGTCTTTTCAATGTTCTGTTTTGTTTTCTGATGGTGTCTGTTTCGTGCTCAAAGTCAGGGAATGTAACTGATCCTGGGACTGATGTGCCGGGAAGCGAGGTGGAGAAACCTTCAATTGATACCGATGATGAATTTTCTACAATAGTCGGCAATGCCGATATGGAAAAAGATGTGTCTCTGGACCTTAAGTCCGAGGCCATGGAAGGAAACTGGAGTTATCTCGGAGGATGGCATCAGGAGCGTGCCAAGGTCTATCATGTTGAAAACAGAGGATATAAGGGAAGCCGATGTCTGGCCATTCATGCGGACCAGACAGTCGATGTAGGGTTCGGCCAGGTCATAAAACTCATTCCTGACCAGCCATATAAGATCAGTGCCCGCGTAAAGACAGAAAATGTCAGTGGAGGGGCCGGTGCCCACCTTTCGCTAGATTATCTCTGGGCACCGAGATCGGCTCCTGTGACCGGTACTACAGACTGGACTAACGTCACTCTGGAAATAGAGCCTCCGACCGAAGAGGTCGTCCTTTGCCTGAAATTAGGTGGAACTGCAGCAGATTGTTCTGGGGTTGCGTATTTCGACAATGTGACCGTAAGGTACAATGATGACCTTTATATAAAGGAAAGCGACCATCTGAAACTGGTTATTGACAAGAGCCACCTTTCTGTGGGAGAAAATTACATAGAGGAATGTCTTGCCAGACTGGATCAGGCCTACCTTGCATATAAGGAACTTTTCAGGGGTAAGATCCCGTACGAAAAGGACCGCATGGTGATCAGGGCTGCTCCCGGGATTGATGCATGGGCTTATGCCGGTGATCCTATCCAGTGGAACAGCGATTATATAGCATCTACTCTGATGCAGTTGAAGAAGGGTGACTGGGTCTTCGGCATCCTTCATGAAATGGGACATAATTTTGCTCCCGGAAGATTCAACGGTACATATGCGTGGAATTTCAACGAAGAACTTTTTGCAAATTTCCGAATGTATTATGTATTGGATAAACTCAATGCTACTATTGTGCAGACTGCAAACATATACAATCCGGATGGCACATACACCAGTGTCGAAAAGAGTTATGTCGGAAAGGAGATCATGCAGTTGTATAAGTCCGAGTGCAGCAACGGTTACGATATGACCATTGCCAAGGGACGTGCCGTAGAGATGGGCAATGCACTATGCTACTGCCTCTGCCGTATGGTTGATAAATACGGTTGGCAACTTTGGATGGACACTTATGAATATCTTTATAATATAACGCCGGAACAGAAACCTGAAGCCGGCATGACCGGATGGGACAAGTTCGAATATCTCATGGATGCTCTTTCGATGCACAACTATGAGGATGTGAGAAAATCATTCACTAAGGCGGAACTCAATGTAATAAAGGAATATCTTCAGACACAATAAATAGGGGGACACATATGAAACTACAAGCATTTTTAATGTCATTGATGGTGTTGGCTGTATCATGCACCAAACCTGATAACGGACTTCCTGAAAATGAGAAGCCTGGAAACGAGGAAAATACAGAGACTCCGGTTACTCCGGAAATTCCCGAGCCGGAAGTAAATTACGTTGTTAACGGTGATATGGAGGAGGAGGTGTCCACAGACATCGTGAAGGATGCCGTCGCGGGCAAATGGGTTTACCTTGGCGGGTGGAACAACGAAGCGGCCAAAATTGCATATGAGGCAGACAGGGGAGTGAAAGGCTCCAGATGCCTTTCCATTCTTGCTATGAATGAGGATGTCGATGTGATGTTTGCTCAGAAAGTGACAGGCCTTGAGCCGGGAGGCTATTACAAGGCAACAGCAAAGGTGAAGACTGACATGATCTCTGGTGGCAAGGGTGCTAACATGTGTATGGATTATCTGTGGGCTCCATCTTCCGACGGGATGCTGGGTTCGACCCATAATAAATGGGAGAATATTGAGTTTGATGTCGATGATGTTCCGGAATCAGGAGAGATCGTTCTCTGCCTGAGGCTTGGCAATACGGCTGCTTCTTCTACGGGACTTGTATATTGGGATGATGTGAAACTCGTTGAAAACCAGGATCTCTATATCCGTACCAGCAAGCACCTCCGCCTTGTGGTGGATAAGGAGGATGTGAGGATTTCTGATGCAGCCATAGATGCATGGCTTGCTAATCTTGACAAGGTATATGAGGCGTATGAAGAACTCTTCAGCGGCATGGTGCCTTTCGATGGAAAGATCACGACTATACGTGCTGCGACCATCGGAGCATGGGCCTTTGCCGGCAATCCTATACAATGGAACCGGGACTATATCTCCGAGGCGCTGTCCCTTGTGGCCCGTGGAGACTGGTGTTTCGGACTCATGCATGAGATCGGTCACAATTTTGCTCCATACATGAATAACGGCACATACACCTTCGACTTCAATGAGGAACTGTTTGCCAACTTCCGCATGTTCTATGCTCTTGAGAAACTGAATGCAACAGTGATCACGACAGCCTCTGTCCCGCAGGAAGACGGGACTTATGTGTCACAGGAGAAGACTTATCATGGAGCGGAACTTCTTAAGTTGTATGAGTCGGAGACCACCAACTGCTTCGACCGTACAGTCAAGGCAGGAAAGGCCGAGGAAATGGGTAACGCACTTTGCTACATGCTCATCAAGATCAAGGAAAAATATGGTTGGGAACTTTATCAGAAGGCCTTCCTTGACTTGTATAACCGTCCACGCAACCAGGAGGAAGAGAAGACGATGAACCACTGGGAACGTCTTGAATATTTCCTGGACTGTCTCAATGTGCATGCACGAGAGATTACCGGCAAACCGGGCGAGAATGTCCGCAGTTGCTTCTCTACTCCTGAATGGAATACCGTAAAGGCTTATCTGTCAACTCAGAAAGATCAATGGTAATATTTCAACCATAAATCATCAACTACTGACGAAACATTTTATTGAAAGTTAAAATTTGGTCGGGATTATGAGAAAGTCGTTTCTTCTTGCCGTCATGGCAATACTTCCGTTTGCAATGCATGCGGAGGTCAGACTTCCTTCCGTTCTCGGAAGCAACATGGTTCTTCAACGCAATACTGAGGTGAACCTCTGGGGAACCGCAGAAGCAGGAAAGACCGTTACCGTGGAGACTTCATGGAACGGTGCAAAATACAAGGTAAAGGCAGACTCTGAGGGAGCATGGCGCCTCAAGGTCGTTACCGGTGAGGCCGGAGGCCCATATACCATCACATTCAGCGACGGCAGGAAGACCGTTCTGGACAACATCCTCCTCGGCGAGGTGTGGATCTGCGGCGGTCAGTCGAACATGGAGATGCCTGTATGCGGCTTCATGTATCAGCCGGTGGAGGGCTCTTCCAAGGCTATTCTTTATTCTGCAACCGAGACACCGAATGTGAGGATGTTCACCGTCCCGCGCAAATCTGCCAAGGAACCTCAAGTGGATTGTGGAGGAGAATGGATGGTCTCAAATCCTGAAGGCGTATGCTCGTTCTCTGCTGTGGGCTACTTTTTCGGAAAGGCTCTGACTCAGGCGCTTGGCGGTATTCCTGTCGGACTTATATCGGCAAACTGGGGCGGCAGCCGTATAGAGTGCTGGATGACGGAAGAGGCAATAGATGGTACCGAGGGCATCAATCATGAGATTGCAAAGAACGGAAATGGAGAGACCAGCGCGCCGCAGATGCTTTATAATGGTCTCATACATCCTGTCAAGGATTTCACTGCGAAGGGATTCATCTGGTATCAGGGATGTTCCAACAGACATAATTGGTTTGATTACAAGAACCTGATGGTTTCGCTTGTAAAGTTCTGGAGAGAGTCATGGGGTAACGCTGAAATGCCTTTCTACTATACGCAACTTGCACCATATACATATGAAGGAGACAATCTTCGCTCTCTTCCTCTTGTGATCGAGGCTCAGTATCAGGCTATGGCAGAAATTCCGCATTCAGGAATCGCTGCTACTACTGATCTGGGCAACCGTACCTGTATTCATCCATCTGAGAAGATTCAGGTCGGAGAGCGTCTTGCATATCTTGCATTGGCGAATGACTACGGCTTGAAGGGTATTCCTCGTCCAGCGCCTACATTCAAGGAAATGGAAGTCATCAAGGATGAAAGGAGAGGAAACATGCTTGTCCTCAGTTTCAACAATCTGTCGAAGATATATGAGTGGAACGACCCTGACAGTTTTCAGGGATACCGGAAGGATGGTTACTGCACTCCGGCAGGATTTGAGATTGCAGGTGAAGACAAAGTGTGGCATAAGGCCAAAGGAAACTACCGTTGGTGGGAAAACCGTATCGAGGTGTGGTCTGAGGATGTCCCGGATCCTGTCGCTGTCCGTTATGCGTTCTGCAATTTCCCTGCGGATGCCAATGTCGTGACTACCATGGGACAGCCTATGCCTCCGTTCCGTACCGACAATTGGGAGATTCCTGCAGAAGAGATAGGAAAGATACAATAGAGAACTGAAATCACATGAAGAAATCATTTTTGACGGCAATCCTGTTTGCCATGTTCTGCTGCGGCTCTTTTGCCCAGCCGATTTATAGATTTACCGTTAAGGTAGGTATTGATTGCGAGTCTGTCGATTCTCTCGGAGGAGAGGATAATGTAAGACGCCAGATTGCGAGAATGTTTGACAAAGTCAACAGGGCCTTCAATCATACGCGTCAGTTCAATGCCGTATATGATTTTGTGGTTGATTGGGATGCTTTCTATATCTATGACGGCGTTTCCACCGATGAGGTCCACAAGCCGCACCCGGATCATGATTATCTTGTCATCATCGATGGATATAAGTCTGATCCGAGAGAGGCCGGCGGCGGATGGTATGGTGGCGAAATCCTGACCGTGTACCATTCCAGGATTCATAATGACCATTTCAATGATCCTTTCGAGCCGGGAGCAATCGACGGGATAATCCATGAATTCGGTCATGGACGAGGTATGCCTGACATCTATGCAATGAAGGTGGATGCCGACAAGAATCCTATTGCTCCGATAGGATGTATGGGGACTAAGTGTATCATGGATTATCCTTACGGTGAGACTTTCTGGAGTAAGTATGCGGTGAATATGATAAATCTGTCTGCCGACAAGATGGTCGATATTGACAGACTTGTTCAGGCGATGTGTCCGGATTATCTTTCCTTCAATGTCGTCGGTCCTGACGGTAAGCCGGTGAAAGGTGCTGAGATCACCTTCTATCCTGTAGGCTGGTATTCATATAGCGTATCTCCTGATCCTGTACATTCTGTCAGGACCGGAGCCGACGGAAGTGTCACATTAAAGTCCGGGAAGGTGTTCCCTAAGACGCACAGTTTCGGACTCAAGTACCCGAATGCATTTGTCAAGGCGGAATATGACGGTATGACAGCATATGCTTGGCTGCCTCTTTACGATATCGAGAATGCCGTCTTCGAAGGTAAGGATACATATACTCTTGGCCTCAGTCTGAAGGATTCGAAGCCGTCTTCGCCTAAAGATTTTGTCATCAGATAGATTGTTGTAAAATCGTCTTGTTATATAATATTTGTGTTGGAAACTGTTCGGATGTAATGTTGCTGGGGTGTAGTTTGGACAAAAGTTGCATTTATGGATACGATTATTGTATTTTGCAATGTGTATCCTGCGTAACTTGCCTCTTGGTCAGAAAATCTGACCGTGACTAAACTATTATTAACTCTAAAACAAAGCAAAATGAAGAAATTTAGGCTTCTTTCATGGCTTTTCGTGGCAATCTTTGCCCTCGTAGGAAGCAATGCTTTTGCTCAGACAAAGGTACGCGGTACCGTAGTTGACGAGCAGGGACTTCCTATCATGGGTGCTGGTGTCATGGCAAGCCAAAATGTCGGAACAGTCACCGATATTGACGGAAACTTTGAACTCACACTCAAGGATTCCGACAAGTTCGTTGAGGTTTCTTATCTCGGTTATGAGACTGTGCAGGTAGCAGTCGCTCCTGTAATGAACATCCAACTCCAGCCGGATTCGCAGTTCCTCGATGAGACTATCGTGGTTGCGTACGGAACCACAAAGAAATCATCATTCACAGGTTCGGCTTCGGTAGTCAAGTCTGACGCCCTCAAGAAGTTCTCGGGAACAGGTTTCACTGACGCTCTTCAGGGTATGTCTGCCGGTGTGAATGTAACACAGGACGCCAGTAACCCGGGTGCTGAGGCACGTATCGCCATCCGTGGTGTCGCTAACATGGCAGGTTCTACCACACCTCTTTATGTAGTGGACGGTGTACCTTACGACGGATCGCTCAACTCTATCAACCCTAACGATATCGCATCACTTACTGTATTGAAGGACGCTGCTGCGGCTTCACTTTACGGTTCACGTGCTGCAAACGGTGTCGTCATCATCACTACCAAGACCGGTAAGAGCGGCAAGGTGAAGGTTAACGTCAACGCAAGTTGGGGTACTTCAGACAATGCTGTCGGTTATGGTAAGAAGGCTGACCCTAAGCAGACTCTCCTTCTTTATTGGGAAGGACTCTATAATGACAAGTTCTATTATGAGAACAGTCAGGAGCCAGGCAAGTGGACTTCACAGGCTGCCGGAGACTATGCAACCGAGACTCTCCTCGGTAAGGTGTTCACAAACAGAGGTAAGGATGAGAACGGCAATTCAATCATCGTTTCTCCATTCAAGCACATTGACGAGGACTGGGTGCTCCATGATGGTAAGGGTAACCCGCACATCAATCCTAACCTCGAGTATGTATGGGATGAGTCTGACTGGGACTGGTATGGTTCATACTATAGCAGAAAACTCCGCCAGAACTACAGCATCGACATCTCAGGTGCTTCTGAGAACGGCAAGACCAACTACTTCGTTTCAGCAGGTATGCTCGACGATAACGGATATGGTGGAAGGGACTACTACAAGCGTTACTCATTCAGCGCTAACGTGAACTCTGAGATCAACAAATGGCTCTCAATGGGGGGGGCACTGAGGTACACTTACTATCGTCAGAATTCAGGCGGTGTTGCGCGTGCATTGAACTATAATATGACAGTTGCTTCTCCATATCTCCGTAACTCTTCAAACACTGATTGGGTCGTTTCTGAGGTAACAGGTACAAGAGCGCTCCAGTATGGTGCGTACACCTGTTACTTCGGTCAGCATCCTCTCGGCAACAGAGGTGACTACTGGGATAACGAGAACAACGACAGTTTCAACAGCAATGACGGTTCGAACATCAATGCCCGTTACTATGCTCAGATCACTCTTCCTTACGGCATCAAGTTCAAGTCTACAGTAAACCTTGATGACAACACTTCACGTTCATATGGCTATGGTTCTGCTGTATGGGGTGGTGGCCAGCAGGCTCCTTGGGGAACTACCATCACTTCATCAGGTGGTAGCGCAGACCGCTCTACATATCAGATCATGTCAATAACCAACTCGAATATCCTTTCTTGGGACTATACATTCGCTGACAAGCACAATGTATCTGCTCTCGTAGGTCAGGAGTCTTATGCATACCGTACTGAGTATACTTACGGCGGTGGTTCAGGAATCTTCCAACTCAACCAGTTCCAGGTGGAGTCTTGTACCAAGGACTACTGGACAGGTTCTACCAGCGACCGTTATGCACTCCTTTCATGGATTGCAAAGGCTGACTACAACTATGACAACCGTTACTATGTGTCAGGATCGTTCCGTCGTGACGGTTCATCACGCTTCTCTCCTGAGTCACGTTGGGGTAACTTCTGGTCAGCAGGTGCATCATGGAGACTCTCTAACGAGAAGTTCATGGAGGATGCAACTTGGGTGAACAACCTCGTTATAAGAGGATCGTACGGTACTTCAGGTAACGACCGCCTTGTTCCTCGTTTGACAAACGGTAAGGCTGACGGAGAAGTTCTCTACGCTTATCAGGGAACATACGATTCAGACAACCTTTACGACGTCGCGGGTCTCAAGCCGGCCACTAAGGCAACTCCAGAACTCCACTGGGAGAAGAACAAGCAGTGGAATGTTGCCGCGGACTTCTCACTCTTCGGATGGTTGGACGGTACTCTCGAGTACTACTCACGTAACTCTGACGGCCTCCTCTACTATCAGGAACTTCCGCTTTCTGCACAGGTAGGTGATGTAGCAGGTAAGAACGTGAACCTCGGTGACATCCGCAACAGCGGTCTTGAATTGACTCTCGGCTTCAATATCTTCAACCGTCAGAACTTCGGATGGAGACTCGATGCCAACCTCTCTACTCTCAAGAATGAGGTGACATATCTCCCAACCGAGGTAGGTTTCTGGACAAATGTCGTCGCTCAGTATAAACTCGTCGAGGGTGGTTCACTCTATGACTTCTGGGCTTACCGGTTTGCAGGCATCAACTCGGAAACCGGTATGCCGGGTTACTATAAGAAGGACGGTTCAGTTGTTTACTCAACTAGCGAACTCGTTCAGGCAGAGGATGCCGAACTCATCGGTTCAGCACTTCCTAAGGCTTACGGATCAATCACAAACTCATTCAACTTCTACGGATTCGACTTCTCATTCATGCTTTACTACTCACTCGGCGGACACATGTACTGCTACAACAAGTCAGAACTTGGAGCGTACAGCCGCGTAGGTGTATCGCCGGTATGGGATCTCGTGAAGGATCGTTGGACTAAGCCAGGTGACAACGCCAAGACTCAGATCAACTACCTCGACAACCGTTCAAAGGCTTCTATCGGATACTCGGACTACTATGTGATCGACAACGATTACCTCCGTCTGCGTAACGTAACCCTCGGTTATACTCTTCCTAAGAAGATCCTCAAGAAGGCAGGTATCGACAACATCCGCGTTTACTTCCAGGGTGACAACCTCCTTACTTTCGGTGAGGCTACCAAGTACTACACTGACCCTGAGACCGGTATCTCCGGTAACACATACAACGGTAACTCAGATACCGAGGGTTACGGTGGAGGACGTAGAGTTTATATGTTCGGTGTAAACCTTACTTTCTAATTCCTAACATTGAAGAAAATTATGAAGAATATATTTAAGAGTTTTTCAACAGTCGTAGCGATTGCAGTGGCTGCCTTTGCGGGAACAGGATGTGAGGGCTTCCTTGATGCAAACTCTTCGACTGCGACAGACGACACAATCGTCCTGTCAAACACAAGCAACCTCGACAAGGTTCTCGTCGGAACATATAACGGTCTCCTCATGGGTAATACCGTTAATTCATCTGACCGTGGTCTTGCAGGTCTTACAGGTATGATGTCTTACTATCCTCTTGCAGGTGTGGACATGACTTCACTCAAAGGTATGGGTACAAGTGAGCACACTTCATATACTTTTGCTGACGGACGTACACAGGCTTCCGGTGACTACACTGAGGCTATCTGGTGCCAGTACTATGACCATATCAACCGTGCCAACATCATCCTCAGCGCACTCCCTGAGGCTGCAGGTACTGAGGCTGACAAGAATGCGATCAGCGGACAGGCGAAGGCCATCCGTGCGATTTCGTACTTCCAGTTGATCATGAACTATCAGCAGACTTATGCTATCGCCAAGAACAAGAGAGGTGTGATCCTCCGTACCAAGGCTGATGATCCTGACCAGATGCCTTTCTCTACTGTAGAGCAGGTTTACGCTCAGATCGTAAAGGACCTCGAGGATGCAAAGACCGAACTCAAGGACTACAGTTCGACCGCTCCTTGGAGAATCGACCGTGAGGTGGCATGCGCTTGGCTTGCACGTGTATATCAGGTGATGGGTACTGATTGGCAGAAGGTATTCGACAACGCTCAGGAAGTATACAACAACCACAAGACCCTCCTTACCAAGGATCAGTGGTGCGGCGGTTTCGATGACTTCATCAAGAACCAGTATAACGAGTTCGTATGGGGATACCAGAACACCGATCTCTCGAATGCAGGTACTTCGACTCCATTCAACATGTGGTTCAACCGTCTCCCTTCCGGCGAGGAGAGCAACAGTTCACAGTACATCTACAGTTACATCACATATTTCGTGACTTCACAGTGGCTTGACCTCTTCGAGGGTGACGATACTGACTATCGTGCAAGCCGTCTTGTTAAGGATGACGTTGTAGACGCTGACCTCTATGATCAGACTAAGGATGTTCTCAATGTAATGCTCTGGCACCGTACTAACAACGGAGATAAGATGACCAAGGCCAAGTGGGCTTACAACAAGTTCTTCCACACTGGTGAGGCTGGCCAGCTTCGTGCTGACGTTTGTCTTATCCGTAGTTCGGAGATGCTTCTCGTGATGGCTGAGGCTGCTGCTCAACTCGGCAAGTCTGAGGCTCTCACTTACCTTACAACTCTCCAGAAGGCTCGTAACGTGAAGAACCTTACGACAGCAACAGAAAAGAATGCTCTTCTCGAGGCTATCTATGTAGAGCGTCGTAAGGAACTTCTCGGTGAGACCGTGACAGGTATGTTCGACAACCTCCGTCTCCAGAAGGACGTTACACGTGAACTCGAGTCTGAAGAGAACGAGTTTGCAGGTCACTTCAATGACGGTCTCCTTTACTGGGGAACCAAGAGCGGCAACACTGCTACTCTGAAGCACAACGACTATCATTATTTCTGCCAGATCCCTGAGTACGAGTTCGCTCGTAACAAGGAGATTTCACAGACTGATCAGAACCCATTCAAGGGTAACTAATACTATCTTACGGGTATCTTCAACTGTCAGGGTTGAGGATACCCGTATTTTTAAAAATCTATTAATTCTAAAAACATGCGTAACATCTTTTTTATCCTTTTGGCTATCTGCGGATTGGCTTCATGCAGCAATGATGGCCCGGTCTTTACCGACAACTTCGATAATGCCAGGACATATGCCAGGCTCTGGACTGCCGACACCACTGCGGTTGTGGAATATCTTGCCGATGGTGGCGTGGACGGAACCGGTTGTGTGAAGATTTCATCTTCCGAGAGGGTCTGCTGTCCTGTAATGCACACCCTGGAAGGTCTTGATCCTCAGAAGGTCTATCGTTTTTCTGCATCAATGAAATGCGAGGATGTGAAGGATGGACGCGGTGCTGTTCTTTATATAGATATGGACCAGGCTCCTGAGCAGCCTTGGAACGCATCTGAATTCGCTTACGAGACTCAGGACTGGAAGACTGTCCATATGGATTTCGTTCCTAACCAGGAAGGACGTGCAGTGGTATGCTGCGCCCTCGGTTTCCCTGGAGGAACTTATAACGGGGGTACAGCGAGCGGTACAGTATGGTATGACAATGTGGTCGTGGAGGAACTTCCTGCAGACGCCATGTATACCCGCGAGAGCGAGCACATCATCGTTGTGTTCGACAAGGACAAGAATCCTATGGACGATGCTCAGATGGACGAGTGGCTTTCAAAACTCGACCGTACATACGAGGCATATCAGGACCTTATAGGAAATGTGCCTTACGAGGGACGTAAGATCATGATCATAAATTCTCCCGGTATCGAGCCTGGTTACTGGGCTCTTGCGGGAAACCCTATTCTCTGGAACAGCCATGTTAAGGTGAAGGAAGTGCTCGAGCGTGCGAGGGATCTCGACGACTGGGGCTTCGGTATCCTTCATGAGATCGGACATGACTTCTCTGCATCCAACATGCTCGGTGAGGGCTGGGGACGTTGGAACTGGAATGACGAGATCTTCGCCAACTTCCGTATGTCATATGCCGTGGAGGCATGCAACGGAGGTGTGAGCCAGAGAAACACCATCTATCGTGGAGCAGACATAATCAATTACTACAAGATCTTCTACGATGAGACAATCGGAGCAGGCATCGCCAAGAACAACGGTGACGCCCTCCACTATACTTTCCTCCGCATCAAGGACAAGTACGGATGGGATGTCTACAAGAAGGCCTTCCGTGCCCTCTATCAGATTCCGGATTCGGAACTTCCTGAACTCGACGGTCCTTATGCGAAATTCCTTTATTTCCTTTCACATGTTTCCGATGCCGCAGGTGAGGATGTTACAAAGACATGCTATACTCCTGAGGAACTGAAACTTATCGAAGAATCACTTAAGAACTGATGAAGAAGACTGTCCTGTTTGCAGCAATCGTGATGCTGCTTTCTGCATACGCACAGGCACAGCCTGTCTACAGATTTACCGTCAAGGTGGGTATCGACAAGGAGTCGGTGCAGTTCATCGGCGGTACTGACGTTGTCCGTGCCAAGATCACGGATATGTTCACAAAGGTCAACAAGGCATTCAACTATACAAGACAGTTCGATGCCGTATATGATTTCGTTGTGGATTGGGATGCCTTCTATATATATGAAGGTCTTTCTACGGAAGAGGTTCATAAACCGCATCCTGAACATGACTATCTGGTCGTTATCGACGGACTGAAGTCCGATCCTGAAGAGGTCGGCGGCGGCTGGTATGGTGCCGATATCCAGACCATCTACCATGCACGAACCCATACAGACCATTTCAACGACCCTTTTGAGAAGAATGCAATAGACGGAATCATCCACGAGTTCGGTCATGCCAGGGGCATGCCTGACATCTATGCGATGCAGGTCAATGCAGACAGGAATCCTATCGCACCGGTTGCGTGCTATGGAGAGCGCTGCATCATGAATTACCCTTATGGCGAGACTCTTTGGAGCGACTATGCCGTCAATATGATAAACCTGTCGAAGGACAAGAGGATCGAGATCGACGAACTCGTTGCCGCAATGTGTCCTGAGAAGATCCGTATCACCGTCCTTGACCCTGCCGATGCTCCGGTAAAGGATGCCAAGGTGACCCTGTATCCGGTGCCATGGTATTCGTACAGCGTGTCGGAGACGCCTCTTACAGAGAAGGTTACAGACAAGAAAGGACTCTGTGAACTTCCCGGTGACGTCTATGGAAGGACAGAGGAGTTCGGACTCGGATGCCCTAACATCTTCGTGAAGGCAGAGCATGACGGACTCACCGCATATGGCTGGCTCCCTCTCTATGAGGTCCAGAATGCGGCCTTTGACGGAAAGGAGGCGTATGAGATGACTCTTCGCCTGAAGGCTCTCACACCTTCAAAACCGTTTGAATTCAAGATCAACCGCTGACAATAACCAATAAAAAACATATCATCATGTACAGATATCTGCTATCAGTCCTTGTTGTGGCAATCGTTGCGGTATCTTCTGCAACGGCGGCTCCTTCATGGGAAATCAATTCCAAGGGAGCGATCGAGTGGAAGGTGGATAAGGCTCAACTTCCTCACAAGGACCATATCGAGATGAGCGGTGAACAGATGGCGTTTGTTCTCCGTTGGGGAATCGACCAGGCCGGCGCACTCAGTCTTGAGCGCTCTCTCGTATTCCCTATGCTCCGTAAGATTCCAAACAACACTCATGCAAGTCTCATGCATCGTTTCGCAACAGATGTAGTGTCCCTCGTAAGTGTGGACGGTCTTGCAATGCAGAACGAGAACACCACTCTTGTGGAGATCGACGGCATGTTCAGAAGCGTCAGTGAGTTCGGAGTAGGCAAGCATAATATCGGCCTTGGTGCCGGAACGGTCGCGAAGCCTGCTGTCGAACTCGAGAGAATCCTCTTCCCTTCAGTGGATAAGCCGTTCATGTGCGAGCGCCATATCCTCAAGAATATCCGTGAGAAGGCAATGGTAGTATATGTTCCTGAATTCGTCCAGAAGTTCGTGACACAGCCTGAGAAGGGTGTGGACGGAGCATATCTCCTTCAGGCTTCAGTGCAGGGTGCGGGTACATACGTTCTTCAGAGCGGAGAGACTCTTGCTTTCGATGTGATCTTCCAGGCATGCCGCGTGAACGAGACCCCTCTCGTTGCCGATGTGGATGCAGAGTATGCCGCACGCAGAAGTTTCATAGAGAACGATATCGACAAGGCTCTTGTGCTCGATACCCCTGACCAGGTGATCAACACCATGTTCCGTTATGCCAAGATCCGTGCGAGCGAGAGCATCTGCAAGACGTCTGGCGGATACATGCACGCTCCGGGCGGAGAGTCATACTATGCAGCCATCTGGGCCAACGACCAGGCTGAGTATGTCAATCCTTTCTTCCCATACCTCGGCTATGCTGTCGGAAACGAGTCTGCATTCAATTCATTCAAGCATTTCGCACGTTTCATGAACGACAGGTGGGAGCCTATCCCAAGTTCCATCATTGCTGAAGGAAAGGACATCTGGAACGGCGCAGGAGACCGTGGTGACGCTGCGATGATCGCTTACGGTGCTTCAAGATATGCCCTTGCACTCGGTGACAAGGATGTCGCGAAGGAACTCTGGCCTCTGATCGAGTGGTGCCTCGAGTACTGCGACAGGAAGATCAATGACGGCGGCGTGGTGGCATCTGATACAGACGAACTTGAAGGCCGTTTCGAGGATGGAGACGCAAACCTCTGTACTTCATCCCTCTACTATGATGCCCTCCTCAGTGCAGCCTGCCTGAGTGGAGAACTCGGCATGGCATCATCAGTTGCCAAGAGTTACAGGGCTCAGGCAGCAGCCCTGAGAAAGGCCATCGACACTTATTTTGCAAGGGAGATGTACGGATATGACACATATCAGTACTATGAGGGCAACGACCTCCTGCGCTCATGGATCTGCATTCCTCTTACAGTTGGCATCATGGACAGGGCCGAAGGAACTATCAAGGCGCTCTTCAGCGAGCATCTCTGGCAGAAGGACGGTCTCCTTACCCAGCAGGGTACCTCTACATATTGGGACAGGTCGACTCTTTACGGCCTCAGAGGCGTATATGCTGCAGGTGAAAGTGACATGGCCACAGAGAAACTCCACCACTATTCGCACAGACGTCTTCTCGAAGACCATGTGCCATATGCCATAGAGGCTTGGCCGGAGGGCTCTCAGAGACATCTTTCTGCTGAGAGCGGACTTTACTGCCGCGTGATCACAGAAGGTCTCTTCGGTATCCGTCCTACAGGATTCAAGGCTTTTGAAATCAAGCCGTCGATGCCTTCTGCATGGAACACCATGTCCCTCAGGAACGTGAAGGCGTTCGGCGGTGACTTCGACATCACTGTTGACAGAAGGAATGACGGAAAACTTGACGTGACCGTGAAGCCGGTTTCGGGAAAAGAGAAGAAATATGTTGTAAAGGAAGGCCAGACCCTCAAGGTGCGCCTTTCATAATAAAACCTGATTGATGATAATGAAGAATTTATTCAAACTGATTATTGCCATTGCAGGCATTGCTTTCATCTTCGGATGCGGGTCTGTTCCTGCAGTGATGACGGTAGAGTCTCCGGACGGACGCATTGTCCTTACGGTGAATACTGATGCAGGCTACCTCATGTCTGGAAGCGACCTTGCATATTCCGTCGAGTTTGACGGGAACAAGATCATGAAGACTTCACCTGTTTCCATGACACTTGCTGACGGAAGGGTTCTTGGAGGAAGGGATGCCGATGGTGACGGCTTCACAGTGAAGAAGGCAAAGCGTGCCACAATCACAGAGGACATCACAGCGCCTTTCTATCGTCAGGCGTCATTCACCGAGACATGCAACGAACTTCTCCTTGAGTGCAAGGAGGGTTACGCTATCCGTTTCCGTGTATATGACAGCGGTATCGCATACCGTTTCGAGACTAAGTTCGACGGCCAGATCGAGGTTGTGAACGAACTCAGTTCATACCTCTTCCCTATGGACAGCAAGGCGTGGGTTCCTTATACTCATGGCAAGGATCTTATCGCAAACGCCTTCCAGAATACATACACTCAGGAGAACATCAGCGACTTTGGTTCAGGTGCTTCGCCATACTCTATCCTTCCGCTTGCAGTAGAGGCCGCAGGTGGTGTAAAGGTGGTGATCTGCGAGTCTGACCTCAGGTCTTACCCAGGTATGTTCCTTACAGGCGAGGATGGCGGATATAAAAGTTTCTTTGCCCAACTTCCTGACAGTACATACATCAATCCTGTAAGATGCCAGAAGAAGGTTGCTACACGAGAGGACATCATCGCAAGGACAGAGGGTACGAGAACCTTCCCTTGGAGAATCGTCATCATTTCGGATGACGACAGGAACATCCCTGTAAACAACCTCGTGTATGCTCTTGCTGAGCCAGCACGCTATGAGGACATTTCGTACGTCAAACCGGGCAAGGTCGCTTGGGAATGGTGGAATGACTATGGTCTCCGCAATGTGGATTTCACTCCGGGTGTGAATAACGATACATACAAGGCATATATAGATTTCGCATCGAAGTTCGGTATAGAGTATGTGGTTCTGGATGAGGGCTGGTCAGCAAAGGACGACATCATGGTAGTCAGAGACTATATCGATCTTCCGGGTCTCGTGGCATACGCTGCAGAAAGGAATGTCGACCTCGTGATCTGGGCTGTCGCAAATGTGCTTGACGACAAACTCGAAGAGGCCTGTGCATACTATAAAGACCTTGGTGTAAAGGGCTTCAAGGTAGACTTCATAGACCGTGACGACCAGGATGCCCAGGATCTCATGTACCGTATCGCCGACGCCACTGCACGTCATGAACTGATGCTCGACCTTCATGGAGTGAACAAGCCAGCAGGTCTAAACCGTACTTTCCCTAACATAGTGAACTTCGAGGGTGTTTTCGGTCAGGAGGAGTTCAAGTGGTCTAACCCTGACATGCCTTCATATGACGTTACCTTCCCGTTCCTCAGAATGGTACAGGGTCCGGTGGACTATACTCCTGGCGCATTCGTGAACGCGACCAAGGAGGGCTTCAAGATCGACTACCGTCATCCTATGAGCCAGGGAACACGTGCACATCAGGTCGCTACTTATGTCGTGTTCGATTCTCCGTTCACAATGCTCTGCGACACTCCTTCAAACTATCTTGAAGATCCTGAATGTACTGCATTCATCGTAGGCATCCCTACTGTATACGAGCAGACACAGATCCTTTCGGCAGACCTCGGAAGCCATATCGTAAGTGCAAGGTATGCCGACGGAAAGTGGTATGTGGGAGCGCTCACAGACTGGAATGCACGTAACATCACGATCGAACTTCCGTTCCTTGAGGAAGGAAAGACATACAAGGCAAGAGTACTTGCTGATACAGAGAAGTCAGACAAGACACCTGCCTCATATGCAATCACCGAGGTAGAAATGACTGCAGGCGCCAAGATGGACCTTCATCTCGCACAGGGTGGTGGCGCTGCCATTGTGATTGAAGAGAAATAACATTGAAACTGATATATCATGAAGAAGATTACAAGACTTTTCATCATCGCTGCTCTCGCATGCCTGTTCGCATCATGCGCAAGCGCACCGAAGGTTGTCTATCTTGCTGACTACCTCGAAGAGGGCATGGCTGAGACTGATGCCATGCCTGCAATCCGCGAGGCTCTGGAGGCCTGCCGCGAAAACAATGCAACAAAACTTGTGTTTCCTGAGGGAACTGTATGCTTCCGTCCTGACAAGGCTTACGAGAAGTACCAGTTCATCAGCAACAACAACGAGAACCTCAAGAGGATCGCCTTCGACCTCGAGGGCATGGATGATTTCACTGTAGAGGGACAGAACACTCTTCTCCTCTTCACAGGTTTCATCTCTCCGTTCAGCCTTGAGGGATGTAAGAATGTGAACATCCGGAACCTTTCCATCGACTTCACAAGAACCTTCCATTCAGAGGGTATCATCGAGAAGGTAGGCGACGGATACCTCGATATCCGCTTCCCTGAGGATTATGTGTGCAACATCATCAACGGTGACCTATATTTCACTGACAAGGAGCGCATCACTTACGACTACTCAAACCTTCTCGAGTTCGATACGCAGAAGAAGGAGCCTGCACACTACGCTTCAGACTACTGGCTTTCAAAGAAGACCATTCCTGCAGAGAAACTTGAGGACAACCTCGTGAGAATCATCCGCAAGGACCTCAAGGGTACTGTAGGTAACACTATGGTGTTCGGTGCTGCTGCACGCTACAACCCTGGATTCTTCCTTTCTGACTGCTCAGGCATCAACATCCACAATGTAAACCTCTGGCACTGCGGCGGTATGGGAGTGATCGCTCAGCGAAGCAGGGATATTGAACTCAAGAACGTAGAGGTGGTCCCTTCTCCCGGCAAGGGCCGTGTGATCAGTATCACAGCCGATGCAACCCACTTCGTGAACTGTGCAGGTTACATCCGCATGATCGACTGCAAGTTCACGAACCAGAAGGATGACGCTACAAACATCCACGGTCTGTACATGGCTGTTGATGAGCAGATCGCACCGGACAAGATCGTCTTCAAGTGGAGAAACACTGGCCAGTACGGTGTTGACTTCCTCAAGCCTGGCATGAAGGTGGAGATTGTTGACCAGACCACTACCGATACATACTGCTATGCAGTTGTAAAGGATGTGGAGCGTCTCAACAAGATCACTACAGTGGCTACTTTCGAGGAGCCTCTTCCGGAGGGAATCCAGAAGAACATGGTGGTTGCTGCTGATGAAGAGTATCCTGAAGTACTGATCAAGGGCTGCTATATGGCAGGCAACCGTGCCCGCGGTCTTCTTCTCGGTTCAAGAGGTCAGATGATCATCGAGGACTGTTACTTCCACATCCCTGGCGCAGCCATCCTTTTCGAGGGTGACGGAAACTTCTGGTTCGAGCAGGCAGGTGTACGCGATGTGATCATCCGCAACAACGTATTCGAGAACTGCAACTACGGCTATCCTACATGGGGTGCTGCCTGCATCGCAGTCGGAACACGTATCCCTGCACTCGACAAGGCAGAAAGAGGCTACCATAGAGGCATACTTATCGAGAACAACACATTCCGCGTGTTCGACCCTCGTATCCTCAATCTCTTCAGCGTAGAGGACCTCACATTCCGCAACAATACAATCGAGATGACAAACGACTATGTATATCCTGGAAAGGTTACAGAGCCGTTCGTTTATCACCACTGCAAGAACATCGTCATCGAGTAAAGGATGAAGAAGAATATAATAGCGGTCATCGCTTTCATAGTGTCACTCTGCGGCTGTCAGCCGCAGGGTGGCGTTGTAAATGTAGGTGACTATCTGGATGAGTATACATTCGGAGATGACGTCACCTTGGCTTTCCGCCGTGCTGTCGAACAGGCCCGTGAGCAGAATGCGGACAGTCTGATAGTTCCGCAGGGCACATATCATTTCTATCCTGAACTGGCGTTTGAGAAATATGCCTATGTGAGCAACAACAGCGCGGGTCTGAAGCGTTTTGTCTTCGACCTGACAGGTCTTGAGGACTTTGTCCTTGATGCCAAGGGCTCGAAGTTCATCCTCCATGGCTATGTGTCGGCCTTCACCATAGATGGGTGCACTGATGTGACCGTGCGCAACCTCACCATGGACTATGCCCGCACCTTCCATTCGGAAGGACGTGTGGTGCGTGTGGGAGACGGATGGGTGGACCTCAGGTTCCCTGACGACTACATATATGCAATACGCAACGGCGACCTTCATTTCTCTGACGAAAGGGGCAATGATTATCCGTTCTCACATCTCCTCGAGTTCAACTATGAACGTCGCGAACCGGAGTTCATGGCGAGTGACTACTGGCTCACGGACAATACAATTCCTGCCGAGCAGAATGAAGACGGAACCGTGCGTATCTTCAAGAAGAAACTCACTGCCAAGGTAGGAAACATCATGCTCCTCGGACCGGGTCACCGTCTCTGCCCGGCATTCGCGATCAGTGACAGCAGGGGAGTCCTCATCGAGAATGTGAACATCCACCATTCCGGTGGAATGGGAGTCGTAGCCCAGAGGAGTGGCGATATCGAACTCAACAAGGTATACATCGAACCTGAGGAAGGCACCGACCGTGTGATAAGCATCACTGCCGATGCGACGCATTTCTCTCATTGTGACGGATATGTCCGCATGATAGACTGTCATTTCTTCAATCAGATCGACGATGCTACCAATATCCACGGCATGTACGGTGTGGTGAAGCAGGTTCTAGGACCGGACCGCATCATCGTCCTCTTCCCTCACCAGCAGCAGTACGGACTTGACGTCATCCGTGAGGGCATAGAAGTCGAGATGCTCAAGCAGATGAGCATGAAGACATACGATGAGATCAAGGTGAAGGATGTCATCCGTCTCAACAAAGAGTGGTATGAGGTGACATTCGACCGTCCTATGGCCAAGACCGCATCAGTGGGCGACCTCCTTACCGAGATGCGCTATCCTGAAGTCCTGATCAAGGGCTGCCGCATGGGTAACAACCGTGCCCGCGGCCTTCTCCTTGGATCGCGCAGGAAGACCGTCATCGAGGACTGCTATTTCCATGTTCCGGGATCTCCGATCTATTTCGAGGGTGACGGATACTACTGGTATGAGCAGGCCGGAGTGCGCGACGTGATCATCCGCAACAATGTCTTCGACAACTGCAACTACGGCTACAGGAACTGGGGAACTGCCTGCATTGCGTGCGGTTCAGGCCCTAAGGAAGACCGTCTGGAAAGCGCATACAACCGAAATATCCTCATTGAGAACAATACTTTCCGTGCGTTTGATCCGCGTATCCTCAATGTGTACAGTGTAGACAGTCTGGTGTTCCGCAACAACACGATCGAGTGGACCGACGATTACGAATATTGCCTCGGAGTATATGACAACTTCATTTATGACGAGTGCAGCAATGTCATCATAGAACAATAAACTTATAACCATATGAAACGAATCCTTCTTCTTGCCGTTATGGCAATTCTTCCGTTTGCAATGCATGCGGAGGTCAGACTTCCTTCCGTTCTCGGAAGCAACATGGTTCTTCAGCGCAACACTGAGGTGAACCTCTGGGGAACTGCAGATGCAGGAAAGACCGTTACCGTGGAGACTTCATGGAACGGTGCAAAATACAAGGTAAAGGCAGACTCTGAGGGAGCATGGAGCCTGAAGGTCGTTACCGGTGAGGCCGGCGGACCTTATACCATCACATTCAGCGACGGCAGGAAGACCGTTCTGGACAACATCCTCCTCGGTGAGGTATGGATCTGCGGCGGCCAGTCGAACATGGAGATGCCTGTATGCGGCTTCATGAACCAGCCTGTAGAGAACTGCGCGGAGTTCGTGATGAACGCAGGACAGTATCCGGGCATCAGAATGTTCACTGTGGCGAGAAACTCTACCAGTGAGCCTCAGACAGACTGCAAGGGCGAATGGCTCTGCTCGACTCCTGCTTCCGTGAGCACCTTCAGCGCCACTGCATATTTCTTCGGACTTACCCTCTACAAGATGCTCGGCGTTCCTGTAGGCCTCCTTACCTCGAACTGGGGCGGCTCTACCATCGAGACATGGATGAGCAAGGAAGCCGTTGACGCCATCGAAGGCATCGACCACAAACTTATCAGCGAGTGGAAGGGCGAGGCAAGTGAGCCGGGTCTTCTCTACAACGGAATGATCCTTCCTATAAAGGACTATACTGCAAAGGGATTCATCTGGTATCAGGGCTGCTCTAACCGCAAGAACTGGTTTGACTACAAGGAACTTCAGAAGGGACTTATCAACCTCTGGAGAAAGGACTGGGGAAATGACAAGATGCCTTTCTACATCACTCAACTTGCTCCTTACCGTTATGAGGGCGACAACCTGCGTTCTCTTCCTCTCGTGATCGAGGCTCAGTACCAGGCTGCTGCCGAATTGGAGAATGTCGCTGTGGCGGCAACTACCGACCTCGGACATCCTACATGCATCCATCCTGCAAAGAAACTTCAGGTGGGTCAGCGTCTGGCATATCTTGCCCTTGCACGCGACTACAAGGTCGCAGGTGTTCCTAAGGCATGCCCTACCTACAAGTCCATGGAGAAGGACGGAAGCACTCTTATTCTTTCGTTCAACAATCTTTCAGAGCCGAATCATTTCAACGATCCGGATTCATTCGTAGGTTTCGGACCTGATACCACCCTCAGGATGGCAGGTTTCGAGATTGCCGGTGAGGACGGTGTCTTCCATCCTGCGACAGTGCGCATGAAATGGTGGCAGAACAAGATCATGGTAAGTTCGGAGCAGGTTCCTGAGCCGGTTGCAGTACGTTACGCATTCAAGAACTACTGCCCGGAAGCAAATGTAAGGACCAACTACGATCTTCCTCTCGCACCGTTCCGTACAGACAACTGGGAGATTCCAGCAGAAGAAATCGGAGAAATAAGATAACATGAAACTGAAATCATTCATTGCGGTAGCGGCATTCTTCCTTGCTGCTGCCGCAAGTTTCGCTCAGACTACATTCGAGCATCCATGGGCAAACAAGAAGGTCGCATATCTTGGCGACTCCATCACCGACGCCCGCAACAGGGAGAGCAAGACCAAATACTGGGGCTACCTTGAAGAGTGGCTAGGCATCACCACATACTGCTACGGACAGAACGGACGTCAG
Source organism: Bacteroidales bacterium (assembly GCA_017471965.1). Taxonomy (GTDB): domain Bacteria; phylum Bacteroidota; class Bacteroidia; order Bacteroidales; family UBA932; genus Cryptobacteroides. Next base: position 49,306 of record JAFURF010000021.1, read on the forward strand.
TGGATCGAACTCCTCGGCCAGATCGAGAAACTCCAGGCCGAGCACGGAAATGATGTGGATGCCATCATGATCTTCATGGGCACCAACGACTTCAATTCTGCAATTCCGGTAGGCGAGTGGTTCACTGAGGAGAAGGGCATCGTGAACGCTGACGGCCATATGGTCGAGCGTACGCGCCGTGTCACCAGTTTCGACAGGGATACATACCGCGGACGCATCAACATCGTCCTCGATACTCTCAAGAAACTCTATCCTACAAAGCAGATCGTCATGCTTACCCCTATACACAGGAGCCGTGCTTCATGGGGACAGTGGAACGTGCAGCCTACAGAGGACTGGCAGAACGGCTGCGGAGAATATCTCGACGCATATGTGCAGTCCATCAAGGAGGCTTCCAACATCTGGTCTGTTCCTGTGATCGACACTCATGCCCTCAGCGGCCTTTTCCCTATGCATGAGGAGCAGAAGGACTATTTCTTCAGTGATACCGACCGTCTTCATCCTAACGATGCGGGACAGCGTCGTCTGGCCCTCTGCCTCTACTATCAGTTGGCTGCGTTGCCATGCAGGATTGACCTTCAGTAGAATCTTGGATATGAAACGTATATTCATATGTGTCGTTATCGCCTTGTGCTCCCTTTCTCTTGCAGCAAGGCAGTATGAGATAACAAGTCCTTCGGGAGCCCTCAAGATGACTCTTGATGTTGACGAAACCCTTTCATATAGCCTTTCCGTAGACGGAAAGACCGTGATGGACGGTTGTGCCCTTTCCATGACCCTTGCCGACGGACGCGTTCTTGGAGACGCTCCCAAGGTGGTGAAGGTCCGCAGGAATTCCGTTACCGAGACCATCGATGCGCCTATGTACCGTCAGAGGTCGTTCGAGACCTCATATAATTCTCTGAACGTGAAGTTTTCAGGCGGATGGGCTCTTGAACTCCGTGCATACGATGATGGTGTGGCCTATCGCTTCCTGACTGATTTCAAGGAAGGCTTCGATGTGAAGGATGAGCAGGTGGAATTCCTTTTCACCGAGGATTATGACCTCATCATCCCATACTCTGAAAAGCGCAGGGACAAGTATGCAAGTTCTTTCGAGAGCCAGTATACTTTCCATAAGGTAAGTCAGAAGCCATATGACGACCGGTTCGCGTTTACTCCCATACTCGTAGACATCGGGGACAAAGGTTATCTTCTTCTGATGGAGGCCGACCTTATCGACTATCCGGGCATGTTCATCGAGCAGGCAGCCTCCGGCAACGGTCTGGCTGCAGCGTTCCCTAAGGCCCGTCTTACCCAGGTGGAGACCGGAAGCGGCAGCCTCAACGCGGGTGAGAGGAAGGATGTGATCGCATGCGGCATGAAGGCGTCGTCCTCATTCCCTTGGAGAATAGTAGGCTATGCCGCAGACGACAAGGCCCTTCCTGTAAACAACATGGTCTATCAACTCGCCACTCCTTGCAAGATCGAGGATGTGTCATGGATCAGGCCGGGTCAGTCTACATGGGACTGGTGGAACGGATGTAAACTCTATGGAGTGGATTTCGTTTCCGGCAACAACACCGAGACGTATATGTATCATATCGATTTTGCGTCCAGGTACGGAATCGAGTACGTGATGATCGACGACGGATGGTACAGTTTCAGGGACAAGGACATGCTCAATCCTCGTGCTGACCTCAATCTTCCGAAACTTTGTGCATATGCACAGGAAAAGGGAGTGAAGATCATCCTCTGGGCTGTCGGACATACCCTTGTGAAGGATGCTGACAAGATCTGCGGGCATTATGCGAAGATGGGTGTGGCAGGCTTCAAGGTGGACTTCTTCGAGTCCCAGGACCAGGAGGTCGTTAAGGATCTCTACACACTTGCAGAAGTGACCGCGAGACATAACCTTCTGATAGACATGCATGGAGTCTACAAGCCTACAGGTCTGAGCCGTACCTGGCCGAACGTCATCAATTATGAAGGCGTGTACGGTCTGGAGCAGATGAAGTGGACGGACAAGGACAAGGCGGACATGCCTCTCAACAACGTCCTCATCCCTTACATCCGCATGGCCTGCGGTCCTATGGACTATACTCCTGGTGCCATGATCAACGCCGCTAAGAGGGATTACAGAAGCATCGACCATATGGGCATGAGCCAGGGAACACGCGCTCATCAGATTGCCCTGTATGTGGTCTTCGATGCTCCTCTGTCGATGCTCTGCGACACTCCTTCCAACTATCTCCGCGAAGACGAGTGCACAAGGTTCATCACTGCCATTCCGAATGTGTTCGACCGCACTGTCGTTCTGGACGGGAAGGTGGGCGAGAGCATTGTCATGGGACGTCAGAAGGACGACGTATGGTATGTAGGTGGACTGACTTCATGGGAGCCACGTGACCTTACCCTCGACTGCAGTTTCCTCGGCGAGGGCGAATGGATTGCTGAAATTATCCGTGACGGAGCCAACAGCGACCGTCATGGAAGCGATTACAAGAAGGAAATTATCGATGTTTCGGCTGAGTCTGCCCTTCCGTTCCATATGGCACCGGGAGGTGGATTCGCCATTATCTTCACACAGAAATAAAATGAAAAGAATACTGATTATACCGGTGCTCTTCGTGAGCGCCTTCCTTAATGCCCAGGAACAGGAGTTCATCGGGGGCAACTGTACGAGCATCATGGTAGGAAAGGACGCGTCTGCGGACGGTTCTGTGATGACTTCACACACCTGTGACGGACGCTATCGCACATGGGCCAGAATGGAACCGGCTTCCGACCATGCTCCAGGATCCGTACATCGCATTTATAGAGGCACCATGCTCATGACTTCCCCTGAGGATTCTGCAGGCCTTGCATTGATCGGTGAGATCCCTCAGGTGGCTCATACATATGCTTATCTCAATACAGCATACCCTTGTATGAACGAGAAGCAGTTGGCGATAGGCGAGACTACTTTCGGAGGTCCGGACACTCTTGTGAACAAGGCCGGGTGGTTCACCATCGAGGAACTTCAGAGAGTTGCCCTGCAGCGTTGCGACAATGCGCGTGATGCCATCCGTACCATGGGAGAACTTGCGTCCAGGTATGGATATGGCGATGTGGGTGAGTGTCTTACAGTGGCGGACAAGAACGAGGTGTGGCAGTTCGAGATAGTCGGTGTAGGAAAGGATAAACTCGGTGCCGCCTGGGTGGCGCAGAGGGTTCCGGACGACGAGGTCGCAGTTTCCGCCAACATTCCGCGCGTGGGAAAGATGAACCGTCGTGACAAGAACAATTTCATGGCATCCGACAATGTCGAGCAGGTCGCAAAGGAGAACGGTCTGTGGGATGGAAAAGGGGAGTTCGTCTTCTGGAAGGCCTTCAACTGCGACTACAGCAAGGGAAGGAACTTCCATGACAGGGAATATTTCATTCTGAATGCGATGGCGCCTTCTCTCGGACTTACATATGATATGCCGGAACTTCCGTTCTCCGTGAAGCCTGAGAAGAAAGTCGACGTGAAGGACGTGATGGCTCTTCTTAGAGAGACTTATGAGGGAACTGACTTCGACATGACACGCAATGTCCTGATGGCGCGTCCCGCTACCAAGGACCACCCTGCTGATACCGTCGTCAGTCCTCTTGCCAATCCTTGGCTCACGACCAACATGCAGCGCACCCTTAATGCAATCGCTCCCGGAACCATCGAGTTCCGCAGGACAGTTTCAGTGGCATGGTGTTCTTATTCGCATGTGACCCAACTCCGCGGATGGCTTCCTGACGAGGTCGGCGGTGTCTGCTGGCTCTCAGTGGACAATCCTGGACAGAGCCCGCGTATACCGGTGTTCTGCGGCAACAAGGACCTTCCTTCAGGTTTTGATGTATGTGGTCAGAAGACCTATATTCCTGACTGCGCCCTCTGGCAGTTCCGCCGTGCCAACAAACTTGCCACTCTTGCATGGCAGACAACAAAGGCAGGATTCAACGAAAAGATCCTGATGATGGAAGACCTTGCCATTGACGGACTTCCTCAGGCAGGCGCTTCGTCAGCGGTCCTCGACGCGTATACTCAGTATATTTACGATAAGGCAGTAGAGACATGGAAAGCACTCGAATCGGAATATTGGGTCAGATTCGGCTTGGGCTTCTAGGTCTGGCCGGACTCTAATCTGAAACTTTTTCCTCCATCACCTTGTTTTATTGGATTTTATGCGTATATTTGCGCCCGCTTTGGGTTTACTTGACAGTGACCCGTAAAGTTTTGATGTTTAACCCTTAATCTTTTTTAGTTATGGCAGAGTATCTTATGCCTGAAAAGAAACAGGAACTTTTCGCGAAGTACGGAAAGTCTAATACTGACACAGGTTCTCCAGAGAGCCAGGTGGCTTTATTCTCCTACCGTATCGCTCACCTTACCGAGCATCTCAAGAACAACAAGAAGGACTACGCAACCCGTCGTTCTCTTCTTAAACTTGTAGGTAAGCGTCGTCGTGTACTTGATTATCTCAAGTCTGTTGACATCGAGAGATACAGGGCTATCGTAAAGGAACTTGGTCTCCGTCGATAAGCCACTTCATAGTAGGAAACGACAAAGGGGGAATGCCAAAAGATTGGACTCCCCCTTTTTTCACGCAAAGACGCCCGCTATGCGCTAACACATCGGCCTGCGGCGCAACAAGGGCAGCACAATATAATACGTAACTGTATGTAGAAGCCTCTTCTGGGCTTCGTATAGGCGGAAAATGATGATTTAATAATAATGACTCCCATAGGGGGAGGCAGGTCGAGAAGATGAATTCAATGAATATCGTAAAAAAGACAATCGAATTATCCGACGGAAGGGTAATTGAAATCGAGACCGGTAAACTTGCAAAGCAGGCTGACGGCTCAGTGGTCGTGAAGATGGGCGGCACAATGCTCCTGGCGACTGTTACATGTGCAAAAGACGCAAAGGAGGATGTGGACTTCATGCCTCTTCAGGTGGACTACAAGGAAAAATATGCATCTGCAGGACGTTTCCCTGGCGGATTCATGAAGCGTGAGGGTAAGGCTTCCGACTATGAGATCCTCATCGCACGCCTCGTGGAC
>JAFURF010000022.1 GCA_017471965.1 Bacteroidales bacterium
GAAGAAATTTGACACTACAAATCGTATAAGCATAACTTCTGTTTTTTAGGTTTCGTTTGTGCAAATATAATGCATTTTCTTAAAAACACCACACGATTAAACGAAATGGTCGCTATATCTATAATAATTTTGAGAAATTATGAATATTTCTAACAAAGTGCATTGGTCTACAAATATCAGGGGGGGTATGAATAACCCTAAAAAACGCCAGATTACCCCTTGATATAATACAACAACTCACTATATTTGTAAAAATGTGTGCTCCACAGGATTTTCGAGTAATACAATATTTGTACTGAAATTTTAAAAATTTGTTGGAATCGCGAAGTTAGTTCTCTCAACTACAAGCAGTTAGCACTTTCTGCATCGGAAAATAGAGATGTATTGAATTACAATCCTTTGAAATCCCCTTTTATGTTATATCAAGAAAGAAGCCTGGCATGAGCCAGACTTCATCTATTCGTAAGTCATTTTCATGATCTAACTAAGCAACTTGCCATCTTGCTCAAATGACAATGTAGGAATTGAGTCCATATCAATTCCACGCGCTGCCATACCACGGACCATCATATCCATCATGACAGCCTCCAGAGTCCGCTCATCATTTGTCAGTTCACCTATATGTATCCCGAAACTGTCAATTCTGTGGTCCATACTATTTGTCAACATATATATATTATTTGCTAGTTCATCAGCGTACTTACGTGCTTGATATCCATCTTTACAACAGATTATTGACTCCAGACCTGTAGGAAATGATGCATATCCTTTAAACATCACACGTGTCTTTGCACTTGCTTTTGCTGTTGCCCCTAAAAGAAAATTCTCACCTTTGAAATTCACTGGAAACAGTGGGGTGTCATCAATTGTCTTGATAGACACAATAAAATGTCTTTTGCTCATAACTTCAATATTTATTTAACAACTTCACTGAGAGGATGAATCCCTCATCTTCAACATGAGGCAAAAGTAGAGATGAATTTTAAAAAATCAAACAAGGTAACCTATTGTATTTCAGCAAGTTTTTTGCCATTTAATAATAAGAATCTATAATAAATATTAACTGTGCATATTAATATATATATTATAATATAAATACTAGTATTAATATTATAGCACCCGATTTTGAAGATGTTCATAGTGATATAACTGAAGGTATTGGCCCAAAATCCGGAAAATGTGAAAATTCGGCTCAAAATAGGGCGGATTATGTGAATAAGTGCTATAATGAAAAGATAACAACTGATTATTAGAATGAATAATCTGGCAATGAATGCGTTATATTGGCGAAGTTGTACTATATTTGTAGTGTTATTTCCCGCCAAGCAGTTCCATGATGCTCAAATATTTAAATAGCATATCATACGCCGTATCTTATTTATTTTTCAGACAATACATTAGGATTTTCGACTTGCAAATTAAGAATCCTTAAGTCCACAAAACAAAAGGGAGGGGTAAACCATGGAAATCACCATACTTTTAGAATACAAGGACCGCGCGCAACTCAGGGCATGGCTGCAGGAGAATCACTCCAAGGAGAAGGAGTGCTGGGTTGTCATAAACAGGAGCAAGACTCCCCTTCCGGGCATACTGCCTTACATTGACGTCGTGGAAGAATCGCTCTGCTTCGGATGGATTGACAGCACGCTGAAGAAACTTCCTGACGGCAGACTTGCCCAGAGACTGTCACCAAGAAGAAAGAAGAGCAACTGGACCAGACTCAATATTGACAGATGCATGGACCTTGAGGATCGTGGTCTGATGACATCCGCCGGAAGACGTGCTTTTGAAAATCGTTCTCCACACCAACTTAAATAACGGGAAACGATGAGTACATTTGAAATAGCAACGGAAGTTTACAAGGGGCAACTCGACAAGGATGAAGAAATTGGGTTTATCAGAACATGGACTACAGGAACAGCATATGCCATGCAGCAGGAGTCACCGTTCTATTATTGCGTACATATAGTTTATAGCAATTTTTATTTGGAACTCTCGAAAATTATCACTAATTTTGAATTATTCTAAATATAACGCGATTATGAAAAAGATGATCATACTTTTGACAGCATTATTTGCCACAGGATGCGGCAACGGATACGATTCCGTAGACGCTCAGGAGTTTGCTGAGACACTCAAGAATCCGGATGTACAGATCATAGACACACGCACCCCTCACGAATTCAGCGAAGGTCATATACCCGGTGCAGTAAACATCGACCTTGGCGCAGAGGATTTCTTCCGACAAATGGACGGTCTTGACAAGGACAAGCCTATTGCAGTATATTGCAGAGGCGGCAGACGAAGCAAGATTGCAGCAGAAAGATTCGTGAGAGAAGGTTTCAAAGTGACCGAACTGGACGGAGGGATCATTACTTGGGAAGGTGAAATCGAAAAATAAGGATAAGACATGACAAGAATATATGTAATGGAGAGTTGCCCTGACTGTGTTCAGGCGAAGCAGCAATACGGAGACAATCCGTACTATGAGATCATCGATATCGGAAAACAGGCTAGAGACCTGAAGGAATTTCTCGCACTCAGGGATAATCACCCGGCCTTTGCAAAGGTACGCGAGAGAGGAACGATAGGAATCCCATGCTTCGTAAAGGATGATGGTGATGTTGTCATATCACTGAAGCATTACCTTGCATCATCGGAGACTGCATCATCAGAGACTGCATCATCAGAGCCGGAATACACATCCGGCGCGGCATGCAATCTTGACGGTACCGGTTGTTAGATAGAAATGTTGCACAAATCATCATATAGTTTATTAAAGCAACACATTGCATCGAACGAGAAGCAATCGTTGAATACAAGGGAATAGTATTCAGCGTGGTTATCAGCGATTCGTATGCGTTGTAACGAAGAGACCGATAAGTGTCCCATAGTCATACTCATGCATGGCATCTTCTCAAGCAAGGATATAGTTCCTATTCCGGCCCTTGCCAGAGCATTGGCAAAGGAAGGCACAAATGGAGGAAGAAAATGAAATTTTTCCAAAGGTCAGCAACTTCAGTTCCAGATGGAGACCTTCCGAAAGGTGATCAGAGATAATCTGCCGCACCGAGGAATGAAGACATGTTTCATCAAAACTGCATCCGAGAGTAATTGGATGAGTCCTTGCCCTCAGATGCAGTTATTCAGTCGGTGATCCGACAATCACCATTGTTACTATAAAATGACCGGTTCCACTACTCAGCAGGAGCCCATTTGCACCTTACCGGTGAAACTATCTCACCAGTCTTCTTGAGTTCAGCAAACACCTTGTCTACTACCTTTCTGTCAAGTCCTGAAAGTGTCGCCACCTCACCTGCAGATATAGGCTTACCAGCGTCTCTCATCGTCTTGAGTACAAGTTCCTTTTCCATATCTGTTCTCTTTTTTATCAGTTTATACTAAAGTTCTGTCTTCCAAAGTCCATGAAGATTGCAGTATTCATAGACTGCTACGGCCTTCTCATCTCCAAGAGAGATCACTGCTTCAGGCTTGTCGTTGAGATCAACACGGATTCCACCGTTCTCAGTCTCTACGTAGATGAATGAAATATGATGCTCCTCCAGCATCGGATGAGCAACACTTCCGACCTCTACCTTGATGGTCTTCTCATCGATCCATGTCACTACCGGAAGATGTTTCTCAACACTCGCTTCTACTGTTCCGGGAACGAGTTCCTGCATCTTTTGCCCACAGCATACTACGGGAACCTTCTTGTCGACTACCTTCTGAATAACATTGCCGCAATGAGGGCATTTATAAAATTTAGTTGCCATATCTTTTCCTTTTAAATGTTATCTTATTTTGAATTATTCTAATTTACTGCAAATATAGGGATATATTTCGAATATGCAAGCGGTCGAGTAAAAAAAATTGATAAAGTAACTATAATTGATTAAACATCATGAACAAAGTAAGGATCTTATGAGAATTTTCATGAATATTGTCAATAGAAAATAAAAACTGACTAAATTTAACATCGGAAACATTTTCCTGTGAAGAAAACAAATCAACAAGAATGAAAGATTTCATTGCTATAGATTTCGAGACAGCAAATGAATGCCCGTGCAGCGTATGCAGCATCGGTGCTGTCCTGGTACGGAATGGAGAGATTGTAAAGACATTCTATAGTCTAATCAGACCGGAACCTGATTATTACAAATGGTTCTGCCAGCAGGTGCACGGACTGGGGCATGAAGACACCGATGATGCAGATGTCTTCCCTCATGTATGGCGCAGGATGGAAAAGGAACTTCTAGATGATGTTCAGATACTCTCGCAAGACACAGAAGGATGTACAGATGCTTTTCCGCTCGTGGCTCATAATGCCGGCTTTGACTCAAGGTGTCTTAGGGAAGTCTTCAAATGCTATAGGATGGACTACCCGGAATTCGTATTCCACGACACTCTGGCCGCATCAAGAAAACACTTCCGCGGCACTTTGGACAATCACCAACTGCAGACGGTCGCGAAAGCGTGCGGATACGACCTTACCAATCATCACCATGCTCTTGCCGATGCAGAGGCATGCGCATGGATAGCGCGGGAGATACTGTAAGGTAGTCAGACTATTGAAGAGCAGAAAATCAAGCATAGACAACAGGCTTGTCCCACGGAAAAGTACTATCCCACATCAATGAAGAAAAGTCCCGGAACGAAGATTCCGGGACTCTCGTATACGAAAGGAAGAAATAGTATCAGGTCAATATCTTATCTGCAGGCGATGGACAGTTCTGACTCTCCATACTCTGAAGTGACAGTGAGTTTCGCACGGTCAGGATCATCCTTGATCGAGCGGATGACTGCAAGAGCCTTACCATTGAACAAAGCCTTGTCATTACCTTTCAGAGAAAGAGAATCCGCAGCATTTCCATTATCTACACCGAAAAGTTCACCTTTGCCGCTGACTTCGAAATGAAGCATTGCATCGGCATCATGTACGACATTACCGTCTTTGTCTACTAGTTCCGCTGTCACATAGCAGAGATCATAGCCGTCAGCAGATATCTTCCTGCGGTCAGGAGTAAGCCGGACGGAAACCGGTTCACCCGCCGTAACACGCGATGTACGTGCCACCACTTCGCCATTCTTATATGACACGACCTCTATCATGCCCGGCTCATAAGGAACCTCAAGCCACTCGGCATGGAGAACTGTGTCTGTCTTGCTCTTCTTTCCAAGCGATCTGCCGTTCAGGAAGAGTTCCACCTCGTCTGCATTGCTGTAATATGTCCACACATCAACTACATCACCCTCATCCCAATTCCAATGCGGGAAAAGATGAAGAACCGTCTTGTCAGTCCACTCGCTCTGGTACATCCAGTAGACATCTTTAGGGAAACCTGCAAGATCTACAATTCCGAAGTAACTTGACCGCGAAGGCCATCCATAAGGTGTAGGCTCGCCAAGATAATCAAAACCGGTCCATACGAAAGTACCTGCAATGAAGTCGCGGTCACGGATTGCTATCCACGCCTCCTCGTGGAGATTTCCCCAAGGAACGGACCAGGAATCGTAGCCTGAACATTGATGTGTAGGATTGTCATCTTCGCCGAACACTCTGCTCGGATGCTTCTCCTTGCTGGAAGACGGCATCATATACTCTCCACGGCTGCTGATAGCGGAAGCCGTTTCGGAACCGAACATCCTCTTGCCAGGGAAATAATCGAGACAACGGTCATAGACCTGCGGATGATAATTGTAGCCATATGCATCAAGCGCACCGCTTCGGAAGAGGTTGTTGGTAGGACCTACGCCATTGCATCCTGCTGACACGAAGCGTGTCGAGTCCACATCCCTTACAAGTTGAGCCATATATCTTGTAAGAAGCACATTAGGGTTGTTTTCCAGCGGCCCGTCAGGATTGGTATGGTCTACGAAGTTAAGAAGAAGGTTCGCTTCAGCCAGACTGAGGTTCTGAAGATTGTCGTCCATCGAGTCGCCCTGCTCACCGATTTCATTTGCTATGCTCCACATGATGATGGAGGGATGGTTCCGGTCTCTTCTTATGAAATCCTGAAGGTCAGCGACATGCCACTGATCAAAGAAACGGGAATAATCAAAGGTCGTCTTGCGTTTGCGCCACATATCGAACGCTTCATCCATGACAAGGAGACCCATACGGTCACAGATATCGAGAAGTTCCGGCGCCGGAGGATTATGCGATGTCCTTATAGCGTTGCATCCCATCTCCTTAAGGATTCCGATTTCACGCTCGAGCGCTCTGTAATGCACGGCAGATCCTATGCAGCCCATATCATGATGCAGACACACACCAAGCATCTTGACCGGTTTGCCGTTGAGATACACACCCTTCATAGGATCCCATTCAATGGTTCTGAAACCGAAGGTAGTACTGTAATTGTCTACCATCTCATCATCTACATATATTTCAGTTTTGACCGAATATAGGTAAGGAGATTCAATGCTCCAAAGTCTCGGTGACCTGACCTCCAACGATGAATTGACAACTGTCCTCCCATTATCAAGATCCACTTCGTCACTTACAGAAGCGACCTCCCTGCCTTTGTCATCAACAACGATATGAGTAACCATGGCGGTCACATGGTCTGTACAGTTCTCTACTGTGGTCTCAATGTCGACTTGAGCATATTCTGACGTTATGACCGGAGTAGTGACATATGTACCGGAATATGCGACATGCTGGTCAGCGACTGCAACCAGTCTGACGTTGCGGTAGATTCCGCATCCGGCATACCAGCGGGAATTCGGCTGGTCCGCATTGTCACAACGGACAGCCATGACATTGTCTTCACCGACCGGGTTGAGATAAGGAGTGATGTCATATGAGAAGGAACTGTAACCATAAGGACGGGTGCCGACAGGCTTTCCATTGACATACACGGTACTGTTCATGAAGACACCGTCAAACTCCACATATACTCTGTCACTCTGAGGCGTAACAAAATGCTTTCTATACCAGCCTATGCCTCCCGGAAGGGCTCCACTGCCAGTTCCCGAAGGGGCATCCTTTGAAAACTCTCCCTCTATAGCCCAATCGTGAGGCAGATGCAGAGCACGCCATCCCGAATCGTCGAAGTCCGGTGCAGCCCACGACGCGAGGGCACTTTCGGTAAAATGTGACGGATGGGCATTACGCGGTCTTGAAGGCTCGCGGACAGTCATCTGTCTGGCAAACGGACTGTTGCCTCCGGCATTTCTCATAGACTTGCGCCTCTGTTCGATCTGCTTTTTCTGCTTCTCTATCAGTATAAGTCTCTGGATCGCCCATAGAGAATCCTGCTCAGCCTCATAAACTGCAATTTCTTCAGATGTGAATTCAAATTCAGGGCAGTCACCAAGGCAGAATTTCCACCCAAAATTAAAATCTTCCACAACACGTGCTCCACTATCTGATGGAGTATCCTGGCACGCCCAGCAGAAAGATAAAGCAAAGAAAATCAATAATGTCTTTTTCATATTGATATGGTTTAAAGTGATGATCTGATCATGCGTCGTCTTTTGTAAATATACTCCTATTTTATGTCATGTCAAAACCCGATGTGACCGATTTGGACTCAGTATACAAATCTGTGTGCATTATCTGACAAATGTGTACCCAATTATCCGGGAAGTACATGGATCAAGGTTGCTTGACAATCAAATAGTCACTAACTTCGTAGTGCATGATTTTTAAATACCTATTCCATGAAAAAAGCAATCATACTTATTACGGCAATGCTCGCAATATGCAGCATGGCATCCGCCCAGGTAAAGGAAGATTTTGTCAGTCTGTCCAGCAACCAGTGGGGCAAGGAATACCCTAAGGCCAACTCCGAAGGATATGTCCGCAATCAGGTGTTTGCCCCCGAAGCGAACAAGGTGGAATTTCAGATCAATGGAAAAGTATTCCCTATGACAAAGGACAGCGAAGGATACTGGACAGGAACTTCCACTGAACCGTTTGATGAAGGCAATCACTATTATGCCATCATAGTTGACGGCGTGGAAGTGCCGGACCCTAACAGCCGCTTCCTATATGGATCGGGAGCGGAACGCACCCAGATTGAACTTCCTGCCCATGATCAGGACAAGTACGCCCTCAGAGACGTCCCTCACGGACAGATTCGTGAACTGTACATCAGATCTTCCGTCACAGGACAGCACAGGCATATATTCGTATATACACCTCCGATGTATGACAAAGACCGCAGGACCAGATATCCTGTGCTATACCTGCAGCATGGCTATACTGAGAACGAGACAGGATGGAGCAATCAGGGACGCTGCGGATTCATAATGGACAATCTTATTGCCGACGGCAAATGTGTGCCTTTCATCATCGTGATGGGAAACGGAGAAATATCCCACCCGTTCACTATGGACGACAGAAAGAACGGATCAATGGGCCGTCAGGCATTTGAATTGTTCCCTGAAATACTCATCAAGGATGTCATACCTTATATAGATTCAAACTTCAGGACATATGCTGACAGCAGGCATCGCGCTCTTGCCGGACTGTCAATGGGCGGCATGCAGACCAGACGTATTTCTCTTGCACATCCTGAACTGTTCTCCCAGATCGGCCTTTTCAGCGGTGGTACGATTTCAGAAAATGATCTTCAGGAGAATCCTGAATTCCTGAAGCACAACAGACTCACGTTCATCAGTTACGGAAGCCGTGAAGTCGAAAGACCAAGAGGCGCACATCCGAAGGAAACGGTAGAAAAGGTAAAGGAACTCGGTCTGAACGCACATTATTACGAGTCACCGCTCACCGCACACGAATGGCAGACATGGAGACGCAGTCTCTATGAATTCGCCCAACTGGTCTTCAGGAAATAGTCCTGTACGACGTCCCTGACAATCAGAGACTGAAGCATTTTTAGACTCTCCATCAACCTGACTGGCACATTTTGTGACACTGTCAGGTTGTTTTAATTTATAATTATTTAAAATTAGAAGTAATATGGAGAAGAAAATGACAGATATGCCCGCACCGGCAGAATTCATTCCGGAAAAAGGTACGCAAGCAGAGGCCGCCTACCGTCTGGTAAAGGACGAGACGTTCCCTCAGACCAAGCCGATGCTCAATCTTGCGACTTTCGTCACAACATATATGGACGACTACGGCACCAGACTCATGAACGAGTCGGTCAACATCAACTACATCGACGAGACGGAATACCCTCGTGTGGCGGTGATGTGCGGAAGATGCATCAACATGGTGGCGAACATGTGGCATACTCCGGAAAAGAACGAATGGAAGACCGGCGCTGTCGGCATCGGATCGTCAGAGGCATGCATGCTGGGCGGAGTGGCGGCATGGCTGCGATGGCGTGAACGCAGAAAGGCGGCAGGAAAGCCTTTCGACAAGCCGAATCTCGTTATGAGTACGGCTTATCAGGTGGTATGGGAAAAGTTCTGCCAACTCTGGCAGATAGAGATGAGGACAGTGCCCATCACCCGCAAGCACCCTACTCTTGACATAGACAAGGCAATCGAAATGTGTGATGAAAACACCATCTGCATAGTCCCTATTGCCGGCGTGACATGGACGGGCATGAACGATGACATAGAAGGTCTGAACAACGCACTTGAAGAATTCAACGCAAAGACAGGATATGAGATCCCTATCCATGTTGACGCTGCATCAGGAGGATTCATCCTTCCGTTCCTGAATCCTGACAAGAGATGGGACTTCCGTCTGAAATGGGTACTTTCCATTTCCACCTCAGGCCATAAATACGGCCTCGTATATCCGGGTCTGGGATGGGTGGTATGGCGTGACAAGTCATATCTGCCTAAGGACATGTCATTCAGTGTCAATTACCTGGGAGCCAGCATCACACAGGTAGGACTCAACTTCTCACGTCCCGGAGCACAGATTCTGGCACAATACTACAATTTCATCCATCTCGGCGTGGAAGGATACCGCGAAGTCCATTCCAACTCTATGGCCATCGCACAATATTGTCATGATTCGATAGGAAAGATGCCATGCTTCATGAATTATTCTAAGACTCTTGACAATCCGCTCTTCATCTGGATGATGAAACCGGAATATGACGAAAAGGCGAACTGGACGCTGTTCGACCTTCAGGACAAACTGATGCAGAAAGGATGGATGGTGCCGGCATACACGATGCCTAAGGACATAGAGGACATGGTGGTGATGAGGATAGTGGTCCGTCAGGACATGACACGCGACATGGCAGACATGCTCATCGCCGACATAAAGGACGCAGTAGCGGAACTTGACGCACTGGAATACCCTACTCCATCACGCATCAAGTTCAACAAAGGGGAAAAACATAAGGGGCATGTCTACACCCATTAGGATACGGAGAATTTAAAAGAATACAGACTATGAAGACAAATAACGGAAATGCAGGAAAAGCATTCAAACTGAGTGTAGCGACCCTGGCCATAATGAACATTACAGCGGTCGTGAGTCTGAGAGGACTGCCGTCAGAAGCCGTCTACGGCTTATCATCGGCATTCTACTACCTCTTTGCAGCCATCGTGTTCCTTATTCCTACGGCAATGGTTGCTGCCGAACTGGCGGCAATGTTCGCCGATAAGCAGGGTGGTGTCTTCAGATGGATCGGTGAAGCGTTCGGACCCAAGGTAGGTTTTCTTGCCATATGGCTTCAATGGATAGAATCCACCATCTGGTATCCTACAGTCCTGACCTTCGGTGCAGTATCATTTGCATACATAGGCCTGAACGGCGCCTCTGACGCAGTACTCGCTTCAAACAAGGTATTCACTCTCGTGACAGTCCTTGCCATCTACTGGGCTGCGACATTCATCGCACTGAAAGGACTCGGATGGGTCGGAAAGATCAGCAAATGGGGCGGCCTGATCGGCACCATCATCCCTGCCGGCCTGCTCATAGTATTGGGAATAATATACATAGCGACCGGCGGGCACAACTATATGGACATGTCTCAGAGTTTCTTCCCGGACCTTACCAAGATGGACAACCTCGTTCTTGCAAGCAGCATATTCCTGTTCTATGCAGGAATGGAGATGATGGGCGTGCATGTGATGGATGTGGACAACCCGTCAAAGAACTACCCGAAGGCCATCATCATCGGCTCACTCGTTACAGTATGTATCTTTGTACTTGGAACCTTTGCACTGGGAGTCATCATTCCGGCCAAAGACATCAACCTGACCCAGTCCCTGCTTATAGGATTTGACAATTTCTTCAGATATTTCCATATGTCATGGGCAGGGCCGGTAATCGCTGTCGCTCTTTTGTTCGGAGTGCTGGCAAGCGTCCTGACATGGGTCGCAGGCCCGTCGAAGGGTATCTTCACCGTTGGAAAGGCCGGCTATCTGCCGCCATTCTTCCAGAAAAGCAACAGCAACGGCGTGCAGAGGAACATCCTTCTTGTACAAGGCGGCATCGTGACTCTCCTGTCGCTGCTTTTTGTGGTGATGCCGTCCGTACAGTCCTTCTACCAGATATTGTCTCAACTCACCATCCTCCTTTACCTTATCATGTACATGCTCATGTTTGCTGCTGCAATCGTGCTCAGATACAAGATGAAGAATGCGCCGCGTCCGTTCAGACTTGGGAAAGGCAATGCCTTGATGTGGATACTGGGACTTGTCGGATTCGGAGGCTCGCTTCTGGCATTCGTGCTGAGTTTCATCCCGCCGGCACAGATAAACACCGGCAGCAATTCCGTATGGTACTCGGTTCTGATCGTCGGGTGCATAGTGATGGTGGTGATTCCCTTCATCATCTACAGACTGCGCAAGCCGTCGTGGAAAGATCCTGATTCAGGATTCACGCCGTTCCATTGGGAAGAGAAGAATAACAGAAGTGATGTTATTTCCGATAATTTGAACTAAATTTACAGCCGTAATCAACCGGAATGGAAATGATGAGGATAGCAACTGCAACATTGATGGCATTTATGCTGACATTTTCAGCGTCAGCGCAGTCTGACATGAAAAAGATCTATGATGAAACGGCAGACCCTGCACAGCAGATCAGGCAGGCAGTCGCAAAGGCTGACAGTCAGGATAAGTTCGTGATCTGCCAGGTGGGAGGAAACTGGTGCCGCTGGTGCCTCATGTTTGCAGACTTCATCACCAGTGACAGCGAGGTCAGTGAATTGATAGACAACAACTTCGTATACATTCACGTAAACTACAATCCTCGTGACAGGAACGATGCCGAGAAGGCGGCCAAAGCACGGAAGATGCTTGAAAGTCTGGGCAATCCTGACAGATTCGGCTTCCCTGCCCTGGTGGTCCTGGATGATGGTGGAAAGGTTGTCCACATACAGGACTCCAGTTTCCTGGAAGAAGGAAACGGTTACAGCAAACAGAAGGTGTTGCGCTTCTTGAAGAATTGGACTCCTGACGCCGTCAGGAAATAATGCAAAAAAATCTTACCTCACACCAAGAAGAGTGATATCGAAAATCAGAGTGGAGAAAGCCTTTATGGCACCTGCAGGGCGCGAACCGTAGCCAAGGTTATAAGGGATGACGATCTCCCACCTCGAACCGCACGGCATCTCCCTGAGTGCAGTGATCCAGCCTGTTATCAGTTCGTTCAGACGAAAGGTAGCAGGCTTTCCTTTTGTCGTCTGGTCGAACACCTTGCCGTTGATAAGTTTCCCGACATAATGCACCGTCACGAAACTCTTCGGCGAAGGCTTGGGCCCGTTTCCTTTTGAGATCTCACGATACATCACCCCATTGAACATGATCTTCACTCCCGGCTTCTGCGCATACTCCTGCAGAAACTCCTGATTCCTCAACTTATAAGCATTATCTGTCGGCGGCATAAATCTGAATTTTCTGCAAAAATAATAAAGTAACAATTGTCAGACAAGAGGAACTATATGGATAAATTTGGTTAAATTTGCATCAATATGGTTACATCAAGGACATATCATTCGCTCCATCTGGATATTGCCACAAACGGTTCGGACAAGATCTGCTACATCATGCTGCCGGAGATGCTCAAGGAATCGGAGCACCAGTGGCTGGAGCAGATGGCTGAAAGGTACAAGTCGAACTTCATCGTCATTTCAGGAATGGAATGGGATGACGACCTGACCCCATGGAAGGCTCCGGGACTCAAGGGCGGAGAATTCGGCGGAAAGGCAAAGCATCTTCTCGACCGTCTGAAAGGCGACTTCTTCGCCATCGAAAATTCCATGCAGTTGAACCGCCAAAAAAGATACATGATCGGAGTAT
The DNA here is from genome assembly GCA_017471965.1 of Bacteroidales bacterium. Taxonomy (GTDB): domain Bacteria; phylum Bacteroidota; class Bacteroidia; order Bacteroidales; family UBA932; genus Cryptobacteroides. The sequence continues at coordinate 13,189 of JAFURF010000022.1, forward strand.
CACTATCCGGCCTTTTCGCAGTATGGAGCACAGGCGTCACTCCCCTCTTCGAGGCGGTCGGATCCGTATCGGGTTCCCTCTGGTATGACGGATTCATCGACTGGCTGAAAGGAAGGCAGGAATTCCATTGCAGCAGATACTACTTCTCCCTCGGCGAAAAGGAAAAGGACGGAAGAAACAAGCGACTGGCATCGGTGGAGGAAGCCACCAAAGAAACCATAGACATCCTCAAGTCAGTCGGAAAGGAAGTCTTCTTTGAATACAACGAAGGCAATCATTTCGGTCCGCTGATCGAGAGAATAGAAAAGAGTATCCGATACCTCTTCACAGAAGGATAAAATCCAGCCTATTATGGAATATCATATTGGTGACAGAAAATAGTACTTACTAGACTCTTACCACTGTGACGAATAATCGCTGGAAACTGACACAGTTGTAGCAAAATCGGTTCAAAATCAAGCATTTTGCCCACAACTGTGCTGACTTGAGGCCAAAACTCGTCACAGTTGTCACACTCCGGCATGCCCCGGCATCACATCTTCACAGAAAAGATGCACAAACTATCAATAGGAATATTATCTTTGCATTGGGGCGGGTACACACATGTCCGGCCTAAAAGAAGAACCCGACATAAAATACACAAGAAAATGAAGAAGATATATTTCGCCGGATCGATCAGGGGCGGAAGGGTGGATGCAGACCTTTACAGACGCATGATAGAATACATCCAGAGGACAGACATCGTACTCACCGAGCACATCGGCCACCCGGAACTGAATGTCCTTGAAAAAGGCAAGGAGGACGAGGAAATCTACAATCAGGACACCACGTGGCTCCTTGAAAGCGACCTTCTGATCGGAGAATGCACCTGCCCGTCTCTCGGAGTCGGTTACGAACTGGCATATGCGGAAGCGCACGGCAAGCCTTGCCACATCTTCTACGACAGGAACAAGACCCAACTCTCCGCCATGCTCCGAGGCAACCCGTACTTCACCGTGTACCCATACGAAAAGGAAGAGGACATCTACCCGATCATCGACAGAATCCTGAACGGGAAATAGAAACACTCCATACAAAATCACCGGACCGGGATTCCATACCGGAACTACCACAAAACCGGAACGACATTGCATAAGCACACCATCATAACCGCACTGACAATCCTCTGCCTGACAATCCTTTCCGGCAGCGTCTGTCATACCCGGACACTCACAAGAAATCACGAAACCATAGTAGTCTACGCTCCTGGCCCGGATGACGACCATTACGTCAACAATGCCGTACTGACCCGTTTCAAGGGCCGATACTGGTGCATGTGGCAGAGTTCAGCCAAAGACGAGGACTCGCCCGACACGCATGTATGCATCAGCAGCAGTCGTAACGGAAAGAAATGGAGCAGACCCAAGACCATCGCCCACTGCACCGACAGCACCTTTGCCACTCCGGGAGGTTGGATCGTCCACAACGACACTCTGACCGCCTTCATAAACGTATTCAAGGACATCAAGGCCGGAGGCAGGGCATTCTATATCACCACAGGAAACGGAAGGAAATGGTCTTCGCAGAAGCCTGTCCTTATGGCAGACGGCACTGCCATGAACGGCATCCTCGAACAGGACCCGCACAGAATAGATGAATGCAGGATAGTGGGCGCAGCACATTTCAGACCTGGACTGAAGGCCAGACCAATATACACCGATGACCTCAGCGGGCATGGCGGATGGAAGATCGGACGGATAAGAATGGAGGACAAAGGCACACAGAGCAGAGGCCTGGAACCGAGTCTGTATCTGAAACCTGACGGAAGCATAGTCATGCTCTTCCGCGACCAGGCCTCGTCATTCAGGAAACTCGCTTCGGAAAGCAGAGACAGGGGCCGGACATGGTCGGAACTATATCTCACCGACCTAATAGACTCACGTTCCAAGCAGTCGGCCGGAAACCTCCCAGACGGAAGGGCATATATAGTCAGCAACCCCACCGGATCAAAAGACCGCACCAGACTTGGAATAGCCTTCAGCACGGACGGCACAGATTTCAGTGACTATATCATCCTGCGGGACCGTGATGACCTGAGCGTACAGCAGAAGAAAGGTAAATACAAGACAATAGGATACAGTTACCCGAAGACCTTCATCCACGAGGGTTACATTTACATAAGTTATTCTGAAAATAAGGAAAAGATAGTCATCACACGGATGCGTATACCGGAAATTGACTAAATTTGCATGTTGGTAAAACGTTAAAGTATGAAAAGATTCTTCATCACATTGTCAATATTCATCCTTTCATTGCTTGCAACAGACATGCAGGCACTCCCCAAAGGATATGAGGCAAAGACTGCAAGACTTGCAGAAAGACTTGTAGAAAGTTCAGTCACAGGAAATTACAACAAGACATACCATGCCCTTCGCAATATCCAGAGATACGAATACCGCCTTCAAAGCAAAGAAGAACTGATGCGTTTCTACAACGACATCCACAATGCCGTGGCCTGCGAATGCGACAGGAAGGGCATTGATGCTGAAGGAAAGTCCGAGATGAAGGCCATAGTAGACGCTCTCTTCTCCGAAAAACTCAGAGAAGAGGCGAAAAAACTATAGACTGCTGCCTCCGATGAAACTTCTCAGGAGCGAGGTAGAAGGCACATCCTTATCCGACACAGGATTGAAATAACTGAGGAACTTCCTGAGCCTGTGCGCCTCGCCATATTCCGGGCAATTCTTCGGAACCGTCATGAGGATGCGCTCTGCATGGGCCCGGATGACAGCAAACTCCACAAGGTATGCCGAGTTGAACAGGACGTCGGCATTCTCCTGATAAGGATATATCCATTTCACTTCAGAACGACGCACGTTAGGCCAGTGCATTATGGACTCACGCGCTGTGAAGGCGCCCTTGTTGAAGTCGCGGACGATACGGCGCAGAAGACGGTTGTCGCTCGTCGGAATGCAGTTATGGTCGTCCAGAGAGATGCTCGTGATGGTATTGATGAATATCCTATATTTCAGGGAATCGTCCACCATGTCGGTCAGACGCGGGTTCAATGCATGGATGCCTTCAATGATCAGAATGGATCCCGGCTCCAGTTTCAGTTTCCTCCCGTTGAATTCGCGCAATCCGGTAACGAAATTATATTCAGGCACGTCTACAGTTTCGCCATCAAGAAGTCGGAGCACGTCCTTCTGCAGATATGCATGGTCAACGGTATCGAAATTATCGAAATCGAATTCACCGTCAGGAAGCCTCGGAGTGTCGAGACGGTTCACGAAATAGTCATCCGTCGAGAATGATACAGGACGGATTCCGCAGGCCTTCAACTGAATGCTCAGACGCTTGCAGAAGGTAGACTTTCCGCTTGAACTCGGTCCGGTGATCAGGACCAGACGGATAGGGTTCTCAGGGTCGTTTACACGGCTTTCTATCTCTTCTGCAATCTGGACTATCTTCTTCTCCTGCAGCGCTTCGGCTATCTTTATCAGGTCGCCGGCCTCCCCTCTCTGGCATGCCAGGTTCACGTCACCCACATTGTCCAGTCCCATTATCCTGTTCCATCTCAGGTTCTCGCTGAAAACTTCGAAAGTCTTCGGCTGCTCATAGAACGGAGCCAGATGTTCTGGAGCATGGCGGTCAGGGACTCGAAGAAGAAGACCTCCTCTGTACATGGTTAGGCTCCACACCTTCATATATCCCGTACTTGGAAGAAGAGCCTCATAATAATAGTCTGGGGTGCCGTCAAGAGTGTAGTAGTTCACATAAACGTCACCGGAGGTCTCGATAAGTTTCACCTTGTCCTCATACCCCATTCCGCGGAAGGTCTCAATCGCCTCCTCTGCCAGGACTTCGTGCCTGCGGAAGAGCATATCGGCCTCGACGATCTCCTTCATCCTGCCGATAATGGCCTCAAGGTCAGCGGCATCCGGTGCCGCGCCTCCACCCAGGTCAATAGAGCAGAAATATCCCTTTGATATAGGACGGCGAAGGACAACTCTTGCTTCCGGATAAAGGTCGCGTGTGGCCTTGCACAGAAGGAAACAGAGGGAATTGCAGTAGACTATCCTTCCCAGATATGAAGTGTAATCGAGAAATTCCACCTGCCGGCTGTTGAAGGCCCGGTATTTCAAGCCCTGACACACATTGTTGACCCTTGCAGCGAGAATGGGATAAGGATGTTCAAAATCCTGCTCAAAGGCAGGAAGCATCTCAAGCAGTGTAGTCCCTTCAGGAAAGGTCCTGCTTGTCTTGGTATTGACACAAAAAATCTTCACCATCTGATCATCGGTTTTGATATCGGATGGTGAAGATACTAAATATTTTTGGACTTACGCCTATTTTTTAGGATGGATGTCCAGTTTGACAGGCTTGATCATATTCTCCGGAGCAAGGATGGTGTCGAGGTCCTCCTTGTCGAGGATGCCGTGCTCAAGTACGAGGTCATATACGCTCTTGCCTGTAGCCATTGCTTCCTTGGCGATCTTTGTGGAGTTCTTGTAGCCGATGACTGGATTGAGGGCAGTCACGACTCCGAAACTGTCATGTACATACTTGAGACACTCCTCTTCGTTTGCCACAATGCCGTCCACACAATTGACGCGGAGCGTGTCGAAGCCGTTCATCATGATCTCTGCAGATTCAAAGCAGCACTGCGCCATAACAGGCTCCATAGCGTTGAGTTCCATCTGTGCCTCCTGAGAGCACATCGCCACGCAGGCATCGTTTCCGAAGACCTTGTATGAAATCTGGTTCATCACCTCAGGAATGACAGGATTCACCTTGCCCGGCATGATGGAAGAACCTGGCTGACGCGCAGGAAGATCGAATTCGTGGAACCCGCATCTAGGACCTGATGCAAGGAGACGGAGGTCGTTGCAGATCTTGTTCATCTTGGTTGCAATTCTTCTGAGAGCGGAAGAATAGCCTACCATGCATGATGTATCGGAAGTGGCAGCCACAAGATTGCCTGCAAGTTTTATATCCCAGCCTGTTATCTCACGCAAGGCTGCAATACACTTCTCTGAATAGCCTGGTTCAGAGCAGATACCGGTTCCGATGGCAGTAGCGCCCATGTTCACTGTAAGAAATTCATTGGCAGCGAATTCCACGTTGCGTACCTCATCCTTCAGGATCGATGCAAATGCCCCGAATGTCTGACCGAGGGTCATAGGCACGGCGTCTTCCAACTGAGTACGTCCCATCTTCAGGATGCCCGCAAATTCTTCAGCCTTCTTCTCGAAAGAACCGATAAGTCTGTTGAAATGCTCAAGAAATACAAGATGAGTCGCATAAAGACCGAGGTGTATTGCAGTCGGATATGCGTCATTTGTCGACTGAGAGCAGTTTACATGATCATTAGGAGAGCAGTACTGGTATTCTCCCGGCTCATGTCCCATGATCTGAAGGGCGCGGTTCGCTATCACCTCATTTGCGTTCATATTGGATGTGGTTCCGGCACCTCCCTGGATCATGTCTACGGGGAACTGGTCATGATGCCGGCCGTCCATTATCTCACGGCAGGCCTGCGCAATCGCATTGTACTGTTCATCTGTAAGAAGTCCCAGTTCATGGTTAGCCATTGCAGCACCTAACTTGGTGATGGCAAAACCTCTGACAAAGAGAGGATGCTCACTCAAAAGGAATCTGCTTATTGGGAAATTCTCGATGCCACGAAGGGTCTGAACTCCATAAAGTGCCTCTGCAGGCACATTCATAGAACCTATAAGATCGCTCTCTACGCGTGTCTTTCCAGATTGATTTTTCATTATAAACTCCAGTTAGATTATACATTGTAATCAAATTGCGGCATCAAAGTTAGAAATTATAAAAATGCAAAGCAACCATATTATATTAAAATTATCTATATTTGTTTTCTTTTATATTACGATATGAACACCCTACCGAAAGATCCGATGATGCTTATGAGCGTCATCAACATGAAACTTAGAGACTTCTACCCGTCCATTGAAGACCTGTGCGAAGACATGGACATAGACAGACAGGACCTGGAATCCATCCTCAACAAAGCGGGATTCGAATACAGCAAGGAACACAACAGATACATGTAATCCTATGATAATCAAGTTTGACGAGATCGGAACCTCGATTCTTCCTAAATTCAAAGGCGGCGAAAAGGAATTTGCTGCAGATATGTTCTTCGACGGAACGAACCGCATATTCAGGGGACGCCTCATTCCGGGCGCCACCATCGGCATGCATACCCATGACGACAGTTGCGAAGTGATATTCATCCTCAGCGGACATGGAACAATCCTGGAGCAGGCTCCAGATGGCAATCCGACCACTCAGGCCGTTGGCCCTGGCGACTGTCTATACTGTCCCAAAGGACATACCCACAGCCTAATGAACACATCTCCTGAGGAAGACCTGGTCTTCTATGCGGCAGTACCAAAACAATGACGGCATGAAAAGAATTATATTGATTCTGATGTCCATGTCATGTTCTCTCATGGCATCAGCACAGATAGTGAGCATAGAGAGTCCTGACCTGCAGACAACAGTATACGTTGGATCCACAGAGGGTATTGCATGGTACAGCGTCTCATGCGGAAATGACATAAACATTCCGGCATCACGTCTTGGCCTGAAGACCAACGACATGGATTTCTCGAACCTGGAACTGGAAGGCATCCGAAGGGACCAGGCAGAAGAATCATATACCCTCGACAGGAGCAAGACGGGACTGGTCTCATATTGCGCAAATATAGGCATCTGCGCCTTCATGAATCCTCAGGGACAGAAGGTAGAGGTGGAATTCCGCGTCAGCGACAACAATGTCGCCTTCAGATACCTCATCCCGAAGGAAGGTGAGACTGGAAGCGTACGCATCATGGACGAACTGACGGAATTCTCCTTCTGCGACAATGCAGACAGCACCTATATTTCCACATACCTGACCCCTCAGAGTCATGCGATGGTCGACTGGAAGAGGACAAAGCCAAGTTACGAGGAGCATTATGACATCGGAGCGCCGATTGCAAAGGCTTCGGAATTCGGTCATGGCTACACCTTCCCATGCCTTTTCCGGATGGGAGATGACGGATGGGTGCTCATAAGCGAGACAGGGGTCGGCGGCAACTACTGCGGTTCGCGCCTGAGCGACAGCAAAGTCATTACCAGGGACAACTCCGGTACTCCGGATGACCCTTCCGACGACAAGGTATACTACAGTTACAAACTCGAATACCCGATGCCTGAGGAAAACAACGGAAACGGTACTTCCGAACCCGCCATTTCCCTGCCTGGAGCCACACCTTGGCGCACCATCACTCTCGGCGAGACACTGCGCCCGATTGTGGAGACGACTGTCGCATGGGACGTGGTGGAACCGTTGTATGAGAGCAGTCACAAGTACGATTACGGAAAGGGCACGTGGAGTTGGATCGTTTGGCAGGATGGCAGCATCAACACGGAAGATCAGTTGAAATACGTCGACCTGGCGTCTGCCATGGGCTTTGAATATGTGCTTATAGACAACTGGTGGGATACACGCATCGGCACAGAAGGCATCAGGGAAATCGTTTCGTATGCGAGGAGCAAAGGCGTGGACATCTTCCTGTGGTACAGTTCGAGCGGATGGTGGAACGACATAGTCCAGGGGCCGACAGACATCATGTCGTCCCCTATCCCTAGAAAGAAGGCGATGAAATGGATGAACGAACTGGGGGTCAAGGGCATAAAGGTAGACTTCTTCGGAGGCGACAAACAGGAGACGATGCGACTTTACGAGGCCATACTGAGCGACGCCGACGACCACGGACTTATGGTGATATTCCACGGATGTACCCTGCCGAGAGGATGGGAAAGGATGTACCCGAATTATGTAGGAAGCGAGGCTGTACGCGCATCAGAGAACCTGATTTTCATGCAGTCGGAATGCGACGACGAGGCTGTTGACGCATGCCTGCATCCATTCATACGAAACACCGTGGGCTGCATGGAATACGGTGGATGCTTCCTTAACAGAAGGCTCGACAGAACCAATACCAAAGGCCATATCAGACGCACCACAGACGTATTCCAACTCGCCACATGCGTACTGTTCCAGAATCCGGTCCAGAACTTTGCCATTGCACCGAACAACCTTACAGACGCTCCAGAAGCATGTCTGGACTTCCTGCGCGAAGTACCGACAACTTGGGATGAGACCCGCCTTATTGACGGAGTTCCGGGTGAGTTCGTCCTTCTGGCCCGTCGTCACAGTGACACCTGGTACATTGCAGGTGTATGTGCAGAAGACAAGGTTCACGAATACAACGTATGGGAACTTATCTACGGCCTCAGGGACATCTCTTCGGACACATCCTGGACTCCGGCAAAGGATGCTGATATCCTGATCTATGAAGGAGGCAACGAGCCTGTACAGAAGCGCGTCAAGGCAGACGACCTGTACAAGACAGATATTTCATTCGGAAAGAATGACGGCATAGTGATAACATTCAAGATCAGATGACAGATATGACAAACGAACTTCTTATAATCCTCTCATTCCTGATAACATATGGAGGAGTAGTGCTTTTCTACCGGTTGTTCGGCAAGAAGGGACTTCTGGCATTCAACATACTGGCCACCATTCTGGCCAATATCGAAGTGCTTATCCTCGTGGATGCATTCGGACTTGAGATGACACTTGGCAACGTATTGTTTGCCAGTACATTCCTTATCACTGACATCATGAGCGAAAACCATAGCAGAAAGGATGCGAACAGGGCTGTGGTCATCAGCACAATATGTTCGATCTTCTTTATCGTCCTGTCCCAACTGTGGCTGCTGTATACCCCGAGCGCAAACGACTGGGCCAGCCCTTCGATCAGGACCATATTCAGCAGCACCCCAAGAATAGTGTGTGCCTCTCTGGGAGTATACCTCGTATCGCAACTGACTGACGTATGGCTCTACCACAAGTGGTGGGACTGGTGCAGGAAACGTTTCGGAGACAGCCGCAGAGGCCTGTGGATAAGGAACAACGGATCGACAATGATATCCCAACTGCTGAACACCCTTCTGTATACTACACTGGCATTCTGGGGCACCTACTCTATCGAAACTCTTGTATCGATATGTGCCAGCACTTATCTGATATACGTCGTGACAAGTCTTCTGGACACGCCTTTCGTATACTGGTGCAGAAGCATTCATGACAGACATCTTGACGGATCAACTGAAAAGACGGAGGAATAAGCATGCCGCAACAGGAATTACAACAGCAGCGACAGTCTTCCACAAGACCGGTACCTAAGGAGCCGAGAAGATATCGTGTCATCATCCTCAACGACGATTTCACGACTTTCGAATTCGTTGTGGACATAATGGTCATCGTATTCCAGAAGACCAGACAGGAAGCATGGGACATAGCGGAAACCACCCATGTGAACAAGAGAGCAGTCGTCGGAACATATTCTCTCGACATTGCCAGAAGCAAGGTAGCCAAGGCTACCTCGATGGCTCGAAGCGAAGGTTTCCCATTGAAGTTTGACATTGAACCGGAATAATTTATGGCATTGAACCAGACACAGCAAGTCACTGCAGCGTTGGTAGAGGCATATGGAATAGCAACCGAAAAACGTCACGAATTCCTGACACCGGAACATCTCCTGGCTGGTTTCCTCAAGGACAAGGACTTCTGGGAGGCCATTTCTGCCTGCGGCCATGCAGACGAACTTGAAGCAAATATTTATGAATATATCAACAGCCTCGGTACTGTTCCTGAGGGCCTCGACCTCGCTATAGACTTCTCGTCTCAGACTCAGGAACTGTTCGAGAAGGCAGCCCAGACAGCATCGTCGGCAATGGTGCAGACTGTTCAACTACACCATGTGCTGTACTCATACTTCCACCTTGAAGACTCCAACGCAAGATTCTTTCTGGAGAGATGCCTGGACTGCAGCGTTCCTGATTTCCTGAATTCTCTCATCCGCATCAGCGAAGAAGGCGGACAGAATGACACCGACCAGACTGCTGAAGAGAAACTGTCGAAATACTTCACACCGGTAGAGCCGCATGAGGGCCTTGTAGGTCGGGATGAAGAGATGGCCAAAGTGATCAGAGTCCTGTGCAGGAAGACAAAGACCAATGCAATAATGGTCGGTGGACGCGGGGTCGGAAAGACCGCAGTCGCACGAGGGATCGCCGGTCTGATAGAAAGCGGACGAGTTCCCGAAAAACTTCAAGACAAGACCCTTATCGAACTGAATGTCAGCACATTGTTGAGCGGTACACAATACAGAGGTGACCTTGAAGGAAGGGTTCAGGCAATAATGGAGGCAATCAAGGAAGACGGAGGCTTTATCGTATATATAGACGAACTCCGCTCCCTTGGGGGTGTAGGCCGCAACGATGACGGATCCAAAGACATTTTGAGTCTATTGAACCCATACTTCAAGTCAGGAGACATAAAATTCATTATATCAGCCACTCCAGAAGACATAAAGAAGGTATCTGCATTAGACAGCGGCGTGATTGGACTGTTCAGGCAGATCGACATAGAAGAACCATCTGACGCCGAGGCACAGACCATAATCAAAGGTATGATACCGAATCTTGAAAGACATCACAATGTGAAGTACATGGAGGACACCGTATCACACGCCGTCAGCATGAGCCGTAGATATATGATGGACAGATGCCTGCCTGACAAGGCCATAGACCTTCTGGATGAGACCGGAGCATATGTCGAGACAAACAAGGGATCAGAAGTCACGCGAAAGAGCATCGACCAGGCGCTGGCCGACATCTGCAGGATAGACGTCCAGGCATCTGATGACGAAACGAAGGACGACCTGTTCAACATGGAGGAAAGACTGGGAAGACAGATATATGGTCAGGAAAAGGCGATAAAGGCCGTCTCCGAGGCCATCCTGATGTCAAAGGCCGGACTGATGGACAGCACCAAGACCGTGGGAAGTTTCCTCTTTGTTGGCCCTACAGGCGTCGGCAAGACCGAATTGTCCAAGGTGCTGGCCAAGCAACTCCACGTTCCTCTGCATCGTTTCGACATGAGCGAATATTCAGAGAAGCACTCTGTGGCGAAACTTATCGGCTCCCCCGCAGGCTATGTCGGATATGACGACGGAGGCATACTTACAGATCTGGTCAGGAAGAATCCGTACTGCGTCCTGCTTCTTGACGAGATAGAGAAGGCCCATGAGGACATCTATAATCTGCTCCTGCAGGTCATGGACTACGCAGTCATCACGGACAACAAGGGACGCAAGGTCGACTTCCGTAATGTAGTTCTCATCATGACTTCAAACGCGGGTGCCAGATATGCCAACAAGCCATCCGTAGGCTTTGAAAGAAAGGTGAACGCAGGTGCTGCGATGGCAAAGGAGGTAAAGAGCGTATTTGCGCCGGAATTCATCAACAGACTCACTTCCGTAGTCGTCTTCAATGACATGGACGAGAAGATGGCATCCCTGATCCTGGACGACAAGATAGAAGCACTGAGAAAGCGTATAGAGCCAAAGGGCATCACCCTGAGCGTGACTCCAGAAGCATATTCCGCACTCCTGAAGGAAGGATTTTCTCCGGAATACGGAGCGAGGGAGATAGAAAGGACGGTCAACTCCCGCCTTACGCCACTGCTGATGAAGGAGATTCTTTTCGGCAGGAAGGAAGGATTTGAAGCGATTATAGATGTCGATAAAGACGAATTTGTCCTGAAATGATATTTGATCTGAGCAATACAGCAGAATTTCCGGATCCACGATACGGACATCCGAGCGGTTTCTATGCAGTAGGAGGTGAAATATCCCCTGAAAGACTGGCCAAGGCATATCCCCTCGGCATTTTCCCTTATTATGCCTACAAGACGGAAAGGATAATATGGTGGGCTCCTCAGAGACGTTTTGTCATCAAGCCTGACCACATACACATTTCCCACTCGATGCGCAACCTGATGAACAGGAAAAAGTACAGATGCACCATCAATCGGGATTTCGCCGGAGTACTTGCAGGCTGTGCATGCATTGACGGAAGAATTGAAGAGGACAATGCCTGGCTCGGCCCGGAACTGATAGATACATGGATGCAGTTACATGACATGGGACTTGCCAAAAGCGTAGAGGTCTGGGAAAGTGATGACCTGGTCGGAGGGCTGTACGGATTCGTATCCGGAGGATGCTTCCTTGGAGACAGCATGTTCTCTGAAGCACCAAGCGCATCGAAACTTGCCCTCATCCATCTTGCCAGACACATGAAGGCTCAGGGAGGTCATTTCATAGACTGTCAACTCAAGACAAAACACCTGGAATCAATGGGTGCGGACTACATCTCATACGATGAATTCCTGAAATGCACCTTGGACGGCAGAAAAATAGCCTGGGAAGAAATATAAGATATAAATATTTTATATTTAAGGCCTAAAACAAATATGTTATCATGTATAACAAAAATGTTTTAGGCCTTAAACCTGTTATTTTACTCGTGATGATGGTCGTCATCATGAGCATGGATATGCTCTCTGGAATTGGATGTCGTCACACGCTCTCCCAGATATTCTCCTGTGAGAGTATTAAGGAATGATGTGATTGAATTCACCTCAGCATCGGTAAGTTCTACGCCACTCTGATATGTTCCCATATCACGTACGGCATCCTCCAGATGCTCTCTGGTACCGTCATGATAGTATGGCCATGTATGCTCGACATTGCGCAGTCCCGGCACCTTGAAGCGATGACGGTCACGTTCTATTTTCGTCTCCTTATATCTTCCATTATCTTCGACAGTAAGTTCAAGACCGCGGTCTGCGAAATAATGCTTACGGAGACCCATGAGTTCATATGACTGTCCGCCAAGATTCGGTCCTACATGGCATGTAGCACAATCATACTTCTTGAAGGTCTCATATCCCTCCAGTTCTTCTGCTGTAATGGCAGAATCATCTCCACGAAGCCATTTGTCGAAACGGGAATCAGGTGTGACAAGAGTACGTTCGAATGCCTCAATTGCACATGTGATGTTCTCTTGCGTAAGACCGCCGCGCGAGCCGTATACCTTTTCAAACTTTTTCGCAAATTCCTTGTCGGCCTTGAGTTTTGCGACGATCTGGTCGAAAGACTCAGAAGCCATCTCGACCGGATTGAGAGGCGGACCTGCTGCCTGGTCGGCAAGAGTCACGGCGCGTCCGTCCCAGAACTGTACGAAATTATATACTGCATTATATACGGTAGGTGCATTGACACCTCCCAACTGATCGTCGACACCGTGTGAATACTGATGGTTGTCAACGCCGGCAGTCGAAAGATCATGACATGTAGCGCAGGATACTGTATTGTCCACTGAAAGACGAGTGTCGTGGAACAAGGCCTTTCCCAATTCTGCCTCAGGCGAAAGTTCAGTATCCTGAAGAGCGATGATAGGGCGGACAGGTTCTGCAGCGCGGTCTTCCGGAAGACCGTCGTTGTACATGGCAATCCTCTCGCTGCGAATCCAGTCAAGAACAATCTCACGTTTCGCCTTGGTCAGAGAACTGCCCCAATGCACAAGGTAGTACTTAGGCATCGGCATACGGTCATCAAGTACGACCTTCTCGATCTTGGCAAGATCTACAGGACTGAAACTTCCGTCAACCTTCAAGGCCTCCATGAACGCAGTCATGTCATAGGCTCGATATCCGGAATCAATGTCCTTCATCACTATCTTTCCTGCCACAGGAAGTCCGGCATAGAAAGGCAGTTTTGGGTCCGCAGAATGACAACTGAGGCAACCGCCGTCCTCAAATATCCTGTAGACCTGCTCATATTGAGGCAGATCTGCAGACGGAACACGGTTGACGGCCCTGTAGACCACTACGGCAGCGACCGCCGCTACCAGCAGGGCCACTGCAAATAATTTAACCAGTCGTTTCATAAGCATTATGTCTTATAGTCAATATACATGTACACTGTCCTGTGCGGCAGGAAGATAGTTCACTCCCCACCAGCACATCTGCAGGCAGCAGAACGAGAAGATCAGAAGCAGGCATAGGAGTTTCCTCGAAGTCTTTCCGATGAGCCGCAGATGAATATATGCAAGATAACACAGCCACGTCACAAGAGCCCAGGTCTCCTTAGGGTCCCAGTTCCAGAACTGTCCCCATGCGTCCTTCGCCCATAATGAGCCCGACAGCATTCCGAAAGTCAGGAATGCCGTACCTATATATACCAAGGTATCAGCCACAGGCATCATATCCTTTTCCGGCTTCAACAATCCTGCTACTGCTACCAGGAAGGCTGCACCGAGGAAGGAATATGAAAACATATAGACGATCACATGCGGGATGAACCACGGACTCTGCAGAGCGGGCACAAGGGTCTGGTCATGGATCTCAGGTTTGAGGATGTTTATCACAATGAATACCGTCGCCAGCACCGTGGAGAACGGCAGGATCCACCTGTACTTCCATCTGACATATGTAAAGAGTCCTGCGACAAGCGCAAAGAACGAGTACCACAGGCGGGTCTCCCCCATCGTCCTCAAAGGAGGCCTGTCCAAGCCGACCCAAAGTCCGATGATAAATGCAGCCATCACAACAATTGCTGACATTGTAAGGACAATGGATGGAATCCTCCATTTAGATACTGCAGCACCAGCCGCTGCCAATATGACAGCGGAAACACCGAACCATATGAAAATATCCCACGTAAACATATCAGTCATCATTAACGGTCTGTGCCCGACGCGGACCATTTATAAAAAGGAGAACCGCACCAAGTATCATCATGACAATTCCTGACACCACCCCGAATTTCCACGGATCCTTCACGATCTGAATAATGCAGTACCGGGAATCTGCTCCCGCCACAACATCATAACCGGTAAGATATATGTCTTCTCCGAACCTTCTGGAATACGGATGATTGACCTTCAGAGTCACTTCACGCCCGTCGATATACATAAGGGCGCGGAACTCGGACGGAGAGCCGTTCTCGTATGCATCCAACTGAAAATCAACAAGCCTGATATCATCGCGTTCATAGACCTCGTTATCTTCAAATACTCTCAGAGTCACTTCACTCCTGTCTGGAGCCCCCACATAGCCGGCAATTAGAGTCAGCAGAAGGCCGGCATGAAGAAGCATGAACCGCCATCGTCCGTATCCGCGCAATATCACATAGGCAAGAACTGTCATGAAATACGTCATGACGATCAGGAAAAGCCATGAACGCACCAGTTCACGCATTCCGGTCAGACCTATGAACAGTGCAAATGCCAGCAGCAGAAATATGGCCAGAAAAGTCGCCTTGGGCGAGAGCATGAACATCACGAAAGCGGAGTTCCTATGTTTCCTCCACGACCAGACAACCCCTGTCAGGGCCAATGCCGTCAGGAGTACATTCAGAGGGAAGGCAAAGAAATCCAAAGGTACCATCTCTTACTTCAACTTATATATTTCCGAGACCTTTACGAAGCCTCTGCGCATGAAATATTCATGGGCGGAATGATTTGCAAGGCCTGATTCAAGATAGATGTCCCGGATTCCCTTGTTACGGAACCATTCGAGGACACTGTTCAGCAGAGCGGTACCGACTCCCCCGGTCCTTGAGGACTCCTTCACCAGCACGTCACAGACCATTCCGAAGGGTTCGGCTCCGTCTTCCATGATCTCACCCACACAGAATCCGATTATCTCTCCGTCTACAGACACGGCCTTGTTAACGACTGCACCTTCAGGATCGGTCATGTTGCCATGGATGTATTTCATCCAGTAATGCCGGGCCTGTGGAGAAACTCCTGTAACGAATTTTCCGTCAACAAACTTCCCTTCACCGACCCCCATCTGGATTTCACCATGGGAAATGTATTCTGTATGTGTCGATATATGATTCAGAAAGATGTCACACATAGCGTGTTCGTCTTCAACCAGGGCAGGCACAACGGTAAATCCTTTCATCATCTGTTCTTTTTAATGAATTTCACTATGACTTTCTTTGCGGCATTGAATGAAACCAGCAGCAATGCATATATGGTGACTGCAGCAACAACGGCCACAAGCCATGCAGAAAGCCCTTTCGAAGGAATGCCGAAGTAAGCAAGGAACGGCATGCCGGCATCCTGGAAAAGGAGTTCAAATGTGGAGGCAACTGACACGATTGCAAGAACGACATTCAGGAAGAAGTCGGACTTCATTGCCTTGTAGTCGCTCAGATTGCGCAGGCTGTTGTCCACCATTTCCACTGTTTCCTTGAAATTTGTCATATCCCTGTCCAGTCCCAGACGTTCTGTGGTACGCTCGAACATCACAACATGGGACGCGAATTTAGAATACTTGACCACATCGAGCTGTAGGACCATACGGGAAAGTCTCATGCTCAGTTTAGCATTCTTTCCTATCAGTTCTTCAGACGAATCATCATCTGCATCAAGAGTAACAGAGACCATCTGGTCCTTTGCCAGACCGATCCTGTACTTCTTTGCCAGCACCATCTGCAGGATCAGGAGATATTCCGGCCATGAAACGTGATATTTGGCCCTTTCCTTGAGGTGTTCCTCCCAATCGACACCATCACTTTCACTTCCTCTTCGTCCATATGTGCCGATGACAACAGACATATTGCTTCCGGCCAGCACCAGGTCATCCGTATCAATTGCGATATTGCGTCCGCAGACATCATCATATGCTTCAGAATCCCTGTACGGCCACTCACCCGGATAAAGAGTCATCAGACCGATGAGTTCAGGTTTATGAAAGTCTCTGATATGATTCACGACCTCGGCCTCAGACAGTCCTTCGCCGTCTTCTGTCTTCCTGAACATGTCATCTCCATCAGGTACAGGATGCTTTACGTTCTCCCATATGTCCACCATTGCATAATGAAGGTCGTTACGCACCTCATGTATGCCATTCTTCAACCTGCGCGCCATATACTCCTTCTGCTCATCCCTGTCAACATCAGCAGGGAAGGCGGTGCAATAGCGGTATACGAAGTTCTTGTATATGGTGCATATCCTGTCGAAAGTACGTCCTTTCCCATTCAGGACAATGGATTCCCTCGGGACATCAAGAGGGTTGCCTACGTCGTCAAACCACAAACCGTCCACACGCATCTTCGTTTCAAGATTGATATCCGTCTGAGACGGTCCAGTCACATCATGCTCCTTGCTCCAGTACTCTGCTGCAAGAAAGGTAGACAGAAGAGATATGATATCATCCGTACAGGCATCCTTATGTTCACCGGTCAAAGGATCAATGACGTCAGCGGCATTCCCGTCGAAGAAAAATCTGTAAGTCATCGAGACCGTATGTCCGAAGAAAAGGGACATTTCCACACTCACATGGCCGGACAGGATTGTTTCAGGCTCCTCATCGCCATCAGGAGATATCGGCAGGCTGAAATCAAAGCCGCGCAGAGCGAAACGGTACACGCTGTCCTGCGGAAAGATAGTGACAGGGACAGAAGACGGATTGACCTTATCCGACCTTTCTCCAAGATGGTAATAGCCGTTTCTGGCTAACGTCTTGGTCATTTGTCCGAGAGGCCGCGATCTGGTATTCTGGACAAAGATCTGATGCTCTATGTCACGACGTCTGTAGATCATGGGAAGCCCTGCTTCCGATGCTCTTTTGTTGTCCGGGTTGTCCACATATCTGTCCTCTACGCAGAACTGAAGACTATGGTGGATGGAGAAAGTCTGTATGAACACAGCAGAAAAGCCACCATAGGTCAAGCCGTGTCCATCACGCGAACAGCAGTAGTTGTATCGTTCCATGTTGAATGGTTATTTAATAGGTTATGCAAATTTAACAAATTTTAGTAACTTTGTCATTTATTACGACTAAAACCTATTTATTTATGAGTCCAGAAGTCATTGCACACCTTGACGCGATCAAGGTCAACATGAACGAGGCCGGAATGAATGCCATCAACATAGTACTTGCATTCGTGATGTTCGGTGTTGCGCTCGGCATAAAGCCCAAGACATTTGTTGACATCTTCAAGAAACCCCAGTCGGTATTTCTGGGAATCCTCTGTCAGATGATCCTTCTGCCTGGGCTGACCTTCATACTTACCATCACATTCAAGAACTGGATATCCCCTATGATCGCCCTTGGAATGATCCTGGTGGCATCCTGCCCGGGAGGAAACATATCGAATTTCATCACCTCGCTGTCAAGAGGCAATACGGAACTTTCAGTGTCACTGACAGCCATCAACACTGCCCTATGCATATTCACCACCCCTCTCAACTTCTCGTTCTGGGGCGGTCTGTATCTCAATTTCGCAGAAAAGAGGATGCTCCTTCCTGAACTGGAGATTCCTTTCTGGGAGATATTCAAGACTATTGTCATCCTTCTTGGAATTCCTCTTGTACTGGGAATACTCTGCTCACAGTATCTTCCGAAGGTGGCACAGAAACTGAAGAAGCCGATGCAGTATCTTTCTGTGGCATTCTTCATCCTGATGGTAGTGCTCACATTCGGCAACAACATCGATGCATTCATGAAATGCATCAAGTACATCTTCCTCATAGTCCTCGTCCACAACCTTCTTGCCCTCGGCATCGGCTTCGGCACAGGTACCTTATTCAAGGTTCCTTATAAGGACAGACGCACCCTTACTATAGAAACAGGTATCCAGAATTCAGGACTCGGCCTTGTACTCCTGTTCAACCCGGCCATATTTGACCCGGCCATATGGTCGAACAACGGAGGAATGGTAGTCATCACCGCCTGGTGGGGCGTATGGCATATCATCTCAGGCCTTACACTTGCATATACCTGGAGGATAAGAGGCAGAAAGGAAACCGGAGAAGAATAATACAATGGGAAGAGACAAGATATATGAAAAGGATTTCGGCTATGACTGCCTCAAACCGGTAGTCGACTGGAATCTGAGGCACAGTTACCGCAGATATGAGGTGACCGGCTCCGAAAATGTTCCTACTGACGGTGCTCTCATATTCGCTCCGAACCACACCAACACCCTGATGGACGCACTGGTGATGTTAAGGGCAAACAAAGGCACTACAGTATTCGGAGCACGTGCAGACCTGTTCAACAACCCTTTTATAGGCAAGATAATGACCTTTGTCCGCATCCTGCCTATGGTCCGTCAGAGAGACGGCCTTCGCAATGTGCTGAAGAACCATGAAACTCAGGAGACCATCGTGGAGACTCTGGAAAACGGAGTCGGATTCTGCATCTTCCCGGAAGGCAGGCACAGACCGGAAAAGTCACTGCTCCCTTTAGGGAAAGGTGTTTTCCGTGCCGCACTTGCCGCTAATGAAAAGTTCGGAGAGAAAATGCCGGTATATATCGTACCGGTGGGGATCGAATACGGAGACTTCTTCAGATACCGCAGCACAGCACTTGTCACATACGGCAAGGCTATCAATGTCACCGAATTCGTCCGCAATGACGCTTCAGAAAACGAAGCACAGACCATCGACCGTCTTCGCAAGGAACTGACAGCCAGGATATCGGAACTGTTTTCATATATCCCTGACGGTGAGAACCTCAAGGAAAAATGGGTGCTGACCAAGATGCTCTCCACCGCATCAGGAAAGAAGCAGTACGGCGACTTCGGGACCAGCCTGCAGAAAGGGATGCACGACAACCGCGAGATCATCGCAGGCATCGAAGAGAAATGCGCTTCCCGTCCTGAAGAGATGAAGGACCTGCTTGATGATGTGGCGAAATTCGAGAAGTACAGACGCAAGGACGGCATATCGATATATTCATTCCGTAAGGGTAACACTGTACTGAACAATGTAGGGAATGGATTTGCAGCACTTGTAGGGCTTCCATACTTCATTTTCAGTTCCATCGCGAGTCTGCCTTTGTGGATGATATATTTCATTCTGCAGAAGAACATCAAGGACAGGGCTTTCCACAACACCATGGGATTCGGAGTCAAACTGGCCGGAGGCATCATCTTCTCCATCGTCTACATGATTCTTGCTTTCTGCCTGGCGCCATGGTGGATTGCACTGCCGGTATTCCTCCTTACCATTCCGGCATTCAGTTATTTCTTCGACTATATCGAAGGATGCCGCAGATGGTTCTCAGACATAAAAGTGCATAAATGCAAGAAACTGAGGAAATCCTTCAAGAACATCACGAAACAGTACTTCAACCTATAAACCTAAAAATCAATGATATGAAAAGAACGATCATCACTGCATTGGCAGCAATGATTCTCTGCATCCCTGCTTTCGCTGAAGAGAATATCACTGCAGAGAACGAGGTAAAGACTGAAAAGACCAAGAAGAAAAAAGAAGTCAAATATAACGAGAACGGAGATATCATCAAGACCGGAATAAACCTCGGTCCACTGCCGGTAGTGGCATTCGATGCCGACCGAGGATTCCAGTACGGTGCCCTTCTGAACATCTATAATTTCGGCGACGGAAGCATGTATCCGAATCCTAAGTCGTGGTGGTATATCGAAGCATCCGCATACACCGGCGGCACATGGAACCTTTACCTCAATTACGACAACAGGGAGATATTCAAGAACACCCGTCTTTCGATCTGCACCAACTATAGCAACGAGTCCGCACTGGACTTCTACGGTCTGAACGGATACCAGAGCATATATACCTATGCACTTGACGATTTCTTCAAGAACAATCCGGATGAATTCACCTTCGACACATCTGTAAAGAAAGGAGAGAAGGCTGAAAAGAAATTCGACAACGGAAACGGCAAGGCTCCTAAGGGTTTCTACAGATACAGCAGACAGTCATTCAGGGCTAAAGCAGACCTGACAGGCAAGATTGCCAAGAACTTCTACTGGGAAGCAGGATACACATTCTACTGGCTGAAGCACAACGACTTCACTCCTACAGGATATACTCCTAAGGACGGCTCCCTCTACCAGTTATATCAGGACTGGGGGATAATCACCGACAGCGGCAAGAACCAGTTCGTCTCTGCCCTAAAGGCGGGCCTTATGTATGATTCCAGAAACATCCAGAACAATCCTACAAAAGGAATCTGGGCTGAAGCACACGCTATCGTAGCACCGAAATGGCTTGGATCATCAACGGACTCATACAAGATTTCAGCGACATTCAGACAATATATTCCACTCGGAACAGACAAGGTAGTGTTAGCATACAGACTTGCCTATCAGGGATTCCTCGGCAAGAACACGCCATGGTACCTCCTGCCATTCTATTCAAACATGGGATACACAAGAGATTATGACGCAATCGGAGGCTACAGGACAGTACGTGGCCTGATGCTCGACAGAGTCCAGGGCCTGCATACTGGATTCTACAACATAGAATTGCGATACAGATTCGTTGACTTCAAACTCTGGAATCAGAATATAGCGTTTGCTGTCAGCGGATTCACCGACGGTGCACATGTATTCAAGGGCTACGACATCTCCAACAGGACAGGCGCAAAGCCGGAACTTTACAGGAAGTACATCGATACATCCATCAAGGACGGACTCCACGCCTCTGCAGGTGCCGGTCTGCGTTTCATAATGAACCAGAACTTCATCGTGGCTTTCGAGTACGCAAGATGCTTCAACAAACAGGATGGAAACGGAGCATTCTACATCAACACAGGCTTTCTGTTCTAGCATAATAGTATAAAACAACTTAACAATCAACACTATGGACAATTTTACAAAAAACTATGTAGAGGGTTTCATGGCAGATCTCGTTGCCAAGAACCCGGGAGAAAAGGAATTTCATCAGGCAGTAAAGGAAGTGCTTGAGAGCGTGGCTCCTTATATGGCCGAACATCCATACCTTATGGACCAGAAGGTTCTGGAAAGAATCGTTGAGCCTGAAAGGGTCATCATCTTCCGTGTTCCGTGGCTTGATGACGAAGGCGAAGTCAGGATCAACAGAGGCTTCCGCGTACAGATGAACAGCGCAATAGGTCCGTATAAAGGCGGTATACGTTTCCATCCGAGCGTGAATCTCAGCATCATGAAGTTCCTTGCTTTTGAACAGACATTCAAGAACAGCCTCACTACCCTGCCTATGGGTGCCGCCAAGGGAGGTTCGGACTTCGACCCTAAAGGCAAGTCTGACAATGAAGTGATGAGATTCTGCCAGAGTTTCATGACAGAACTTCAGAAACATATCGGTGCAGACACAGACGTTCCGGCAGGTGACATCGGTGTAGGAGGACGCGAAATCGGATTCATGTTCGGTCAGTATAAGAGACTCAGGGACGAATTCACGGGCGTGCTGACAGGCAAAGGCCAGACATGGGGAGGAAGTCTCCTCAGACCTGAGGCGACAGGATATGGCACATGCTATTTTGCAAGCACAATGCTCGCAACCAGAGGCGACAGTTACGAAGGTAAGACAGTAGCCATCTCCGGTTCAGGAAACGTGGCACAGTTTGCTGCACAGAAGGCACTTCAGTTAGGCGCGAAAGTCGTTACAATGTCAGACTCCAACGGCTATATATATGACCCGGACGGAATTGATGCAGAGAAACTGCAGTACATCATGCAACTGAAGAATATCTATAGGGGCAGGATCAGAGAATATGCAGAGCAGTACCCTACCGCTGAATATCATGCAGGAGAGCGTCCTTGGAGCGTGAAGTGCGACATAGCAATGCCTTGCGCAACCCAAAATGAACTCAACGGAGACGAGGCAAGAACTCTTGTTGCAAACGGATGCATATGCGTTGCAGAAGGAGCGAACATGCCATGCACTCCAGAGGCCATAGAAGTCTTCCAGAAGGCAAAACTGCTGTATTCACCAGGAAAGGCCTCGAATGCAGGAGGAGTATCGACATCCGGCCTTGAGATGACACAGAACTCAATGAGACTCAAATGGACACGCGAAGAAGTGGACGAGCATCTCAAGCAGATCATGCATGACATCCATGAAGCATGCGTGAAATACGGTACTGAGGAAGACGGATACGTCAATTACGTGAAGGGGGCAAACATCGCCGGATTCATCAAGGTTGCAGAAGCAATGATGGCTCAAGGACTCGTATAATCCGCGATCCTGAACGAAGTGAAGGAACTAATACGACAATAATATGCATATAGGTATCGCCGGCAATATCGGCTGCGGCAAGACAACTCTGACAAGGATGCTCTCCGAGCATTACGGATGGACTCCGAAATACGAGTCCGTCACATATAACCCATATCTCGAGGACTATTACAAGGACATCGAGAGATGGTCGTACAACCTTGAGACATACTTTCTTGCACAGCGTTTCCAGGATCTGCTGGAAATTGCCAAATCCGACGAAGTCATAATCCAGGACAGGACCATCCTTGAGGGTGTACACATCTTCGTTGCAAACAACAAGGCGATGGGAAACCTGTCTGACCGCGATTTCGATACCTATATGCAGTTGTTCAACCTCATGATGTCGATGGTAAGGGAGCCGGATCTGCTGATATATCTGAAATCCTCTGTTCCTCACCTTGTTTCACAGATACAGAAACGCGGACGCGACTATGAGAGAAGCATCAGCATCGAATATCTGAACAACCTTAATGAAAGGTATGACAAATGGATAGGCGAATACAAAGGTCAGGTGCTGATTATCGAAGCGGACGAACTTGACTTTGAAAACCGCCCTGAAGACTTTTCATTGATAACAGATAAGATAGACGCGCAACTCTTCGGCTTGTTCTAGAGCATTTCCGACAATTGGCCGTAATATGTCTTGGAGACAGGTATATGACGGACATCAGCATTCATTTCAGCATACATTATCCCGTCCTTGTCCTTGCGCAGAACCTTGACTTGGGCGGGATTGATGTAGAATGACCTGTGGCATCTTACAAGACCGTTTTCCTGGCAGATTTCATCCAAGGCCTTCATAGAACTGCGGAGGGAGTAATCACGTACACGTTCGTTTTCCTTATAGAATATATTCACATAATTCTCCTCTGCAGAGATATAGATGACAGATGTGGGTGTCAGAACAAGTTTTAGATTGTGCTGGTTGTCATAAAAACGCATCCTCTGGGTAGTGAACAGTTCCGGTTCACTCGCCCTCTGATGATAATCATATAACCTCAAGGACATGCCAAGAAGGACATATGCTATCATTTGAGTAAAGAAAAGAAACTTGAATGAAGAAGTTACAAACTCAAAATACGGCATCGGCTTGTCCATTACCAGCCAAAGGTAAAGCGCCACAAAGAAGGAGGTGAAGACCAGTTCGACAAGACACCAGAAAATATATAATGAATAATTTACCTGGAGAGGGAGAAAATAGTAAGCGATTCTGGTAACACCTATGCATAGCAGGATTATGCATGATACT
Source organism: Bacteroidales bacterium (assembly GCA_017471965.1). Taxonomy (GTDB): domain Bacteria; phylum Bacteroidota; class Bacteroidia; order Bacteroidales; family UBA932; genus Cryptobacteroides. Next base: position 37,400 of record JAFURF010000022.1, read on the forward strand.
ATGGTAAGATGCACGCCGAACCATTCGTGTCCGAGAAACGCCTCTATGCCAAGTGAACGATGTATGAGCATGAAGGCAAAGAAGAAGATCGGCAGCACGACAATGTGCAGCAACTGCGGTATGAATCGTCTGAAAATTCCTGGAACGGATGCCATTTTAGTCACAAATTTAGTGTGACAAAATTACGAAATTAATTTTTTAATCCCAAATAGGCGATTTTAGTCACAAAAACGACCCTGAAATCACATTTTCACCCCACTAATCACAATTTATTTATTGAATAACTCAGATGAGGTAATTTTGCAATGTTAATTCTTAACAAAGTCTAAGTTAAAGTACAGATAAGAGCCGCTGCCTGTGAAGGTCGCGGTTTTTATGCTTTCAGACGAATCAGAATCCGGGAAGATTCAGATAGAGGGTAGGAAGGAGGAGCAGGAAACCTGCCACAATCAGCAGCAGTATGAATTTCCATATCCACCTGAACCATTTTTCATATGGAATCTTTGCAACTGAAAGAACTGCCATGAGGACTCCGGAACAAGGAGTGATCATATTCGTAAATCCGTCACCGAACTGGAAGGCAAGAACAGTAGCCTGACGGGATACACCTATCATGTCGGAGAAAGGAGCCATTATCGGCATTGTGACAGCGGCCTTGGCTGATGCCGACGGAATGAAGAGGTTGATGAACGTCTGGATTCCATACATCGTCCCCAAGGCTCCTACACGTCCGGAACCTTCCAATGCTCCAGCCATTGAAGCAAGCATCGTATCTATCACTTCCCCATCTTCAAGAATCACTATGATTCCTGCAGCAAATCCGATGATCAGGGCTGCAGAGAATATATCTTTGGCACCTGCAATGAATTCCTTTGAAACTCTGTCAGGAGAATATCCTGCAGCAAAACCTGACACCAGAGCCAGTCCCATGAAAAGAGCACAGATTTCCGGAAGGTACCATCCATATCCCATCACACCTGTCACCAGATAGACTATGGTGAACATCAGCAGGTTGAGTATGAACATTCTGGCAGAATTGCGGAGGGACAGTAGCGAAGAAAGGACATAAAGGGCATCCACAGTCCACAGGAGCCAAGGAGCATGAATCTCTGACTGTCCGATCCTGATGACACAGTCAGATGCATAGAAGACAGAAAACAAGACAATGACTGCCGTCAGGACTACAAAACAGATCCACGCATTCCTGACAGGAAGCGGTTCAAGAGCACCTTCTCCCCTGCTTTCTTGAATTTCGGTCTTAAGGACATTACGTTTTCTTACTTTTGATGCATATATAAGCACAAAGGAAATAGTAATGAGCATCAGTACAGACCAGCAGAGGATACGGTATTCGATACCGGAAAATAACGGAAGCCCGGACATATCCTGAGCAATGCCGATCGTGAATGGATTGAGCATCGCCCCGGCAAAGCCTACATGTGCTGCCACATACACCATGCATACACCTGTAATGTCATCATAGCCCAGAGAACGGGCCAGAGGAATCACTACGGCAACAAACGCTATAGTCTCTTCACTCATCCCGAAAACTGCGCCGAAAATGCCGAAAAGGAGCATTACCAGGACTATCACAATATTGCCCACACCGAGAGTCCTCACCAGAGCAAAACGCTCCAGTAAACGTACCTTCGATATGAACTTCATGATACCTTCATCAACCGCTCTTGTACTGTTCACTATCCAGAAGGCTCCTCCTATCATAAGGACAAAAGCAATGATGCCCGCCTGATCACTGAATCCCTCATAAAGTGCAGACAACACCTGCCAGGTCTGCGGATTGCCTCCGGGCACGATCCAGGTGGCGATGGCACAGATAAGGATTACAAAAAATATTATGACATAAGTATTGGGTACCTTTGCTCTTACCATGGTCGAATTGTTTGAAAATGCGAAGATAACACATTTTCATCAATAGTTCCGCCGGAGCAGACATAAACTCTGCTCCGGCGGAACCTGCAATAAAGGTGATATATGCTGAGCCTCGGCGTATGGTCGGCCTCACCACGACTGAGGACGGAAGTGCTACCTGATCTTTACCATCTCCACAGGCTGTGCCTGAACCTGATCCAGAGGATGAGACTGATATTTCACTTTATGGAAATCTATGGCCATCAGGTCAATGCATCGGATGTTGCTGTTCCACGCAGTCCTATAGTAGAATTTCATGGCCGTCTGATCCGTAGCGGCAGTGAACTGGGTCGCACTCGGCAGATTCTTCGGTATCTCCGCCTTAGGATGCTGGCTTCCTACCGGAATATCGAAATTGTTCAGGATATGGAAGGCCTGTACCACGGTTTCAAATCCTGTCGCCCATGAAGGGGCAGTGGTCTGGAAGAAGGTCGCGCGGACAAATCGTGAAGGCGCAGTGAAGTCACCTGGAAGACCGAGCATTCTGCTTCCGTGTCCCAACGGTTTCAGTACGATGCCGGGAGCGATTTCATTATCAGGAGCCGAACCCGGTTCTAGGTTGATGTAATTGTTGAGATTTGTCATATGCCATGGAAAACCAGGTGCATTTGTAAGTACTCCAAGGGTATTCTCGTAAAAATGAGGCACTCCTGCAACGACTTCCAGGACTACCATGCGGCCGTCAGGCTGGGCAATCCTCCAATGTACTGCACCTATCTTGTGATTCAAGGTTACAAGGTCGATCCCCTTGATTGCGTCCTTGACCTGATCTACTGTAGAGAACTGTGAAAGCACCCAGGATACGAACTGCATGTCACAGAGGGTCCTGTCGTTATCCGCAGCATCATACGGGGCGTATTCTCCATACTGCGGGAAGAAGAAGAGTCCGGCAGATAACCCGGCCTCATTTATTCCTTCCACGACAAACGGTTCATACTCAGTATATATGCCCACATATCCATATACAGACTTATACTTCATCCCATTTTCTCCGGTGGGGGTATATGACTGATGCGCATGGCCCCTTGGAGCCACCACATATCCGCACTGCATTGGAGTTGCAGCCCATTCGACTGTTCGGGCAACAACCCTGCTTCCGTCAATCGCACGGAGCGAAATTCCTGTGCAGGCATCCGAATCTGCTGCAAATACGGCACTGATCACCACTGCAGCACACAACACAAAAATCCTTTTCATAAAGCGTTCATTTATTAAGTTCGCGGAGGATATTGCAAGGTCCAGGCCAAGATACAAAAAAAGCCCCGTCATAAGACAGGGCTGAATATCATCTGTATAGACTTTAGTATGTGAGCACTCCAGGGAGTTCCTTTGCACAGTCAATCATCTTCTGCACTTCTGAAGCAACAGGTACACGGTTGACAAGATTCTTCTCTGCGTTTACCTCAGCCATCTTAGCAGCAAGGTTCTCGGCGTTTCTGTGCGCGAGTTCCTTTACAGTATCGACGCCGGCAGCCTCAAGGAGTTCTGCGAACTGAGGACCGACACCCTTCACACGGAAGAGGTCAGCATGATTCGCCCATCTGAGAACAACTTTCTCAGAAATACCGGTCTCTTCAGCAAGAGCCTTACGTCCTGCCGGAGTTGCACATTTTTCCAGAAGTTGAGCAGCAGTCTCGATTCCTGCAGCGTTGAGTTTCTCTGCATAAGCAGCACCTACTCCTTCAATGTCGATTACTTTATAAGCCATATCTTATCAATTTAAGTGGTTAATATTCACAATTCACACAAATTTACAATAAATCTTTGAACGACAACACTATTTGAGAAAAATTCTCTCCATTCTGCCGTCAGGATGCACGCGGAAAAGCACCTGATTAGTCTCTCTGGACTTCAAACCGCCCTTTTCAGCAATGTATGGACCTATCTTTATATAATCCATGGAACTGATGTCAAAACTGTCCGGAATCCTTTCTTTTCCTGAATACCATGCCGTTCTGAGATGCGGGAATTCTTTCCTGACACATTGAGCAAGTCGCTGTACTTCAAAAGGATCTGCATCGCCTCCCATAAAGCAGAAACATGTCACAGCCGAAGAATATCTTCCGATGAGCGTGACCAGCATTTCTTCGGTCATCTCTTCTCCCGCATCTTCCCATAGCCAGGGACTATGGCAGCCCGGACATCTGTTGGGACAGCATGAAATATTGACCGCCAGAGTGATCTCATCTGGAATCTCTTGGCAGACAATATCATAACTGTAGCATCTCAGCATTTCGGTTTCTCCTCATTACGGTGATAGAAACGTCTTGCCGCCTCTTCCTGACGAGCCATGGAGAAGTTGCTTATACGTTTCATATAGCCGATTATTCGTGTAAGGTAGTCAATGTCATTGCTCTTGCATTCAGGACATTCCTTGAGATAATGCTTGCTGATATGTCCGCAGGAATTGCAGATGGTGTTAGGGATATTGAATGTAAAGTAATTACATCCTTCCTGGGCAGCGACGCGGAGAAGTTGTGCATATTGAGCCTTAGAAAGGTGCTCCTCAAGATTGAGATGAAGTGCAGACCCTCCTGTGAGATGTTCGATGTATTTGCGGCCATGCAGACGCATCTTGTCTATGATGTTCAGAGACTGGTCCTCCACTATATAGAAGTAACTGTTGTAGCAGTCACGAGGCACTACATACCCGTCTTCCCTGTCCCATTTCGCATGCTTCACACCCACATTTTCAGCAGGAATCATCTCGCAATTGAACAAGGTAGTCCTGTTTCTGTACTGCTTGTTGTATTTCTCGATGAGTCCCAGCGTATTCTGTACGAATTCCACATACTGAGGATTGTCATTGATCTGTATGCCGAGGAACTCGGCGGCTTCGACAAGACCATTGATTCCGACTGTGAGGTACTGGCGTCCGATATTTATAAAGCCGGCATCAAATAGAGGAAGCATTCCCTGCTCCTTGAGAGCCTTGAGGTTCTCATCATATGCCAACTGCACCTTATGTACGAGATCGACTACTTCCGCCAGGTATACCATATAGTCCTGGCCGTTCTTGACAGCATACTGGATGCACCTGTTCAGATTGATTGTCAGGACACTCTTGGAACCGGTAGATACACCGCCCGCACCAAGGGTGTAACTGAAGCCGTTATCCTGTATTTCGTTGCGCAGACGACAACATGAAGCAAGTGAGTCAGCATTGTCGCTCATGTAGGTAAAGAACGAGTGCCCCTCTGAATACATCTCCGCAGTGAAGTCACCCCATTCCTTATCCTTGACTTCGTTATTTTCAGTGAGAAGAGCCATCGTCTCCACAGGGAAAGTAAGAGGAGTCTTCAGACGCTCGGCATTGAACCATTTCATGAAACGCTTCTGAAGCCATGAGAGTCCGTCCCAGTCTGGCTTTGAACCGTCCGGAAACCTGAATTCTCCGAAAATGCTCTCAAAGTAATTCTTATCGTAATATGATATGTTCCAGAAGACTGCCTGGAAATTTCGCGCTCCTGTAGGCTGATTGATAGAATACACGATCTGCTCGAAACAGTCGGTGATAACCTTGTCTATTGTGCGTTTCTTCACAGAAAGATCGGCCTGCCTCTGAGGATCTTTCCAATAATCGAGACCGTATTCCTTTCCTATGAAGTAATTCATGTACATCAGGAACTCAGGAGTGGCGCATGCACCGCTAAGCATACTGGAAACCATGAATACAAGATTGATGAATCCTCCGCAGAAAGACTTCAGGTTAGTAGGTCCTATCGAATTGCCACCAATCAGTTTCGTTCCCTCAAGAAGCCAAGGATACATGGTGATGCTGGCGCAGTAATTGGCAAGGGAGGTCTCGTCATTCTTATAAATATGGTGGTTCTTGAGAAGTCTGATATACTTGTCGGACATTTCCTTGCCATACATCTTCTTCAGCCTGTCTGTCAGGATGCGGCGGTTCAGGCGGATGAAGTTCTTCTTTGGCAGTTCACCGATAAGGGTAGCAAGGTTCTTCTTCTCGATATTGGCATTGGCGTCGTACTTGCTGCCTGTTGCGGCATTCTCTGCCTGGCAATACTGGATGAGGAAATCCAGATGGTCACGTACCTCGCGGTCTTCAGAATGTCTCTGACGGTAAAGCATGAAAGACTTTGCAACAGCAAAATACTGTTCAGCCATAAGCCCGACCTCCACCTGATTCTGAATATCCTCCACATGCATGCCTTCGCTTATGCGTACATGAGAAAGGATATTCACCATATCCTCTTCTGTGGCGAATGCACCGACGGAAAGGAAAGCCTTTCTGATGGCATTCTTTATCTTCTCAACGGAAAAAGCCTTTCTTTTTCCATCTCTCTTGATGATTGTGATCTCTGCGCTGCTCATATGTTGATGTTTTATTTCCTCTAAATCAGATTTGCTAAGTTATGGATTAATACCCAACAGCATCAACTATATCCGATATATTTATCAACATAATTGTCAACAATCGAGTAGGAGGTAAACGAAAGTAATGGAGTTTATCTCCTACTTTCGTTTACCGACCTCTCACACCACCGTACATGCGGGTCCGCATACGGCGGTTCCTTACATCCGATGATACTTTTCGTAGTATCCTATCAATGA
>JAFURF010000023.1 GCA_017471965.1 Bacteroidales bacterium
GACCATGGAAGACGCCATCGAGAACATCGACATAGGAGGCCCTTCAATGCTCCGCAGCGCTGCAAAGAACTGGAGTGCAGTGACAGTGGTATGTAACCCTGACAACTATGCGAAGATCATCGCCGAGATCAGGGAGCACGGCAACACTACCAGAGAAACCCGTCTCCAACTCTCTGCAGAGGCATATACCCACACTGCCGAGTACGACATGATGATCGCGACATACATGCGTAAGGCAGCAGGCCTGAACGAGAAACTCTTCCTTGAGTACGACCTCAAGCAGAGCCTCCGTTATGGCGAGAATCCGCACCAGAGCGCCAAGTTCTATGCTACCCTCGACAAGGTCCCTTACTCACTTGCCACTGCAGTGCAACTCAACGGAAAGGAACTTTCATACAACAACATACAGGATGCAAATGCGGCTCTGAACATCGTGCGTGAGTTCGATGCTCCGTTCTGCGTGGGCCTCAAGCATATGAACCCTTGCGGCGCCGCTATCGGAACAGACGTGGTCGATGCATGGAAGAAGGCTTACGAGGCTGACAAGGTGAGCATCTTCGGAGGTATCGTGGCAGTGAACCGCGAGGTGAACAAGGAAGTGGCTGAACTCATGAAGCCTATATTCCTTGAGATCATCATGGCGCCTTCATTCACTCAGGAGGCCCTTGACGTGCTCTGCACCAAGAAGAACCTCCGTCTCCTTCAGGTGGACATGAGCAAGGAAGAAGGAGGACACAACCAGTATGTGAGCATGAACGGCGGTATCCTCGTGCAGGAGCAGGACATCGACACAAAGACAGTCACTGAAGACATGTGCGTGACAGAGACCAGGCCTTGCTGCGAGGCTCAACTCACTGACCTCGACTTCGCATGGAGGATCGTGAAGCATGTGAAGTCAAATGCCATCGTCGTCGTGAAGAACGGTGCTACCCTCGGAGTGGGTGCAGGCCAGATGAACCGTGTGGGATCTGCAAAGATCGCCCTTGAACAGGCTGAGGCTGCGCTCAAGGAAGCAGGAAAGGATATCAGGAACGAGGCTATCGTACTCGGCTCTGACGGATTCTTCCCATTTGACGACACTGTGACCCTCGCTGCGGAATATGGCGTGAAGGCCATCGTTCAGCCGGGCGGAAGCGTGCGTGATGAGGATTCGATAAAGAAGGCGAACGAGTGCGGCATCACCATGCTCTGCACCGGAATGCGCCACTTCAAGCATTAAAATATATCAGAATATGAAAAGACTCTTCTTGATGATGACGGCATCGCTTCTGGTGCTGGCGTCATGCGTACAGCAGTCCGGCGTGATAAAGGTGGACGTGCCAGAGAGACCTGCAGGACAGGAAAGTGCTCTCGGCATGACTGCAGACCCTATCGAGGTGGTCCGTGTCGGTTTCGTGGGACTGGGAATGCGGGGCTATAGTGCAGTGGACCGGTTTGTCCATGTGCCGGATTCGAAGATTGCGGCACTTTGTGATGTCGAGGCAGACAGGGTGGCGCGCAGTGTCGCGGTTCTCGAGCGGAACGGTCTGGAACCTGCACTGACATTCTCCGGCAGCGAGGACGCATGGAAGGGTCTTTGCGAGAGTCCGGAGGTGGACCTGGTATATATATGTACAGACTGGAAGTCTCATGTACCTATTGCCCTCTATGCGATGGAGTGCGGCAAGCATGTTGCCATTGAGGTGCCTGCAGCCACTACTCTGGAAGACATCTGGGCGCTGATCGACATGTCTGAGAAGACCCGCAGACACTGCATGATGCTGGAGAACTGCGTGTACGATTTCTTCGAGATGTCGACCCTTGCGATGGCTCAGGCCGGTCTTTTCGGTGAAGTCATCCATGTGGAGGGTTCATATCACCACTGTCTGGATCCGTTCTGGGGCGAATACTGGAACAACTGGCGTCTGGAATATAACAAGGAACATCGCGGAGACGTATATCCTACCCACGGCATAGGCCCTGTATGCCAGGTGCTCGGCATCCATCGCGGCGACCGCATGAAGACCCTTGTGTCCATGGATACCAAGGCGATCAACGGCCCTAAGGTATATGAACTCAAGACAGGAACCCCTTGCCCTGAATTCAAGAATGCCGATCAGACAAATACCCTCATCCGTACAGAAAACGGAAAGACGATGCTCATCCAGCACGATGTCATGACTCCGCGTCCATATGACCGCATGTATCAGGTGGTGGGAACCGACGGATATGCCGGGAAATATCCGGTGTCGCTTTATTGTCTTCGCGAGAACACTTCGCTTGAAGACGGCTATGATGCCCTCGGGACAGAGAAGATATATTCCGGAGAGGCATTGAAGTCTTTGCAGGAAGGATATCCGAATGCGCTTCTGAATCCGGAATTCGTCGAACTTGCAAAGAGTGTCGGCGGCCACGGAGGAATGGACTTCATCATGGACTACCGTCTGATCTACTGCCTGCATAATGGCCTGCCTCTGGATATGGACGTCTATGACATGGCCGAGTGGTGCTGTATCAGCGACCTTTCGAGAATATCTCTTGAGAACGGAAGCATGCCTGTCGAGGTGCCGGACTTCACCCGAGGTGACTGGAACAAGGTGGACGGGTATTCATACGCATTCGTAAAATGAGAAGACTTATTATGATGATGGCAGTCGTTGCGGCTGCCATTTCATGTAACCGCACGGAAATCGTCTATGAAGATGCCGTGCTCTTCAGTAACACTGAAACCGATACGATTCCATACCGTATTCCTACGGTTTCCATGCTGTCGGACGGAAGACTACTTGCACTGGCAGACTACCGTCACTGCAAGTTGGACATAGGATTCGGCAGAGTGGATATCCACGGCCGGATTGCCGATGAAGATGGCTGGGGCGAGCCTTTCGTCCTGATAGAGGGAACGGGTGTGTCCCGTGCGACTGACTGCGGCTTCGGTGATGCTGCAATGGTCGTGGACAGGGAAAGCGGCGAGATCCTGGTCATTACGGTCTGCGGGGAGACTGTGTATGGCCATCCGACAACGACCCGTCAGAATCCTAATCGTGTAGCCCTCCTCAGGAGCCGTGACAACGGAAAGACATGGGACCATTGGAAGGAAATCACAGAGGAAGTTTATGGGCTTTTTGACGGAAGCGTGCATGGACCTGTGCAGAGCTGTTTCGTGACGTCGGGAAAGATATTCCAAAGCAGATGCATAAAGGTCGGAAGTCATTACCGCATCTATGCTGCCCTTTGCGCACGTCCCAACGGCAACCGTGTGATATACAGCGATGATTTCGGAAGGACATGGAAGGCGCTGGGAGGCTGTGACGCTTTGGCAGCAAGGGCCGGCGACGAAGCCAAATGCGAGGAACTTGAAGACGGGAGCGTGGTCATCAGTTCGCGCATCACAGGCGGCAGGATCTTCAATGTCTTTACCTATTCCGACGTGGAGGCGGGTGCCGGAGAATGGGCGGAACCTGCGTTCTCGGGAGCGGAGAATGACGGATGTACCGCCGTCGCCAATGCCTGCAACGGAGAAATTCTGTTCATGCCGGCGAAACGTCAGGACGGGGGAAAGGTCACTCTTGCCCTGCAGTCCGTTCCTCTCGGGCCTGAAAGAAGGGCGGTGGGAATATACTTCAAGGAAATCGACGGCATTCCGGAACCATCGGCATTGGCATCTGACTGGTCAGGACCGTTCCGGGTCACAGACAAGCCGTCTGCATATTCGACCATGATACCGCTTGACGACGACTCGGTGGCCTTCTATTATGAAGAGAGTGCCGACCCATGGCCAAGGGGATATGACATGGTCTTCAGGGTACTGGATCTGAAAGACATTACAGATGGGAAATACACACCGATAAACAGACCGATATGGAAAAGATAGCCAGGATAGCAGGACACTTCGCTATTGATGCTCCTGTCAGTGAAGTTTCACCGATAGGCAACGGACTCATAAACGACTCATACCGTGTCATCACTGAAAGCGGGGAAGGATATGTCCTTCAACGGATAAATCACGCCATCTTCAAGGATGTGGATCTTCTTCAGCACAATATGGAATGTGTCACTGCACATATCAGACGAAAGTTGGAGGGGGCAGAGGATATAGACAGGAAGGTGTTGAGGCTCATTCCGTTGAGGGATTCAGTAAAGACATACTGGACCGATGGGGATTCATACTGGAGGATGACAGCCCTGATAACCGATTCAGTGACCGTGGAGACTGTCACTCCGGAATCTTCATATCATGCCGGCAAGGCATTCGGGGATTTCCAGGCCATGCTTTCGGATATTGAAGAGACTCTGGGGGAGACCATTCCGGATTTCCACAACATGGAACTCAGAGCCCGGCAGTTGGAAGAGGCCGTGACTGCTGATGCTGCAGGAAGATGCTCAGACCCTGAAGTCCAGACCATTCTCGAGGAAATGAGGGCCCACATGCATGAGATGTGCAAGGCCGAGCGGATGCATCGCGAAGGGATCCTTCCGAAAAGGATATGCCATTGCGACACGAAGGTCAGCAACATGCTTTTTGACAAGGAGGGGAACGTCCTCTGTGTCATAGACCTTGATACCGTGATGCCTAGTTTCGTCTTTTCGGACTTCGGAGACTTCATGAGGACCGCGGGAAACAAGGTGGCGGAAGACTGCCCTGACATCGGTAAGGTGGAGTTTGACATGGATATATTCAGAGCGTTCACCCGTGGATACCTCGAGGCGACAAGGTCGTTCCTGACCTCTGTGGAGAAGGAAAATCTGCCGTATGCGGCGGCCCTGTTCCCGTTCATGCAGGCGGTGCGTTTCTTTGCGGACTACATCAACGGTGACACATATTACAAGATTGCGTATCCTGAACACAATCTTGTCAGGACACGCAATCAGATGGCTCTCTTCCGTGACGTGATGTCACGTCAGGATGAGATGAGGTGTTTCATCGTGGAAATATAGCTAAATTATTGTATATTCGCAGTTGAATATCATAAATAAAGATTAAAGTTGAAAAATATGAAAAAGGTACTTGTGATAGGAGGTGGCGGACGCGAGCATGCGATTGTTGATGCGCTGAGCCGCAGTCCTCAGGTAGGAAAGATCTATTGTGCACCGGGCAATGCCGGCATTTCTGAGCAGGCAGAGTGTGTTGCCATAAAGGATACCGATGTCGAGGGACTCAAGGCTTTTGCTCTTGAGAACGGTGTGGACCTTGCGGTAGTAGGCCCGGAAGTGGCCCTTGCTGCAGGAGTCGTAGATGCGTTCAAGGATGCCGGTCTGCGTATCTTCGGCCCTTCGAAGGCTGCTGCCACCATCGAGGCAAGTAAGGATTTTGCGAAGCAGCTGATGGCGAAATATGACATCCCTACAGCAGCATTCGAGACTTTCGAGGACTATGATGCCGCTCTGGAATATGTGAAGAAGGGCTCTTTCCCTGTTGTCTTGAAATATGACGGTCTGGCTGCCGGCAAGGGTGTCGTGATTCCTGAGACTCTGGAGGAGGCAGATGCTACCTTGAAGGACATGCTCCTTGACGACAAGTTCGGAAAAGGCAAGGTCGTGGTGGAGGAGTTCCTTACCGGTCCTGAATTCTCGTTCATGTGCTTTGTGGACGGCATGGACGTGTATCCGATGACTCTTTCTCAGGATCATAAGCGTGCTTATGAGGGCGACAAGGGCCCGAATACAGGCGGAATGGGTGCATATTCTCCGGTGCCTATCATCACCGACGAGGATATCGAGTTTGCGATGGAGAAAATCATGAAGCCGACTGCTGCAGGAATGGTTGCTGAAGGATGTCCGTTCACCGGAGTTCTTTATGGTGGCCTTATGAAGACTCCGAACGGAGTGAAGGTCATCGAGTTCAACTGCCGTTTCGGCGACCCTGAGACAGAGGTGGTTCTTCCTCGTCTGGAGACCGATATCTATGACATCTTCTCTGCTGTGGCCGACCATACACCTATGCCGCAGATCGAGTGGAAGAAGGAGGTCACCATGGGCTTCGTGATGGCTTCGAAGGGCTATCCGGGCTCATACGACAAGGGCTATGAAATCAATTTCCCAGAGGATCTCGGAGATGTCAGGATCTACCATATGGGTACATCCCTGAAGAATGGAAAATATTATACTGCAGGAGGCCGCGTGCTTATGGTAGTTGGCTTCGGAAACGACCTCCAGGAGGCTCATGACAGGGCTCTGGCTGCAGTGGAATCAATCAAGTGTGACAATCTTTTCTATCGTAGAGATATAGGTTGGAGGGTATTGTAATGGCAAAAGTGATTTCAGGAAAGGAACTTTCAGCAAGGCTGAAGGATGAGATGAAGGAGCAGGTCGCTCTGTTTCCGGAGAAATATGGACGTGTGCCGCATCTTGTGGTGATTCTCGTGGGTGAGGATCCGGGCAGCGTGTCATATGTTACAGGCAAGGCAAAGGCTTCCGAGTATGTCGGTATCAGGAATACTACCATCCGCAAGCCGGATACCATTTCAGAGGCTGAACTCCTCGGTCTTATCGAGGAACTCAATGCAGACGATACTGTGGACGGTATCCTGGTACAGTTGCCTCTTCCTAAACATATAAGCGAGGATAAGGTCATAGCGACCATCGCAAAGGAGAAGGATGTGGACGGATTCCATCCTCTCAATGTGGCTGCTCTCTGGCAGAAGCAGGACTGCATCCTTCCGTGTACCCCTAAAGGCATCATCAAGATGCTGAAGGTGGCCGGAGTGGACATCAAGGGAAAGCGTGCCGTCGTTATAGGCCGAAGCAATATCGTTGGCCTTCCGGTGGCGAAACTCCTTCTGGATGAGAACGCTACGGTGACCATCGCACACAGCAGGACAGTAGACCTTCCGACAGTGACCCGCAATGCTGAGATTCTTGTTGTGGCCATCGGACGTCCTAAGTTCGTGACTGCCGACATGGTGTCCGAAGGTACTGTGGTGATCGATGTGGGAGTCAACCGCGACCCTGAGACAGGAAAACTTTGCGGCGATGTCGATTACGCCGCCATCGAGCCTAAGGCTTCGGTGATCACTCCTGTTCCTGGCGGTGTGGGACCTATGACCATCACTTGCCTTATGGAGAATACCATCGAATGCTTCCTGAGGAAGAATCGATAGTATTTTCTTGAGTGTTTTTTATGAAACGGATCATTATCTTTATCATTGCCGCCCTTGCGGTGGTGCTCGGAATACTTGTCGTGGGCAATCTTCTCCTGATAGGGGAGAAGATCGGTGTCGCGACGCATCCTTATGTCGAATATGCGTTCTACCTTCTGATGGCGGGTCTTCTGGCCTGGTTTGTCGTCATTCCTGTTGTGCGTCTGCTTCTGATGCCGGAGTTTCCGAAACTCAGGACCGAAGACGGATGGGATGTGCGCAGGATGAGGAAGTTTGCGGATACTCTGGCTGGAAACTGCTTCTATATCGAGAATGCACAGGAGAGAGGTGAGCACAGGAAGGTCCTTCTTTCTTCTGTCTCTGCGGCAGGAGAAGATGTCGAGTCTCTGAAGAAGGTGATAACTGACGAGATAGACGTCAGGGTCCGCAACATCAACTCATTGATTTCCCGCAGCGGACGCAAGGTCTTCATTCTTACTGCGGCATCCCAGAACAGCACTCTGGACACCCTTTCCGTCATAGTGCTCAACATCAGACTCATATACAATATCGTATGCGCCACAGGATATCGTCCGAACATCTTCCAGTTGACCAGGATAATGGCAGGAGTTCTCGGTTCAGCCTTCACCGCATACATTTCCCAGTCCCTGACGAACTCTCTTGAAGGAGGACTTAAGAATGTGTTCGCCAATGCCGGCGTCCCTATAGTAGGCCCTCTGCTCGGAATGCTTCTGAACGGCTCCCTGAATGCTGCCCTTACCCTTTATGTGGGTTACACTACGCGGAATTATGTACTGAAAGGCCCTGAGGCCCTTAAGAATGAGAGCGACAAGGCCGGCGTGATGTCCAGTGCCGTGACCCTGGCATCCGAGTACATCAAGGAGAGTTTCACTGCAAAGAAGGACTCTTTGGTGAGCAAGGCCGGATCGTGGGTGGATAAGGTCGTGAGTTGGTTCACCCCTAAGGAACGTGTGGAGCAGATTCCTGAGTCATGAAGACAATCGAAGTAGTAGCGGCGATAATCATCCGTGACGGCAAGGTCTTTTCCACTCAGAGGGGCTATGGAGACTGGAAGGGATGGTGGGAATTTCCCGGAGGCAAGATGGAGCCGGGAGAAAGCCCTGAAGAGGCCCTGGTGCGCGAGATCAGGGAAGAACTTGATGCGGAGATTTCTGTAGGCCGTTTATTGGATACAGTCGAGTGGGACTATCCGTCTTTCCATCTTACCATGCACTGCTACATATGTTCCCTTGCCTCTGAGTCCATGCACCTCAACGAGCATGCAGCCTCAACATGGCTGACACGAGAAACCCTCCGTTCGGTCAGGTGGCTTCCAGCCGACGAAGGACTGATTTCTGTGCTTGAGGGGATTCTGTAGGGGCTGTGTCTCTCAAGTGGTGGATTAGACCCTCGGACGGTGATTAAAGAAATAATTTATCCTTATAGAATTTAGAATGACATTATGCTCTCGGAACATTATGTTCTGGGAGCATAATTCGTTTTGGCCTTTTCAAAATCTATTTCTTCGAAGTTCGTTTGCGATTGATCATCCGATTAGGTGCCCTTCCCACCAGTATGCAAAACAGAATTATCGCTCGGAATAGAGATGATCTTGATGCATGACAGATCGCTATATAGATATTAATACTAGTATATATTATAATATATATAATAATATTCCAGTGTAATGTAACTAGTGTACAAGTTGATTTATATGGCAAAAAGTCGTTGAAAGTCAATATTTTATATTTTGATTTTGTTCTTTAGATTTGCCGGAAACCAAGTCAGATCTTAAGAACTTCTTATGGAGAATAATGTAGTGATCTATCAGTCCAATGACGGACTTGTCAAGATGGAGGCAATAGTAGATGCTTCCAATGAAACCATCTGGGCTACGCAGAAGGCGATGGCTCAGTTGTTCGGGGTGACTGTGCCGAATATCTCTTATCATTTTAAAAGGATATTCGCAAGCGGAGAATTAGATGCTCAGACGGTAATTAAAGAAATTTTAATTACCGCTCAGAGTGGC
>JAFURF010000024.1 GCA_017471965.1 Bacteroidales bacterium
CTGAAAAACGTATCCTGCCTTGGGTTGGAAGCATATATCATACTATTAATCAATGAGATGAAGTTACTAAAAAACCTGCAACTATCCAAAAATAATTGCAGGCAATACATGTATGTCAGAGGGGTTTTTCAGCGGCCTCCCTTTTGGCGGCACGCAGTTTGCGTAACCACATGACAGTTAACGGATTACAAAACCCGCTATGATTACAGAAAACAGGGATGGGACACAATATATGGCATAATTTGTATAATATCCATAAAAATAATTAAATTTGCAGCATCTAAAACCTGGCCGGCATTGAAAAGATACCGGAATAATGAGAAAGAGAATATCCAGAATATTAATGATGATGCTGACGGCGACCATGATGTGGTCGTGCGCTATGGGACTTGACAGCAACGGCCCGGAAAGAGGCTGTACTGTAATCGTATCTGGCTCAGTAGCGGATATCGGCAGCAACGAACCTCTGAAAGGCATCAGGATTTCATTCAGCGCATACTCACAGGAAGGAAGTCAATCGGCACCGATTCTGACACAGACGGTATACAGCGACAGCAAGGGGATATATGCTATCGAGACAGACGGCATAACAGATGCTGTCAGATGCCGTATCTCTGCAGAAAGTCCCGATCAGGATGAACTCCCTTACCAGTCAGCGACACAGGAAGTGAACATCAACTGGAGCGGAAGCGGATATGACGCCAAGCAGAATGCATTCTTCATCAACAACTGCGACTTCAAACTTTCCAAGACCGAATAAGCATGAAACCACTCAAGACAACAATCCTGTTTGCCGTCATGACTCTGGCTTCATGCGCTACAGAACAGGTCTCAGAAGCCCCCGGCACTTTCCCTGCAGTCACCGGCCTGGTCACCGACCAGGACAACAATCCAATAGAGCACATCAAGGTCACCCTCGAATGGAGCGACAGAACAGAACCCATCGAGACCTACACATCCAGTGAAGGGAAATTCAGATCCGAGATAAGCATAAAGGATACAGACGGTGCACCTGTCACCATCAACCTTACATTGGAAGACATAGATGGAGAAGATAACGGAGGCATGTTCGAAACACACACGGAATCATTCCTGCTCGAAACAGAAAACACGGAAGAATCAGACAATCAACCTATTATAGACTTGGTTTTCCACCTGAATCCCTCCACTGACGCGGAGAGCAACCCACAATCTTGACAAACTGACGATGGAAATTGGACTTGTCGCTGAAGCCAGAAGCCTCTGCGATTATGTTAAGTGAAGCATCTTCATTCTCCAGAAGAAGTTTCTTTGCCTCCTCTATCCTGAGGTTAGTCCTCCACGTCCTGAAATCCACACCGACTCTTGATGAAAAATACAGATTGAGGACTTCCTTGGTCGTATTCAACTCTGCCGCAACCTGATCGCGGGTCTTGTCATACTCGCAGAACAGTTTTCTCTCCACCCATTCCTCTACAGACTTATCCAGTCTGTCAAATTCCCGGTCGATGGAAAGACGAGGTTCATGCTGCTTATCCTTCTTCTTCTTTCCGCCGGTCCTGATGGGAAAGGCACTTCCGTCAAGCACCTTATGCGCCACCGCATCCAGGACAAGTTTATGACTACCCAGAAATGAGATGAAGTTCGATGAAAGATACAGCATGTACAACAGATACCATATCGTATACAGAGACGCCACCTCCATCTTGTAATCAAGGAACCAGTACAGACACAGATACACAAGGATGAAGAGGTTGGTCAGCATGGTGATCACATAGCAGAACTTCACCCACTTCAACTTATGGCTCTCATCTTCGTCATAGTAGTTCTCAAGTTCTTTGACCGAATGCTTGTAAGCCTTGTCAAAATAAACGATATAAGTGATGGACTGGATGAGAAAAGCAGTCAGGGCGACAATGCACATGAACCAGAAATAGTTCATATTCTGAGACTTATACGACTCCAGAAGCATAAATGCCACTACTGCAGATACAAAGAGTCCGGGCACGAAGAGATTGTTCCTCTTATGCTTCTCCGTCTTCAGCAGGGCAATCATAGAATATGAGATGATAGAAGTCGAAAAATGCACAACGATATATATCGAAAGCATCATGAACATCTCCCAATCCCAGATGTCCTCCTTTCCGAACTGAGACATCGAATAGAACATCATGAAACTGCAGATAAGGAAACTCATCACGATAGCCATCTTGGAGTTCGTAAGTTTCACGCTGTACTCGGACTGAGGTATCTTTATTAGCATGAGCAGAGCGGCAAGGACAGTCGAACCTACCCCCACGATCAACTGCACTGCAGTATCAGGATTGATATTTATAGAAATCATAATGTGTGCAATGGAAGATGCGGGCCGGGTCAGCAGCCCGCATCTTTATATATACTTTACTGATTACCAGCCAAGTACGTAAGAGAAGATGAGAGGAGCAACAATGGTCGCATCCGACTCCACGATGAAACGAGGAGTGTCGACATCGAGTTTGCCCCAGGTGATCTTCTCGTTCGGAACCGCTCCCGAATAAGAACCGTATGAAGTGGTACAGTCTGAAATCTGGCAGAAGTAAGCCCAGAGAGGAACATCAGGCCAAGCGAGGTCCTGAGCCATCATAGGCACTACGCAGATAGGGAAATCACCTGCTGTACCACCACCGATCTGGAAGAAGCCTACGCCCTGTCCGCCACAGTTCTCACGATACCACTCTGTAAGGAAAATCATGGTCTCGATACCGTTCTTGATCATGTTCGGATCGAACTCGCCGCTTATACAGTGTGCCGTATAGATGTTGGCTGTAGTACAGTCCTCCCATGCAGGAACCACGATAGGAATATTCTTCTCGCATGCTGCAAGCACCCAGCTGTCCTTAGGGTCGATCTCGTAGTACTGCTCGAGAACACCGCTGCGGAGAAGTTTGTAGATCACCTCCCATGGGAAGAGTCTCTCACCTGTAGCCTTCATCTCGTTCCATACATCAAGAAGATGGTCCTCGAGACGGCGGAATGCTTCCTCTTCAGGAATACATGTGTCGGTAACGCGGTTCATGTGCTTGTCGAGAAGTTCCTTCTCCTGTGCAGGAGTAAGGTCTCTATAGTTAGGAACCCTGTAGTAGTGGTTGTGAGCCACGAGGTTCATGATATCCTCCTCAAGGTTGTTTGCAGAGCATGACACGATCTGGATCTTGTCCTGACGGATCATCTCGGCAAGCGAAAGACCGAGTTCGGCTGTTGACATTGCTCCGGCCATGGCAAGCATCATCTTGCCACCCTTGTTCATGTGCTCGTCATATGCCTTGGCAGCGTCTACGAGAGCCGCAGAGTTGAAATGACGATAGTGATGTGTAATGAATTGTGAAATAGGTCCTTTTTCCATTTTCATCTATAATTTGGTTGTTAAGATTCTATTAATGGATCCTTATGATCTCTTTACCATATATTCTGCGAAATTACGGATTTTTTCGCTATTTTTGCAATCGTTTTTGACCGTTTTTCGGCAAACTGACGACACTTGACAAATATTTTGAAACTAATATGCTGGATTTCAACACAATAGACAGGTTGGACAAAATAGCCACCCCATTCTATTATTACGACATGGACCTCTTTTACAAGACTGTGGACCATGTCGCGGAACTCGCTGAACAATACGACATAAAGGTACACTACGCGATAAAGGCCAACGTCGAGAGACGCCTTCTGGAATACATCAGTTACAAGGGATTCGGGGCAGACTGCGTGAGCGGAAACGAAGTAATGCATGCCCACGACTGCGGTTTCCCAGGTGACAAGATCGTATACGCCGGAGTCGGAAAGAGCGACAAGGAGATATACAACGCCCTCCAGATCGGCATTGAGGCCTTCAACTGCGAGTCCCTCCAGGAAATATACGTCATCAATGAGATGGCACACAGATACGGCGTCAAGGCCAATGTCTCAGTCCGCATCAATCCGGACATCGACGCCCACACCCATAAATACGTCACCACCGGACTCTATGAGAACAAGTTCGGCATCTCCCAGCACGAGTTCGAGAAACTCATTGAAATCCTTAACAAGAGCGAGCACATCAACTTCATCGGCCTGCACTTCCACATCGGATCGCAGATCACCCGCGTGGACGAGGTCTTCGCCCTTGAGTGCAAGAGAGTCAACGAAATCGTCGCATACTTTGAGCGTCAGGGACTTACCATCAGAAACATCAACCTCGGTGGAGGTCTCGGAGTCGACTATGACGATCCAGACGGCACACCGATCGCGGACTTCAGGACATGGTTCTCCACCATCGCAGACAATATCGTCCGCCGTCCGGACCAGAAGGTGCATGTGGAGCCGGGACGTTCTCTCGTAGCGCAGTGCGCGACCCTCATATCGCGCGTCCTCTTCGTGAAGAGCGGCGAGACCAAGAACTTCCTCATCATGGATGCCGGAATGAACGACCTCATAAGGCCAGCCCTCTACGGTGCATACCACAAGATAGAGAACCTTTCTGCAGAGATGAGGACCTTCTTCCCTACCCATCAGGCCTATGACATCGTCGGCCCTGTCTGCGAGTCAAGTGACGTGTGGGGAGCGGGCCGCCTCCTGCCTCTGAGCGTACGCGGCGACCTTATGGCCATCCGCAGCACCGGTGCATATGGCCAGGTGATGGCAAGCAGGTACAACATGAAGGACCTCGCCCCATCGGTCTTCAGTGACCGTCTGGACGAAGCGCCACAGGTGACCGACTATTTTGGATAAAACAATAAAATCATATGTTCGAGAATTTAAGTGAAAGACTGGAGAGATCGTTCAAGATCCTCAAAGGCGAAGGAAAGATAACCGAGATCAACATCTCGGAGGCTATGAAGGACATCCGCCGTGCCCTTCTCGACGCCGACGTAAGTTACAAGATTGCCAAGCAGTTCTGCGACGACGTCAAGAAAAAGGCCATCGGACAGAACGTCCTGACCGCTGTCAAGCCACAGCAGATGATCGTCAAGATCGTACACGACGAACTGGCAGCCCTGATGGGAAGCGAATCGTCAGACATCAACATAAAAGGCTCACCTGCAGTGGTTCTGGTGGCCGGACTCAACGGTTCCGGTAAGACCACATTCTCAGGCAAACTGGCCCTCAACATCAAGAGCAAGAGGGGCATGAAGGTCATGCTGGCGGCATGCGACTACTTCCGTCCTGCCGCTATAGACCAGTTGAAGGTCCTCGGAGAGCAGATCGGAGTGCCTGTATATTCTGAAGAAGGCGTAAAGGATCCGATCCAGATCGCCAAGGGAGCCATCGCCAAGGCCAAGGCAGAAGGCTGCTCTGTAGTGATCGTCGATACTGCCGGACGCCTTGCAGTGGACCAGGAACTCATGGACGAGATCTCAGCACTCAAGGAAGCCCTCAACCCTACAGAGACCCTCTTCGTAGTCGATGCAATGACCGGTCAGGATGCAGTCGAGACAGCAAAGGCATTCAACGACAGGCTCGACTTTGACGGCGTCGTCCTGACCAAGATGGATGGTGACACCCGTGGTGGTGCTGCCCTCTCGATCAAGGCTGTGGTAGGCAAGCCTATCAAGTTCGTCAGCACAGGCGAGAAGATGGAGGCGCTCGATGTCTTCCACCCTGCCCGCATCGCAGACCGTATCCTCGGCATGGGAGACGTCGTTTCCCTCGTGGAGAAGGCTCAGGAGCAATTCGACGAGGCACAGGCACGTGAACTCAAGAAGAAACTCGCCAAGGACCAGTTCACCCTCTGGGACTTCTACAACCAGATCCAGCAGATCAAGAAGATGGGTAACATCAAGGACCTCGC
>JAFURF010000025.1 GCA_017471965.1 Bacteroidales bacterium
ACCGACTGAGCTACTTCCGCAAATTAAAAGCCCGATCGGTTTTGACTTTCGGGCTTTTAGTGGGAGAAGATGGATTCGAACCACCGAAGGTATAAACCAGCAGATTTACAGTCTGCCCCATTTGGCCACTCTGGTATTCTCACAAAATTCTTAAAAGAACTTTTGAGCCGATGGAGGGAATCGAACCCACGACCCCGAGATTACAAATCACGTGCTCTGGCCAACTGAGCTACATCGGCAATGTTGTTTTCCCTTGTCTTCGAGAGCGCCTCTCTTGATTTGGGATTGCAAAGATAGACATTAATTTTTTATCTCCAAAACTTTTTTGTCTTTTTCGCCATTTTTTTCAAATTCTTCCTGAATGCATATCCTGATCCTTTCTGCGGTCAGGTTGCATTCTTCCCTGAGTTCCTCCTGAGTGCCCTGGCTTATGTACCTGTCCGGAATTCCCAAAGCACGTACAGGGAGAGGGTCGGATTGAGATGCCATGAACTCGGAAACAACCCCGTGGAGTCCGCCGATGATACATCCGTCCTCTATGGTTACCACGCTTCTGAATTTCCGCGCTATCTCCGACAGGATATCCTCATCTACCGGCTTTATATACCTTATATTATATATGGCAGGATTCCATCCTGTCTTTTCCTTTATGTCATGAGCAGCCTCAAGGGCTCTGTGGGCGAATGGGCCGGCGGCGATGACCGCTATCTCTGTTCCTTCGAGCATCAGTTCTCCCTTGCCTGGGGTCAGTTCCGTGAACTCTGCGGTCTTCCATCCCGTTCCTTCTCCGTAGCCCCTCGGATATCTGATGATGAACGGGCCTTTTTCGGCGTTCATGGCGGTGTACATGAGGTTCTTCAGTTCGGTCTCGTCCTTAGGAGCCGCAATGACGGCACCGGGGATGGTCCTGTATATGGCCATGTCGTAGCATCCGTGATGGGTGGCTCCGTCTTCCCCGACAAGTCCTCCTCTGTCAAGACACAGGACTACCGGGAGGTCCTGAAGGGCCACGTCATGAATGATCTGGTCGTATGCCCTTTGAGAAAATGACGAATAAATGTTGCAGAACGGCTTCATGCCACCTGCCGCCAGTCCTGCCGAGAAGGTCACGGCGTGTTCTTCCTCTATTCCGACATCGTAGAATCTTTCCGGCATTTCCTTGGCAAGGGTGTTCATTCCGCATCCGGATGCCATTGCCGGTGTCACTCCCACCACCTTGTCGTTCATACGGGCAAGTTCAAGTAGGACTTCTCCGAAAACGTCCTGGTATCTGCTTTCCCCCTTTGAACTTTTCTGGCGCATGCCGGTTTCCGGATCAAAGATGCCGGGGGCATGCCATGTGGTCTGTTCCGCCTCTGCGGGTGCATATCCCTTGCCTTTCTTCGTCATCACATGAAGGAGGCGCGGTCCGCCCATGTCCTTGATTTTCTGGAGGGTGGTGATGACCTGGTCAAGATCGTTGCCGTCGATGGGACCGAAATATCTGAATCCCATGGCCTGGAAGAGATGTCCTCCGCTGTTTCTTACCAGATGTGATTTGGTGGTCGCTATGAACCTCTGTATCATGTCTCTGAACCAGTTGTCCCCAAGGGAATCCCATACCTGTTTCTTTGCCTTGTTGTATCTCGGGTCAGTGGTGATCTTCAGAAGATATTCGTGCATTCCTCCGACGTTCTTGTCGATGGATATGTTGTTGTCATTGAGGATGACCAGCATGTCAGCCTTGCTTGCTCCGGCATTGTTCAGTCCTTCGAAGGCGAGACCTCCTGTAAGGGAACCGTCTCCGATCAGGGCGACAGCCTTGTGTGGCAGTCCCTGCTGCTTTGCCGCTTCGGCAAATCCCAGGGCTGCAGATATGGATGTGGATGAGTGGCCTGCTCCGAATGCATCGTATTCGCTTTCTGACCTTTTGGGGAAACCGCTGATGCCGTCCTTCATCCTGTTCCTGCGGAACGCTTCGCGACGTCCGGTGATGATCTTGTGGGCATATGCCTGATGGCCGACATCGAAAACGAGTTTATCCTCAGGAGCATCATAAACATAATGTAGGGCTACCATCAGTTCGACTGCGCCGAGGCTTGATCCGAGGTGGCCCGGATTTACCGAACAGCATTCGATCATGTAATGTCGGATCTCGGCACAGAGTTCCTTGAGTTGCCCCATGTCCAATGTCTTGATGTCCTTCGGCGAATCGATTTTGTCCAGAATCTTATATGTAGTGTTTTCCTGTCCCATATTGTCGACGAAATATCATGCGAAGTTACGAAAAAAAACTTATCTTCGCGCGGTCAAAGGATGTAATCAATTTAAATTATCATATTATGACACAAACTATCAGAAAATTCATGAACGACAACCCTGTTGCCAGATGGGCCGTTCTGATCTTGGTCGCTTCTGCGATGTTCTTCGCATATATGTTCGTGGACGTGATGTCGCCTCTGAAGTCCACCCTTGAAAAGACGGTGGCTGAAGGGGGGCTGGGATGGAGCAGTACTGTATTCGGAACATATGCTTCGTCAGAGTATTTCCTTAATGTGTTCTGCCTCTTCCTCATCTTTGCGGGAATCATCCTCGACAAGATGGGAGTGCGTTTCACAGGTATCCTTTCCACCGCTCTCATGGTCGGTGGCGCCGCAATCAAGTTCGTGGGAATATCTGACTGGTTTCAGGCGACTGCATTCTGCGGATGGCTTGATTCATGGTGGGTTGCCATGCCTGGAACTGCAAAGATGGCCTCATTGGGATTCATGATCTTCGGCTGCGGTTGCGAGATGGCAGGTACGACTGTCTCGAAGATTCTTGCAAAATGGTTCAAGGGCAAGGAGATGGCTTTGGCCATGGGTCTTGAGATGGCGATAGCGCGTCTAGGCGTGTTTGCCGTGATGTGGATTTCTCCGCTTATCGCGTCAACGTTCCCTGATGCCGCAATCCTTGCTCCGGTTGGCTTCTGCACCGCTCTCCTTCTGATAGGACTCATCAACTTCATCGTATTCTCTGTCATGGACAAGAAGTTTGACACTCAACTGGAAGAGGCCGGTATCGCTACATCAGACCATTCGGCTGAAGATGAGTTCCGTGTCAGCGACCTCGGTAAGATCTTTACCAGCAAGATGTTCTGGATAGTAGCCCTTCTCTGCGTGCTCTACTATAGCGCCATCTTCCCGTTCCAGAGGTATGCTCCTAACTTCCTTGAGACCACCCTTGGCGTAAGCGCAGAGGTGGGAGCGCGCCTTTTCAGTTTCTTCCCTATCCTCGCGATGGTACTGACTCCTTTCCTCGGGGCATTTCTGGATTTCAAGGGCAAGGGAGCCACAATGCTGATGCTCGGTGCCGTCATCATGACCGTATGCCACCTGTGCTTTGCATTCCTTCTCCCTGTATTCCCATACAAGTGGCTTGCAATCGTGCTCATAGCAGTGCTTGGAGTCTCGTTCTCTCTGGTTCCTGCCGCTTTATGGCCGTCGGTCCCTAAGATCATCGATGAGAAGATTCTCGGTTCCGCTTACTGTGTGATCTTCTGGGTTCAGAACATCGGACTCTTTGCTGTCCCTCTCCTTATCGGAAGTGTCCTGGAGTCAACAGGCGGATATCTTGTGCCTATGATCATCTTTGCGTCATTCGGAGTCATGGCGTTCATCATGTCATTCTTCCTCAAGGTGGAGGATAAGAAGAAAGGTTACGGTCTGGAACTTCCTAACGTACAGAAATAATGTCAACCCTGAAAAATAGTCTCAGGGACAACAGATGGGCATGCTGGCTTGCGCTGGCATGCCTTGTCGTTCCTATGTTCGCGTCGTATTTCTTCGACGACATGTTCTCGTCTCTTTCGGAACTGTTCAAGAATCCCGAGTGCCTTGAACTGGGCTGGGACATGGCTGACTACGGTTTCTATTCCAGCGGATACTCGTTCCTTTGCATCTGGGGCGGTCTGATAGTGTGCGGAGCGCTTCTCGACAAATTCGGAGTGCGTCTGGTCGGTTCCATCTTCGTGGGGATGATGGTCCTCGGTGCGGGCCTTGTGACCTTTGCCATATCTGCAGGTTTTGCGCCGCAGACTTCATTGACGGTGGCATATGTCGGATGCATGCTTTTCGGACTCGGAAGCGAGATCGCCGGAGTTTCCGTTACCCGTTCCATCGCAAAATGGTTCAAGGGACGTAATATGGCCCTTGCCATGGGCCTTCAACTTTCCATTGCGCGTTTCGGAACAGCAACAGCGATCCTGGTGGCTCCTATGATAGTGAAGCAGAAGGCTTTGGGTGAGATTTACACTCTTGCGGAGACTAACAGGCCTGCACTTATCGGCCTGGCAGTTCTCGCTCTCGGTGCAATTCTTTGGGCTGTATTCGTGGCCATGGATGCCAGGTTCGACAGGCAGACAGGAGAGACTGACAAGGTGGAGACTGCCGAAGAGGACAAGTTCCGTTTCTCAGACATCTGGAAGGTGCTGAGCAATCCGAGATTCCTGATGATCGCCATCCTTTGCGTGACTTTCTACTGCTGTGTCATCAGGTTCAAGAAGTTCGGAGTGTCCATCCTTCTCCCTCTTTTCGGAGTCGACCTTGACATCGCGACAGTCCTTCTTGCAATGATCCCTTTCTTCACCATCCTTTTCACCCCTCTCTTCGGTGCTCTTGTGGACAAGGTGGGAAAGGCTACCGTATGGATGATCGTCGGTTCTGCCATGGTGCTTGCTTCACACCTTATCATCACCTTCGCACCGCAGGGCGTGCCTGTATATGCATACATTGCGATTGCCCTTCTCGGCATCGGCTATTCATTGGTGCCTTCGGCAATGTGGCCTTCTGTGCCGAAGATCATTCCCGAGAAGAATCTCGGTACGGCATATTCCCTCATCTACTGGGTCCAGAATATGGGTATGTGGGCTGTTCCTATCTATGTGGGAAAGATCTTCACCAGGGAGATAACACAGGCAGGCAACCATGCCCAGGAAGTGTCTGCCGCCATTCAGGCCGAGCATGTGTTCATCATTCTGGGTATAGTCGCGATTGCAGTCGCAGTCATGCTGCGTATGTCGTCACGCCGAAGGCCGGATCTCATGCTGGATGACCCTGCCGGCGGTCAGGTCTGACCGTCTGGACTGATATTGCAAGGATTTGATACAAATCTGTTAGTGTGTTTAAGGGAAGTTGCGTATAATTGTATCTGTTAACAATTAATGCAATGAAGAAGTTCTATGTGTTTGTGATTGCAGTTCTCGGACTGTCATCATGTGCTCGGGAATTGGAGCAGAAGACATTCATAAATGTCGGTAACCCTCTTGTCCGGGATAACTACACGGCTGATCCTGCCCCGATGGTGGCTTCCGACGGCCGTCTGTATGTGTTCTGCGGCCATGACGAATGTTTCGAGGACAGGCCGGGATATGAGGGGAAGTATGGATTCAACATTACGGAGTGGCTATGCTATTCTACTGAGGATATGCATACATGGACAGATCACGGGGTGGTGATGAAACCGACCGACTTCGACTGGTCTGTCGGAGAGGCGTGGGCTTCCCAGGTGGTGGAGGCTGATGGCAAATACTGGTTCTATGTGTCGACTCAGTGCGGTGATCCGGACTGCAAGGCGATAGGCGTTGCGGTGGCGGATAGTCCTGCAGGCCCTTATGCCGATGCCATAGGCAGGCCGTTGATCGTAGACGATATGACTCCGAACGGGCCTCGTGGCTGGTGGAACGATTTCGATCCTACGGTCATGATCGATGATGACGGCACTCCATGGCTCTGCTGGGGTAACGGGACCTGCTTTCTGGTCAGGCTGAAGAGGAACATGACGGAACTTGACGGAGAGATCAAGGTTCTGCCGATGGAGAATTATGTGGAGGGTCCATGGCTGTACAAGCGTGACGGACGTTACTATAATGTCTATGCATCGATGGGCCAGGGCCGCGAGACCATTTCATATGCCATGGCGCCGTCTGTTGAGGGCCCATGGACCTATATGGGCGAACTTACGGGAATGGGAGACGACAGTTTCACCATTCATCCGGGTGTTATCGACTACAAGGGAAAGTCATATCTCTTCTACCACAATTCGACCCTATCGCTTGACGGATACGGTCCGGCGACAGGTCGAAGGAGCATCTGCGTGGATGAGATGTTCTACAATACTGACGGAACTATCCGTCCTGTCCTGCAGACCCTGGCCGGAGTGTCGCTTAAAGGTTTGTCCGGATATGTAGGGACTCCTGCTGAAGGTGTTCCCGCATCCACCAATGTACCGGCAAAGGAATATCCTTGTGTAGACGGGCAGGGCAGGGCGACTTTCAAAGTGTCTGCAGATGACGCCCATGATGTGGTGGTGGATATCTGCGGCAGGAAATATCCGATGACCAGAGGCGAAGACGGCATGTGGATGGCTACCACCGATCCTCTTGTGGTGGGTTTCCATTATTATTTCATCGAAGTCGACGGTGCAAGGTTTGTCGACCCTGCGACTGAAACTTTCTACGGATGCGGCATGATGGCAGGCGGAATAGAGATCCCGGAACCTGCCGGGGATGCGGCATATTATACATTTGATAGATCCGTCCCACATGGACAGGTGCGCGAATGTCAGTATTGGTCTGATATAGAGCAGTCTATGAGGCGATGCTATGTCTATACTCCTGCCGAGTATGAAAAGGGAAGGAAAAAATATCCCGTCCTGTATCTTCAGCACGGAATGGGCGAGGACGAGAGAGGATGGCACCAGCAGGGTAAGATGGCCAACATACTTGACAATCAGATTGCTGCAGGAAAGTGCGAGCCGATGATAGTCGTAATGGATTATGGCAACTGCGGTTATTCTATCGGTGCCGTTCCCGGAGAGACACACGCTACTTTCGGGGCGTCATTCACCCCGATCCTCATCCGTGAGATCATACCTTTCATCGAAAGCACATTCCGGGTGAAGGCAGATCGTGAGCACAGGGCTATGGCCGGCCTGTCATGGGGCGGCCATCAGACATTTGTCACTACTCTGGCAAATCTTGACAAGTTCGCATGGATAGGGGCATTCAGCGGCGCCATCTTCCTTGCTCCGGGGACAGATCTCAGGACCATCTATGACGGAGTGTTTGCCGATGCGGATAAATTCAACAGGGATGTCCATCTTCTTTTCATGGGCATGGGCTCCGAAGAGAATTTCGGAACGGAGAAACTCTCTGCGGCCTTGTCGGAAATCGGTATTGACAACGTCTATTATGAGTCTCCCGGTACTCATCATGAGTGGCTTACCTGGCGCAGGTGCCTCAATGAATTCGTTCAACTCCTTTGGAAATAGAAGATATACTAAACAATAATCCCCGGCGGTCGGAAAGCAAAAAATCTAGGGGAATGCTTTCCGACCGCCGGGGATTATTGTCTTTAATGTAAATTGCTATCTCATGATGGTTGCCTCGCGGTCAGGACCTACTGAGATTATCTTGATAGGCACCTCGAGGAAATTCTCCATGAATGCGATGTAGTCGCGGAATTCCTGAGGAAGTTCCTCTTCTGTGCGGCAATGTGTCAGGTCGCTCTTCCATCCCTTGAACTCTGTGTATACAGGCTGGATGTCTGCGAATGTGTCGAGGCAGTCTGACTTCATCATGATGAGGTCGGTCACTCCGCTGATCATCACTGCATATTTGAGCGCCACGAGGTCGAGCCAGCCGCATCTGCGCGGGCGTCCTGTCACTGCTCCGAATTCATGTCCGATCCTGCGGAGTTCCTCTCCTGTCTCGTCGAAGAGTTCTGTAGGGAACGGACCGCTGCCGACGCGTGTGCAGTATGCCTTGAAGATTCCGTATACATGTCCTATCTTCTGCGGACTTACTCCGAGTCCTACGCATGCTCCTGAGCATGAAGTGGTAGAAGATGTCACGAACGGATATGATCCGTAGTCGATGTCGAGCATCGAGCCCTGTGCGCCTTCTGCAAGCATTCCCTTTGTCTTGAGGGTCTCGTTCACATAGTATTCACAGTCAACGAGTTCGAACTGCTTGAGGTAGTTCACCGCCTCCATGAAAGCCTCGTCCTCGGCGTGAGGGTCGCATTCGAAGCCCATCTGATTGAGGAGGGTTATGTGCCTGTTCTGGAGTCTTGCATACCTGTCAGCGAAATCCGCTGCAAGGATGTCTCCTACGCGAAGTCCGTGACGGCTTATCTTGTCGGTATATGTAGGACCGATGCCCTTGAGGGTGGAACCGATCTTGCCTTTGCCCATAGCAGCCTCGTTTGCGGCGTCCAGAAGTCTGTGTGTAGGAAGGATAAGGTGAGCCTTCTTTGCGATCACGATGCGTTTTGTTACAGGGATTCCTGTCTTTTCCGCTATGTTCTCGCATTCTCCCTTGAATGTGATAGGGTCAAGTACGACTCCGTTGCCGACGATGTTCATGGCATCGTCTCTGAAGATACCTGACGGAACAGACCTGAGCACAAAACTCTTTCCGTCGAAGTGCAGGGAGTGGCCTGCGTTAGGACCGCCTTGGAATCTGGCAACTACCGGATAGTTGCCTGCCAGTACGTCTACTATCTTTCCTTTACCTTCGTCTCCCCATTGGAGGCCGAGTACAACATCTAGTTTCATGATTGTATCTTGTGTTCTTGTTATCTTGATTTAGAATGGAAGGTCGTCATCAGGCATGTCTTCCGTGATGTTCTTCGGTGCTGCCGGCTGTGGCTGCTGAGGCGCGTAAGCAGGCTGTGCAGGCTGACTGTATGTCGGCTGTGCCGGTTGCGCAGGTGTCGGATAAGCGCCCTGCTGGCTTCCAGGGTTGTCAGATTTCTTGCCGAGAAGTTGAAGTGTGTCGGCGATGATTTCTGTAGTATATCTCTTGTTTCCTGTCTGGTCGTCCCATGAACGGGTACGGATGCGGCCCTCGATATAGAGTTGGGTGCCTTTCTTTACATATTTCTCCACGACATCGGCCGTATTGCGCCAGGCCACGATATTGTGCCATTCTGTGTTTTCACGAGTCTCACCGTTGCGGTCCCTGTACCTTTCGGTAGTGGCCAGCGTGAATGTAGCCACTTTTGCATTTCCGGATTGTCCATCAAGGTAACGTACTTCAGGGTCTCTACCAACGTTACCGATCAGCATTGCTTTGTTTAATGACATGATTTATAATGTGTTAAATGTTTCTTTTCAGGGACTGGCCCAAAAACTTTGCAAGATAGTGATTATTTCTTACAAAACATCGGACATCTTCTTCAAATCAGGCTTTTCCCCGGTAAAAATCTCATAACCTGTCAAGGCCTGGTAGAGAA
Source organism: Bacteroidales bacterium (assembly GCA_017471965.1). Taxonomy (GTDB): domain Bacteria; phylum Bacteroidota; class Bacteroidia; order Bacteroidales; family UBA932; genus Cryptobacteroides. The sequence continues at coordinate 9,255 of JAFURF010000025.1, forward strand.
GCCATTTCCTGCCGCTTGTATATCGTATCAACGGATTGATGCCGGTCATCCGCCTGATCATGTCTTCTGTGAATGAAGGATCCTTGTAGTTGGCTTCGAGAATTGCTTTCGGTTTTCCGGAGGCAAGGTCTTCTTCGGTCAGTTCGTCCAGTTGAGATATGGGGGCGGGGATGTTGTAGATGACGATGTCCGCATCACGGAAACATTCCCGGAAATCGCTCAGGGGTCTGATGCCATTTCCCTTTATCGTCCTGTTCATGCGGACCACTTCCATGCCCAGAGACTCCGCCGTCGCTCCCGCTGCCTTTCCAGCCCCTCCGAGGCCTATGATCAGTGCTTTCAGATGGTTAGCGGATTCCTTGTCTGCTTTTTCACTGTCGGTTGTGCCCGGGGATATGCCGGACAAAGATAACAACATCTCCTTAAGATATAGTTGCACTCCGAGATAGTCCGAATTATAAGCCTTGACCCCTTCCGGAGTCTTCACAAGCAGGTTGGTCGCCTTGATGACCTTGCATTCCTCCGACAGGATGTCTGCCTTGGCAAAGGCCAGTTCCTTGAACGGGGCTGTGACGTTGATTCCGTCATATCCTTCAAGAAATCTGCTGTATGCCTCTTCAAAATCCGCGGTCTCTATCAGTTCATACGGGTATCTGCCGTCATACCCTGCCTTGAACAGGGCAGGGGAGAGCGAATGTGCAATAGGGTGTCCTATAAGTCCGAATCTTTTCATGAGTTACGTTGTCTTACCGCTTCGAACATCAGTATGGCTGCTGATACCGATACGTTCAGGGAGTCCAGACGTCCGAGCATAGGTATCTTTATATGGGCATCTGCCGCCTTTCGCCATAGATCTGTAAGTCCTGTCGCCTCTGTGCCCATGACGATTGCTATGCCGCCTTTCATGTCAGTGTCATAATACCACTCCGAATCCTGAAGTTGCGCCGTATATATCTTTATGTCCTTGTCTTTCAGCCATCTGATGGTGTCTTCGGATGATGCAGTAGCGATAGGAACCGTGAACAGGGCGCCGATGCTCGAGCGTATCAGATTCGGATTGTACAGGTCTGTCAGAGGGTCGCATACGATCACGGCATCGACTCCGGAAGCATCAGCGCTCCTGAGGACTGCGCCGAGGTTCCCGGGCTTCTCTACAGATTCCAGGACCACCACAAGAGGGTTCTCTTTCAACCTGAGTCCGGAAAGACTTGTCTCCTTGCATCTGAGTTCGGCAATCACTCCTTCCGTTCCGCCCCTGTATGCTACCTTGTCGTACAGTTGACGGGATATCTCTATGATCGGGCATGTCATGCCGGTGAAATTCTCTTCAATCGCTCCAAGTATCTTGTCAAGGTCTTTTTCCGTCAGGATGTCGCGGCATATGAACAGGGTATATGGCTCGAATTCCGCCTCGATGCAGTGTATCAGTTCACGCCTGCCTTCCACAACGAAAAGCCCCTTCTTTCTTCTTTCCTTTGATTTTTCCTGCAGCGCCAGCAATTCCTTGATTTTCGGATTCTGCGCGGATGTTACGGTATCGATTCTCATGTTTCAATGAATTGGCCTGTAAAAGTAGGCAAATTAATATTTCTTGGCAAGATAGTCAGCAAAGAAGTAGTCATATATCCTGTATGTCCCGTCTTCACACGTTACTATGTCATTTCTCAGAAGCGGCTTCAATGCGGCCTGGACGGAACTTGCGGACGCAAGACCATGTCTTTTTATAAAATCTGCAGAAGTGATTCCTGATGTCTTTCCGTCTTTTGCAATGGCATAGAGCAGTTGCTTCTGTTTCGGAGCCAGAGAATACAATATAGCCTGATATCTGTCCTCTTGCGCCAGAATTATGTTTTCCCAGGCGATGTCGATATATTCAGTCGTACACAAGAGGCCTTTTTCTGTCAGTGCAAACAATTCGTTCATCATCATCTGCATGTACCATGTGCATCCGTCGAATATTCTGTAAATGATTTCAGCGGTTGTCTTGTCCAGAAACTTTCCTCTTTCTGCAAATAAGCGGCCTGCGAACTCAATGTATGTTTCCATCGGAATCGGTTTGAGGCTCTGGTTCATTACGCTTTGGAAGAAAGGTTTCGCCGGAGAGTAGAAGATGTCCGTCATGATGTGCCTCTTGCTGCCGCAGAATATGAATGATGTTCGTGAACACTGTTGCACAAGCGTCCTGATGAAGGCTTCAACCGTTGTTTCAGGGTACTCTCTTATCTGCTGGAATTCATCAACCGCCAAGATGCACGGCCTGCCGGAGGCTTCCATATATTCAAAGGCTTCCTTTATGGTTTTGTCGGGGTGGGCTATGTCTCCGATTCCTATATCGAATGATGGTTCGCCGGAAATGGAGTCTATCCTGAACCCTATCCTTAATGATTTAAGGAATGAGAAGAATTTCTCATGCCATGCCCTTTCATGCCTTATGGCTTTCACTATACCTTCAGACAGCGCCTTTGCAAATTCGCTCAGGTTCTTTGTTGCGTAGATGTCAACATATACTGTCGTGTATCTGTCCTTGATGACAGGTTGCGAGAACGTGTGGTGGATCAATCCGCTTTTGCCCAGACGTCTGGGGGATATGAGAGCGACGTTCCTGCCATTGATGATGTTTTTTATGAGAGTCTCTGTGTCTCGCTCACGGTCACAGAAATAATGCGCTCCAGCGTATCTCCCTGTGAAAAAAGGATTTATGATCTTATCTTTCTCCATGACAAACTCATTTTATTGCAAATATAATTATTATATTCATAATAAAACGAGTTTGTCGGATTTATTCGTACCAGGTCTTGTATAAAAGATAATGTTCGGCGTTGGCGTGGGCCTTGGCCTTGATGGCCTCGGAACCGTCCTTGATCTTTCTTGCCGGGATGCCGGCCCAGATGCCGGGTTCAAGTGTCTGATTTGCAGGGACTACGGCGCCGGCCGCGATGATGGTGCCGTCAGGGATGACGGTATTGTCCATGACGATCGCGCCCATTCCGATGATGACGTCATTTCCGATGATGCAGCCGTGTACGTTCGCTCCGTGGCCTATGGAAACGTCGTCGCCGATTATGCATTCGGACTGCTGATATGTCGCATGAAGGACAGCATTGTCCTGTATGTTCACGCGGTCTCCGATATGGATCGCCCCCACATCGCCGCGCAGGACCGCACCGTACCAGATGCTGCAGTCATCACCGATCTCCACCGTCCCGATTATCGTCGCCGTCTCCGCCAGAAACGCGCGCTCGCCTATGACGGGCATGTCACCCTTGAGTTCCTTGATTATAGCCATAAATATATAAGGCCTGACGTGTATCCGTCAGACCTTACAAATATAGTGTTTTTATGTGAATTTATTTCATCCAGCCGACAAGTCTGCTCTTTGCAGTTTCCCTGAAATTCATTTCGTGTACTCTCATCGGTTCCGCTTTTCTGATGACCTCCATTTCGGCTTCAGAAAGTTCTGTACACGGTCTGCCGAAAATCTTCTTTGCGGCATCTTCGCGCAGGTCAATATAAATATCGTTGATGAAAGTGTTGATTGCCTGGTAACCCTCGAAACTTGTGCCTCTGTCATGCTGCATGATGATCATAGCCTGCGAGACAGGCCATGTGATCGAACTTCCGTCAGGAAGGGTCAGTTCCTGTTCTACCAGATTCGGACAATTATTGTCATTATCCTTGTTCCGGATATATCCTTTCAGACGATTCTCGCTTTCTTCGTCCAGATATCCGGGCTTGGGGCCGATCAGATATCTGTCTTCTGCATTGGTCCTGACGATGATTATGTTGTTGAGGTCTGTTCCGAAATGCATGACTGTCAGGTTGTGTCTCTTTACATATTCCTCTGTCGTTTCAGGCTCCGAAGGAGGCAGGGTCACATGTTCCTTTCCGACAAATGCCAGACGGAGGCCCGGAATCGTACGCAGTTCTTTCTTGATGTCATCGATATAGCCCATCGGTGTCAGCGGATCGGCAGTGATCTGGACGAGACTTATGGTGCTGTCCCTTGCAATCTTTTCCGCTACGGTTTCGTCCACTTCGTCGAAGTCCTTCCTTTCCCCGTCGATCTCCATTACATATCTGTCCTGGAGGCGGTTTTCATTCTCTCCGGTCTTCTTTATCTCGATGAATACGGCTCTGGATACATTCTGAGAGGAACTCAGGTAAGGTGCCGGATCGACAGGCTCTCCGTCCTTGTGTACTTCGAAATGAAGGTGTACTCCGGTGGATCTTGCTGTCATTCCTGCCTTTCCGATCATCTGACCGGCCCTGATCTTGTCAGGTCTGAGTGCTATATATGGGACCTGTCTGTATACGGTCTCGATGCCGTCATCATGTCTGATCCTGACCGTCAGTCCCTCACTTTCCGGGCCACATCTGAATTCGCAGGTACCGTTGCCGTTCATGTCGAGATCTATGTCGACGTCGCCGAAATGGAATTTGCCGGCTTCCTTTTCTCCTGATGCTATTGTGACATTTTTCGGCTGATGGACAGACATCGTATTGCTCTCTTCGTCAAATTTGAAGATGGTTTCATTGCCCAGTTCTATTGACATGAGATGTCCGTCGGCCACAGCCCAGATCGGGTCACCTTCGTCAAGGGCGAAATCAATCCCGGTATGCTTTCTGGAGAAGACGCTCTGTGCAGGCCTGCTGCCGTATCCGTTCATGATACGTATAGGGTTGCACGGCATCTGGAAGTGTATTGCAGTCGTGTCTGCCAAGTCCGATCCCGCCTTTGGATGAGCCTCTTGAGGGGATCTGGCTCCGCAGCCGAAGGCGAAGAACATGGCTGCGATTACGGGGAGTGTGAAAGCGAGCCTGATCCAGGCCCCTTTGTCACGATGAGATTGAGTCATCATAATGAATCTGTGCTTTGTCAATGAATGATTCAACCCACAGGATATATCCGGATTATAACCAAAGAGTTGTTTGAATATGGTTGTTCTGTATGTGTTCAGTTCGTATCCCTCGTTCAGGACATCCTTGTCCGCCTCCCATTCCTGCACTTCCTCCAGATGTCTTTCCGCCATGTAGAAGAAAGGGTTGAACCAGTAGACGGAGCGAAGAGTGGCAAGGACCAGTCTTTCGAATGAGTGCCCGTGTCTGATATGACTCGCCTCGTGAGTCAGGATCTGCTGCCTTTCGGACGATTCGTAATCGAATCCCATGAATATTGTCCTGAGGAACGAGAACGGCGTCTTGATCTCCTGACTCTCGGCAAGTGTATATTCTTCTGTATAAGTCAGTCGGGATCTTCTGCGAAGCCTTCCTATTCGCCATCCGTTGTATATTATCAGGGACAGTCCTGCAAGTGCAACCATTACATATACGGCCATCAGGATTGTCTGTATGACAGCAACTGTCTCCGTTCTGTCTGGCTTTGAGGCGTTCTCGGTGCCGGTTGCCGGATTTTCGGACATTTCTGCCTCATGGACTGTCATTGCCGTTCCTGCCTTTACTGATGTTTCTTCTGTGACCTGTTCTTGAGCGATCTGTCCTGTGGTATACATCTGATCGATATACAGAAGTTCGGACAGGAAAGTGTCTGTTTCTACATATACAGGCACATTCATGGCAGGAATAGTTGCGGAGAGCATCATTGTGACCATCAGATAGATGCGGCAGAGCCGGAATCCGACCTTCCGTGCCAACAGCCATCTGTAAAGCGCCATAAAGATGCCGCTGCAGATGATTACTTCAATGATATATTCTGTGGTGGACATGTTTGCGTGATTTGTAAGTTGTTGATAAACAGTGTTTTCATGCTTTGTCCTGCCTTCCTTGAGATGCAGGACCATTTGTTTATTGCATTGATTATCAGATGTTTGCTGGTCACGGTTATTTCTGTCCGCCAAGGATCTTCAGGATTTCGTCTGTCTCTTCCAGGGAAATCGACTTCTGCGATGAGAAGAAATTGACCATGCAACTAAGGGAACCCTCGAAGAAGTTGTCGAGTACTGTCCGCATATAAGTGTTGGTGTAATCCTCCTTTGCCACGACAGGGAAGTACTCGTATGTCCTGCCATATGCCTTGTGAGACACGAATCCTTTGTTCTCAAGGATCCGGACAATGGTCGATACCGTATTATATGCCGGCTTCGGCTCCGGCAGTTCGCTGAGGATGTCGTGTATGAGTACCTTCTCCTTCTGCCATATCACCTGCATGATCTCCAGTTCTGCCTTTGTCAGTTCCTGTGGTCTGTTCTTTATATTTTCGCCCATATCTTTTGTTTTATTATCAGTTTGCACCGGAAAGAGCGGTCTCCCGAACTTTCCGATGCAAACATAAAACTAATATTTTAATTATGCAACTAAAAATTTAGTTAATAAACGAAATATTTAATTTCAATCCAGTAGTCCGTTGAATCTCATCCGTATTGATGATGCCAGAGAAGAGTCTCCATATTCATCGGCAACAGTAGACAATACTGCAAGGACATTGTAGCAGGAGTCGAAGTGATATTCTGCATCCTCATAATGCTTGAGGAAAAATTCGCACGAGGTGAGGACCTCATCGGCCATAGATGAGCATAGAGCAGAGGCCTTTGCCGGTTCCCCTGCAAGATAGTAGGCCTCAATCATGCAGATAAGGTCTCTTTCATTGGATAATCCATACAGAATCATATCCAGAGGAAAGTTTTCCTCAGGAATGACCGACCGGCACTTATCCAATATTTCCACAGCACGCCCATGTTCACCTGCTTCAACCATTTCCATTGCCACAGATGCAAACAATCCGCGCTGGGACATCACGCCTGCGAATGTGTACAGGTTCTGATAGTCAACGAGCCAATCCGTTCTCTTCAGACTGTCCCACGTATAGACAGAAGTCATCTTATGATATAGTTCATCCGTATCGGTAAAGCCTCTGTCAGTGAGGTTTGTCTTGTTCCTGATCGGAACGAAGCGGTATGTGAATCCGTCATACATCAGGTAATCCTTTATGCCGATCTGCAGGTCACCGCCTGCACTGAGAAAATTCAATGGCCTGTCCCATTTATAGTTTGACAGCAGGTCCAGAATGAACAGTTCCGGTTTTGTGATGCCGTGCTTGTCCTCCGGGATGCTCAAGACAATCTCAGCCGGAATCATGTCTGCATATTTTTCGTCAAGAATCCCGTACCGGATGACATTCTCCTTGTCCACAGGTATGCTGAATTTCCTGGATGCGATATAATCGGCATAATCACCGTTGGTCAGCGGTATCTTCGCATCAGGATGTCGGAAGACCTTCATGACATCGGCCAGAGGATATACCGAATCCCTTGAGTCATAAATTAGTACATATTCATTTTCTCCCTGCATATATTGCCGTTTCCCTATGCTGAGATCCAGCGGTGCGGATTCGTTGGAAGCATATTTCATCTGGTCGATATGCCAGTCGGCCCCAAGCAGAGATGTGTTGACTATACGTACGTCGGTGCGGAATCCCTCGACTTCCTGAGCGTACCAGATAGGGAACGTGTCATTGTCTCCATGAGTGACCAGAATGCCGTTTTCCCCGACTCCTCTGAGATAGTTGAAGGCAAGTTCGCGTGCCGTGTATCTGTTGCTTCTGTCATGATCATCCCAGTTCTCCGCTGCCATCAATGCCGGTACTCCCATGCATGCACACACTGCGAGCGCTGCAACCCATCCTTTCCGTCTCTCATCTCTGACCAAGCGCATTATCCTTTCTGCTGATGCAAGTGCTCCGATACCTATCCATACGCTGAAGAAATAGAATGATCCGGCGTATGCATAATCTCGTTCCCGGACTTGAAGAGGCGATTGGTTGATGTAGACGACTATTGCAATTCCTGTCATGAAGAACATCAGGAAATTGAGCCAGCACCCTCTTTTGTCTCTGGCATACTGGAAGAAGACTCCGATGAGGCCGACCAGCAGCGGCAGCATGTAATAGTGGTTCTTTCCCTTGTTATCTGCAAGATATGCCGGAGCATCCCTCTGGTCTCCCAATCGGAACCTGTCGATAAATCCTATTCCGCACTCCCAGTTGCCTTTGAATATGTCTCCCGGAGAAGGGTTATGGATGTCGTTCTGGCGTCCGGCAAAGTTCCACATGAAATATCTCCAGTACATCCAGTTGACCTGATAGTCAAAGAAGAATGTCAGGTTCTGGATGAATGTAGGCTTCAGTTCCTTGCAGCCAGTTACCTTGACTCCCTTATTCCCGATATAACCTTTATATAGATCGATATATGACTGTTCCCTGTAGTCCCACATGCGGGGAAAGATCATCTTTGATTCCGGGGTATATGAAACATCCATGCTTTTCCCTTTTACATATCTGTCGCCCATCCTTGCCCAATATTCCTTCTCCACGATATCGTAGTCTGCGCCGAAGAATTCCCCGTATACAATAGGGCCTTTAGGATATTGGTCGCGGCCGAGGTAACTCATCAGAGTGAAAGGATTGTCTGGCTTGTTCTCATTCATAGGGGTATTGGCGTTGGATCTGATGATGACCGTAGCATACAATGAAAAGCCTATGATGATGGTCGTGACGCATAAAAGGACCGTATTGAGAAAGACCTTCCCATCTTTCATACTCTTGAACATGCCCATAAAGAGCCCCGACAGAAGCAGGAGCATGAATGTGACGGCGCCGCTGTTGAAAGGCAGTCCGAATACATTGACGAACAGAAGGTCTGTATAGGCAGCCGCTTTCGGGAGGAAAGGAATGATACCGAAGAGTATGGTTGCCAATATCGCGCATGATAGTACGAATATTCCGCACAATTGCTTTAAAGAATATCTTCCGTCTTCACGCATTCGATAGAAGTACATGAATACAATTGCAGGAATGCTGAGCAGATTCAGCAGATGGACCCCTATCGAAAGTCCCATCAGAAAGCATATCAATATGATCCATCTGCCGGAATGAGGCCTGTCCGCCTCTTCATACCATCTGGTCATGGCCCAGAATACGACGGCAGTGAACAATGATGACATCGCGTAGACCTCGGCCTCTACAGCGGAGAACCAGAACGTGTCGCTGAAACAGTATGACAGCGCTCCCACTGCGCCTGCACCACAGATGACGATGATGTCCGGAATGCTGTAATCCTTTCTCGGGAATAGTCTTCTGGCGAAGAATACGATGGTCAGGTACAGAAAGAATACCGTCAGTGCCGAACAGATCGCACTGCAGGCATTGATGGCCGACGCTGCGTGTTCGGGACGTACGAATAACGTGAATATCCTGGCGAATATCTGCCATGTCGGATTTCCCGGCGGGTGACCGACTTCGAGCCCGTATGACGATGCGATGAACTCTCCGCAGTCCCAGAATGAGACGGTCGGCTCTATTGTCATAAGGTAGGTCACTGCCGCTATGGCAAGTACGGCAAGCGAGGTGATGATGTTACATTTCCTGAAACTTTCTCCACTCATAGAAGTATCTGTTTTTGATACAAAATTATCGTGGAAAAGTTTTACATCTACCTTTATCTGAAGAAATTGTTATGTCGTAAGATGTTGATGTGCAATGCTTTGTAAAAATGTTGCGAAAAAGGATATCCGCAAAGTCTTACATGGGACATTTTAAAGGTCTTCAGTCTCTGAAAGAAGAGCCCTGAGCCAGATCCCTATGTTGGTGTCATGCTCTCCGAGCCCGAGTTTCTTGCGGATGTCACTGCTGATGATATAGTGCCGCTTCTTCTGTATGAATTCTCCGACTTCCTTGCCTTTCAGGCCAAGAGTGTACAGGCAGCAGTATCCGATTTCCCAGTCGGTCAGCCCTTTCTGCTCGAGAATGGAAATGAATTTAGGATGATTCTCCTTGAATACCACTTTTGTGGAAATCAGAAACGATTCTCTGTCGGAAATCAGGTTCTCTATCTCCTCTTCGGAAATTCTGTATGCCTTGTCATCGGAAGAGATATGTGATGCGAGGACCTTGTCCAACACGGAAAGCCGCTGCCGTATCAGGGCCATCGCCTCATCATCCGGCTTCTGTTTCAGTCTGCGGGCATACCTTCTGATTATCATTATGCAGAACGCAAGAATGCCGAAAGCGGCCAGTACGATAGCCCAGGTCTGTCTCCTTTTTTCGACCAGTTCGTATTTGTCGGCATATCTTTCCTGTATGATCCTGGCGTTCTGTCTTTGAAGGGTGTCGGTCATTTCAATGCTTCCAGCATGTTCCAGGATTGTCTTTCTCCATTGAAGTGCCGTTTCTGTCTTCTCATCATCTCCGTTGCTGCTGTAATAATTGACGGCGATATTGATGATGCTGTCATTCGTCATGCCTATCCCGCATTTTTCAAGTGCAATCGAATACAGCAGGGCGTGTCGGGCACGGAGTTCGGGAGTGTTGAGTTGGCGTCTGTCAAGGGAGTCCAATGCCACGAAGGCACTGTCCGGATGCGTTTCAAGATGCGCCTCTGCCTTGTCTAGAGAACTCCGGGCATCACTGCCATGAATGCAGGAGCCGAAGCACAATGACAGAATTAGGATGAATACTATGTTTGACAGTCTGGACATAAGTTCATTTTATTATAATCAGCCTGTCGATAACGGCGGCATAGTGTAGACGCCGTTTAGCGACAGGCTGATATATGTATACTTGAACCTAGAGATTCTTCGGTCTCATCTGAGGGAAGAAGAGCACGTCCTGGATGGTAGGGGAGTTGGTCATGAACATGGTCAGACGGTCGATTCCCATACCGAGTCCTGATGTAGGAGGCATACCGTACTCGAGTGCACGTACGAAGTCCATGTCGATGAACATGGCCTCATCATCTCCCTTGTCCTTCAGTTTCAACTGATCCTGGAAACGCTCGTACTGGTCGATAGGGTCGTTCAACTCGCTGTATGCGTTGGCAAGTTCCTTTCCGCATACGAAGAGTTCAAAACGCTCTGTCAGTTCAGGATTGGTGCGGTGACGCTTTGTAAGAGGTGACATCTCCACAGGGTAGTCTGTGATGAATGTAGGCTACACAAGGTGCTTCTCGCAGTATTCTCCGAAGATGGCGTCGATGAGTTTGCCCTTTCCGAATGAAGGATCGGTCTCGACGTGGAGTTTCTTGCAGGTCTCGCGGAGTTCGTCCTCTGTCATTCCTGCAACGTCGACTCCTGCATATTCCTTGATGGCCTCGAGGATAGGGAGACGGCGGAACGGAGGCTTGAAGTCCACCTGGTTCTCTCCGATGGTGACTTCGGTCTTGCCGTGGAGTTTGAGGGCGATCTTCTCGAGAAGTTTCTCCACGAACTCCATCATCCATATGTAGTCCTTGTATGCAACATAGATCTCCATGCATGTGAACTCAGGGTTGTGGGTCTTGTCCATACCCTCGTTGCGGAAGTCCTTTGCAAACTCATAGACTCCGTGGTAACCTCCGACGATGAGTCTCTTGAGGTAGAGTTCGTTTGCGATACGGAGGTAGAGAGGAATGTCAAGGGCATTGTGGTGGGTGATGAACGGACGTGCTGTGGCACCGCCAGGGATGCTCTGGAGGATAGGAGTCTCCACCTCAAGGCAGCCTGCCTCGTTGAAATACTCACGCATTGTAGCGACGATCTGGCTCCTCTTGATGAATGTATCGCGTACCTGCGGGTTGACGATCAGGTCGACATATCTCTGTCTGTACTTGAGTTCAGGATCCGAGAATGCGTCGAAGACCTCGCCGTCCTTCTCCTTCACGATAGGGAGGACGCGGAGAGACTTGCTCAGGAGAGTCAGTTCCTTGGCATGGATGGAGAGTTGTCCGGTCTTGGTGATGAAGGCGAATCCCTTGATGCCGATGATGTCTCCGATATCGAGAAGTTTCTTCCATACGGTGTTGTACATGGTCTTGTCTTCGCCGGGGCAGATCTCGTCACGGTTGACGTAGATCTGGATACGGCCGGTCTCATCCTGTAGTTCTCCGAATGATGCGGCACCCATGATACGTCTTGACATGATGCGGCCAGCAATGACCACGTCCTGGAAGTTGCCCTTCTCCTCATCAAACTCTGCCTTTACCTGCGCTGCGGATGTGTTGATGGGGTAGAGCGGTGCCGGATATGGCTCGATTCCAAGTTCTCTGAGTTTAGAGAGTGATTCTCTTCTGAAAATCTCCTGTTCGTTGAGATCCATTATGCTCATAGTTGTATATTTTTTTGTTGTTTATTCTCAATATTCCCGCAAATTTATAAAAAAATCCATATCTTTGTATGCTATGGCAGTAGAAAAGATATGGAAATTGCGTGACGGCGTTGATTCTGAAAATGTAAGCCGTCTTTCTTCTGAACTTGGAGTCGACCCCGTTCTGGCCGAACTCCTTGTCCAGCGAGGCGTCCATACCTTCGAGCAGGCCCGTTCCTTCTTCCGTCCGAACCTTTCCGACCTTCATGATCCGTTCCTTATGCAGGATATGGAAAAGGCAGTGGAAAGAGTGCATAAGGCAGTTTCCGGTGGTGAGAAGATATTGGTATACGGCGATTATGACGTGGACGGCACCACTGCCGTGTCTCTTGTCTATTCTTTCCTTCGCCGTCTCACAAGGAACGTGGACTTCTACATCCCCGAGCGTTATGACGAAGGCTACGGAGTGTCGTACAAAGGAATAGATTGGGCGTCGGAAAACAGTTTCGGCCTCATCATCACCCTGGACTGCGGCATCAAGGCAAACGAGAAGGTGGACTATGCCGCATCCAAGGGCATAGACATGATCATCTGTGACCACCACCTTCCGGAGAACGAACTGCCGAACGCTGTAGCGGTCCTTGACCCTAAGAGGGAAGACTGTCATTATCCGTTCGACGATCTTTCCGGCTGCGGAGTGGGTTTCAAACTCGTACAGGCATATTCGCAGAAGTATGACCTGCCTTTCGAGAACCTTATCCCTCTTCTTGACCTGCTGGTGGTCAGCATCGCATCAGATCTGGTATCTGTTACCGATGAGAACAGGATACTCGCTCATTTCGGCCTCAAGCAGTTGAATACAAATCCACGCGAAGGCCTTCTTGCCATGATACATCTCTCAGGCTTGGAGCCGACTCATCTTACCATCGATGACATTGTCTTCAAGATAGGTCCACGTATCAATGCTGCAGGACGAATGGAGTCAGGACGCATGGCCGTAGAACTCCTTACTGCAGATGACGCTTCGGAGGCTATACGTATCGGTACCGAAATCAACGAACACAACAACGAGCGCAAGAACATAGACAGACGCATCACCCAGGAGGCTCTGGAAATGGTCCGGACGGGAAATTGTCTTTCATCCGGAAATGCGACCATAGTATATAACCCTCAGTGGCATAAAGGTGTCGTGGGTATCGTGGCATCGCGCCTTGTGGAGGCCTTCTACAAGCCGACGATTGTCTTTACCCGGTCTCAGGGAGGACTCGTCACCGGTTCTGCGAGAAGCGTGCACGGATTCGACCTATACGATGCCATAGAGAGCTGCTCTGACCTTCTTGAGAATTTCGGAGGTCACCTTTATGCAGCGGGCCTCACACTTAAGGAGGAAAACCTTCCTGCCTTCTGTGAAAGAATAGAAAAGTCCATCTCGGGAACCATCATTCCTGCCATGCAGACCCCTGTGGTCGACATCGATGCCAGACTCAACTTCTCACAGATCACGCCTAAGTTCCTGCGTATCCTGAAGCAGTTCCAGCCGTTCGGACCCGGCAACAGTGCTCCAGTCTTCCTGACGGAGAATGTCTACGACAATGGAATGGGACGCAAGGTCGGTGCAGAAGGCGGCCATCTCAAACTCGAACTCATCCAGGAGTCGCATCCGTACCATCACATCTCGGCAATAGCGTTCAACATGGCCGACTTCTTCGACCACATCAAGACCGGCAACCCGGTCGATGTCTGCTATTCGATAGTGGAAAACTACTACCGCGGCACCGCCAACACCCAACTCCGCGTAAAGGACCTCCGCGAACGCGAGGAACTGGTGTAGTAGAAATTCGTCTGTATATTTTCGATTATTATGTGCCGAGCGGGCTAAGACGTCAATTGTGATATACATTTTGTATTATGCAAAATGTATAGTATATTTGCACAAAATGTTTTGGTATGTGCCCTAAGGTGAATAATCCGTTTGCGTTGAAGCCGTTTGTCAGCAAGGACCTTTTCTGTGACAGGGATGCGGAGGTGGAACTTCTTATCGGCTATCTTTTCGGCGGTTCCGACGTCACTCTGATTTCTCCACGGAGGATGGGAAAGACCGGACTGATCATGCGTACCTTCGAGGAAATCAAAGAACGTCGCAGTGATGTCCTGACTTTCTATGTGGACATAATGAACACGCGGACGATAGATGACTTCAACAGAAAGTTGACTGAATCTGTAATTTCGGCATTGAAGAAAGAGAATACTGTCGGCAGATTCATCAAGTTTATTTCAGGACTCCGTCCTTCCATCTCATATGACCCTTTGACCGCAGAACCACAGGTGAGTCTTGTCTATCGGGATGACTTGGAAAAGGAGATGACTATAGATATGATATTCAGATTCCTTAAGGATCTGGATAGAGAGATAGTGATAGCCATAGATGAATTCCAGCAGATAAGGGAATATCCGGGTGTCGGGATGGAGGCCGTCCTTCGTAGTCATATCCAACACCTTAACAATATCCATTTCATCTTCTGTGGCAGCAGGAAACACCTCATGGTGGAAATGTTCACTGATGCAAGGCGTCCTTTCTACGAAAGCACATCGTTCCTTTCGCTCAAGAAAATACCGGAAGACATATACAAGGAGTTTATAATCCGCCAGTTCCGTTCAAAGGGACGTGATATCAGTGATGAAGCGGTGGCCATGGTACTGTCATGGACTCGCCGACATACCTTCTATGTCCAGAAGTTATGTCATACTATCTTCAATATCCAGCATAGGTATCACGACAGAAACGATGTCCTGCTTGCAATAAATCTGATATTTGATGAGTATGGAGACAGATTCTTCGAGATTCGTAATCTGATCACATCTGCACAATGGAATTTCCTGAAAGCCGTGGCAAACGAAAGGACTGTGGACCATCCGATGGCAAAGGATTTTCTGATGAAATATAAGATAGGCACTCCTGCCAATGCTCAGAGATGCCTGGCCTCCCTTTTGGAAAAGGAACTGCTTCTGGCTACCCCTCACAGCGAAGGAACCACATATTCCGTCTATAATGTCTTCCTGTCCCGCTGGTTAGAGATGCGATAGATTTCCCGAGCGACGGTTTCAATGGACTTGCCGTCTGTGTCGATGATGACATGGGCGGTCTTTTCGTAAGTGGACGAGCGTCTGGCCATGAGGTCTTCGATCCTCTGGCGGAGATTGCCCTGAAGCATCGGCCTGCCGGAAGATTCGCCTTCAAGATGACTGACAAGGGTATCGACAGATGCACGCAGATAAACGCACAAGGTATGCTCCCGAACCATCTCCGCACACTCCGGCGTCATCACAGTACCGCCCCCCAGCGCCAGCACCGCTGAAATTCTTTCCGCGTCTGTCTGATCGTGTGGAGTATCAGTCTGAAGGATGTGGTCGGTGTTTTGCCATTCCAGGTCAGGGGATAAGGCATTTGTGCGGAATTGGCATTTTCGCACCCCCGCGTAGGGGGAGGGGCCCACGAAGTGGGAGGGGGCCAATGGAGCACTTTGCCTTGTCTCCTGCATGTTGAATACAAGTTCAAGTGCATCTCTTTCCATCCGCCTGAACTCCGCCTCCCCATCAGAAGCGAATATCTCCGGAATACTTCTGCCCGCCGCCTCCACAATCACATCATCCAGGTCCATGAAAGGACAGCAGAGCAGTTCCGAGAGTCTCCTCCCTACACTGCTCTTGCCGCATCCCATAAATCCTGTCAATGCTATGATCATGTAGAATGAATTTTTTGGAATCCGTGACTGTGTGCCTATTGTGCGGAATTGGCATTTTCGCACCCCCGCGTAGGGGGAGGGGCCCACGAAGTGGGAGGGGGCCAATGGAGCACTTTGCCTTGTCTCCTGCATGTTGAATACAAGTTCAAGTGCATCT
>JAFURF010000002.1 GCA_017471965.1 Bacteroidales bacterium
CACTTCCTACCGCTCTGGTGGTGGAATAGGTAGACACGCGGGACTTAAAATCCCGTGGCCAGAAATGGCCGTACGGGTTCGATTCCCGTCCGGAGCACAATCCCTCTCAGAAAACTGAGGGGGATTTTTTATGTACTGATAGTGACATAACAAGCCAAGGTACCTGTAACGGTTTTACAATGAAAACGTTACAGGTACCATTCAATCTGAGGGTATCTGGGACGGTTTCGCGGCAAAAGCGTAGCAGGTGGAACTGTATGTGTCACGACGCAGGAGTTTTGGCTTATACTCTTGCGTCGTGGCAAGGATTCCGGAAAATGACAGTAATAGACAATCGCTCCTCGCAATGACAGAATACTGACCGAGTCCTTTTCTCGCAATGACAGAGAATAGAACAGTCTCCTTTCCACAATGAAAAATAGACCGACTTCCAAAAAAATCGATTTTTTTGAAAAATCCTCTTCGAAAAATCACTGTCTGAATATGCCCAGACAACGATTTTTCGATTTATCCGTTTACAATTTTTTTACGCGGATAAGTCTTCGGAACTTTGCAGAAACACTAATATCATACTATATGACAAACAATTCAGAACAAAAGGAGAATGTGGTGCAGAGATATGTGGACATTCTGACAAACAGCGGATTCAAGGCGCTGTTCGGTGATGCAGACAACAAGGAGGTCGTAATGTCGATTCTTAATGTACTCCTGCCGGAGCATAGGCATATTGAGACTATTGATTACATGCCTACGGAACATCAGGGTCCTCTATTCGACAGGAGCAAGGAGTTTCGGTATGATTTCATGTGCAAGGATGCATCAGGTGTAGTCTTTATAGTCGAACTTCAGAAGTATTGGGATGAGGACTGGTTCAAACGTTGCGTCAGTTATGCGAGCAGGGCCTATGACAGACAAAACCGCCGGGGAGGAAGTTACAATGTACCTCCGGTTTATCTGATAGGTCTGATGAATATAGAGATCCCTCATCCGGACAAAGAGTTCTGGAAGGACCGTTTCATTTCAGAATATACCTTCCGTGAAAAGGAGAGCCATGATTTGCTTGGCGAGACAATTGTTATTATATTTGCGGAGTTGGCAAACTTCGTCAAGCCGTTGGAGGATTGTGTGAGCGAGCGGGACAAGATGCTGTACCTGCTGAAGAATATCGGCAGGATGATGGATCAGCCGGCATGGCTTCAGCACGAGGTGTATACCCGTATCTTCAAGGCATGCGAGATTGCGGGGTTCACGGAGGACAAACTTATAAATTACGAACAGGAAATGTACGACGAGAGAAGGCTTAACAGCGAACTTAGAAGTGCCAGAAATCTGGGACGTGATGAGGGACGAAGCGAAGCGAAACTGGAAGATGCCAGAAGACTCAAGGAACTGGGCGTCGGGGTGGATATCATCTCGCAGGCGACTGGTCTGCCAGTGGAAAGCATCGAGAGTCTGTAAATCATATATTGTGGCAGATTGAGCAAATACAAGCCTGAGGACCGTTACTAGTTCTCAGGCTTATGCTTTTATATGCAGATTCACCATAAAAAATGACCTGAAAGGGCAATGTGAACTACAGATAATCGTGCTCTGGCAGGTTTTGACAACGAGTATTGTGAGAAAACCCGGTCATCGTTTACGCTTCATATATTCCTTAGGGGTCATATTGAACTGCTGCTGGAAGCATTTGGTGAAATATGACGGGGAGTTGAAGCCGACGAGGTAGCAGATCTCGCTGACACGATAATCGCCGGTGTCGAGGAGTTTGGCGGCATGTCTGAGACGGCACAGGCGGATGAATTCGTTCGGTGAGAGTGAGGATATGCTCTTTATCTTCCTGTAAAGGGACGAGCGGCTTATCTTCATCGCGGCGGCAAGGTGCTCTATAGAACTGTCGGAATCATCCTTATGGTTCAATATGATCTCGTTCACCTTATTGATGAAGTTTTCATCCACATAGTTCATCAGAACCTCGTCCGTCGGGGTCTCCGGATCCTTGCGGAAAGCCTTCTGCATCTGGGCGGTTTTAGAAAGAAGGTTCTTGATGATTGCTTCCAACTGCTTGACCGAGAACGGCTTGCTCACAAAGTTGTCAGCACCGGTCTCCATCGCCTTGACTATGGTAGCGGTGTCGTCCTGCGCGGTGAGCATAATGATCGGAATATGGCTGAAATTGAAATCAGTCTTCATCTGCCGGCAGAGTTCCAGACCATCCACCTTAGGCATCATGAGGTCCGCCACCACCAGATCCACAGTCTTCTTTCCGAGAGCCTCCAGGACTTCCTCTCCGTTAGAGCAGGCGACCACATTATATTGCTTTCTCAAGGTGTTGCAGAGGAACTGAAGCATCTGGCTCTCGTCATCTGCCACGATTATCGTCTTCATTCCCGATTCGTCAGACTCAAAGTCCTGCTGGTCAGGGATTGTCTCCTCCACAAGCATTATGTCGGATTTCGGGATCTCTATCGAAAATTCCACCCCGCCCTCATCATTCCTGCTTATGAATATCCTGCCTCCGTGGAGTTCGGACAACTGACGGACCAGAGACAGGCCGATTCCGAATCCCGATGTGAGGTTTTCGTTCTTTTCCTGGAAGAACGGATAGAATATCTTTTCCACATTTTCATTTTCGATCTTTCGTCCATCGTTGAAGATCATTATGGAGAACCAGCCGTCCGACGGGCAATCATCGCACAAGGTAAGCCTTACCGATGTCCTGGTGAACTTGACGGCATTGTTCAGCAGATTGGTGAGCATCTTCAGGATGATTTCCGGATCGACTTCTGTAATTATGTGCCGTTCAGGGATATCCGTCGTCAGGGATATGGACTTGTTCTTAAGTATTATGGTATAGTTGCGGAGACATTGAAGAATGAGTTCATTGATATCCGTAGTATGCAGATTGACCTCGAATCCAGCCTTCTCGAGTTTGGAAAAATCCAGAAGTTCGTTGGTCAGATTGACAAGCCGGTTGATGTTGCTTCCCATTATCTCCATATTCTCGGCCACTTCATCATTACCGGAAAGCATGCTGTCCAACTGTTCGAAAGGCGCTATTATCAACGAAAGAGGCGTCTTGATCTCATGGGTCATATTCACAAAGAAAGCAAGTCGGGCCTGCTGCATGGCAAGTTCCTCCTCTTCCTTGATCTTATTGACAAGAAGGATGTGCTTTCTGCGCTCCTTGCGCTTCCACAACACAAAGACCACAGCCATTATACACAGACAGAGCAGGACTTCCAGGATTATTCCCACAACGGAAGCGTAGAACGGAGGCTTTATCCTTATCTTCACGGAAGCGCCTTCCTCATTCCATACGCCGCTGCTGTTCCTGCCTCTCACCTGAAATTCATATCGTCCGTAAGGCACATTGAGATAATTCACACGCTGACTCCTGTCTATATATACCCATTCATCCTCCAGTCCCTTGAGGCGATAGGCATATTGGTTCAATTCGGGAGTATCATAACTCAATGCGGCAAACTCGAAACTGAAGCAGGATTGCTCGTGAGTCAAGGTTATCTTAGGATTGAAGACAATGGAACTGTCCATGACACATTCTTCGTCTGCCGGATGCATCTCCCTGTTGAAGAGGTCAAATCTGGTGATGACGACAGGCGGCACCTGCTGAGCCTTCAATACCGCTTCCGGATCGAGACCGATCAGACCGCCGATGGAGCCGAAATAGAGTTTTCCGTCAGATGTCTCTATACCGGACTTGTAGTTGAACTGGTTGCTCAGAAGTCCGTTGTAATGCGTATGCGAATAGAAGGCGGAGGACTCCGGGTCATATTCTGTCAGACCCTTGTTGGTACTGAGCCACATTCTTCCATTCTTGCCGTTGAGGGCTTTATGCACCACGTTGCTTGGCAATCCGTCCCGGACTGAGAAAACCCTGAAGGTCCCGTCAAAAGGGTTGTGGACAATGACTCCCCCTCCTTCCGTCGATATCCATATATTGCCCTTCAGGTCCTCTGTAAGGCTCGTCATCCTGACACTTCCGAGCGATGGGTCCATGCTGTCAGACGGATAGTTCTTCCATTCCTTTATCCAGGAGTTGTAACTGTAAAGACCGGTGTCGTTGGTCGCTACCCACAGGATGCCGCGACTGTCTTCCATAATGTCGCTTACATTCACATTGAACAGTTCCGGAACAGTGCTGAATGTACCTGTCTGCGGATAGAACATGTTCAGTCCGTAAATGGTTCCGACATACATGTCTCCTCCCCTGGTCCTGCATATTGCAAACACATTGTTGTCAGACAGGGTTCCCGGAACACCATAGTCACATATATGGTTGGTGACCGAAAAGTCGTCCAGGTCGACCACGTCCATACCATGGTGGAAATAACCGACATACAACCGGTTTCCGTCAAGGCAGAGTCCGTGGACATTATGATAGGACAGACCGCTGTTGGATGGATTGTAGTTCCTGAACTCCCCTGTCGAAGGGTTATAGAAATTGAGTCCGTTGTCTTCAGTTCCTATCCAGAGGTTTCCGTTCCTGTCCTCCACCATTTCCCTGACCACGTTTCCACTCAATGATCCGGACTCTCCTGTCGCATAGAAACGTGAGAAATAACGGTTGTTTGGAGAAAGATAATTGACACCGCCGAAATATGTACCTATCCATATGCCTCCATCCCTGTCCTCGCACAAGGAATAGACGGCGTTGCAGGAGAGAGAGTGGCTGTTGGAATAATTCAGCCGGTATCTGCGGTTCCTTCCTGTCTTCATATCATGACAATACAGGCCGCTTTCCGTTCCCACATATATCCGGTCTCCGATTTTCTGAATGCACCTTACATACATTCCATTGCCCTTGTCGTTTATATATGGCGACATCTCGAAGGTCTGCTTGTCCAGACGCCACACTCCGCTTGTAGTGGTGCCGAGAAGAAGGGTCCTGTTGTCTATCTCCACTACTGTGGTTATATCGTTGGAGAGGCGGTCAGGGGTGTAAAAGAAACGTATCTCCCCGGTCCTCATGTCGTACCTGTTAAGACCGCCACCGACTGTCGCTATCCAGACTATATTGTTGCTGTCCGCATGAATCTTCCATATACCGTTGCTGCTCAAGCCCGAAGACGATCCGTCGGTATATGAAACGACAGAAAGTTCTTCTGTACGCGGATCATATCTGAACATTCCCGCCCAATAAACTCCGATGAGAATATTTCCTTCCTCATCCGGCACGATACACTGCACCAGTCTGTCTATAGACCTCCCGTCCGGCGTCTTCCGGTCGAACTTCCTGAATACGTCCTTCCTTCTGTCATATATATATAGTCCGTCGTCCGTTCCGACCCAAAGGTTGTTGTCCCTGTCCTCATACAGAGAGTGGACATAGTTGCTGCCGAGACTGCCCGGATTGTCCGGGTCATTGCAGTAGACCTTGCAGGATATCCCGTCATATCTGCACAGGCCGTCCTTTGTTCCGAACCACATGAATCCAAGTTCATCCTGCATGATGCAGAACACCGTATTCTGAGGCAGTCCGTCCTCTATTGTAAGATGACGGAAATAATCCATATCAGCCAACGCCGTGAACGGCAGCAGAAGGAACAAAGTCAGCACAAAGTGCCTGTAAACAGTCTTAAGGCCCATATACGTATATCTTTTCAGCAAATTTAGGCAGGCATGACCTAAAAAATTATGAATATTTATTCAAAGATATAAGAAATAATTCAATGCAATCCGTACCATCTTTTTTTATGTTGTGAATAATTAAATTTGTGTGAACAAATAACCCGATAACACACTTCAACCACATGTTCTTATTCGAAAAACATGCTAAGGCGGTCGCATTGGCTCTGGCACTGACACTCGTCGGTTGCTCCGACCTGGGAACAGACGGAACTCAGGACGGCTCACAAGACGGAGCCGGCATTACAGGAAGCGACGCTGTCTCTGTGACAGCAACCACAGCCACCATCTCGGTTAGTCTTGGTTCTGCCCCCGAATCACTTTCATCCACTTCGGTAGTCGTATTCTATTCCGACGCTGAAACTTTCGATGTCGAAGACGCCGAATCCGTCTCAAGTACAAAGATCAGCAAGGCAGGAAAATGCAGCATCTCCCTGGAAGGACTCAAGTGGGGAACTACCTATAAATATCTTGCATATGCCATATCAGACACCTCGGAGAATCCAGGCGAGAGCGGCGAGTTCAGGACGGCAGACGTAAGCATATCCCTCTCGGTGGACGGTTCGTCCGTGACAAGCACTTCAGCAACAATAAAGGGAACCGTCACAGGAATATCAGCGGCAGACAGAGGTGCTCTCGAGTTCGGAATCTGCTGCTCGGAAGGTGAAGACTCGGAACCTGTGTCATATCAGGCAACGACTGGAGCCGGTCCGGATTTTCAGGTCACAGTAGAAGGCCTGAACAACGGCACTGAATATATTGCCGTACCATATATCCTGCAGAACGGGACAGCAGTCTACGGCAAGGAGTTGAAGTTCACCACATCCGGCAATTATTCTTCTGCATCGGGAGATCTGGACCTTGATTCCGCCACAGACCTTTCGTCAAAGGAAAACGCCAACTGCTATATTGTCACGGAAGGCGGCCTCTACAAGTTCAAGGCTGTCAGAGGATGCTCCGGCGAGCCTGTAGGGAGTACATCGTCGACAGATCCTGCCGGAACTCCTGCAGGATGCGCAATACTTTGGGAGTCCTTCGGTACGGACATCGCGCCCGAATGCTGCGACCTGATCGAAAAGGTCTGTCTAAAAAACGGTTATGTAGCATTCAGGACAGCAGGTACTTTCAAAGAAGGAAACGCAGTGATAGCAGCGACAGACGCCAAAGGCAACTGCCTCTGGTCATGGCATATATGGCTCACCGATTCTCCGTCTGAAAACAAGTATTCCAACAATGCAGGTGTGATGATGGACAGGAATCTGGGTGCAACCTCAACCGCTCCTGGAGACCCTTGCTCACTGGGACTTCTCTACCAATGGGGCAGAAAGGATCCGTTCCTGAGCGCTTCGAGCATCAGTGAAGACATTCCGGCAAAATCAACCATCGCATGGCCGAAGCCCGTCGCTCACAACAACACCACCGGAACAATCTCCTATTCAGTAATGAACCCTACCGTATTCATCGGCTATAACCTGGAGACAAAAGACTGGCAATATAGTCAGGACAACACCCGCTGGAGTTCATCAAAGACTAAATATGACCCATGTCCTGCAGGATACAGGGTTCCCGACGGAGGTGAGGAAGGTATTCTGAAGAAGGCCGGCTTTGCAGGAAACTTCGGTTTCGACGGAAACAACAAGGGAATCCTCTGCCTGAATTCGAGTCCGGCAACATGGTATCCCGCTTCCGGTTTCAAGTATTTCGACGACGGGTCGATAGGCTACATAGGTGTGGACGGTTATTACTGGTCAGTGACACCTAGCAGGACAGATGCCTACTACACATACTTCAACTACGGAGGATATGTGGACCCGGCCTTCTCCAACTACCGTTCGTTCGGATTTGCAGTACGTTGCCAGAAGATATAAATATATGAAAGACATGAAAAGACTACAGCATATATTGACCATAGCAATCTGCGCCATGGCAGTTGCCTTCCCGTCATGCGAAACTGCAGAACCTGTTCAGGGAAACGGTGGCGGAGATAACACCACAGACGGCACTCTTCCGGAAAGGGTGACCGCTCTTCAGAGAAATATAGTCAAGGACAAGCCGGATAACGGAGCGCGTATTGTCTGGGACCATCCTTCCTTAGCGAAGATAAGCAATGAATGCGGAAGTTACAGCCGCGTGATCAAACTTCAGGACGGGACATTCATGGCCACATATGAGGCATGCAGCGGATGCATTGTCATCAAAAGGAGCGAAGACGGAATCACATGGCCGGCAACGACAGAACAGAGGATCGTCCCCACATATGGACTCATGTCCCCGCAAGGTCAGGTCGTCATGAGACCGGCGATGCCTTTCCTGTGTCAGTTGGCTGACGGAACGATACTCTGCGCCAACAACTTCTGCCCTCAGACACCGGGGCTTGTCCCATATCAGATAGCCGTATGCAGAAGCGAGGACAATGGAAAGACATGGACCCAGAGGGAGATAGTATATGAAGGAGGTTGCATATTCGAGGACGGCTGCTGGGAACCTGCGATACTCCAACTCCCCGACGGCGAAGTCCACCTGTATATAGCCAACGAGACGCCCTACAGCACAAGCAACAAGCAGGAGATATCGTTCTTCACCTCCACCGACTCGGGAAAGACCTGGAGCAAGGATTTCAAGACCGCATCCATCAGAAGCACAGGCCGTGACGGAATGCCTTGTCCATGTATATTCGAGGATGAGATAGTGATAATCGTCGAGGACATCTTCCATGTGGAACTCAAGCCTACTACCGTGCGATGCAAAGTGGCGGAAAAATGGAGCACTCCTGTGACCGACAACAGTCCGGGACGCGACTACAATCTTCTGAACATCCCTAAAGAGAAGTATGCCGGTGCACCATATCTGGTAAAACTGAATTCAGGAGAAGCGGTCATAAGTTACCAGACAGTGGACAATCCGGAAGGCATAAACACCATGGACGTGGCGATAGGTGACAGAAACGCGAGAAATTTCGGAAGACGCACCCAGCCATTCGGCGACTTCATAGGAAAAAGTTCCCTCTGGAATTCACTCTGCGTCATGGACGACTACACGATCGGAGCGGTCGGAGCACCTGAAGGCACCCCGGTGCTGAAAAGAGGACATGCCATGGCTCAGATAAGGGCAGAAAAAGACAAGGTAGGCAGATGGCCTATATATATCGGCAATGACGGAAAGGAGACACTCCATGCCGGAATTGCAGTCACGGACAAGGAACTGGTATTCGACATCAAGGTCAAGGATACGGAGATAGCCGTCGAAGGCTCAAACCACGACGAGGTCACAATCTATTTTGACTCGATGGACAAAGGCTATGCAAAGCCTTACAAGGGAGTATTCAGGATCATCACAGGACCGACGGGAGATGTAGAAATATGGGAAGGAAACAACGGCAGATGGGTGGAGATAGACCCGTCAAATGTGTCTGTGACCGCAGAGGAAACAGCGGGAGGATATGACATTGAGGTGCGTCTGAACCGCGGATTCATACCTAAGATGAATACAAAGTCGGTACGCGCAGGATTTACCCTCGCCGCCTACAATGACGGAGGCAAAGGTTTTACAGAAAGCATCATATACATGAGCGCCACCAACCCATGTTCATGGCTGCAGATACTGATGCCTTGAGAAAGAAACAATATTAACCCATAATTATAAACACAATCCATATGAAAAGGCTTAAGACATTTTCAGGTATATTGCGAATTTCTGCAATAGTCTTTTTGATGGTAATGACCAGTGTCTCCTTTGCGCAAGACAAGGCAGAGTCACTCCAATACGTGGGAAAAGTCCTTGATATAGACGGACTTCCTGTTCCAGGAGCGACGGTGTCACTAAAGTCTGACCCGACAAAGGGAGCATCAACCAATGTTGACGGAGAATACGTCCTTACCGCTACGCCAAGCGATGTCTTCATTTTCTCATGCATAGGATATGAGACTATTGAGGTTGAGGCATCCAAACATCAGAAGATCGTGATAATGAAACCTAATCAGGAGTTTCTTGATGAGGTTGTGGTTGTGGGATACGGTACCCAGAAGAAAGTCAGCGTCGTGGGTGCGGTTTCCACAATTGACGTAAAGGCTATCCGTTCTGTTCCGGCGCCTTCCATCTCCCAGGCCCTTGTCGGCAAGGTTCCGGGTCTGGTCAGCAGACAGGTCAGCGGCGAGCCGGGCCAGGACCAGGCATTCCTTTATATCCGAGGTATGAGTACATGGGGAGACAACACCCCTATCGTGATTGTGGATGGTATCGAGCGTGACCTCAATTCCCTGAACACCGCCGAAATCGAGACAATCACCTTCCTCAAGGACGCCACCGCCACCTCCATCTATGGTATCCGCGGTGCAAACGGTGTTGTGATCATCACCACAAGAAGAGGTGATGTCGGTGCTCCGAAAGTATCTCTCCGCTCGGAGTTCGCATGTCTGAGCGGTATGCGTTTCCCTGACTTCATAAACTCGGGAGAATATGCGGAACTATGGAACGAGGCCAGGATCAACGACGGTCTCGAACCGACATACACAGGCGAGGAAATCCTTAAATACTACACCGGCTCGGATCCGTACAACTATCCGGACATAGACTGGATGGACCATATATTCAAGAAACACACATTCCAGACCGTACACAACCTCAACATCAACGGAGGTACGGAAAAGGTAAGATACTTCGTGAACCTGGGATTCACCATGCAGGACGGTCTGTTCAAGAGGGATCCTTCCTTCGAGTACAACACCAACGTGAACATGTACCGCTACAACCTGCGTGCAAACGTAGACGTGCAACTCGCTCCTTCACTCGTGGCCGAGGTCGGTCTGGGATACATCAGCAAGGACCAGACCCATCCGGGATATTACACTCCGGAGATTCTCGGAGCGGCATTCGACTATGCGCCTAACAAGATTCCGATGAGGAACCCTGACGGCACATTCAGCGCATCCATCTTCAACCAGTACACAAACCCTTACATGCAGGCGACCCACGGCGGTTACATGACCCAACTCAGTTACAACCTGCAGGGAACTTTCACCCTGAAATGGGACCTTTCGAATCTTGTGACAAAGGGACTCAACTGGACCAACACATTCTCATTTGACCAGAGCGGCTACGGCTGGAACAGGCGTCTGAAGGGTGTCAACAGCAAGGAGTACCTCGGATTGTCATCGTCCGGTGAGGAAAACTACAAGGTGTGGTTTGAAAAGGCACCTGAAATCTACAGCACATCTGCCGCAAGCAGCCGCGCGCTCAGGTTCTTCAGCCAACTCAACTACAACAGGTCGTTCGGCAACCATAACGTGAACGGCATGCTGATGTTCAATATCGCCGAATCCGTCAACCAACTTGCAGGAAACGGAACAGCGGCTCTCCCTTCACGTATGATGGGACTTTCCGGACGTGCCGTATACGACTATGACTCAAGGTACATCGCCGAATTCAGTTTCGGTTACAACGGATCGGAAAACTTCGCTCCGGGACACAGATTCGGATTCTTCCCGGGTGTGGCCATCGGATGGAACATCGCCAAGGAACCTTTCTGGAAAGTGGACAAATTCAGCACATTCAAGTTGAGAGGTTCGGTCGGAATGGTCGGTAATGACCGTACCGGAGGTACCCGATACTCTTATCTCTCCACAACCGCTTCAGCCACCGGCTTCCTTATGGGACAGTACATGAACCCTACAGCAGGTTACAGCGAGAACATCATCGGCGGAGGAAGCGACGTGACATGGGAAGAGGCGACCAAGTTCAATGCCGGTCTCGAACTGGGATTCTTTGAAGACAAGGTCACCTTCAATGTGGACGTGTTCAAGGAAAAGAGAAACGGACTTCTTGTCCAGAGAAAACTCTCGGTACCTCAGGCTTCCGGATTCCAGCCATGGCAGTTGCCTTATGTGAACATCGGTAAGACCGAAAACAAGGGTATTGAGGCAATGCTGGAGGCAAAGAACACGACATCTTCAGGTCTGTTCTACTCGTTCAAGGGTAACTTCTCATTCTCGAGAAGCCTCTGCATCGACAGGGACGAACCTGCAAACCAGCCTGAATACCAGTCATATAGAGGACACTCACTCGGACTTTCATCGGCTCTTATCGCCCTGGGATTCTTTGAAAGCCAGGAAGATATAGACACCAGTCCAAGACAGGACTTCGGACCTGTACAGCCTGGAGACATAAAGTACAGGGATGTCAACGGTGACGGTATAATCAACAACAACGACAAGGTGCTTCTCGGTCATCCTCAGGTACCGGAAATCAACTACGGATTCGGTGTCACACTGGCCTACAAGGGCTTTGACCTGAGCATATACTTCACCGGAGCAGCCAACTCGTCTTACTTCTTCTACGGCTCCACCATCTATCCTTTCCAATGGGGACAGGAGGGCAATATACAGCGTGAGTTCTACGAATACCGCTGGCGTCCCGGTGCAGACAATTCCAACGCCAAATATCCGCGCGTCTCTTCGTCTGAAAACACAAACAACAACAGATTGTCCACACTATACATGAGGGACAACAGTTACCTGCGTCTGAAGAATGCCGAAATAGGTTACACTCTTCCAAGCAGATGGCTCAAGGCCATGAGAATGGACAATTTCAGGATATTCATCAACGGCATAGACCTGCTGCTGTTTGACAAGTTGAAGATTGTAGACCCAGAGGCTGACAACGGCAACGTGGCGGTATATCCTAAACAGAGAACAATCAATGCCGGTCTTGACATAACATTCTAACAACAAGAAGCCATGAAGATAAACAAATACATAATATCAGCACTTGTGGCAGTTCTTTGCTCCGCTTGCGACTCGTATCTTGACAAGGGACCGGAGGAAAATCTTTCCATCGAACAGACATTCACCGAAAGGGCCTATGTCGAGCGCTGGCTGTACAACATATATTCCGGAATGCCTCTGGAAATGAACTTCCACAGGGATTCATACAGGAATCCGTTTGTCGGAGGCTGTGACGAGATGGAGGTAACCACAGGTACGGCTGCCTGCAATCTCATCAACACATCTTCCGTTTCTTCCGTGAATGATTTCGGAACATGGGGACAGACCGCCTACTTCGCCAGAAGATGCAACCTTTTCCTCGAACACATACACCTCACTCCTCTCGAAGAGAGCGAGAGAGAAGAGTGGAAAGGAGAGGTACACTTCATGCGTGCATTCTATAACTTCCTTGCACTCAGAGAGTACGGACCTATCCCTAAGTACGACAAGTCTCTGAATATCGGTGCCGATTTCAAGCAGATCGAGAGAGCCTCATTCGACGAAATCGTTGAATTCATCGTGGATGACTGCGAGAAGGCTATAGAAGTGCTTCCGTCACGCAGGGAGTTCAACTATTACGGCCGTGCCACTGCTGCAGCGGCATATGCCCTCCGCTCAAGAGTCCTGCTCTATGCGGCCAGTCCTCTTTACAACGGCAATCCGGCCTATACTTCCCTGAAATCAAAATCAGGAAAGCCCCTCTTCTCCGATTATTCCAAGGAGAAATGGACAAGGGCGGCAGAAGCGGCAAAGGAGTGCATAGACTTCTGTGAAGGACGTCTCGAAGGCACTACAGCCGAGTACGCTCTGTATGAATCTGCAACAAACGACCCGGTCAAGACCGCTCAGGAACTGTTCATGAACAACTGGAACGACGAGGTTCTTTTTGCCGTGAATGTAGGTATGAACCTCCTTTTCGAACAAAGTGTGGACCCGGTAAGTTCCCAGGGATTCTCCCTTTATTCTCCATCACAGCAGATGGTCGATTCCTACCGCATGCTTAACGGAGAGATGCCTTTCGAGACAGACGAGAACGGCAATGTGACATATGACGAGAACGGCAATCCTAATGTGGTATCTTCGTCATACACCGAAACAGGCTTCGCAAAAAGCGCATCTGCATCAGGCTGGTATCCTGCAAACATATCCAACATGTATGTGGGAAGAGAGCCACGGTTCTACGCCCATATCAACTACTGCGGTTCCCAGTGGAAGGGGAAAACCCTTCAGATGTGGAGCACAGGGCTTGACGGCATAAAGACGGCGGGAGCGAACCACTCCAAGACAGGATATCTGATGAAGAAATTTGCAGACGAGGGAGCAGTCACCGGTTCTGCCACACCTATCCTTTCAAACCGTTCGTGGATATTCTTCAGACTGGGTGAGATCTACCTGAACTATGCTGAGGCATTGAACGAGGCAGAGGACACTCCGAATGCAGACGTATATGAATATCTGAACGCCATCAGGAAACGCGGAGGTATTCCTGAACTATCGGGAACTTACAGCCAGGCTCAGATGAGGACTCTCATCCGTCAGGAGAGACGCGTAGAACTTGCATTCGAGACACACAGATACTTC
>JAFURF010000026.1 GCA_017471965.1 Bacteroidales bacterium
ACCAACTGAGCTATGACACCAGTTTTGTTCTAAGAACTCCCATTCTTTTCGTTTGGGATTGCAAAGGTAGGCATTTTTTCTTTACCTGCAAATTTATTTTCACTTTTTTCCGTTTTTATTTCGCTTTTTTCGGAAAAACAGGGCAAAGCATCCTCAAGAAACAAGAAACTACGACACTTGGGTGACAATTCGATTTGTTTTTGTACCTTCGCGTCTTTATGGAACAGGTCCGCTACATATCCGTCATCCTGCCGCTCAGACTTGAGTGGGAGCCTTGCTATTCCCTGCCTCATGGCGTGCAGGTGCAGGTCGGAACGCGTGTCAAGGTGAAGTTCGCCAACAAGACATACGTTGCCACCGTCAGCAAGACAGACATTGTTCCGGACATACCCGAGACAAAGATACAGCAGATACTTGACGTCGAGGACAGTCTTGAAGCGATTCTCCCTACAGAGATAGAACTCTGGAGGCAGGTCTCCGAATACTACATGTGCAGCATAGGCGAAGTCTACAAGGCCGCCTACCCCATGGTCAAGATCAATCTTGAAGAAGCCAGGGCAGAAGCGAGGCGGAACGCTCTCAGAAGACGCGAAAAGGTCGTGGAGAGCATCGAGGCAAGGATAGCCCGCCTCAACGCAAGACTGGAAAAGAAGACCGCACAGGAAAATAAAGCCAAGGATGGGACCAAGACCAAGGCTGCGTTAAGAATCGACATACAGAAGACAATAGGAGAGATAAGCCTTGCAGAAATAGCGTTGTCAAATGCCAAGGAAGCGGTAAAGATCGTCAAAGAGGGCCTCGTCGCCACAGGATCAGCACCGATCTCCGATACAATACGTCTCAACGAAGCACAGGAGAAGGCATACACGAGCATCCGGGACACCTTCAGAACCGGAAAGCCGGCCCTCCTTCATGGAGTCACCGGCTCCGGCAAGACCGAAATATACATAAAACTGGCACATGATGCCATCAGCAAGGGCAAGAGCGTACTTTATCTTGTTCCAGAGATTGCACTGAGCAGACAGTTGGAAGAAAGGCTATACGAACACTTCGGGGACAGACTTCTGACATACCATTCGGCAGAGAGCGCTGCAAGCAGAAGAAACACTGCCGAAATCGTGAGGAATTCTGCAGGACACATCATCCTCGGCACCCGATCGTCCCTTTTCCTTCCATTGCATGATCTCGGACTGATAATAGTGGATGAGGAACACGACAGTTCCTACAAGCAGGACTCCCCTGCCCCGAGGTATAACGGCAGGGATACTGCCCTCATGCTCCATCGCATACACAATTGCGACATCATACTCGGATCGGCCACTCCATCTTTCGAAGAGCAGTATAACTGCAGCACCGGACGTCACATCAAGACAGTCCTCACGGAACGCTACCATAACGCCCCAGAAGCAGACACGGAACTTATCGACACCAAAGAAGAAAGACGCAAACGGGGAATGGTGGGAAACTTCTCACGCAAACTCATAGACCACATACAGGCCACTCTTGACAAAGGCGAACAGGTCCTCATACTCCGTTCCCGCAGGTCATGGGCTCCAGTCCTTCAATGTTCGGAATGCGGCGAAATCGTCAGATGCCCCGACTGCAATGTAAGCGTAAACCTGCACAAGGACGGAAATCCAAGAATGATATGTCACTACTGCGGACATACGGAACCATACACTGGCTTCTGCCCTAAATGTTCAGGGCAACTGGCTGGACTGGGCGCTGGCACCCAAAAGATAGAAGAGGAGGCCAGAGCATTGTTCCCGGATGCCAAGATAGCACGACTGGACAGCGACACCTCACAGAGTGCCTCTTATGAGAACAAGGTCATCAAGGAATTCGCCAAAGGCGGAACCGACATACTGATAGGCACACAGATCATCACCAAAGGATTTGATTTCGAAAGACTTACCCTGGTCGCCGTCATAGCGGCGGATTCACTCCTGGGCATGATGGATTTCCGCGCAGACGAAAAGGCCCTGCATCTTCTGGAACAGTTCCGCGGACGATGCGGAAGAAGGAACGGGAAAGGACTCTTCGTCATACAGACCGCCCAACCCCAGCACCCTGTATATCAACGTCTCAAAGACAATGAGGGAGAGTCGCTCGACCTTGACCTGCTGCAGGAAAGGAAGGACTTTGATTTCCCTCCATACACCCGTATCATAGAACTGACAGTCAAGGACATATACGAAGACCGCACGGAAAGGATGTCACGGGCATTGGCAGATACACTTAAAACCCGGTTCCATTCTACAGAAGCATTCCAACCAGCAGTAGACAAGATCGCTGGCCAGCATATAAGAAAAATCCGGCTCACCCTGAAAAAAGACAGGGCGCTCAAGGCCAGCAAGACTCTTCTGGCAGAAACAGTCAGGAAATTTGAAAAGGACCGCAGATACGAGGGTCATATCACTATTGACGTGGATCCTTCATAAGGACGTTCAGACGTTCCGGCAGGACTTCCATCTTCACCGGAGCCCTTCCGATCACCTCCCCATCCACTTCGGCAGGTTCTGCATCAGCCTCTCCTGCAGGCAGAACAAGAACTTCACGACATTTCGTCTGAGTCAGAACACCCACCTTGTGGAAGGTACCCGTAAACAGTCTGGGGACCTCCCTGGCAATGACCCACAAAGGAATATCCGGGATTATCGTGACATCAAGAAGTCCGTCTCCAAGTTCGGCAAGAGGAGTCTGACGCATGCCTCCCCCGGAATATTTTCCGACTCCGAAAGCCATGGAAAGATATTTTCCATCAAACACTTCCACGCCGTCGCATAACACTTTTGCAACAACCGGCACCCTGTGACGTATGCAATACAGAAGAGCACCGACATACAGTTTCTTGCCTCTCTTTCCCTGCTCCTTCTTACGGTTGACTATCTCGCACACTCTGGCATCCAGGCCGATACCACCTATATTTGCCATATATGAAACCGACACGGGAGAAGCGGAAACATCAGAAGGATCCAGAACAGACACCTTCACCACATCCTGATGTCCTGTAATCCCTTCCGCAACAGCCTCAACCGCTCCTCGGATGTCACGTGGAACACCTGTAGACTTGACCCAGTCATTGCCTGACCCCACAGGAAGTACGCCAAGGGTAAACTCCGAAACAGATACCGAATCAGTCCCGTCGACATATTCCATGATACCGTTCAGGACATCATGTACGGTCCCGTCACCGCCTACCGCTATGAATTTCCTGTAGCCTCTGGCCGATGCCTTCCTGCTGATCGCTATGGCATTATCTCCGTTACCGGTAAACATGGCCCTATATGGCACCCCAGCCTCGTTCAGCATTACGGCAGCCTTCTTCCATACAGAACCTGCCTTACGCGAAGCAGCAAACACGTTCACGACTGCAAGCCAGACTTCTTTCCTGTCAGAATTTTTCATATTACAACGCATTATTCAGCCATTGTTCCACACCGTAGAACAATTTATCAACAAAAGTAACAAATAAAGCCAACGAATGAAATCTTTTTTGTAATTTTGCAAGGATTATGTCCTAATGGAAACGAATATGGGAAAAGTAATAGCAATAGCAAATCAGAAGGGCGGAGTCGGCAAGACAACGACCGCAATCAACCTGGCGGCATCCCTGGCGGTACTTGAGAAGAAAGTGCTGATCATCGATGCGGACCCGCAGGCCAATACCACATCCGGACTCAACTTTTCCCCGGATAACGACCAGAAGAGGACCCTCTATGAAGTCATGATCGGAGAAATCGGCGTAAGGGATACACTCATACAGACCGAGATTGCGAATCTGCATATGATACCGTCCCACATCAACCTTGTCGGTGCGGAAATAGAAATGCTCAAGATGGATGACAGAGAGTCCGTACTGAAGAAGACACTCGCCCCTCTGAAAGACGAATACGACTACATCATAATAGACTGCTCGCCTTCTCTCGGCCTCATTACGGTCAATTCACTCACGGCGGCAGATTCGATCATAATTCCTGTGCAGCCGGAATTCTTCGCCCTCGAAGGACTCGGCAAACTGCTTCAGACCATCTGGCTCGTCCAGGGTGGTCCGAATCCCGCCCTCACCATCGAAGGTTTCGTGGTGACGATGTTCGACGGAAGGACGAAGGTCCACAATCAGGTCCTTGGAGAACTCCGGGAGCATTTCGGCGACATGGTGTTCAAGACCATCATCCAAAGGAACATCAGACTGAGCGAGGCCCCTTCACACGGAAAGCCTATCATTCTTTATGATGTGATCTGCAACGGAACCACAAATTATCTGAACCTCGCCAAAGAGGTTCTTGAAAAGAACAGTTAAGAAGATGAGCAAGCAGCAGAGAGGATTGGGCAAAGGTCTTGGAGCGCTCCTCGGAGGAGATGCGGACCTCAGCCAGATTAGGAAGCCTGTAGGCTATGTGAACAAGGAAGTGGTAAGCGAGAGCAAGCCGCAGCAGGGAACAGCGGACATCATGCGTATTCCTGTCGATATGATCGAGCCTAACCCGTTCCAGCCGAGAATGAGTTTCGATCAGGAGGCTCTGGAGGAACTCGCCGAGTCGATCAGGACCCTCGGCCTCATCCAGCCCATCACAGTCAGAAGGAAGGGTGACGGAAGATACCAGATCATCAGCGGAGAGCGCAGATTCAGGGCATGCCAGATGGCAGGCCTGGACATGGTGCCTGCATATATCCGTGACGCCAACGACCAGGGAATGCTCGAGATGGCCATCGTCGAGAACATACAGAGGGAAGACCTTGACCCGATAGAGGTGGCGATGAGTTACCAGAGACTCATAGAGGAATGCAGCCTCACACAGGAGCAGATGGCAGTAAGAGTGGGCAAGAAGCGTGCATCAGTGACAAATTTCCTGCGTCTCCTCAAACTTCCTGCAAAGATCCAGCACGACCTTAAGGTCGGACTTCTGAGCGTAGGGCATGCAAAGGTACTTCTTGGAGTGGAAGACATCAGGCTTCAGGAATACCTCTGCGATCTCGTCATAAAGGACGGAATGTCCGTCAGACAACTTGAAGACAAGATAAAGAAGATGTCCGAGCCTAAGAAGAAGGCAGACGATCCAGGACAGGAACTTCCTGACGAATACTTCAAGGTACTGGAAATAGTAGGAAAGTATTTCGAGAACAACATAAGCCTCAAACGAAGTACAGGAGGAAAGGGATCCATGACAATCCACTTCAGTTCTGACGAAGAAGTCAGAAGGTTCCTCAAGGCAATCGAGAAATGTACAGAAGAATAGCATCATATATTTCAGTGCTGGTATTCTTCCTTGTCGGTTTTGGATTCAATGCCAAGGCCCAGTTCAAGGAGGAAGCATTCCAGCAGACATATAACGAGAAAGGCGATACCACCGGACGCTCTGACTCGACCGCGAAACTGTTCTCATTCAAGGAATGGGGACAAGGTCTTGCGCATAAGCAGACCATCAAGGTCGGCACCATGTTCGCCGGATCAGTCTTCGCCCCGGGCACTGCCCAGATATACAACAAGGACTATTGGAAACTGCCTGTCATCTATGGCGGAATCGGAGCCTTGGCCGGAACAGGAGGATATTATCTCCACCAATACAACAGATCAAAGAAAGCGTATGACGCCTTTCAGGTGGAAAAAACCGCATACGAGACTGAATTCGGCACGGAATATCCATATGAAGCCCCCCTTCTGAACAACAAGGCCAAGACAACAGGAACATGGCTTCTTGCCGGTGCCGGACTTGTCTATTGGGGTTCATTGATGGACGGTGTCGTATGCTATCAGAGCGAAAGCGAACCGGATCCGGGAAGAGCGACAATCTATTCCGCCCTCCTGCCAGGTCTTGGTCAGATTTATAACGGAGAACTGTTCAAAGTACCCATCTATTGGGGAGGAATGCTCATTTCCGTTCACCTTCTGATGAACTACAACAACAACTACCTGAGATTCAAACGCATCCACAATCAGGCCACCAGTACAGACCCGGAAGTAAGTTCGAAAATACCGATTTCCGGTGAAACCGCCAAGTGGTACAGGGACGTATACAGACGATACAGAGACTACTCTATTGTAGCGACTGCTCTTGTGTACCTGCTTCAGGTCATCGATGCAAATGTATTCGCTTACATGCACGACTTCGAAGTCTCTGATGACATATCCATGAGTGTGGAACCTGCCGTGATCTCACCATACAACGCTTACGCCATCCATACTACGTCACCATACCCGGGAAGTACCAATGCCGTCGGCATGAGGATAGGAATAAGATTCTGATAACTTGACACAATTGAAAACTTATAAATTGATGAACATACACAAGATCATTGCAGTCGCTCTTGCGGCTGCTTTTAGTGCCACCGCAGCATCATATGAACTTGCTGCAGACAACTTGAAGAAGAATAACTTGCCTAAGACAAAAATCCAGCTGCAGAAAGAGAACAGGCTGCTCAGATCGGAACTGGATTCGCTGAAACTGGAACTTGAAAGATACAGAATGGAGGCCGAGTATGCAGACAGCATAGCCAACGAAATGATGGATCTGTATTCTGAAAACGAGGATAAAAGCGCAGCGGGAATAAACCCGGAGGACTATACCGCTGAGATTTCAGACAGCCTTCTCAACATCTGGTATGTACACAGAATGGCATCGGCTGATGATCTTGAGGAATATGACATGGACTCCATTCGTTTCCAATCTGACGTGCCGGATGAAGTTTACCTTGAAAGAATCAAGAGGATGAACTCCTTCATCACCCTCCCATACAACGACATAGTAAGAAACTACATCATTCTCTACTCGGAGAAGATGCCGACCAAGATGAGCCAGATACTAGGACTCTGCCAGTACTATATGCCTATCTTCGAGGAGATACTGAACCGATATGACATGCCTGAGGAACTCAAGGCCATGGCAGTGATCGAGTCCGCACTGAATCCTCTGGCCGTATCAAGGGTCGGAGCAAAGGGAATGTGGCAGTTCATGTATGCTACCGCAAAGATGTATGGTCTTCATATAGACTCGTTTGTGGACGAAAGGATGGATCCGGTCAAATCTGCCGAGGCAGCGGCACAATATCTTCAGGATGCATACGAGATATTCGGCGACTGGAATCTTGCGATAGCATCATACAACTGCGGAGCAGGAAACGTGAACAAGGCCATCCGCAGAAGTGGCGGAAGCAGGGCATTCTGGGACATTTACCCGTATCTCCCTCGCGAGACCAGAGGTTACGTACCGGCCTTCGTGGGCGCACTCTACACCATGACCTACTACAAGGAGCATGGCATCCGTCCTGAAGCCATCGAGATGCCGGTTCATGTAGACACATTCAAGATAGACGAAATGGTGCATCTCAAACAGGTCAGAGACCTGACCGGAGCACCTCTGGAGGAACTAAAGAATCTCAATCCTCAATATCGTCATGAGATCATCCCAGGCAACGAAAGGGAATATATTCTCCGAATACCATACACATATACCAACGCATTCATAGAGTATGAGGACTCACTGGCGAAGCATAATGCAGCCGAGTACTTCAATCCGGCGACGCTCAAGAAAATAAAGGACGGAGGTGACGGAGAAAGAATAGTTTACCGTGTCAAGAGCGGAGACTATCTCGGCAGGATTGCAAGCAGACACAGATGTACGGTAGCACAGATCAAAAGGTGGAATAACCTCAAGAGCAACAACATACGTGTCGGTCAGAGGCTCGTCATATATAGAGGTGGAGTGTCATCATCATCTTCTTCAGTATCGGCCACTTCATCTGCTTCCACTTCATCTTCAGTTTCAACAACTTCAGCACAGGCCCCATCAGATGCGGTCACATATATCGTAAGAAAAGGTGATGTACTAGGTAAAATCGCAGAAAGGCATGGCTGCACAGTAGCACAGATCAAGGCATGGAACGGTCTCACCAGCAACAACATACAGGTGGGACAGAAACTGAAGGTCGCGGCTCCCGCACCAACAGAATCAAAACAGGGACAATCTGCTTCCCCTGTTCAGCAGTCCGGTGAATACACTACATATGTCATCCAGGAAGGTGATTCCTTCTACAGCATCGCAAAGAATTACCCAGGGGTAAGTGCCCAGAACATCATGGACTTCAACGGTCTGAGCAGTTCAAGGATCAAGCCTGGAATGACGATCAGGATACCTAAGAAATAGTTTGTCAGAACGAAAAGACACACTGGAATTTAAGTTCGGCCTTGCCGGACTTATTTTCTTTCATAAAAGGATAAGATGTTATCGAGCCACGCAGATATAATCTTCCCCAGCGCGCAAATTTCCAGGAACCTGCAAAGGATGTCCATAACCCCCTTCCGTAAAATGCCGGGACATTGAAATTGCCAGGGGCATCCCTCTCATATGCATATATCCTGTCGTCCCAGTTATCTATGAAAAACACACCCTGACGAAGATGTACTGAAAGAAGATTCTTTTTGAAACTTCCTTCCAGATAGGCTAAAGAACCTACTGATACGCATTGAAGAAGGTTAAGCCGCATTGTAAGTGTAAAGAGAGAGGACCACCATTGGATATCTGCCCTTATATCTGTCCTGAACCTGCGTCCCCAGGTGCGCATCCTTTCCTTTACCCTCAATACTAGTTTCATATTTTCAGACATCAGTACATCCCACACGACTACCGGTGTGACCTGTACACTGAGATAGGCATCCTCCTTAGGAGAAGGATGCAGACAGGCATCGATTGCAAATGTCCCGTCATGTCTTCTTCGTGACGAGCCGAAGCCCTGCCGCCCTGCAATGTTGACATATCGTCCATAAGAGAATCTGCCACTTACGGCTGCACCTAATTCATTCGTACATCCTGAACCTATACGGGGGGCACCGCTTCTGCCAGACTCGTAATCAGATGGATAATACCTGACTATCGATGACATCCTTAGAGCGTCTCCTGCAGGAAAGGTTGCTCCTGCAATCCCGGCCAATGCCATGTTTACCCAATCCAATGCCACTTCGGAATACAGATCGACACCTCTGACGCAGATAGAAAAGTCGGCAGATGTCTTCATATCAGGAATCCTTACCCGTTCTTTTGAGAAAAGACCGGAAAATTCCGTATAATGGGTAAGCCCCACGTACGCAGATTTACCATCCCAGGAAACATTTACTGCAGGCAGAACGGCAGTCTTCTCCGGGGAAGATATCTGTTTTATCTCAGGCAAAGCAGTCATGAAAGAAAATGAAAACTGCCTACAGGAGGTCTGGACAGCCAGTCCTGTAAAAGCAGCCCCACCGGTAAATGACCACGAAGATGATATTCCGGCTGCATTCCTTCTGAGTCCCTCGGGACTTGACAATCCGCTCATTGTCATTCCATTCCAAAGTGCCAGACCTTGGCCGAAACGCGCATTGAAGTCCCCTATCATGACTTTTGCCGGAGTTCCCATGAACTCATATGCAAGAAATCCGGAATATGCATCCGGAACGGATGAATCAGCAGCGGCAGACCGGGAAAGAGAAAGACCCGCAGACAGGCATTCTCCATACCGGACACGATATTTCAGGCCATATGCGTATTCCACCGGATGGTCAGAATCCGTCTGCTTCATGTTACATCTGACAGCAAGGTCATTATCTGCCTGCGCCGCAACCTCGTTGCGCACACCCGGAAGACGCGGGGAATACAGCGAGATGAAAGGTGCTATTCTCTGTACCGATTCCATACTGAATCCATCAACTGAAGAAAGTTCGGTCAATGACAATACATCTCCATGCCTTGAACGGTAATCCATCAATGATACAGCCTGATACCGTGACATCAGACCAGTGGAGACCAATCCCGACAGAGAGACTGTATTTATCTTCACAGGCCTCTCCAGAAAATGTGACAGTCTTTCCATCTCATAAGGATCCATTTCATCTTCTCCTGAGGTACCTGTGCAATTCATCAGGTACTCGATCGGTGATACATTCTGAGCGCACAATATACCTGAAGCAATACACCATATAAACACAAACATCCATACTCGCCACATAGATTCATCTTTTTGCTGGGAAATTAGATTCAAACCTCCGAAAAAGCGTTGTTTTAGAGTAAAACAACTTCAGATTTTTCTTTTTTTTATAATCGTTTATTAAATTTGTAGAATATTATGCAGAAATGACCACATGGAAAAGGTAACTCTGAAAGACAAGACATTCAAGACTTTCATCCCGTACGAGAAGATTTCGGCCGCTATAGACGATGTTGCCGCCAAGATCAACTCTGACTTCAGGAACTGTGACGATGTACCGGTACTTCTCTGCGTACTGAACGGTTCCATCATGTTCATGGCCGAACTTATGAAACGCCTGACATTTCCGCTGGAGGTGGTTTCACTGAAACTCACATCCTATGAAGGCACCAATACGACCGGAAAGGTAAAGCAGGCGATGGGTCTTACCGCCGACATATCCGGCAGGAGGGTCATTATTGTGGAGGACATCGTCGATTCAGGCAATACGATAGTGGAACTCAAGAGGATAATGGAGGAACGTGGAGCGGCTGAGTCACGCATATGCACGATGCTCCTGAAACCTGATGCATACAGGAAAGACATCAGATTGGATTATGTAGCAATGGATATCCCGAATGATTTCATAGTAGGATTCGGACTTGACTATGATGAACTTGGAAGAAATCTCAAAGACATTTACGTTTTAGACGAATAACATGAAATATTATGTTCTTTTTGGCCCTCCAGGTGCAGGGAAAGGCACACAGGCCACAGCAATGGTAGAAAAGTACAATCTTCACCATATTTCTACAGGAGCCCTTCTCCGCAAGGAAATAGCCGCAGGCACTGAACTAGGGCTTCAGGCGAAAGCCCTTATCGAGAA
Source organism: Bacteroidales bacterium (assembly GCA_017471965.1). Classification (GTDB taxonomy): domain Bacteria; phylum Bacteroidota; class Bacteroidia; order Bacteroidales; family UBA932; genus Cryptobacteroides. Next base: position 10,823 of record JAFURF010000026.1, read on the forward strand.
AGGCTGCCTTGTTCCGGATGAGGTTGTGGAAGGTATGATCGAAAACGAATTCAAGAACGTTACAGGAGTGGACGGATTCCTTCTGGACGGATTTCCAAGAACCCTGCCTCAGGCAGAAGCGCTTGACAACATCCTGACCAAGACTTCAGAGGAAGTGACCGCGACAGTATCGATAATGATTCCTGACGCCATGATCATGGAACGTATCAAGGGAAGAGCCATAAAGGAAGGCCGTGCGGACGATGCAAGTGAAGATATCATCAACAACCGTATCGCTACATACCACAACCAGACGGAGCCTTTGATCGAATACTACAGAAAAACTCGAAAATACCACGAAATCGACGGAGCAGGCACTATAGAAGAAGTCCGCGACCGCATATTTTCCGTAATGGACAAATTCTGATCCGATAATGGCAGACAGCAATTTCATAGACTATGTGAAGATCTATTGCCGTTCAGGCAATGGTGGTGCGGGTTCTACCCACATGAGAAGGGAGAAGTATATCCCTAAAGGAGGACCGGACGGAGGTGACGGAGGCCGTGGAGGACACATCATTCTCCGCGCCAATCCCCAGTTCTGGACCCTCATCCACCTGAAATACCGCAAGCACATCATGGCAGAGCATGGTGCAGCCGGAAGCGGACAGTTGATGAAGGGAAAGAACGGAGCAGACATATATCTTGACGTACCTCTCGGCACTGTGGCAAAGAATGCAGAGACCGGTGAAGTGCTTTTTGAACTCGTCGACCCATATGAAGAGAAGATTCTTGTGAAGGGAGGACGCGGAGGTCTCGGCAACAACAATTTCAAGACTGCGACAAACCAGACGCCGAGATACTCGCAGCCAGGTGAACCGTATGAGGAAGGATGGTTCATTCTCGAACTGAAACTTCTGGCGGATGTCGGTCTGGTAGGATTTCCGAATGCAGGAAAGTCCACCCTGCTTTCCACTGTATCGGCGGCACGTCCGAAGATCGCTGACTACCCTTTCACCACTCTCGAGCCTAATCTCGGCATCGTAAGTTATTATGACGACAAGTCCTTCGTGATGGCCGACATTCCGGGCATCATCGAGGGCGCACATGAAGGCAAAGGCATCGGAATGAGGTTCCTCAGGCATATTGAGCGCAATTCGATACTTCTGTTCATGGTTGCTGCAGACCAGGATGACATAAAGCAGGGGTACGAGATACTTCTGAACGAACTGACGGAATACAATCCGGAACTTCTCGTAAAGGGCCGCGTACTGGCCATCACCAAATCCGACATGCTGGACGAGCAGTTGAAATCCGAGATAGAGGCTCAACTTCCGGCAGACATACCTCATATCTTCATTTCATCCTTCACTCAGGAAGGAATCAAGGAACTGAAGGATATACTCTGGGAAGCACTGCACAGAGACACCAGTCCGGAAGATGCACCTACAGTGCTGTTCCCTAACGATGTCAACCAGATAGAGTTATAGTCCAATGCATGCACTCGAACAACTCGACCGCAATCTGACTCTCCTGATAAACGGCTGGAACTCACCGTTTACAGATCCGATATGGTCATTTATATCAGACATACCGGTTTGGATACCTATGTATGCGGCGATAGTGGTGTTCCTTATCGTCAGACTGGGCTGGAAAAAAGGCCTGATAGTAGTTGCTGCCGCACTTCTGACATTCGGCTTCTGCGACCAGTTCTCAAATCTGATAAAGGATCTGACCGAAAGACTGCGCCCATGCAATGACCCGTATATGCTGAACAAAGGCCTGCATGTGCTGGAGTCTGGAGGGGTTTATGGATTCTTTTCAGCACACGCAGCAAATGCTTTCGGACTGGCAGCAAGTACCTACATCGGTATAAGGATGGACAAGAGACTTAAATACCGTGGATATGCTGTCTGGATGTTCACATGGGCTACTCTGGTAGCCATAAGCAGAGTCTTTGTAGGCAAGCACTTCCTCGGCGATGTAATTATCGGAACAATTGTAGGACTGGCTGCAGGAATTGCATTCGGACACCTGGCCAGATGGGTCTGCAGAAGATTTCTTCAAGAAAAGACACAAAAAATTTGATAGTTCGAAATATTTTATAGATATTTGCATCCGCAATTCGGGGGTATAGCTCAGTTGGCTAGAGCATCTGCTTTGCAAGCAGAGGGTCGTCGGTTCGACTCCGACTATCTCCACAAACAACCCACTCAGAGATATTTCTGAGTGGGTTTTTCTTTTTGGGAGGGTCAAAATGTACCCACATTGTACCCACATTTTGAATGTACCCACTTCGCTGAAAGAGAAATGATCCCGGAAATATCTTGCGATATCTGCGGGATCGTGACGAAAAATTTGAACTTGCTTTGCAAATTCACTGCA
>JAFURF010000027.1 GCA_017471965.1 Bacteroidales bacterium
GCTCATGAACTTCATGCCCGCCATGTTAGGGTCATCCGACATCTGGCCCGACGTCATCTTCGAGTATACGAACATCGTTGCAGCCATCAGAAGGGCGAACAGTGAAAGATGGTCTCCGAGAAGAGGGATATTGAATCCGAAATCCCAGATGGAATCATATGCACTGAGGTCATCTGCCCAGAGGAACTTCTGCTGACGAAGTTCGATGGATGCAGGGAAGAATCGGAACATCGCGAAGAGGATAGGCATCTGAAGGAGCATAGGCAGACAGCCTCCCATAGGACTGATGCCGGCCTTCTGGTACAGATCCATCATGGCCTGCTGCTTCTTCATCGCATCCTTCTCATTAGGATACTTCTCATTGAGTTTATCGATCTCCGGCTTGATCACCTGCATCTTTGCAGATGACTTGTACGACTTGATGGTAAGAGGCGAGATGATCAACTTGATCAGGAGGGTCATGAGCAGGATCACAAGTCCGTAATTGCTGATGAACCTTCCGAGGAAGTCGAAACATGGAATGATCACAAGTCTGCTGAACCAGCCCACGAGCCATCCTCCAAGAGGGATGATCTTCTCATACTTCATGTCATACTCCTTGAGAGTACGGTAGTCGTTAGGACCGAAATAAAACTCATAAGGAAGTACGACATTGCTGCTGCCACCCTGGAAATCAGAACGGATATTGGCTGTACATGCCATCAGGTTATGCGAAGGATCATCTTCAGCAAAGAACTTCACTCCAAGATCAGCAGAAGCGAACTCGGAACCGGAAGTCATGATGGCAGAGAAGAACTGCTGCTGGAAAGCGAACCATTTCATCTTCGAACTGATACGCTTGCTCGCATCCTTTCCGCGACCGATTTCCTCAGGCTTCTTGTCACCTTCGAAGTAATAGTCAAGTTTAGAATACTGCTTCTCGTTCCTGTATCCCTTTTCAAGGCGTGGTATCACAACAGACCAGTCGATATCGAGCATGGACACATTTCTTGGAATAACGTTCTCCATCCCCACGAACGACAATTCATTGTCAACCATATAACTGCCCTCTGACAAGGCATATCTCTGCTGGATATAACCTCCACCGGCAAAAGGAAGTCGCATGACGATTACAGAATCACTGCACTCGGCCACCTGAAACACGAAATCCTTTGTATTGATGTTCTCACCGGCATAGACACTTACACCATAACGGCTATTGTCAGGCTTGATGAGATACAGGTCTGTACTGTCATATGTCTTGTAATCATTGAGTTTGACGGAATACGGCTGAGCACCCTTTGTGGTGAACTCGATTTCCATCTTGTCATTTGACAACTTATAAATCTGAGCGTCGGCAAGTCTTGCTTCAGTAAGAAGACTATCCTTATATATAGGCATAGTCTGCACTGTAACATTTCTTGAGGCGTCTTCAACAATGCCTTCCGCCCTTTTGAGAGAGTCTATGGCCATCGCAGCCATCTGTTCGACTCTGGCGATGGAGTCAAGTCTGGCCTGTGCCTCCACCTGTTCATTGTACTGCTTCCTCTGATACCATGAGAATCCGAAAAGGATCACACCTATCAGAATAAAACCTATGATATTACTCTTATTCATCTGTTATTACAACATTCGATTATTCCTGTCCTTCTTCTTCGGAAAGGCTTCTGATCTGCTCGGCAAGAGCGTTCAGTTCCACTTTCGCTTCTTCAATCCTCTCCTTCATCTGATTTATGAGAGGCTCGGCATTCTTGGACATAGAGAAGAATCCGATATTGTTCTCATATGTCACTATATCCTGTTCGAGTTGGTTATACTTCTGGATAAGACGCTCCTTCTCAGTGAGTTGTGGTCTTCCTCCACGTCCTCTGCGCGGTGCGCGAGGGAATTTTTCCTGAAGTGCGGTCTTGTATGCCTCAGCAATATTATCCTTCTCCTTGAAAGGAACGAAGCCTATCTCCTGCCACCTCTTCTGGAAATCCTGCATTGCAGCAATATCTGAATCATCTCCCTTGAGTTCGTATGCCTTGATTTCCTCAATCAGGCGCTGCTTTGCCTTGAGATTACCATAGAAATCATTCTCAGGCTTGGCATGCTTGTCACGTTCTGCAAAGAACTCGTCACATGCAGCACGGAATCTTCTCCATAACTGATCGGACTTCTTGCGAGGAACAGCACCGATCTCCTTCCACTGCTTCTGGAGACTTATAAACTGATCGGTAGCCTTCTTCCACTCCGTACTGGACTTAAGAGCCTCAGCAGCCTCACAGAGAGAGATCTTCTTCTCAAGGTTGGAGTTTATGCTGTCCTTGTATTCATTGTAGAATTCACGTTTGCGGCCGTAGAACTTGTCGCACGCGGCACGGAAACGGTCATACACCTTCTGATTCTCCTTTCTTGACGCGAAACCGATGGTCTTCCATTCCTTCTGGATATCCTCGATCTCCTTTGAAAAGGCATTCCACTCGTTAGAGTTGGAAACTTCGCGCTCAGCGATCTCCTCCACTTTCTCGCAAAGGGCCGTCTTCTTGGCAAGATTCTCAGCCTGCTGCTCCTTCTGTCCTTCGAAGAAAGCCTGATACTTTTTGTTGATCACCGCGGTAGCAGCCTTGAATCTGTCCCAGATCTGCTCACGGAACTCCTTAGCAACAGGTCCGAACTCCTTCCACTGCTCATGGAGTTTCTGCAGTTCACGGAAAGCCTCGATCACATTAGGATTCTCCGCCAGTTTCTCGGTAAGTGCACAGAATTCTTCCTTGGCCTCAAGATTCTTCTTGAAATCCAGGTCGCGGAGTTCACGGTTGATCTTGACCATATCGTAGAACTGCTCCACATAGAGTTGATATGTCTCATTGAGATTCCTGTAACTCTGAGCAGGCACTGGTCCTATGTTCCTCCACCTGTTCTGGATCTCACGGAACTGAGGGAACGTCTCGTTGACATCCTCCTGCTTCTCCAGAAGAGCCTTGAGGTCCGCGATTACAGCCTCCTTCAGTGCAAGGTTCTGCTCACGTTCCTTCTCGAGTTCACGATTGTATTCCGCACGCTCCTTTCTATATCTGTTGTAGATCTCCTTGAAGCCCCTCTCAATCTCGGCAAACGGATTCTCACTTACAACTTCTGCATTTTCTTCTGTCACGACTTCTTCTGCAGCATCTTCCACTGCTTCTTCCACCACATCCTGGACCAGAAGACCGGCATCAGCCTTTTCCTTCTGCAAGCGCTTGTAGAAAGCAGACTTGATGGCCTCCGCCTCTTTCGACATCTTCATTCTGTCCTCATTCTGCACAAGTTCCTCAAAAAGTCTGACAAGTTCAGCGAGGTTCTTTTCTGAGTAATTGACAGCAGGCACTGCGACCTCCTCGATAACGCTCTCAACACTCTCCGGTACATCTGACGTCAGATCGACATCAGGGATAATCACTTCACTCATAATAATGGAGTTATTGGTTCATATTATTTTACAAACTGCAAATATACCATAAATTTTAGTAAAACTCACATCAAAATGTTATTTTTGCAGACGGAAAACACATTTGAAGACAATTACCATGAGAATAGACATACTAACCGTAGTACCCGAACTGCTTGAAAGCCCTTTGAGTCACTCCATTGTAGGACGTGCCATCAAGAAAGGTCTTGTGAAGATATATGTCCACAACCTGCGCAAATACGGCAAAGGTCCACGCCAGCAGGTGGATGACTACAGTTACGGAGGAGACGCCGGAATGGTGCTCATGCTGGAGCCTGTATACAACATGATACAGGAACTCAAGGCTGAGCGTGACTACGATGAAGTCATCTACATGTCCCCTGACGGCGAGATACTCAACCAGAACATATCCAACGAACTGTCCCTGAAGGAAAACATCATCATCCTCTGCGGACACTACAAAGGCATCGACCACCGCATACGCGAGCACCTGGTCACAAGGGAGATCTCATGCGGAGACTATGTCCTGAGCGGCGGCGAACTTCCGGCAGCAATTCTCGCAGACTCCATCATCAGACTCATCCCTGGAGCGATCAGTGACGAGACTTCAGCCCTGAGCGACAGTTTCCAGGACGGTCTGGTCTCTCCTCCGATCTACACCAGACCTGCGGAATTCAACGGATGGAAGGTCCCAGAGGTTCTTTTGAGCGGAAACCCGAAACTCATAAGGGAATGGCAGGATGAACAGGCGATAGAAAGAACAAAACTGCTACGGCCTCACCTGCTGAAATAATTCTTAATAAAAATTTATCTGTTTTTATTTGGAACTAACATTTTTTTACATAAATTTGCAATCGACATAACGATTTTATGTCATTAAGACGTTTCTAACCACTAATAATTAATCATCCCAAAAGGGAATACACTACACTACTAACTAACCGAAAAATCCCGCAGTGATGCGGGATTTTTTACAGAATATTAAGTTTGGAAAACCATGGAAATCAACGAGAAATACTACGAAGCCTACGAGGCTAACCTCCTGCAGGAGATGATGAAGATGTGCACACGTCTGGGAATGCTCGACGGCGACCTCCCTGCATCTGAAGACATAGACGGCAAATGGAAGGAATGGGCACCTGACTACATCGCAGAAGCCCTCCCTGAAGTCAACTCCTATCCGGAATTCGCCATTGCATGTGCGGGATACGCAGGTATGGCTGTGGCTCAGTGGTGGGATCAGGACTGGGGCCGTCACCATGGTGCTCCCTACTCGTCTCTGCATGGACCACGTGGCTTTGACGACATGGACGAATACATTGTCCAGAACATCCTTGGTCTGACCCTGGACTCTGCTGACGCCAAGCAGATCATGAACATCCTGCTCTGCTGTGCGCAGAAGGCCGTAACCTTCGTCCAGCACGAACAGATCGAACATCAGACAGTCAAGGCATTCCATATCTTCGCCCGTACCGTTAAGGTCATGTTCCGAATCGGCGCCGCCCTCCAACTCCGCCGCCTCGGCTACAAGTATCATAAAGTGGATCTCTCCCGCGCGGGCATGAAGCCGCTTTCTTAGTGATTATCAGCAAAATATACAATTAAGGGTAGGTGCCTTTGGCGGCACGCAGTTTTAGTAACAGACTGTGCATTAGCGGTTTACAATTCACGCATCTGCATTCATTCAAGGGCATTGAACCACAGTCCGGTTCCGCCAAGATGAGAATGCACAGGAGCCATTTCACCGGAATCAAGGCAAAATCATCCTACTTTTTGTCCAGATGACCGAAAATAGTCAAGAATAACCACTGTGTCGAGTAAACACTGAAAATCGACACAGTAGTGCCTGAAAACATTAAATAAACGTGCAATAGGACACGACTGTGTCGTCTGGAGGCGCAAACTCGTAACAGTGGTACGCGCTTGGACTATTTGAAAGGATAAGGCGTCTGTTCTGTCCTGCGGTATGTGACCTGATATTTGCTGCGGTTGGTCTGACTGACGGTCTTAGGGTTGCGCCTGTGGGGATTAGGAAGGACACATGCTATGGACACAGCCTGATGGGTGTTCAGTTTTGCCGCACTCCTTCCGAAGAACTCCTGCGAAGCGGCCTCGACCCCGAACAGGCCTTTCCCCGTCTCCGCTATGTTCAGATAGACCTCCATTATCCTCTCCTTGGTCCAGAACAGTTCTATCAGTACTGTATAATACGCTTCAAAAGCCTTCCTCCACCAGGACCTTCCGCAGAAAGTGAAGCAGTTCTTGGCCACCTGCTGGGATATTGTGCTGCAGCCACGGATCTTCTTCCCCTTGGTCTCATGTTCCAACCGCATCTTCTTCAACTCCTGAATGTCAAAACCCTGATGCTCCATGAACCTGCCGTCCTCCGAAGCGATCACAGCACGGACCATGACAGGCGAAATATCCTCGATATCCACCCATGTCCTGACATTGCGATAACCTTCCACCCCACTGTTCTGCACGCTCCGCTTAAGCATGAGAGGAGTCCATGTCACCGGCGCCCACCTGTACAACACGACCCACGACATGCTCAGCAACAGAAACAGCGTAGAGATCAGTATCAGCAATCTTATGACTATGTTCTTCATACATATTCAATCTTTACGGACCTACCTAAGCAAAGACCAGGCAGGAACATTTCCCTTCTTTATCTGAAGCACGCTATACATTACATAACAATGCATTACAACGGATAGCAACACAATCATAAAATAAGTAAATGGCTGATTAACCTGCAGAGAACCCAGACTGCTTAAAATACTGTAAATCTTATATTGATAATCATATGATTTCATATGTATTCCATATCCCAGAATTGAAATACATATTGACTGCATAACATCAAGCAAACATATTGCGTAAAATGCCTTTTTCATATTTCCAAGAATGAAACCTGTTGCAGCAATTGATAATACGAACGACATAATCAGGACAACATTAGTCCACCACAATGTGTGATGGGGAGGTGTTGCAACAAATCCTTTACAAAATAAAAAGAAAAATGCATAACATAGCAGGGACAACAACACTATCTGTAACATTGCACATGCTGTTACAATCCAGTGCCTGCGTGCCCTGTTCAAGTCTGATGCAGCATGAAATTTATCGTCATCTTTGTAAATAATTGTCTTAGGTATATCATTGCCAGCATCAGAGCGAAGCATAGACTTGATATCGTTTATCAGAAATGTCTTCACGGGATGCGCACTCATTGTCCTGTAATTAATTGAACAGAATAAGAACTGCAGGCTTTTGGGAAGAGGGGTATCGTCAATCAAATATGGTATTATCGACTTTGTTCCTTTCAGATTATAAACATACGTCACTTCATTCAGAACATACTTGGACGCATACGAATTCTTGCTTCCGACAAAAAGAAATACGCGAGATTTCTCAATCGCATCAACAAGAACCTCATGGAATTCCACCCCACCGGATATATCGGCTCTATCAATAAAGAAAGATATATTATTATTTTTCAGTTCTTCACATATACTATCGACAACCTTTGTATCGTTCCGTGAGTAACTTATAAAAACATCATACATGACATCAAGAGATTTGTATCAGTTAAATACAAATTAAAATATAATAATTGGATTTCTCAACAAAACTCTTATGATATTATAACACACGGACATAAACATAACGAACGAAAGCCAACTCACTGGACATCATTTACATAGAGAACAAAGGGCAGGTAAAAAGCACCCACCCTCAACAATATAAGTCACTATCAACCAATAAATTAAAAGCCGTGTACCCTTAGAATCTCCAACCGATCTTGAGCATGAAGTTGGCAGGGGCCTGGGGGTAGATGCCGGCTTCTGTGTAGTAATCGTCTTCCTGCTGGAAGTAGGCGCGATAGACCCAGCCGTTGGCGTAGTACATGTTGTTGAACATGTTGTGCACATGGAATGACACGTTAATGGCGCTGTCGCCTTCTCCACGTCTTCTCAGAGGAAACTCATACCCCACAGACATGTCGCCAACGAAATACGCAGGAATGCAGCGGTCATCAGAAGCCGTGTTGTCGTAGTACTGCTTGCCGACATATTTTCCGCTCCAGTTCAGATATAGGGACTTCAAAGAACCGCCGAGGACGCCGGAACCTGAAGAGACACCTGCAAAAGGACGGAAAGAAGCAGAAGCCATACCTACCACCGACGGGGACATTAGAATATCGGTACTTTCAAAGAACAGTTCCTTCTGTCCCAGATAGTTCCAGTCGTTCATACTGTCATACTTCTCATAATAGGCAGTGAAATTCTTTATCTTGTTGGAAGAGAGGGTCAGGTTACCGCCGACCTCCACCCAAGGTGCAGGCCTCCACGCAGCAGCGAGTTCGATTCCACGTCTCCAACTGCGAGGCACATTCTCCTTGATGGCATATCCGACATCGGTCAGTTTTCCTGTCTCGATAAGCATATCCCAATACTCCATAAGGTACACATTTGCAGAAAGGGACACCTTCTCCGACGAATACTCGTAACCGACTTCGACATCGAGCATCTTCTCCGGCCTGATATCGACTCCCCTGCCTGAAACTCCCGCCTGAGAAGCCATATTTGCATCCAGGATCAGTTCCTTGATATCGCTTCTGCCAGGTTCACGGTGTCCCAGAGCAGCAGACACATACGCACGCGAAGACTGACTCCATCTGAACGAAAGTCCCGCCCTCGGATTGAAGAAATGCCAGTCATCGCTATGATCCAAAGAAACACCGTCATCCTCCGGTCCCGACATCCTGAGCCACACGCCCCTATACTGAAGATCGGCAAAGGCCGTCATCCAATCTGTAGCGCGTACCTCACCTCGTGCAAACACATTCGCCTCCTGTTTCAGACCGTTATTAAGATACCACTGATGTGCGTCATAATCGTAGTCATCCCCAAGGACATCGCTCCAGATGACCGACCCGATATGGTCACCGTCATAACGAGAAAGGTTCACTCCAGCCGTAAGATTCAGAATATCAGACGAATACCGCACATCGGAGTTCAACACGAAATAATCATTCGCAAGAGCCTCACGGGTAATGAAATCACCCTCTTCATACCTGACTCCCCCGATCACAGGATCCTGCATCAGATATTTTGAAAACGACTTATCGGCCTTGTAATTCTCATAATATCCGTCACCACGGGTATAATTGAAGGTCGTGCTCCACGCCAGACGGTCGGTAAACGAATGGGTGTAGTTCAACTGAAGGTGATGCTGACGATAGTTATCAGTCTCGTTATCATAATAATGAACATTACCGAACTCGTCCTCATACATGCCCGCAGGATTGAAACGGCGGTCTGTTTCATAAACCGAAGGATCGATGCCTTCCCATGTGATTCCGGTCCTCTGATCTCCCATGAGCCAGGTCAGACGAAGGGAATTGCGCTCATTCATCCATCCGAGGACGGCCATCGCCGACTGGACATCAGCAAAGGCGTTTCGTATATATCCGTCTGTCGTACTGCGGGAATACGCGGCATTGAAATAAAGTCCCGATTTCATCAGCCCCGTGCCGGCAGCGAAGGTCGACATGAAGGTACCATATGAACCGATGGACATATCTGCAGAGGCAAACGGATCAGGTCCTACCGACGCTGTGCTCATGTTGATGCTCGCCCCGAAGGCGCCGGCACCATTGGCCGAGGTACCCAGACCACGCTGAAGCTGGACACTCGAGATCATGCTCGAAAGAGCGGGAATGTTGACCCAGAAGACTTCCTGCGACTCTGCGTCGTTGAGGGTGATGCCGTTAAGGGTGACATTTATCTGGGAACCTTTGGAACCGCGCACGGTCATCGTGGAGTATCCGAGTCCCGTACCTCCCTCATTTACAGACACAACCGACGGCTGTAGAGACAGATTCATCGGAAGGGAATTGATCGGGTTGGACCTGCGCAGTTCGTCCTTTCCCACCATTGTGAACGTAACAGGAGTATCCTTTCCTGCCCTTGAGACCGAGACTACGACACTGTCGAGCCTCTCGACCTTTTCATCGGCCGCTTCCTTCTCCACACCTTGTGCAGAGAAAGGGATCAGTGCACTGAGCACTGCATAAAACAAAAAACCTCGCATAATGTTGCTACATTTATGCAAGGGGCGATGTCCACTGCGCGGCATTTCAGCCACATCAGCCTTCATCCAAGACTACGCTATTCCTACGCCGGCATTATCCGGATCAGGTTCATGGGTATAATCTCAGCCACGGATTTCCGCAGCACCCCTGCAAGTAATATTTAAATGAACTTACTTTTTTTCAACCAGTCTGACCTCGTACAGACGCGGCCAGTTCTTTCCCGTCAGATATATCTTCTTCGTCTGCGGATCATACGCTATGCCGTTGAGAACATCCGTCGTTTCAGTCCTCAAGTGTTTCGGCAGCAGGCCCGAACAGTCGATGATGCCTTCCACCTTCCCGTTCTTGGGATTGATTATCGCTATCTCATCCGATGTGTAGATGTTGGCCCATATCTTTCCGTTGATGTATTCCACCTCATTGAGCCACCTCACCGGCCTTCCTTCATAGGTAACCAGTTGCTTGCGGTCCAGGGCGAACCTGTCATTCATGAAATAGAGGTTGGCAGATCCGTCAGTAGCAATGAGTTGACGTCCGTCAGTGGTGATGCCCCAACCCTCGCGCGGATATTTCCACGAAGACTTGTACTCGAGCGTTTCCGCATCATAGATGAAGGCAATGCGGCTCTCCCACGTCAGGATGTAGAGGTTGTCGTCCATGATGACGGAACCTTCCACGAAATACTGCTTGTCGAAGTTCAGACGCTCCAGCGCCTTTCCTGTCTCCAGGTCCACCTTCCTGAAAGTCGACTTTCCATGAACACCTGTACTCTCGTACATCTGTCCGTCGTGAAAGAAAAGGCCCTGAGTGTACGACTCCGTATCATGAGGATACTCCGCCATCACTTCCAAAGTATACTCCCGCACCTTTGCATCGGAGCAGGAAATCAACATGAAGGACATGAAAAATATGGCCAGGAGTTCTCTCATATATACTCTTTGTTCTTTTAAGCGGAGACAAAAGTACGTAAAAAAAACTATTTGCAAAAATTTCATTAACTTTGCACGATTATTTGTCCACACGAAATGAATACTTATTTTACCATAATGACAATAATGGCCGTCATGGCCGTAATCGTCTTCGTGGCCCTCTTCTTCTTCAAGGCCGGATATGGATACCTTTCATCATCCAACTGGGGACCGAAGATCAGCAACAAGACAGCATGGGTCCTGATGGAAGCCCCGGCATTCATCTTCCTGCTGTACTATACGGTAAGATTTGCAGTTTCAGGTGCAGACACAGGCAATTCCAAGACCGTACTGTACATAATGGCAGGACTTTACCTCCTGCATTATTTCCAGAGGTCCTTCATCTTCCCACTGATGATGAGAGGCAAGAACACGATGCCGATAGCCATCATGCTCATGGGTCTGACATTCAACACCTTGAACGCATACCTCATAGGAGGATGGCTCTACGGTGAGGCCCCGGCAGGAATGTACGGAACAGACTGGCTATGGAGTCCGCAGTTCATCATCGGCACCATAGTGTTCTTCACGGGAATGGCCATAAACCTGCATTCGGACCATGTAATCCGTAACCTGCGCAAGCCTGGAGATACGAAACACTACATCCCACGCAAGGGACTTTATAAATATGTCACATCAGCCAACTATTTCGGAGAACTCACCGAATGGGTCGGCTATGCGATACTGACATGGTCCCCTGCCGGAGTACTGTTCGCCGTCTGGACTTTCGCCAACCTCGGTCCGCGCGCCAAGTCGCTCACAGAGAAATACGAGAAGGAGTTCGGCGACGAATACACTGAACTGAACAAGAAACATATAATTCCATTCATCTGGTAATGAGCGAATTATTTACACCATACAGAATCGGCCCGATCGAACTGAGGAACCGTACTGTCCGGTCTGCCGCCTTCGAGGCCATGTGCCCGGGGCAGAGACCTTCAAAGGAACTCTTCGACTACCATACTGCTGTGGCCCGAGGAGGCATCGGAATGACAACGGTAGCATATGCGGCCGTATGCCGGAGCGGCCTCTCCTTCGAGAACCAGTTATGGATGAGGGAGGAGATAGTTCCCGAACTGAAGAAACTGACCGATGCCATCCATGCTGAAGGAGCCAAGGCGTCCATTCAGTTGGGCCATTGCGGAAACATGTCGCACAGAAGCATATGCGGATGCATGCCATACGGTGCCAGCAGAGGCTTCAACCTCTACTCCCCTACCTTTGTCCAGAAGATGAACATGGAGCAGATACACGAGGTGGCGGACGCATACGGAAAGGCCGTGGAACTGGCCATAGAGGCAGGCTTCGATGCAGTCGAGGTACATGCCGGACACGGATATCTGATATCCCAGTTCCTCTCGCCATACACCAATAAGCGTCGTGATGAGTTCGGTGGCAGTCTGGAAAACCGCATGAGATTCATGCGCATGTGCATCGAGAAGGTGGTGAAGGCAGGAAAGGGCAAAGTAGCCCTCTTCGCCAAACTCAACACCCGCGACGGCTTCAAGGGCGGTCAGGAAACGGACGAACTCATCGAGGTGGCAAAGGTCCTCAGGGATATGGGAATCGAAGCCATAGTCCTCTCGGGAGGATTCGTGAGCCGTCACCCTCAATATGTGATGCGCGGACAGTTCCCGGTCAAGGCCATTGTCCATTACTTCCCGTGGAGCAAATGGTGGCTCAAAGTCGGAGTATCCCTCGCAGGAAAGATCGTGGCACCGACAGTGCCGTTCAAGAAACTCTTCTTCATGGAAGACGCCCTTAAGTTCCGCGAGGCGATGCCGGATTTCCCGTTCGTATATGTGGGAGGCGTAGTGGACCGCAAGAGCGCAGACGAAGCCATCGACAAGGGATTCCCGATGATACAGATGGGCCGCGCAGTCCTCGAGGACACCGACTTCGTCAACAAGATGAAGGCAGACGAGAACCACTGCAGCGGATGCACGCACAGCAACTTCTGCATCGGCAGAATGTACTCTAAATCAATGCAGTGCCACAAGCATTGCGAAGACATAACACCAGCACTCGTCAAGGAAGTCGAGCGCATGGACAGACAGAACGACAAGATCGAGCGTAAACTCGGTTACAAATAGAATCAGGTGGGATGACCTGTCGCTGACCAGTGCTTGGAGGATTCTGATTTATCAGGACGGCTACAGCCGTCGCGACCGGATCCGTGTCTTTGAAAAAGACGAAAGGATAGAAGGTCGCCGGTCGGAACAAAGTGAAGACCGAATGCCCCTCGGGGCTGTCGCGAAAGCGACTGGGGGTAAACAGTTTCCTCTGAGCCCTGCTCAGAGGTAAGTCCGGACAGGAAAGGGCGCCCCGCTGTGGAAAGCACAGATGGGAGTAATCTTATGGATGCCGTAACAGAGAACAGACCGCCCGCAAGGGCAAGGGTGAAACCGTGAGGTAAGGGCTCACGACGACGTGTGGCAACATACGGCGGTGACGGCACCGGGGCCTGCAAGACCAAATATACTGGAACGTCCGCAAGGGCAAAAGGGCTGCCCGCTCTTTTCCAGGGGGTAGGTTGCGAAGATAAATGACGGGATAAAACAGAAACCGGCTTAC
>JAFURF010000028.1 GCA_017471965.1 Bacteroidales bacterium
TATCCACAAACTAGAGACTTTGACTAAAAATAACCCTTTGAGAATCGCAAATCCACAACGGAAATCAAAATCTCAAAGGGTTATTCATATATCAAAATCTCAGGCACTTTAAAAGTTGCGACCTTTTTCAGTGGCCTCGCCCGTGTCCGGGGGTGGACACGCCTCCGCAATCATTATCATCCTCCCTCTTGAAGAACTATAAAAATATAACTATTCCTTAGACTGTCAAAAGCATATCTATATTTTATTCAGTACAGCAATGCATCATCCTACGGAACTTGCCCCCTCACACTTTTAATGACCACTGTGACGCGTTTGGCTCTTCAGACGACACAGTGGTTGGCAAAATGAGGTGATTTGATTGATTTTCAGCAGTACTGTGACATAAATAGTCCAAAATATGACACAGTGGTCACAGAAATGCTCAGGATGGCATGTGTAAAGAAGGATGGCTGGGGTGCAAATAAGTAATCGTTGTCGCAAATAATGGAGACAGATGCAACTTTCTTCGGTGGGAAAGGCTATCTTTGCATGAAATTTCCGAATATGAATCTGAAGGCGACAATAAAGGACTGGATGCTGCCTATCGCGATGGTGACGGGAGCATCCATTTATCTTTTGTATCACATCATGCCAGAGCCTGTGCATGCTGCGGGTCCGTTTCTTGAGGCGGCAGTCAGTACGATCCAGCCTCTTCTGATATTCATCATGCTGTTCCTTACGTTCTGTCGTATTGAACCGAAAGACCTCAAGCCGCATCGCTGGCATTGGTCGCTGCTGCTTATCCAGGGAGGTCTTTTTTCTGCACTCGGTCTGGGGATTGTCCTGCTGTCCAAGGTTCTGCCTTCCGGCCATTCGCAGTGGCTCGTGCTGATGGAGAGTGCCATGCTCTGCTTCATATGTCCTACCGCGACTGCAGCCGCCGTGGTGACACGCAAACTGGGTGGAGATGTGCCGGGAATCACTACCTACACCATTTTGATAAACATCGTGACGGCGATATTGGTACCATTGATAGTGCCTCTGGTGCAGCCGATGGCCGGCATGACCTTCTGGGAAGCCTTCAGCATTATCCTTGCAAAGGTTCTTCCGCTTCTGATGCTGCCCTGCTTCTGTGCATGGCTCGTCAGATATCTGATGCCGAAGGCGCATAGGAAACTTCTTGAGTGGCAGGATCTTCCGTTCAACATATGGGTGTTCGCCCTCGTTCTGGCGATAACCGTAACCACAAAAGCCATAGTGAAGAGTCAGATGGACTGGACCCTGCTCCTGCTGATGTCTCTTGTGTCACTGCTCTGCTGCATCTTCCAGTTCTGGGCAGGAAGATATGTCGGCAGTTGTTACCGTCCCCGTAGATCACGTGCCACCGTCGGCACAGACCTCACCCCTTCTGTCCGGATGGCAGAGGAACGTGGCAGGGAAGTACGGAAAGTCACTGCAGGTCAGTCTCTTGGCCAGAAGAACACGGTGTTCGCAATATGGATGGGCTATACCTTCATGACTCCGGAAACAGCCATCGTCGGGGGCCTCTACAGCGTTTGGCATAATCTCTATAATTCCTGGCAATTATATCGTGCAGGGAGGTGATGTCGAAAGAATAAGGCGGGGCTCTTCGGGGTCTCGCTTTCTTTGTGGGATATATGACGGAAATTGTTATCTTTGCAAGATATTATAATACAGACCTGTTATGAGCAATCAGAGATATATGCAGCGCGGCGTGTCGGCATCCAAGGAGGATGTCCACAACGCTATCAAGAACATCGACAAAGGCATCTTCCCAAAGGCATTCTGCAAGATCATCCCGGACATTCTGGGAGGCGATCCTGAGTACTGCAACATCATGCATGCGGACGGAGCCGGAACGAAATCCTCACTTGCATATCTCTATTGGAAGGAGACAGGGGACCTGAGCGTGTGGAAAGGCATCGCGCAGGACGCACTGATCATGAACATCGACGACCTTCTGTGCGTGGGTGCAGTGGACAATATCCTCGTTTCGTCTACCATCGGCCGAAACAAACTTCTGGTGCCGGGAGAGGTCATCAGCGCCATCATCAACGGCACTGACGAACTCCTTGCAGAACTTCGCGAGATGGGAGTGGGCGTATATGCTACCGGAGGCGAGACTGCAGACGTGGGAGACCTTGTCCGCACCATCATCGTCGATTCGACCGTGACCTGCCGAATGAAGCGCAGTGACGTCATCGACAACGCTAACATCCGCCCGGGCGACGTCATCGTAGGTCTTGCATCATACGGACAGGCTACATACGAAAAGGAATACAACGGAGGAATGGGCAGCAACGGACTTACCAGTGCCCGTCACGACGTGTTCTCGAAATACCTTGCCGAGAAATATCCTGAGAGTTACGACAAGGCGGTCCCAGAAGACCTCGTCTACAGCGGAGGTCTGAAACTGACAGATGCAGTGGACGGCTCGCCGATAGATGCAGGAAAACTCGTGCTTTCTCCTACCCGTACATACGCACCGGTGGTGAAGAAACTTCTGGATGCCCTCAGGCCGCAGATCCACGGAATGGTACACTGCTCAGGCGGTGCCCAGACCAAGATCCTGCATTTTGTGGGCGACAACATCCGCGTGATCAAGGACAACCTCTTCCCTGTTCCGCCTCTCTTCAGGACCATCCACGAGCAGAGCGGCACAGACTGGGCCGAGATGTACAAGGTATTCAATCTGGGACACCGTCTCGAGGTCTATCTCTCGCCTGAACACGCTGAGGAAGTCATCGCCATCTCGAAGAGTTTCGGCATCGACGCCAAGATCGTGGGACGCGTGGAGGAATGCGACCACAAGGAACTCATCATCCGTTCGGAATTCGGAGAATTCATTTATTAAATCATCGGTTGCCCTTCTATTGGGAGATGACATTGGTAAACAGATAACATAAATCAAAGAAATAATATACGAGCATGAGAGCGTTATTCAGTGTAAGTGATAAGACCGGCGTGGTAGAATTCGCCAGTCAGTTAGTGGAACTCGGTTGGGAGATCATCGCGACCGGAGGAACAATGAAACTCCTGCAGGACGCAGGACTCAAGATCATCAACATCAGCGAGATCACAGGCTTTCCTGAGATCTGCGACGGTCGTGTGAAGACCCTTCACCCTAAGGTGCACGGAGGACTTCTCGGACGTCGTGACCTCGACAGCCACATCGCCCAGCTCAAGGAGAACGGCATCGAGTTCATCGACATGGTGTGCGTGAACCTCTATCCTTTCAAGCAGACCATCGCAAGGCCTGACATGACCATGGAGGATGCCATCGAGAATATCGACATAGGAGGTCCTTCAATGCTCCGCAGCGCTGCAAAGAACTGGAGTGCAGTGACAGTGGTATGCAACCCTGACAACTATGCGAAGATCATCGCTGAGATCAGGGAGCACGGCAACACTACCAGGGAAACCCGTCTCCAACTCTCTGCAGAGGCCTATACCCACACTGCCGAGTACGACATGATGATCGCTACATACATGCGCAAGGCGGCTGGCCTGAACGAGAAACTCTTCCTTGAGTATGATCTCAAGCAGAGCCTCCGTTACGGCGAGAATCCGCACCAGAGCGCCAAGTTCTATGCGACCCTCGACAAGGTCCCTTACTCACTTGCCACTGCAGTGCAACTCGACGGAAAGGA
>JAFURF010000029.1 GCA_017471965.1 Bacteroidales bacterium
AGGGACGTTTATTTCAGCGCTCGGAAATGGACATGATGACCGGGAATGTTCCGGTATCAAAGAAAAATTCAACAAAAAATTAAAAATTACATATTGGATGAAATGTGATATATATACTTTGACTTTATAAGTAAAATGGACTAGTTTTTGCTAAAATAATTCTGCTAAAACGAAATAACATAATCTAAATGTCATATATTCAGGGTTTTGCGGCGTTTGCATTTTTAAAAAATGTTGTTGAACTTTGTAAGGGACGAGATAAAAACGTCCCTTTAAAAGTGCACATGATCCCGATGGCACAGAAAATGCGATGGCGAAATTGGAATTATTAAAATTTAAAGAAATGAAACCGTATTTCGCTACCCTGGCGGCCATGCTGGTCTGCACAGCCGCCCTCGCTCAGGACATCCCCATTACGGTATCGGGAAAGGTTACGGACGCCGAAGATGGTCAGCCCGTCCCCTTCGCATCCGTACATCTTGAAGGCACAATGGTCGGGGTCAGCACCGACTCTGAAGGAAAATACATTATCACCATCCCCGAAGACGGTATCCTTGTGTTTTCATCAATAGGTTACAAATCAAAAGAAGTTGCAGTCGAAGGACGCAAGACCTTGAATGTGACATTGGAGCCGGACGCCGAATTCATAGACGAGACCATTGTCATTGCTTATGGAACCACGACAAGAAGTTCGTTCACCGGTTCGGCATCCATGGTAGATTCTGAGACAATTGAATCACGTGTTGCCACCAACGTCACAAGCGCATTGGCAGGTACCACCCCGGGAGTGCAGGTGATATCATCTTCCGGCGACCCTGCATCGGGAGGTTCAACAATCCGGATCAGGGGTGTCGGCTCCATGAGCGCCAGCAATGCCCCGTTATATATCGTGGACGGAATGCCTTACGACGGCTCCATCTCGGACATCAACCCCAATGATGTGGAATCCATGTCAGTCCTCAAGGACGCATCGGCAGCGGCGATCTACGGAGCAAGAGGAGCAAACGGAGTCGTACTCATCACCACCAAGAGAGCAGGCGCATCATCGGACGCATCCATAAGGTTCGATGCGAAATGGGGGTCGAACTCCCGCCTGATTCCGCAGTATGACGTGATAACAGATCCTGCACAATACTACGAGACCCACTACCGTATGATGTACAACTCACAGGCATACGCAGGAAAGAGTCCTGCAGAGGCCTATGCATATGCCGATGCCAACATCTTCAACCAGAACAACGGAGGACTGGGATATCAGGTCTATACCATACCTGCAGGAGAGAAGTTCATAGGCGAGGACTTCCGACTGAACCCTTCCGCCACCCTCGGGTACTCTGACGGAGAATATTTCTACACACCTGACGACTGGTACAAGGCCGCATTCCACAGTTCATTCCGACAGGAATACAATCTGTCGGTAAGCGGGACAAAGGAGAGGCTCAACTACTACGGCAGCGTCGGCTACCTCAACGACGGAGGCATCGTCAGCAACTCAGACTATGAAAGATACACTGCCCGCATCAATGTGGACTGGCAGGCAAAGCCATGGATGAAGGTTACCACAAGCATGAGTTATGCCCATTCGGATTCCAAGACAGCATCCTATTCCGACACATACGGGTCGTCAGCCAACATATTCTATGTGACCAATATGATGGGCCCCATCTACCCTCTGTATGTACGCGACGCCTCAGGGCAGATCATGATGGAGCACGGAATGAAGGTATATGACGCCAATCAGACCAATTTCGCACGACCTTCCTTCGTAGGCAATGCAGTCAGGGACAACGAAGTCAACAGCAGGCAGAACTATGCGGACATGCTAAACGGCAAATGGGGGCTGGTCCTCACCCCTGTGGAAGGGTTCACCCTCACAGCAAACGTCGGCCTGACAAATGACAACTCAAGATACAATGCCCTATACAGCCAGTTCGGATCCCAGTCCGCAACGGACGGCCTCGCATATGTGAGCAGCGACAGGACCTTCGCCGTCAACAACCAGTATCTGGCGGAATACAAGACAGATTTCGGAGGGAGCATGCACAATTTCAACATCCTTGCAGGCTACGAACTCTATAGACTAAAGATACAGCATCTTGAAGGTCAGAACGACCACCTCTTCGACCCGTTCATAGGAGAACTCGGAAATGCAGACGGCACCAGTGCGAAACAGACGACATCCTACACCGCGGACTACATCACTCAAGGATTCCTCTCCAGAATACAATACGAATATGACGGCAGATACTTCGCAAGTGCATCATACCGCAGGGACGGATCATCCAGATTCGCACCGGGACACAGATGGGGCAACTTCGGAAGCATAGGAGCGGCATGGCTCATAAGTTCCGAAAACTTCATGGAGGACGCATGGTGGATCGACATGCTGAAACTGAAGGCCAGTTACGGAGTGCAGGGAAACGACAACCTCTATCCGGGAGCCAACTACGCACGCCAATACTATCCGTATTCGGACAACTACACCCACTCTTACAATGAGGATACGGGTGAATACTCCACTACCCTTGCCTATAAAGGCAATCCTGAACTGACATGGGAATCATCTCATTCATTCAACGCCGGCGTCGACTTCGGTTTCCTCAGCGGTCTGGTGAGCGGAAGCATCGAATTCTTCTCGCGCAAGACCGTCGATCTCCTGTACAGCAAGGACGTGCCTCTTTCGTCTGGAAATCCTACAGGATACTATCCGGTGAATGTCGGATCTATAGTCAACAATGGAGTAGAACTCAATCTTGACGGAATCATAATGAACCGCACCGACTTCCTGTGGACATGGAACCTGAATCTGAGCCACTACAGGAACAGGATCGTCTCTCTGGACGAATCCGTAGCGGAGAGCGGAATCAAGGGCAGCAATTATATATATAAGGTAGGAGGTTCATTGTACGAAGCATATATGCGCAAATGGGCAGGGGTCAATCCTGAAAACGGAAAGGGCCAATGGTATAAGAAGGTCACAGACAGCGACGGCAACTGGACCGGAGAATCCGTCGTAACCGAAGTATTCTCGGAATCATCCCAATATGAACTCGGCTCGGTGATGCCGAAGGCATACGGAGGGTTCGGCACATCCCTCAAGGCATACGGCATCGACTTCTCCGCACAGTTCTCATTCCAACTCGGCGGCAGATACTACGACGGCACATATCAGGCCCTGATGCACACCTCGTCAGGAGCAGGTACGGCATGGCACAAGGATGTCCTGAAGTCATGGACTTCGGAGAATCCGTCCTCGTCAATTCCAAGACTTGACGGAGACACGAGCGTAGGCCAGACAGCGGTCAGCAATTACCTGATAAGTTCGAATTACCTGAGCATCAACAACATCACCCTCGGTTACACCTTGCCTGAAGAAATATCGGAACTCCTTCATGTATCCGGAATCAGAATATACGTATCGGGGGACAACCTCGCGGTATTCTCTGCGCGCAAAGGAGTCGACCCGAGATATTCGATGGGACTCGGATCCCTCACATCCGGTTCCGGTCTCAGCAGCGGCTCCTATTCAGCCATGCGTACGGTCACCGGAGGAATCACCCTGACATTCTGATAAATCACAGACTATATGAACGATCTTAACAGACAGCAATATGAAAACTTTACAAACAATACCACTCATGCTCCTGATCGTGGCATGCAGTCAGATGAACGAACTCCAGCCGCAGGGAGGCATCATCATCACCGATCAGATGCAGGAGACCAATTCCATCATTCCGTCGCGCGCAGATGCATCCTTCAACGGAATGTTCACAAAACTCGGCGCCCCTGGCAGCGTTACAGGAGGTACCCGTCCAGATGACTTCGGATTCATCATGATGGCCTTCTCCAACGACATAGAGGCTGCTGACGTAGTGCTCGCCAACAGCGGCTACAACTGGTTCTCTACATGCGGAGCACTTACCTCCCGCAATGCGGACTATGCCAACCCATATATCCGTTATGCTGCACCATACAACACGATAGCGGCAGCAAACGATATAATAAAGTCATATCCTGCCGACAGCGAAGACGAACAGATCAGATATAAACTGGCACAGGCGCGCGCGCTGAGGGCCTTCGCCTACCTCAACCTCGCACCATACTTCCAGTTCGGATACATTGCCGGAGGGCAGAGTCTTCCATGCGTTCCTCTGGTAACAGAAGAGACGACCGACTTCACGAACAACCCGCGTGCGAGCGTGGAGGACGTATATGCACTTATCATCTCAGACCTTGACTACGCCATAGAGAATCTCGAAGGATATATGCGTACAGACAAGGCACGCATCGACAGGCAGGTGGCCTATGGTCTGCGCGCCAGGGCATTTCTGAACATGCAGGAATGGGCCAAGGCGGCATCGGATGCAGCCCTTGCAGCGGAAGGGTTCACCCCAGCCTCCATGGCAGAAGTATCCCGTCCGTCATTCTACGACATCTCCGAGCACAACTGGATATGGGGATATGACATGACCACCGATGCGGCAATGTTCAATCCGTATGCCACATCGAGCGCCTGGATCAGATCCTTCTCAGGAGACGGATACTCGGCTGGCACTCAGGTCTACTCATGCATCAACTCCCTACTGTATGACAAGATTCCGGAAACGGACGTACGCAAAGGCTGGTGGGTCACTCCTGCCCTTGAATCACCCCTTCTGGAGAATGTCACATGGAACGGCGTGACAGGCAATGCCGTCGGACCTCTCACCATAGACAATATCAAGATGGCCTTCCTCCCGTATACAAACGTGAAGTTCGGCATGACCACCGTCGGAGGCACCCTGAATGACGAGGACTGGCCTTTCATGAGGGTGGAAGAGATGATACTCATACAGGCGGAAGGACTCGCAAAAAGCGGATCAGAAGGTGCGGCACGCGAACTTCTGGAAAACTTTGTCAGGAACTACCGCGACCCGGCATACTCTTCAGAAGCGTCAGGAAGGTCTCTTGAGGACGAAATCTGGTACCAGCGCAGGGTGGAACTCTGGGGAGAAGGCTTCTCCAACAGCGACACCAGACGCCTCGGCAAGCCTCTGGTAAGGTTCCACGGCGGCACGGACAGCAATGTGCCTGAAGCGTTCAGGTTCAACATGACAGCAGACGACGGGTGGTGGCTCATGAGGTTCACTTCGAGCGAGAAGAACACCAACCTCGCCATCACAGACAACACCGGCGGTACTCAACCGGTCCAGGATCAGAACCCGGGTCTCCGCGACGGCGTCACCGACTGATGCCGTATATAAAAGAAAGAGACTGACAGTCATTTACTGCCAGTCTCTTGTCTGTTTCCACGAAGGAACGGACTACATCATGCCGCCCATTCCGCCTGCAGGCATTGCAGGAGCCGCCGCCGGCTCAGGAATGTCCACGATAGCGCACTCTGTGGTAAGGAACATGCCTGCAACAGACGCTGCATTCTCAAGAGCGACACGTGACACCTTTGTAGGGTCGATCACACCGGCCTCAAACATGTTCACATACTCATCTGTACGGGCATTGTAACCGAAATCACCCTTGCCCTCGCGGATCTTGTTGATGATCACGCTGCCCTCTACTCCTGCATTTGCAGCAATCTGACGGAGAGGCTCCTCGATGGCACGGGCCACGATGTGGATACCGGTGGTCTCATCCTCATTTGCGCCCTTGAGGTCCTTGATAGCCTCAGATGCACGGATATATGCCACTCCACCACCAGGTACGATACCTTCCTCAACCGCAGCACGGGTAGCGCTGAGAGCATCCTCCACGCGGTCCTTCTTCTCCTTCATCTCGACCTCTGTAGCAGCACCTACATAAAGAACCGCCACACCGCCTGCGAGTTTGCCCAGACGCTCCTGGAGTTTCTCACGGTCATAGTCTGAAGTCGTGCTCTCGATCTGCTTGCGGATCTGATCTGCACGGTCCTTGATGGCAACGGCATCACCGGCACCGTTGACAATGGTAGTGTTGTCCTTGGTAACCACCACCTTCTCTGCCTTTCCGAGCATGTCAAGAGTAGCGGTCTCGAGGCTGAATCCCCTTTCCTCGGAAATCACCATACCACCTGTAAGGATCGCAATGTCCTGAAGCATTTCCTTACGTCTGTCTCCGAAGCCCGGAGCCTTGACAGCAGCGATCTTGAGGGTTCCGCGGAGTTTGTTCACTACCAGTGTAGTAAGCGCCTCGCCATCAATATCCTCTGCAACGATAAGGAGAGACTTTCCTTCACGCGCGATAGGCTCGAGAACAGGAAGGAGATCCTTCATCGTAGAGATCTTCTTGTCAGTAAGAAGAATGTATGGAGCGTCCAGAAGAGCCTCCATCTTGTCTCCGTTCGTCATGAAGTATGGAGAGATGTATCCTCTGTCGAACTGCATTCCCTCAACTACCTTCACCTCAGTCTCTGTACCCTTCGCCTCTTCCACTGTTATGACACCGTCCTTCTTCACCTTTGACATTGCGTCGGCGATGAGTTTTCCGATATAGTTGTCATTGTTGGCAGAGATGGTGCCGACCTGCTCGATCTTCGCATAGTCCTCACCTACCTCCTGGCTCTGCTCGCGGAGGCTCTCGACCACCGCTGCTACGGCCTTGTCGATACCTCTCTTGAGGTCCATAGGATTCGCACCTGCAGTGACATTCTTGAGGCCGACATTGATGATGGCCTGAGCAAGCACTGTTGCTGTAGTGGTACCGTCACCGGCCTGGTCATTGGTCTTTGAAGCGACTTCCTTAACCATCTGTGCGCCCATGTCTGCAAACTGATCCTCCAACTGGATCTCCTTTGCCACAGTCACACCGTCCTTTGTCACCTGCGGAGCGCCGAACTTCTTGGCGATCACCACATTGCGTCCCTTAGGACCAAGGGTTACCTTCACTGCATCTGCAAGTGCGTCAGCGCCTTCCTTCATCTTGGCGCGAGCATCGATATTGAATTTTATTTCCTTTGCCATAATCATTCACTTTAGAGAATTGCCAAAATATCCGACTGCTTCATGATGAGATAGTCCTTGCCTTCCACCGACACCTCAGTTCCTGCATACTTGCCGTAGATGACTACATCACCCACCTTCACCTCCATCGGTTCATCTTTCTTGCCGGGACCTGCCGCCACGACGGTTCCCTGCTGAGGTTTCTCCTTTGCTGTGTCAGGAATGAAAAGTCCTGATGCTGTCTGAGTCTCGGCCGGCTTCGGCTCGATGACTACTCTGTCTGCTAATGGTCTGATCATTTTTATTGTTATTTTAGTTTATTGTTTTCAACTGACAGACCCTCATGTCACCCTTCGGGTTCCTCAGGATGACATACAAGGGACCTTCAGAATCATACTGGGACAAAAGAAATGCCAGTCCCGAAGGACTGACATTTTGTCATATTTCACGTTCAGCCTACTTGGTTCCGAACCTGTAGATGCAGACATGCTCATACTTCTCGCCAGGACGAAGAAGCGTGTCTGTAAAATTGTCATGATTTGGAGAATCCGGATACTTCTGCGTCTCCAGTGCAATAGATTCACGGTACCTGAGCGGCCTGCCGTATTTTCCGCAGGTAGAGCCGTCGAAGAAGTTGCCTCCATAGAACTGAAGGGCCGGCTGATCGGTATACACTTCCATATATCGGCCGGTAGAAGGCTCATAAACTGATGCAGCAAGTTCCACATCGCAGCATGACTGCTTGTCAAGAACCCAATTATGGTCATAACCGGCTCCATTGCGAAGTTGCTGGTCATCCATATCGAGGTCGCGGCCGATCTCCTTCGGCTCACGGAAATCGAACGGCGTACCCTCCACATCCACGATCGTACCGTAAGGTATCAGCACCTCATCGACCGGAGTAGTCCTGGATGCGCGGATCATCAGGACATGGTCATTTACGGTACCCTTTCCTTCACCCTTGAGGTTGAAGAATGAATGATGGGACATATTGACATGTGTCGCCTTGTCTGTCTCTGCCACATATTCCACCTTGAACTCATTGTCTGCAGTAAGCGTATATGTCATGTCGATCTTAAGATTGCCAGGCATTCCGTCCTGACCGTCCGGATGCAAGTATGAAAGCAGGATAGAAGAGTCCGTAACCGCCACGACATCCCATACAACCATATCCACTCCCTTCAGACCACCATGAAGAGTCTGACCGTTATTGTTCTGCGGGAATGTATAGACCTGTCCGTCAATTGTGTAAGTTCCATTTGCGATTCTGTTTGCATACGGTCCCACTACTGCACCAAGAAAACGCTCACCGGGATTATTGACATACTGGTCTATATTATTGTAGCCTAAGACTATATCCTCATGATTTCCATTTCTGTCAGGAGTCCAGAGGCTGACCACTCTGGCACCGAAATTTGTGACCTGCATTGTCAGGTCGGCATTCTTCAGCGTATAAAGGGCCACATCCTTACCGTCGACTACCGTGACGAAATCTTCAGCATGCATCAGATTGATCTCCGACTTGGGCGCACACGATGCAATAATGACACAAACCGCACATAATGCAAGAATTCTTTTCATATTGGCAATATACTTTAAGGTTAAATCTCTGCAAACTTACAAATAATTATGGTAACTTTGACTGCACTAAAACCTTTATCAATGAAAATATTCAATTGGATCATTCTGGTCTGCGGCTTCTGCCTCATTCCTGCAGGAGTCCTTGCCTTATGCAGACGTTACGCATGGCTCGGTAAAATAGGGCCCGTCCTCATCCTATATCTTATAGGTATCATCATAGGAAACGTCGGGCTGATGCCGGAACAACTGCCTGGCGTTCAGGACATTCTGTCAAACGCCATGGTACCTCTTGCCATTCCTCTGATGCTTTTCGGCTGCTCCTTCAACATGAAAGGAACGCGCTCGCAACTGCTCGCCTTGATAACGGGAATGGTTTCCGTGGTCATTGCAGTCATTGCCGGCTATCTCCTGTTCGGAAGTCACATATCGGACGCTCCTAAGATCGGAGGCATGCTTACGGGAGTATACACCGGAGGTACCATCAATCTCGCCGCCCTGAAGACAATGCTCGGAGTGGACGAGGAGACCTACCTCCTGATCAATTCATATGACATTCTTGTCAGTTTCCTTTACCTGAGTTTCCTTCTCACCATAGGAATCAGACTGTTCAGAAAATTCCTGCCGGTGGAAAGCGGACAGTTCACCAAAGAGGACGAGGCCACCATACAGAAGGAAATCGAAAAAGGCTCGGAAAATCCATACAAGGGTCTGTTCACCCGCAAGGGCATGGCTCAGGCAGGAAAACTTCTCGCGCTCACTGCCCTTATTGTGGGCGTATCTGCAGGAGTGGCACTGCTTCTGCCGGACGGTATGTTCATGACGGTATTCATCCTGTCCCTGACCACCTTGGGCATAGCATGCTCATTCATTAAGCGTGTACGTGAAATGAATTACAGTTACGACATAGGCATGTATTTCATATACATCTTCTGCATCGTGGTGGCTTCCATGGCAGACCTCAGCAAACTGGACTTCGCCGGAGGATTCTGGATGATGGGCTATCTCCTTGTGGCTGTTTTCGGTTCCCTTCTCCTTCAGATCATCTTTGCCAGGATATTCAGGATCGATTCGGACATGATGGTCATAGCGTCCGTGACATATATCAACTCGCCGCCGTTCGTTCCGATGATGGCGGCCGCCATGAAGAACAAGGATGTACTCATCCCCGGCCTTACAATAGGAGTGATCGGCTATGCCATAGGCAACTACCTCGGCTTCCTGATATCTCAGTTACTGACTCTGCTATAAAAAATCCGACAGGCACTTTGCACCGGTGACCCCCGTCTCCCATTCGGGAGACACCCCCTTGCCGGGGGTGGCATGTCACCTATAGCAAAGTGCCTGTCTGATTTTTATTTAATATCAATATCTGTTGAGAGGCATTCCGTTGGTCTTCATGCGGACCTGCTTCCTTACTGCAGTAAGAACCTCCTCATAAGCCTCACGTCCTTCCTCAGTCTTGCCTGCGATAAGGTCGAGATTCGATGCCGCATTGGTAAGCACCTGATCGATCAGGTTCACGATGAACTCCATATCCTTCTCGACGAAGCCTCGTGAAGTGATGGCAGGAGTACCGACACGGATACCTGAAGTCTGGAACGGTGTGCGCGAATCGAAAGGCACCATGTTCTTGTTGATGGTGATGTCTGCCTTACCGAGTTCCTTCTCCGCCACCTTTCCTGTCAGTTCCGGGAACTTGCTTCGGAGGTCGATGAGCATGAGATGGTTGTCCGTACCTCCGGAAACTATCTTATAGCCTCTTGAAGCAAACGCCTCCGCCATTGCCTGCGCATTTGAAGCAACCTGCTTCTGATATTCCTTGAACTCCGGCTGGAGGGCCTCATAGAATGAGACGGCCTTTGCCGCGATGCAGTGCTCGAGAGGGCCACCCTGAACGCCTGGGAAGACGCTTGAGTTCAGTATCTGTGACATCTTCTTCACTACTCCCTTAGGAGTGGTAAGTCCCCACGGATTGTCGAAATCCTTGCCCATGAGGATGATGCCGCCACGCGGACCACGAAGTGTCTTGTGGGTGGTCGAAGTCACGACATGTGCATATTTTACCGGATTGCTGAGAAGGCCTGCCGCAATGAGACCTGCAGTATGAGCCATATCTATCCAGAGTATCGCTCCCACCTTGTCGGCGATCTCACGCATTCTGGCGTAGTCCCACTCCCTTGAGTATGCTGATGCTCCTCCGATGATGAGTTTCGGCTTATACTCCAGAGCCCTCTGCTCCATCTGGTCATAGTCGATCATGCCCGTAGTCTCACTGAGACCGTACGCCACAGCATTATAAAGAATACCTGACATATTCACCGGAGAGCCGTGCGTCAGATGGCCGCCATGAGCAAGATCGAGACCCATGAATGTATCTCCTGGCTTGAGGCATGACATCATCACCGCCATATTCGCCTGCGCTCCTGAGTGCGGCTGCACGTTGGCATATTCAGCCTCAAAGAGTTCACAGAGTCTGTCGATGGCCAGTTGTTCGATCTGGTCGACAACTTCACATCCGCCATAGTACCTTGCTCCCGGATAGCCTTCCGCATATTTGTTGGTGCAGATGGAACCGAGCGCTTCTAGTACCTGCTCACTCACATAGTTTTCAGACGCGATCAGTTCGATTCCCGAAGTCTGACGGTCTTCCTCTTTTTTGATCAGATTGAAAATTTGGACATCCTGTTTCATAGATTCTGTTTTTTAGCAACTACAAATGTAAGCATTTTTTGTTTTTTACTACCTTTGTGTTGAAAACTTTTTTCCTTTATAAGACAACAGGACCTCCATGCACAACAGAAAACTCCTCAATATTGAACTCGGACGAGTATCGGCAGACCAGTACAAGACCCTTCCGGAGTCAGGTATCGTCGTAGTTCTTGACAATATACGCAGCGCCCATAACGTAGGCTCCGCATTCCGCACAGCAGACTCCTTCAAGATAGACAAGGTATGGCTCTGCGGCATATGCGCAGTTCCCCCTTCGGCAGAGATACACAAGTCTGCGCTCGGAGCAGAGGACAGTGTGGAATGGGAACATGTCGATGACACAATGGAAGCCATCAGACGTCTGAAGGATGACGGCTATACCATAGTGAGCGCAGAACAGACCGTCGGGTCCGTGATGCTCGACGGATTCGTCCCTGAGGCCGGAAACAGATATGCCGTAGTATTCGGGAATGAAGTTTCCGGGGTCCGTCAGGACGTTGTGGACGCATCCGACTTCTGTCTGGAGATACCTCAGTTCGGCACGAAGCACTCATTGAACGTATCCGTCAGCGTAGGTGTCATCCTCTGGCATTTCCGGCTTCACCTTTAGATGTCCCGGCGACGTTCGACATGACGGGCCAAGCGGCTACAGAAGTTCGAACAGTTCCGATGCGACAGTACGGGCCCGAATGGTGTCGACTCTGGCCTTATATTCCTTATGTACAGCATTGAACGCATCCTTGCTGCTTTCTGCAATCGGTTCAGCAGGAGGCGACTCCATCTTCAAAGGATTGATAGGGGTACCGTTCTTCCACACCCTGAAATCCAGATGAGGACCGGTAGAGCGCCCGGTCGAACCCACATATCCGATGACCTCTCCCTGACGGACACGCTGTCCGGCCTTCAGGCCCTTGGCGTATCCAGACAAGTGAAGATATGCCGTAGAATATACTGAATTATGTCTGATTCTCACGGTATTGCCTCCTGCACCCTCATACTTGACGCTTGTCACAACACCATCTCCGATTGTCATCACCGGCGTTCCCTTAGGAGCGGCGTAATCGACTCCGGTATGAGGCTGGACACGACGTGTCACAGGATGCCTTCTGGCATAAGAGAATCCCGAACTGATGCGGGAATAATTAAGAGGAGCCTTAAGGAAGGCCTTTCTCATGCTCTCGCCCTTTTCGTTCCACCAGATGTTCCCTCCGTCGCCCTGATTGTACATGACCATGGGAAAATCTTCGCCGGCATGGCTGAACACGGCATATCTCACGGTATCCACCGCAATGACCTCCCCGTCACACACCTTCTCTTCATACAGGACACGGAAACGGTCACCCTTCTGAAGGGCGAAGAAGTCTACTGTCCATGCATAAATATCTGACAGACTTACGATAAGAAGCGGAGAAACATCCGCCGCACGCATGTCCACCCACAAGGAACTGTTGATGGTAACATCCGCATACCGGCTCTCTATCTCCACGGGCTTTTCATAGACCCACGCCTCATATGGCGGACGGCACGAAAAGACTATGCTGCTCGCCTTGTCGCGGTCGTAGACCAGATATAGAGGAGATCCTTCGCTTCGCTCAGGATGACGTGAATAATAAGCACGATAGGCCTGACCGACACGTAGGGTCTTCACGTCAAAGACGGAATCGCATGCCTGCGTGAGATTGTATGCCTCCTGGGCAGACATGCCAAGAGAACCAAGAAGAGAAGAAAAGAACTGACCGTTCTTCACCTTTCCCTCTACTACGGAAAGCGAATCGGGACAAAATCCAAGAGGATGCTCAACACTCACGGTATCAGCGCATTCCGGACAAAGTGCCACATCTTCTCCACTCGTCCTGTTTCCACAGGAAACGAGCGACAGCACACACACTGCGACCGCTATGGCAATAAAGCCATTCCTGATATTTCTCATTTTATTCATGCTGCAAAGATAGAAATAAAAACAGAGCCTGAAAGGGCTTACAGGCATGGTGTTGAAAAATATGTGGAAAAAAATGTAAAAAAGTGTAACAAAGTGGGAAAATATTACTACTTTTGTCACACTCTAAACTAACATGGAGAAATGGCAGGATTTTTCGGAAAATACAACGCAAAGATCGATGACAAGGGAAGACTCGTGATTCCTTCTGCCATCAAGAATTCCGTACCTGCCGACCAGATGGAATTCGTCATCAGGAAGGACATGTATTCAAACTGCCTGGAGATGTACACCAGACAGGAATGGGCCAACATGTCACAGGCCGTAAGGGCAAAACTGGACCTGGCATTCGACGAAGACCATATGAAATACTGGAGGACCTACATGAGCGATACCGTGACCGTGGTTCCGGACGCGAAACTGGGAAGAATCACCATCCCTAAGGAGATCCTTGACAAGGCCGGCATCGGAAAGGAAGTCGTTTTCCAGGGTGTCGACTACAAGGTCGAAATCTGGGCGAAAGAAGAACTGGAGAGCGGATGCCTCAATCCTGAGGAGTTCCGCATGATGGGCAAGAAGATAGCAGGACGGATTTAACAAGGAGGCCTGACCATGTCCGAATATCACACACCAGTATTGCTGGATGAAAGCGTTTCCGCTTTGATCGGCTCCACATCAGGAACATATGCAGATGCCACATTCGGAGGCGGAGGGCACACAGGAGAAATCCTGAGGAGACTCTCTCCGGAAGGACATGTCATCTCTTTCGACCGCGACAGCGATGCGATTGCGAACAAGCCTGACGACCAGAGGCTCACCCTTATAAGGAGCGATTTCAGATGGATTCACAACCACGTGATCCATCAGGGATATCCAGAAGGGATAGACGGCATCCTCGCAGACCTGGGCGTATCTTCACACCAGTTCGATACTGCCGAGCGAGGCTTCTCATTCAGGTACGAGGCTCCTCTGGACATGAGGATGAACCAGGAGGCCTCGATGACTGCAGCAGACATCGTCAACGGATACGGACAGGAGGAACTCGAAAGGATCCTCAGACTATACGGAGAGGTGGACAACAGCAGAAGGATCGCCCAGATGATATGCAAGGCGCGAGAAGCATCCCCTATCGCGACGACCACCGGTCTGGGAAAGGCGATCGAGGCCGCGCTTCCGAAATTTGCCGAACACAAGTTCCTTGCAAAGGTATATCAGGCATTGAGGATTGAAGTGAACCAGGAGATGAGGTCTCTCGAGAAATTCCTTTATGGAGCGGCCAAGGCCCTGAAACCCGGCGGACGTCTGGTGGTGATAACATATCATTCATTGGAGGACCGCATGGTGAAGAACTTCATCAAGGCCGGAAACATAGAAGGAAAGGCCGTGAAGGATTTCTATGGAAACACCACGGCACCGCTGAAGGCCGTGAACAGAAAGCCGATCCTGCCACAGGAAAGCGAAATAGCAGTAAACACCAGAGCACGAAGTGCCAAACTTAGAATTGCTGAGAAAGATGGGTAAAAGATTTGACATCGACTGGAAAAAGATAGGCATAGCCGTCAAGGAGTTCTTCATCGCCCTGGGGCGTGGAGAACTTCTGACGCGTATGAGAGTGGACAAACTGTTCCCTTATATCCTGTACCTCTTTCTTCTGGGATGCGTAAGTATCTGGATGAGTTACAAGGCAGAACAGACGATGCTCAGGGTGCAGCAGAACAACCGGACCATCAGAGCGCTCAAGATATACAATGCTCAGAAGACATACAGGATAGTAGGGCTTGACAGGATATCCACAGTGGAAAAGATGCTGGAAGAAGCAGGCTCAGAGGTAAAGGCGCCGGAGAAGCCGGCAGATGTAATCAGATAGGAGACATGGCAGAGAACAGAGACATACAACCGGAGAACAGACATAGGATCAGCAAGATTCTGTGGTTTCTGTATTGCCTGTTCCTTGTGGGTTCAGTCATACTTATCGGAAGGATAATCCATATCCAGTTCGTATGGGAACCGGACCCTCAGACGGTCAGATACTTCCAGCCTAAACGCTATGAAAACAGGACAAGTCCTGACAGAGGTGCGATCATGGACATGAACGGCAGGCTTCTGGCCCTCTCCATTCCGATGTACAATATAAACATGGACTGCGCTGTCCTCAAGGACGAATACAGACGAGGACATACAGCCAGAGAGACAGACTCTCTTGAAAGGATATGGAGACAGAAGGCAAGACTTCTGTGCAACGAACTTCCGAAGGTTCTTGCCAAAGACGGCAGGACATCGCAATACTACTACGACCTGATCATGCGCAACCGCGAGTCAGAGTCTCTTCCTGGAAGAAGGAATGTCCCTATCACCCGGAACATAGATCACGAGACATATCTGCGCCTGTGCGAACTGCCGCTCTTCAATGAAGGCCGCTACAAAAGCGGAATGATAAGGACCGAGGTCGAAACCAGGCAATATCCTTATGGGACTCTGGCAGGAAGGGTCATAGGTGACGTAAGGATAAACACGGAGAATCCGGAAGAGAGCAGATTCCTCGGCATCGAGGGACAATACGACTACATCCTTCACGGAACAGAGGGTTCTCAATGGATGAAACGCACAGACAGGGGAAGCATAGTGGATCCTGACAGCACGGAAGTAAAGGTTGAGCACGGAAAGGATATCCGCACCACTCTGGACATCGACATCCAGGACATTGCCGACCGCGCCCTCAGAACCAATATCGGTGACGACGAAGAGATTGCCGGGGGATGCGTCGTTGTAATGGATGTGAAGACGGGAGCCGTAAGGGCAATGGTGAACCTTCAGAGAAACAGGAAGGGCGAACTTGGAGAAAACTTCAACATGGCGATAGGCCGTCCCGGTGAACCAGGATCCATCTTCAAGGCCGTCACCCTTGCCATACTGCTTGAGGACGGAAAGGTGACACTCGGCAAGGAAATACCGACCAACCGCGGCCGCATAGACGAAATGCCGGAAATCGCTCAAGACAAATACATCACCAACTGGGAGAACAGATACAAGACATCCGTAATCAGCGTTCAGGACGGATTCAAGATATCGTCTAACTATGTATTCCGCCGCCTTGTTCTGGACTATTACAAGGAGAAGCCGGAAAAATTCATAGACAAACTCTATGAATACAAACTTAACGACGCATACGAATTCGACCTTACTGAAAAAGGTGGAACACCTTCAAGTCTTCCTGATCCGGAATCGAAGGCATGGAGCCGCTCATCGCTTCCATCGGCAGCCATAGGATATTCCGTAATGGAAACGCCTCTGAATATCGTGACCTTCTACAACGCCATAGCGAACAATGGCAAGATGATGAAGCCTTACCTCATAGAGTCACATGAAAAGAACGGAAGGACAGTGAAGAAGTTCGGTCCTGAAATCCTGAACGGTTCCGTCTTCTCCAAAGCCACGGCAGACTCGCTGACCAAAGCCCTCACCATGGTAACCCTTGAGGGAACCGGAGCGACAAAACTGAAGAATGCCAAATGCACAGTAGCGGGAAAGACCGGTACTGCAAGAATGGTACTTGAGCCGGGAGAACTGAAGGGAAGCAAGGATCCGTACCACGACATAGACGGCAAAACGAAATATCAGGCTTCATTCGTAGGCTTCTTCCCTGCTGAAGATCCACAATACACGGCCATAGTCACGGTCTACACGAATCCGACATCGAAAAGCGTATATGGCGGTGTCATCCCGGCAATGACATTCAGGGAGATAGTGGACCATATCTGGTCAATGGAGAGCAGATGGGGCGAGGAAGTGACAGAAAGCGCAGACATTCCGGACATGGATCCTCAGTATATCGCTACCAGAAGCGGAAGTGTGATACCTGTACCGGACCTGAAAGGAATGGGACTGAAGGATGCATTGTATGCGATAGAAAACAACGGATACAAATGCATCTATGAGGGAATCGGCCACGTAGTGAGCCAGACCCCGAAGGCGGGAACGGAATGCCGTAAAGGTGAAACCATAAAGATCGTGCTTGAATGAGACTTGACAAGATAATAAGGAACAGCGGATGCACTGTCGTGAAAGGATGCGGACACATCGACGTGAGCGCAATCTGTGACGACTCCAGAAAAGTGAGCCACGGCTCGCTTTTCACTGCTGTCAAGGGGTTTGCAGCCGACGGACATGAATACATATCCAGAGCCATCGGCAAAGGGGCACGCGTGATCGTCTACGAAGACCAGGAGGCTCTGGACACTCAGATCGAGGCAATGGATACAGATGGGATCGTACTGGTCAAGGCAGAATCGTCAAGACACGCCCTGGCCATCATGGCCTCGAACTTCTACGACAATCCGTCTGAAAAACTGACTCTTGTCGGCATTACAGGCACAAACGGCAAGACAACTACAGTCACCCTCCTTCACAGGATGTTCACTGCGCTCGGATACAGTTGCGGACTTCTTTCCACCATAGCGAACTATGTGGGCACAAAAGGTACAGAGGCAAAGAACACGACTTCCGATCCGCTGACCATAAACTCTTTGCTCAGCGATATGGTGAAGGCGGGCTGCGAGTACTGCTTCATGGAGGTAAGTTCGATAGGTGTAGAGCAGGAAAGGATTTCCGGTCTGAAATTCAAGGCGGGAATCTTCTCGAACCTGACTCACGACCATCTCGACTACCACAAGACCTTTGCTGAATATCTCAGATGCAAGAAACTGTTCTTTGACAACCTTCCTGCAGATGCATATGCGATCACCAACATCGATGACAGGAACGGAATGGTGATGATGCAGAACACCAGGGCACAGGTAGTGACATACTCTCTCAGAAGCATTGCCGACCATACATGCCGTGTGATCGAGCAAAGTTTTGAAGGAATGCTCCTGAAGATGGACGGCACAGAAGCATGGAGCACCCTCGTCGGTCAGCACAATGCATATAACCTCCT
The DNA here is from genome assembly GCA_017471965.1 of Bacteroidales bacterium. Taxonomy (GTDB): domain Bacteria; phylum Bacteroidota; class Bacteroidia; order Bacteroidales; family UBA932; genus Cryptobacteroides. The sequence continues at coordinate 18,071 of JAFURF010000029.1, forward strand.
TGCAATATATACCACCGCCGTGACGCTGGGCGCAGACCCGGAAGAAGTGCTGGTAGCCCTGAGCACCCTCAGACCCGCACCGGGCAGACTTGAAAACCTGAGAGGGCCAAAAGACATATCTGTGATCATCGACTATGCACACACTCCGGACGCCCTTGAGAACGTACTCAAGACATTGAGAGGAATAGCACCTGACAGGGAACTCATCTGCATTTTCGGATGCGGAGGTGACAGGGACAGGAGCAAGAGGCCGGAAATGGCAGCGATAGCACAGAAACTTGCAGACAGGATAATCGTGACCTCGGACAACAGCAGGACTGAGAAGACTTCTGACATCATGGCCGACATAAAGGAGGGATTTGACTTGAGCGGAAAGGCCCGGTCACTCTTCATCGAAGACCGCGAACAGGCAATCCGCACTGCGTTGATGATAGCGTCGCAGGGTGCAACGGTCCTTCTTGCAGGAAAGGGACACGAGACCTATCAGATCATAGGCACCGAAAAGAAGCATTTTGACGAAAAGGAAATTGTAACTGAAATTTTTGAAACACTAGGATAAGACGGGAAATGATATATCATCTTGTAGAATACTTTAAGGAAACCGGGATAGACATCCCGGGACAGGGACTGTTCAACTACCTGTCCTTCAGAGCCATCGCTGCATTTACCACTGCTCTTCTGATATCAATCTTCGCAGGAAAGAAGATCATACGATGGATCCAGAAGAAGCAGATCGGAGAAGAGATACGCGACCTCGGACTCGAAGGGCAGATACAGAAGAAAGGCACCCCTACGATGGGAGGAATGATCATCTTTCTGGCCATCATCGTGCCTGTACTTCTCTTCGGTGACCTGACCAACATATACAACATACTGCTGATTGTCAGCACCGTATGGTTCTTCCTCGTCGGATTTGCAGACGACTATATCAAGGTATTCAGAAAAAACAAGGAAGGTCTCAGTGAGAAGGCGAAACTGGTTGCCCAGGCAGCAATGGGACTCGCCATAGGACTGGCCGTATGCTTCAGCGACCAGATTGTGGTCAGAGAGGAAGTGAACATAGAAGACACCGTCGCAGTCGAAGCACTTGCAGACAGTGTCAGTGTGGATGCAGCCATCGCCGCAGCACCGACAATGAAGCACGACGTCATCAAGAGCACAAAGACCACGATACCGTTTGTAAAGAGCCATGAGTTCGACTACAAATGGCTCTCGCCGTTCAAAGGCACCTTCGGATGGTACTGCAAATGGGCGATATATGTGCTGATGATCGTGATCGTCATCACAGCATGCTCGAACGGAGTCAACCTCACCGACGGGATGGACGGACTCGCAACCGGTTCATCAGCGATCGTGGGAGTAGTGCTGGGCATCTTCGCATGGCTGTCCGGAAACATAGTGAACGCGGAATACCTCAACATAATGTATATTCCGGGAAGCGGTGAGATTGCGGTATACATGTCTGCATTTGTAGGAGCCCTGATCGGATTCCTCTGGTACAACTCATTCCCTGCCCAGGTATTCATGGGCGACACGGGAAGCCTCATGCTCGGAGGCGTGATAGGAGTCTGTGCGATCCTTATCAGAAAGGAACTCCTTCTCCCGATCCTGTGCGGAATCTTCTTTGTCGAGAGCCTTTCGGTCCTCATCCAAAGATTCTATTTCAAATACACGAAGAAGAAATACGGTGAAGGACGCAGGGTGTTCAAGATGGCGCCGCTCCATCATCATTACCAGAAGGAGGGCATACCTGCCCTCATAAAGAAGCCTCTGAAAGCAATGCCTGAGGCTAAGATAGTAGGCAGATTCTGGATCATAGGGATGATCCTGGCAGTGGTCACCATGGCATTGCTGAAAGTAAGATAATAAATGGAACAACATACGGAAATGTCTAGATTAGTAGTATTGGGTGGAGGAGAAAGCGGAGTCGGATCCGCTGTTCTCGCAAAAGTAAAGGGATTTGATGTGTTTCTTTCAGATATGGGAAAGATATCGGAGGACTATGCGGCCATGCTCGACAAATGGGAGATTCCATACGAGCAGGGCAAGCATACCGAAGAACTTATCCTGAACGCTGACGAGGTAGTGAAGAGTCCCGGAATACCGTCGACTGCACCGATGGTCAGGAAGATTGCGGAGAAAGGCATCGGGATCATATCTGAAATCGAGTTTGCCGGCAGATATGACTCGGCAAAGAAGGTATGCATCACCGGTAGCAACGGAAAGACAACCACGACCTCACTCATTTACCATCTTCTGAAGCAGGCTGGCCTCAATGTAGGCCTCGGAGGCAATATAGGCAAGAGTTACGCCCTTCAGGTCGCGACAGAAAACTTTGATATCTATGTACTGGAACTGAGCAGTTTCCAGTTGGACAACGTATACGACTTCAAGGCAGACATAGCGATAATCACCAATATTACACCGGACCATCTGGACCGCTATGACCACAAGATGGAGAACTATGTAAGGTCCAAGTTCCGCATCACAAGAAACATGTCAAGCGAAGACTGCTTCATATTCTGCTCGGATGACGAGATCACCATCAGACATCTTGACCAGATAGTGATGAAGGCTCAGAAACTTCCTTTCACCCAGAAGGAGGAAGTCCCTCAGGGTGCGTTCGTCAGGGATGACAGGATGATAGTCAGGTACAAGGAGGACGAGTGTGACATGTACCTGCAGGAACTGGCGCTCGGAGGAAAGCACAATGTATATAACTCTATGGCTGCCGCACTTGCAGCCAAGGCTATGGACATCGACAACGAGGCCATACGCAACGGCCTTGCGACTTTCAAGGCAGTGGAACACCGGCTCGAAAAGGTATTGAGCATAAAGGATGTCCTCTATATAAATGACTCGAAAGCCACCAACGTTGATGCCGCATGGTATGCTTTGGAATGTCAGACAAGACCTGTGGTATGGATCGTAGGAGGCACAGACAAGGGTAACGACTACACCAGCCTGGTACCGCTTGCTCAGGAAAAGGTGAAGGCAATGATCTGTATGGGGCTTGACAACGCTAAGTTCCACGAGTCATTTGAAGGCGTGGTTCCGGAAATACACGATGTGACATCGGCAAAGGATGCGGTCAGACTGGCTCACGATCTTGCAAAAGCAGGAGATGTGGTGCTTCTCTCCCCATGCTGCGCAAGTTTCGACCTTTTCAAGAATTACGAAGACAGAGGACAGCAGTTCAAGGAGGCGGTCAGAAACCTTTAGGATATGGAAACAGCAAAGAAGAAAAAAGACGGAGCCTCAGGAAATGGGTTCTGGCACTTCATCGACAACATTGAAGGAGACAAGGTGGTATGGATAATAGTGTTCCTGCTCATCATGATCTCCATTCTCGCCATATTCTCATCCACATCTCTCCTCAGGGAAGGCAGCAAGGACAGAATGGATTTCATCCTGGACCATATCCTCATAGCGGGAATAGGACTGATGTTGATTTTCGGACTATATAATATAAAGAGTCTGAAGTTCTTCAGGGTACTGTCCAAGTTCGGATTCGCCTTTTCCCTCCTGCTCCTCCTGTTGCTTGACCTTCACGTAAGGATACCGGGGGTCATCATGGCAGAAAGGATCAACGGTGCATGGAGAACTCTCAGGATCGCAGGACTTCAGATGCATGTATTTGAAGTTGTCAAAGTCGCAATGGTCATGTATCTTGCCTGGGCCATCAATGCATACAAGGAAGACCAGGATGCCATCGGCAGGAAAAAACCGAGCGGTCATTTCCGTCTGGCAAACAGTCTGGCCAAGTCACGGAATCTGTCATCATTCGCACAGCCGTTCTGGAAAAGGGTCATATACATGTACTTGCCGATACTCATCGTATGCCTGCTCACGCTGGTCGGAAGCGGTTCGAGCGCCATATTCATCGGAGTGATTCTGATCGCTACCGTCATGATAGGAGGAATGCCTGTCAAGGAAATCGCTATCACCGGTGCTGCAGGCATCACAGGTCTGCTGCTGATATTCGGAATATATACGGCGACAGACGGCAAGGTGTTCGGAATATTCGAGCGTTTCGAGACTATGGAGAGCAGAATAGGAGCAGATTACGATGCCGAGCGTCTTCATGACGTACGTGTGCACTCCAACGAATTCTATCAGATTCTGGACGAGATCAAACAGCCGTACAGCGCAAAGATCGCGGTACATGAAGGAGGAATCCTAGGTAAAGGCAGCGGCAACAGTACACAGAAATACGTCGTATCCAACATATACGGAGACTACATGTTCAGTTTTCTGGTCGAGGAATACGGACTCATCGGAGGAATACTCGTCATATTCCTCTATGTCAGTCTGCTGGCCAGAGGCTCGACCATAGCACGTCTGTGCAACGATGAATACGCAAAGATCACCGTAGGAGGTCTGAGCATCCTCATAACGGGCCAGGCATTCATGCACATGTTCGTAAACGTAGACATCGGTCCGATGACAGGACAGACCCTGCCTCTGATCAGTCACGGAAGTTTTGCATTCCTCGTATTCTGCATAGCGTTCGGAGTGATACTTTCGATAAGCAGGATCGCACGAAACAGGATCCGGGAAGAAGAAGAGGCCGCTATACCTATCTACGACAGCGACAAAGACGACATCCAGTCAAGCATGGACATACTTGAAGACATAGACAACCTTGAAGACATACCGCAGAGATGAAGTACAGAAAGATAAGGGCAATAATAAGTGGCGGGGGTACGGGAGGACACATCTTCCCGGCCCTCTCCATCGCTAATAAACTTAAGGAACTCAACCCTGAAACAGAGATTCTTTTCGTCGGAGCAGAGGGAAGGATGGAAATGGAGAAGGTTCCAGCAGCAGGCTACAGAATCGAAGGCCTGCCCATTGCCGGACTCCAGAGGAGTCTGAACCTCTCTAACCTGGCACTTCCTTTCAAGGTGATCAAAAGCGTGAGAATGGCGAGAAGGCTCATAAAGGAGTTCAAGCCGGACATCGCGATAGGAGTAGGCGGTTATGCAAGTGCCCCCCTCCTCTGGGCTGCAGGCCGCCTTGGAATACCGACCCTGATCCAGGAGCAGAACGGCTACGCAGGACTGACCAACAAGATTCTTGGTAAAAAAGCCAGAAGCATATGTGTGGCCTATGAAGGCATGGAAAAGTTCTTCCCGGCAGACAGGATAGTCATTTCCGGAAACCCCATCAGAAAGGAAATAGCACCTGCAACCGCACAGACAAAGGCAGAGGCCATGCAGTTCTATGGTCTTGATCCTGAAAAGAAGCATATATTCATTGTAGGCGGAAGCCTGGGGAGCGGCACCTTGAACAATGCCATGAAGAAATGGATAACGGACGGATGTCCCGGAGGTGAGGACATAGAGGTGATCTGGCAATGCGGGAAATGGTACAAGGCTTCGACGGACAGATTCATGGAGGAAGCAAAGGCCTCAGGAAAGAACGTCACCGGCATTCGATACTCCGACTTCATCATGAGGATGGATCTGGCCTACGCTGCTGCAGACGTGGTCATATCGCGTTCAGGGGCAAGTTCCGTATCAGAATTGTGCGCGGCACGCAAGGCCACCATATTTGTCCCTTCCCCTAATGTGGCCGAAGACCACCAGACACACAATGCGATGGCGCTCGTAAGAAAGGATGCGGCAATGATCGTAAAAGACAGCGAAGCGGACGAAAAACTCATGAAGACCGCATGTGACCTGATAGAAAATCAGGAAAGGATCACTCTATTGGAAGAGAACATCGGCAGACTCGCTCTCAAGGATGCGGCAATGACTATAGCAGAAGAAATCTACAGAATCATAGGATAAGATGGCTGAATACAGACACATATATTTCATCGGCATCGGCGGAATCGGGATGAGTGCCATTGCGCGCTACTACCATGCCAAAGGTTACAAGGTCAGCGGATACGACAAGACTCCGTCGCCTCTGACCCATGAACTTGAATCGGAAGGTATCGAAGTGCACTATGAAGACAACATAGCGTTCATACCTGAAGACATCGGATCCACCCTGGTAGTATACACTCCGGCCATTCCAAAGGACATGGGAGAACTGGTATACGTCCAGAAGAACGGATACAGAGTGGTCAAGCGTTCAAGAATGCTCGGGGAAATAACTGCCGGGCAAAGATGCATGGCTGTAGCCGGCACACATGGGAAAACGACCACCAGCACGCTTGTAAGCCATATATTCACATCTGCTGGAGAAGGCTGTTCTGCCTTTCTCGGAGGCATATCGAAGAATTACGGAACAAATCTTCTTATAAGCCAGAATGACGTAGTGGTGGCTGAAGCCGACGAATTCGACCGCTCCTTCCTCCAACTGTTCCCGGAGATCGCTGTCATCACCTCGATGGACGCAGACCATCTCGACATCTATGGAGACGAATCCCATATACGCGAAGCATTCAAGGCCTTCGCGTCACAGGTGAGTGGAACCGTCATAGCGAAACATGGACTTGACATCACTTCTGATGACACAAAGGCAGACATAAAGACATATTCATACGATGATCCTGATGCGGATTTCCACGCCGTAATCACAGACGGAGACGGCAACGGATTCTCCCGCTTCGACCTCCATTACCCTGGCGGAATCATCAAGGACTGCACAGTAGGCATTCCCGGATGGGTCAACATAGAGAATGCGGTAGGTGCAGCGGCAATCGGCCTTACATACGGACTGGATCCGGAGAAGATCCGCGAAGCACTGGCCACATTCGCAGGTGTGAAGAGAAGGTTCGACATTCAGTTGAAATCTGACCGATGCATATACATCGACGACTACGCCCACCATCCGAGGGAAATAGAGGCATCACTTACGTCCATCCGAGGCAACTTCCCTGACTACAGACTGACAGGAATCTTCCAGCCTCACCTCTACACCAGGACCAGAGACTTCGCTGACGGATTTGCGGAATCACTCAGCAAGGCAGACCGGGTCATTCTTCTGGACATATACCCTGCCCGTGAAGAACCGATTCCGGGAGTGACATCACAGATCATATTCGACAACATCACCGCCCCCGAAAAAGTCCTGTTGAAAAAGGAAGAACTGATGGACTATCTGGAATCGCTGGAATCGGGAGACAAAGATGTATTCATGACTATCGGAGCAGGAGACATAGACAGATTTACCGGAAAGATCAAGGAACTCCTTGAACAAAAATACAACGGCAATGAATAAGACAATAAGACACATAATCACAGGAACCGCCAGCGTAATGCTTGCTGTAGCGATGATTCTTGCTTTCACTGCAGGTGTGTCTTCACGAAGGACCATCCTATGCAAAGACATCGAGATCAACATCGTCGACAGTCTTCAGAACAGTTTCGTGACCAAGGATGACATCAAGTCCTTCATCGACAAAGAGTACGGAATATATATCGGACAACCTGTCGACAGCATCGACCTTGTAAGGATCGAGGACATCGTAGACGGGAGGAGTGCTGTAAGAAAGAGCGAAGCCTACGTCACAAAGGACGGCATCATACACATAGATGTCACGCAGCGCAAGCCTGTAGTGAGGTTCCAGAAGAAAGACGGCGGCTTCTATGCAGACTCGGAAGGATACATATTCCCTCTCCAGAGAAATTATGCGTCCCATGTCCAGGTCATAGACGGCTACATTCCTCTGGCAGCGAACAGCGGTTACAAAGGGGCCATCGAGGACCCCGAAGAGATGGAATGGTTCACAAGGATGATGAATGTAGTGAATCATATGGAAAAGAGCAGGACCTGGAAGGACAAGATAGTGCAGATATCTGTTGACAAAGGAGGAGACATCATCCTGGTGCCCAGGGAAGGAAACGAGCTGTTCGTGTTCGGACAGCCGGTGGAAGTCGCCGAGAAGTTCAGGAAGATGGAAAAATACTACACCCACATTCTGCCTGCCAAGGGTGAAGGACACTACAAGAGGGTCGACCTCAGGTTCAAAGGACAGATAGTCTGCAGATAAGTAGAAAAACAGAAAAGAATATGGAGATACAGGACAGACACATTGTAGCGATCGATTTAGGAACATCCAAGATAGCCCTTACCGTAGCGAAGGCGGAGGGTGAGAATGTCCAGATCGTATATTACAAGGAAACACCGTCAGCGGGCATCAGGTACAGCAGCGTATTCAATCCGTCACACGCCGGAGAGCCGCTTTCAGAAGCGATACGTCAGGCTGAGAGCGCCTTAGGGATAAGGATCACCCAGGCTGTTGTAGGAATGCCGAAATATCCTATCCGCCTTGAAAGCAACACAGGAAAGATCGAAGGCAGAGGGGACGACGCGGACATCACAGCAGAAGACATCGCGGAACTGAAGAAGTCGGCACAAGTATATCCTCTTGAGAATCAGAAACTCGAGGCCGTCTACGGAGCCGTCGCGCAGTCATTTTCCGATGGTGAGAACTTCCAGATCATCGAGAACGACATCATCGGCATGTCCAGTGACGTACTTGAAGGCAACTTCAAGATATTCATCGGAAAGAAAGGACCTCTCACGAAAATCGACTCTGCACTCAAGAAGGCGGACGTGGTAGCGATCAGGAAGTACTTCACTGCAGACACCACAGCGAAGGCAGTATTGAGCGAAAGTGAAATGGAGAACGGAGTGGCACTGATTGACTTCGGTGGAGGCTGTACATCCGTTGCGGTATACTGCGGAAACATCATGCGTCACTATGCATCTATCCCCTTCGGAGGTAACAACATCACCAACGACATTCAGATAGAATCGGAAGGTACGATAAGCAGGGAACTTGCCGAGAACATCAAACTGGCCTTCGGAGCATGCATGCCTGAGAAACTCCAGAACATGGGAGACAAGATCATCCACATCACCAGCAGCAGCGGCGAGGCTGAAAGGAAACTGCCGGTCAAGTACCTCTCGGAAATAATAACCGCGAGAGTGGAAGAAATCATGATGGCCATCCTTTATGAAATCCATAAGAGCGGATATGCCGACAAACTCAGAAGCGGAATCGTTGTGACCGGTGGAGGTGCGCAACTCACCAACCTAGGAAACTTCATCTTCGACCTCTCGGGATACAGGGTAAGGACAGGCTATCCGAGAAACCAGTTCTCATGTCAGGACTGCGACGGTCTCACCGACACCACGGCAACGACCTCTCTTGGTCTCATAATGACTGCCGCCCAGGACAAGACCCTGAACTGTGCATTCAGCAATGACAGCCCTATGCCGGAAAAGGTGACACCGGTTGAAACGGAGACGGAAGACAATGCCGGGAACGGTGAATTGTTCAAACCAGAAGAGATCGAGGTAAAGATCGCCGACGACAAGCCTCAACAGACGAAGGAACCGAAGAAGCACAGGGTCACATGGTCTCCATTGGAAAAACTCGGGAAACTCTTCGACGACATGTATGAAACCGTCAATCAAGAACCAAAGAAAGACTGATTATGGAAGAACTCGTAAATCTTGAAGTAGTTCCGGACACATGGGAACTGGAACCATCAATAATAAAGGTGATCGGTGTAGGCGGCGGTGGATGCAACGCTGTCAACTACATGTACAACCAGAAGATCGAAGGCTGTACCTTCATTGTCTGCAACACAGACTCGCAGGCACTTGAAAAGTGTGACGTACCGTTGAAGATACAACTTGGGGATGAAGGACTCGGGGCAGGAACAAATCCGACAGAAGGACGCAAGGCCGCACTCAACTCCCAGGACGAAATCGAGCAGAAGGTGCTTGACAGCGACACCAAGATGCTGTTCATTACAGCAGGAATGGGAGGAGGAACCGGCACCGGAGCCGCTCCCGTGATAGCGGCAATGGCAAAGAAGAAGAACATCCTTACCGTCGGTGTCGTGACCATTCCTTTCCGCAACCAGGGAAACGAGACCATGTCCAAGGCAATAGACGGCATTACCGAACTCGAGAACAATGTGGACAGTCTCCTTATCATCGATAATGAGAAACTGTTTGACGTCTACGGAGACCTTCTTGCCAAGGATGCCTTCCCTAAGGCTGACGAAGTCCTTGCAACTGCTGTAAGGGGCATCACTGAAATCATCAAGAAGAGGGGCTACATCAATGTGGACTTCAAGGACGTATGGACAATGATGAAGAACGATGACGGCACAAGCAGCAGATATGCCCTCATGGGATGCGGAACCGGTACCGGTGAGAACAGGATCGAGGATGCCGTCAAGAGTGCTCTCGAATCCCCTCTTCTGAACGACTTCGACCTCAGCACTGCAGAGAAGGTCCTCATCAACATCACCACCGGCGACAACCCTGAAGGCCTCACCATGAGCCAGTACGGAGAAGTGACCAAGATGATAGAGCAGCACACCGGCAAGGCAGACAACTTCAAGAGCGGACTCGTCTTCGACGAAAGTCCGGAATTCGGAGACAGACTCAATGTCACAGTAATCGTGACCGGCATCAACATGACCATGGTGCTCCCGCAGACCGGACTCGGAAACATGATAATGATAAACAGCAATTTCCGGTACGAAAGGGACAAGGCAGCCTCTTCGGAAGGCATCGATCTCCCACAGGTAAAGGTACATAAGATAGGATACAACAGTGCTCCAGTGAGAAAAATCCTGTTCACAGAAGGCTGTCCGACACCTTCATTACTGATCTCCGATGACCAGAACATGAGCGAACTTGAGAATGTTTCCGCACTCAGACGCAAGGCAATGTACGGACAATCCAAGGACGAATGATAATTTTTCGTATTTTTGCAGGTTGAGATAAAGTTTATTTGCAATGACAAGGAAAACACGTGTAAGATTTGCGCCATCTCCGACAGGGCCGCTGCATATGGGCGGTGTCAGGACGGCGCTATACAATTACCTCTTCGCAAAGCAGCGCGGAGGAGACTTCATCATCAGAATCGAAGACACAGACTCGCAGAGATTCGTCCCTGGAGCCGAAAAATATATAATCGAAGCACTGAACTGGTGCGGAATCGTGCCTGACGAAGGCGTTGACACAGAAGGGAATGTAGTCGAGACCGCATCTGAGCGTCATCCTCATGCCCCATACAGGCAGAGTCAGAGAAAACCTATCTACAGGCAGTATGCAGAACAGCTCGTAGCAGACGGATATGCATATTATGCTTTCGATACGGCAGAGGAACTCGGAGCGAAGAGGGCTGAAATGGAGGCAGCAGGCCAGACATTCATCTATGGCCAGACCACACGTATGGGTCTGCGCAACTCGCTTTCAATGCCTGAATCCGAATGGAAGGAACTCCTGGAGACACGCACGGACTGGACCATCCGCTTCAAGATGCCGGAGAACAGGGTCGTGAAGATGGATGACCTTATCCGCGGTCATGTGGAAGTCAACACCTCCACACTCGACGACAAGGTGCTCTGGAAAAGGGCTGACGAACTGCCTACATATCACCTTGCAAACATCGTGGATGACCACCTCATGGAGATTACCGAAGTGATCCGTGGCGAGGAATGGCTTCCGTCACTTCCGCTCCACTACCTCCTTTACGAGGCATTCGGCTGGACAGAGACCCAGCCGAGATTCGCCCACCTCTCCCTTCTCCTGAAGCCTGACGGAAAGGGCAAACTCAGCAAGCGTGACGGCGACCGCCTCGGCTTCCCTGTATTCCCTCTTCAGTGGGTCAACTCTGAAGGAGAAGTTTCCCGCGGATACCGCGAGGACGGTTACTTCCCTGAAGCATTTGTGAACCTTCTCGCCATGCTCGGCTGGAATCCTGGCACTGAACAGGAACTTTTCACCCTTGAAGAACTGACAGGGGCATTCTCTCTTGAAAGGGTAATCAAGTCAGGAGCACGATTCAACGCAGAAAAGGCGAAATGGTACAACAAGGAATATCTCCGCATGAAGTCTGTCGAAGAACTGACCGGACTGTACATTCCTGTACTGGAGTCCCATGGAATGCAGATTGTCGACTGCCCTGTATGCGCAATCACAGCAGGTGCAGATATGACTGCAACTGGAGCAGATTTTGAAAACAGGATCTTCTCGCGCCAGTACGTGGAAAGAATCGTAGCCCTGATACAGGAAAGGGCGACATTCGTTGCAGACTTCTGGGACATCGCATCATATCTCTTCGTGGCACCGACAACCTTTGTCGAGAAGGACGCAGCGAAATTCTGGAAGGAAGAGAACTACACCCTCGCACTTCAGGCAGCAGGATTCATTCTTGATTTCAAGGGAGAGTTCACCAAAACAGCACTGGAAGGCCCTCTTGAAGAATACATCCGAAGCAATGAATGGCCTATGGGCAAGGTGATGAACTGCCTGCGTCTGGCACTCGTCGGAGCATCAAGCGGACTCGGAATCGCAGACATCGTCACCCTCATCGGAAAGGATGAATTCGCAAGAAGAATCGAATACATAAAGGCGACATTAGGCTGTTAAAGTTCATATTATGAAGATAGGAATATGCAATGACCACGCTGGCGTGGACTACAAGAACCGACTGGTTGAATACCTGACCGGCAAAGGATATGAAATCGTGAACTTCGGAACAGACACCACCGACAGCATGGATTACCCGGATGTGGCACACCCTCTTGCATCGGCGGTAGAAAACGGAGAAGCAGACCTCGGCATCGCATTCTGCGGCACAGGCAACGGCATGGCCATGTCCCTGAACAAACATGAAGGCATACGCGCAGGTCTATGCTGGTCTGCAGAGATCGGCAGGCTCATCAAACAGCACAACAATGCAAATGTGCTCGTCATGCCGGCACGTTTCATACCATTTGAGACAGTTGTCGAGATCACTGATGCATGGCTCACAGAGGAATTCGAAGGTGGCCGTCATCAGAAACGCATCGACAAGATACCTTGTAAATAATTGATTTTGGAAGCATTCATACTCAATCCGGGTTCAGGTCCTCTTTCAAGGAACATCGAGGACTATCCGGAAGGGATAATAATCCCGATTGACAAACCATACAGATGGACATCGGCGGACGTGATCAGAAAGGTCAAGTTCGCCGCTATCCGTCATTTCGGCAAGAAGAATCTGAAAGTAGGACATGCAGGCACCCTCGATCCTCTCGCCACAGGAATCCTTCTGGTGTGCATAGGCAAAGCAACCAAACTTGCAGAAACACTTCAGTCGCATGACAAGGAATATGTGGCAGGAATCACCTTCGGTGCCACTACCCCGTCCTACGACCTTGAAAAGGAAATCGACAGGTTCTTCCCATATGAACACATAACAGAGGACTCTGTCCGCGAGGCACTGCCGGCCTTCGTAGGTGAGCAGGACCAGATAGCCCCCCTCTTCTCAGCGAAGTCCGTCGACGGAGTCCGTGCCTATGAACTCGCCCGCAGACTGCACAAGGAGGGCAAGACACTGGATGACGCAGCAGAAGAACTGATCCGCATATCCCGAATAACCATCAGCGCTCTGGAACTGCTCCGTTTTGAGTGCAGGAATGAGGGACTCGAGGACCGTGCCACCCGCAGCACGGAAGCGGGGGGATCACAAGCGGAGAGTGGTGGGGTGAGCGAAGCAGTTCATTCTGCATCGTGCAGAATAAACGTGACGGACAACTCGGCCCTCGGCCTGCCTCGCGCATCTGTACGTATGGTATGCAGCAAAGGCACCTATGTCAGAGCCTTCGCCCGTGACCTCGGAGAAGCGCTCGGCACAGGAGCCCACCTGGACAGTCTGCAACGTAGCAGAAGCGGCATATTCCGCATAGAAAACGCCCTCACGGTCGACCGGACCATCTCCCTGCTCTCCCACCCGTGACATACAACACACTGAACACCAACACTTTAACATGAGCACCCTGCCTGCTTCAGCAGGCAGGACAAAACATCAACTAACTATCAATCAGGTAGTTACAGCACACGGATATTTTGAAGGAAAACCTCACATATTCATACAGGAACATCTGGAAGGTCGCCTACCCTATCCTGATAAGTCTCGTCATGGAGCAGATGATCGGTCTGACCGACACCGCCTTCCTCGGAAGAGTCGGAGAAGTCGAACTGGGCGCATCAGCCATCGCCATAGTCTACTACATGGTCCTGTTCATGATAGGATTCGGCTTCAGCATCGGTGCCCAGATCATCATCGGAAGACGCAACGGAGAAGGCAACTTCAAGGACACAGGCAAGATATTCTGGAACGGACTCTACTTCGTCCTGGGCTTGTCCGGCATACTGATCTTCCTTTCAGAAGCATTCACGCCATGGCTCATGAAGTTCATGGTTTCTTCAGAAGCGATATATAATGCCGCACTCAGTTACGTAAGATGGCGACTTCCGGGAATGGTCTTCGCCTTCGTCACGGCAATGTTCCGCGCGTTCTACGTCGGCACTACCCAGACCAGGACGCTGACTCTTAACTCAGTAGTCATGGTCCTGTCCAATGTAATCTTCAACTGGATCCTGATCTTCGGGCATTGCGGATTGCCGGCCTTGGGGATCACAGGAGCGGCTATAGGCTCCAGTCTGGCAGAACTTGTGTCACTGATCTTCTTTGTCATATACACGAAGATCGCATGTGACAAGGCCAAGTACGGACTGGACAAGCCGGATAGACCTCAGGCCGCAGTACTGAAATCCATGATGCCGACATGTTCATGGACCATGATACAGCACACCATCTCGGTAATGACATGGTTCATATTCTTCCTGTTCATAGAGCATCTTGGAGAAAGGGCTCTGGCAATATCAAACATAACGCGAGGCGCATCCGGACTTATATGGGTAGTCCTGCAGGCATTCTCGTCCACATGCAGCACCCTGGTCAGCAACATCATCGGAGAAGGTCATCAGGACAAGGTGATGTCCCTGATAAAACGTATACTGAAACTCTCATACGGCATCGTGAGCGTGATGATACTGCTGTTCTGCATCTTCCCGGAGGCAATAGCCCGCATATATACCGACATTCCGGATCTTGTAGCGGCATCTGTTCCTGCCCTGATCGTCATGAGTTCATCCTATCTGCTGAATGTCGGAGGACAGGTATTCTTCCTCGCAGTATCAGGAACAGGAAGCACGAAGACGGCATTTCGTCTTGAACTCGTGGCACTCGCAGTCTACATGGTCTACTGCTATGTCATCATCGGATACATAAAGGCAGATGTAGCAATATGCTGGACAGCAGAACATGTTTACGCAGGAATGCTACTGCTTTGCAGTTGGCTCTATATGCGGAGCGGCAGATGGAAGAACCGCCAGATCTAGCGCTACCCGCGTCAAATCGTGCGATATTGTCTGATGGCACGGGTGAAGACATGGTCCATAGGATATTTTGCCTTTGAGGTCGCAGCCTTGCGGGCAATTTCGGCAGCGTCGCTGCAAATATCCATCATACGTACCACGTGATCGGTGCAGAGGTGCTCCAGAAGAAGATGGAAGGCATGACCGTGATCCTGATGGCGCAGATGACACAATTCATGAAGGAGGACATAGTCCTGAAGGATCTGCGGAAGAGTCATTATCTTCAGATTAAGGTTGATGTTGCCCTTTGCCGAACAACTTCCCCAGTTGCTGACATTATTCTTTATGGTAACACGGTTATATACGAATCCGTATCTCGCTGCGAGTTCTGCTAACCTTGGAGGAAGTTCGGCCTTGGCCTGCCTGCGCAGAAGTTCGATATGAGCTTCTGAAGGAACCGGAACATCCTTATACTTAGCCTTCTGACGGGCAATCGTCTGTATCACCCAATCACGACGGAGCCTGAAGAAGGCTATTGCCGCAGAATAAGGGACAATATATGGCACAGATACACTGACCCCTTTGAAGGGATGGACACGTATGCCTATACTCCTGCTTCTGGTGCTCTTACGGAACACCACCTCTCCGATTTCCGGATCAACATAAATCTTTCCTGCGTCTCTAGCCATATGATTCACGTCTGACACAAAGGTAATCATAAAAATGTCAACCTATGATACATCACGACTCGGAAATTTGCCTCAGTTTAACATGATTCACCTTGATATTATGAGGAAAAACCTTTCCGTCATTGTACAACATGGGTGACTACGACAACATAATCCAGACGGCGGCAGCAAATGCGCATGCGAGAGACCTTGCGAAGGGACTGTGATTTTTCTGGCATGACAAACTGCAGGGCGGTACCTTCCGGTATCGCCCCGCATCAGTAATATTTATGTTAACAGGTTATGAATTACCTTGCTACTATTTCTTGACAAGAGTTGCTGCCATACGATACATTTTACCGTTTTCAAGAATGACATCCTTTTTGAACTCCTTGTCGTCAAGGAAATATTCACCGCTTTGTGTCGCTACCAAGAAGGACACTTTGTCTCCAGTTCTGAGTTGGGTCTGAATGGTCTCCTCAAGTACCTCATCATAAAATTCACATGCATACAATGTGAAATATGCAACGAGAGTATTGCCGTCAAGTGTAATTCCAGTTCCAGTTCCACTATCAACATCATCGCCAAAACACAAGTAAGGATCTTCTTCTTGTGAACCACCGGCAAAATTATTCATATGATCATATGTGTATGTCCATCCATAACCACCAAGGCATGTCTCACGACCAGCGGACTCAAAAGTCATACGCATGCTTCTTACTTGGAGATTATCATCAGGGAAAGTGACAGTGGCCTTGATGACATATGACTTATGAGCAAGAGCAACATTCATATTGCCTTCAGACAATGACTCCATATCTGCCTTTCCAGCCATCACAGCATATTGGCAAATATCAGAAGGATCGTTATTTTTTTTCTGAAGAGGATATTGACAGCAAAAACTTATAAATTGCTTGCCTTTGGTGACTCCGTATATTACACCGTTAGCCTGATCATATGTGTGAGGTCGTGGTACACGATATTGATTATCCTCGGCACCGGTTCCTTCCGTCAATGCCGGATAAAAAACCCACACCTCCGCCGTGTTGGCATCGTTCGTAAATTCTCCTTCGAATACTGCCGTCTTTCCATCATTTTGTGCTGTAAAGATGTCGTTTGACAAGACATTACCGGATACATCCAGAGCAAGCAGGGACACCTTATTAAACTTTTGCCAAGCAGTCTTCAGAACATTATCCTGATCAACAAAGGATACTTTTGTATCGGCACCGATGGTTGCCGTAAGGGTCATTTTAACAGGATTTGACTCAGATGGAGCCTCGGCAGGGCTTTCATTCTTGTTACATGCAACAACTGCAGCACATGCAACCATAAGTATAAACAGATACTTTTTCATTTCCATTTCCTCCATAAATTAAGATGGGTCACCAAAAAGATCTCCACCGTCATCAAAGTCCAATACACTGTTCTGCAGAACCGCTCCTTCCAGGTTCAGTTCCATCTCTTCGCACAAAGGCGAAACATAGTCAATAATCTTTACCATATACTGCAAATATTTTTTACAAAGGTACCCCCCCCGACCATTTCTTGTTTGGAAATTTGTGACTTCGTAGTTGAAAAAAGTGACAAAGGGCGGTAAGACATTGGTTTGCCTTACCGCCCTCGGTATCATCTGAAGATGTATGTTACTAGAACATCTCCGGTTCGTTGTTTGACTCGTTGTTCTCGACCGGACGCTCACGACGTGGACCTCTTGGGCCGCGGTCATCGCGACGTGGACCACGGTTGTCGTCACGACGTGGGCCGCGGTTGTCACGACGGTCGTTGTCACGGCGTGGACCTCTGTCTCCGCGTGGCTTGCGCTCAGGCTCAACATATCCCTCAGGCTTCTCGATGAGAGCCTTGCGTGAAAGCCTCATCTTTCCTGTCTTCTCGTCGATCTCGAGGAGTTTCACATCCACCTCGTCTCCGATAGCGAGTACATCCTCAACTTTCTCGGTCTTCTTCCAGTCGATCTCAGAGACATGGAGAAGGCCTTCCTTACCAGGAAGAATCTCTACGAACGCACCGAACTCGAGGATAGAAACCACCTTTCCGTGGTATACTGTACCTGCTTCAGGAACTGCAGTTATGCCGTTGATCCAGTTCAGAGCCTTGTCCATAGACTCCTTGTCAAGACCGAAGATATCAACAACACCCTCTGATACGCCGTTGACCTGCTCCTCAGTGATTGTGATGGTAGTGCCGGTCTCGCGCTGGATCTTCTGGATGGTCTCGCCGCCCTTTCCGATGATTGCGCCGATGAACTCGCCTGCAACACGGATCTGAACCATACGAGGGACGAACTCCTTGTACTCTGCACGCGGCTCGCTGATGGTCTTCATCATCTCGCCCATGATGTGGAGACGACCCTGACGTGCCTGCTCGAGAGCCCTCTCGAGAACGTCATATGAAAGACCGTCCACCTTGATGTCCATCTGAGTGGCAGTGATACCGTCCTTGGTACCAGTCACCTTGAAGTCCATGTCTCCGAGG
>JAFURF010000030.1 GCA_017471965.1 Bacteroidales bacterium
CAGTATGTATCCAAATTGCTTAAAGGACAGGAAAATTTATCAATTCAGACCATTGCCAAATTGGAAGAGGCGCTTGACATTGACATAATTGCAGGTACCCTCGCTCCAGTCTCGGGCTATTCCATTTCGTATTCTGAAAACCCGGTCTATCTTAGTGAACCCGACATCCCGGAATACGGTAGTCGATGAATCCTGCATGCTACACAAATATTACTCTTGAATGAAATGTCTCTGTATATGCACTATCGCCTTCAGTACATTCCTGAATGAGAAATGTGCCGAGTTCGTCCTGATTGTCAAGATAATATTGAAATTCTTTCGTAAGCATCAAAATGTCAATTAAATAGTTCGCAAAACTATCAATAACTTTCATTTATTCCAAGTTTCATGATTTATTTTGCAAAATTTTAACCGAACTGATTTCATGCGACATTGCAAAAGCGGACCGAAGTACCCGACTCCGGCCCGCTTCCTAATTGTCATCCTGCTGCTCTTTGGCAGAGTTGTTCTATTCCTCTCTTGCTGAAACTATCGGTTGCAAAATCAAGAAGATTTTACAGTTTTTCCACAGTTCCCCTGTCCATCCCTGTAAACTGGACAATCTGCTCTACCGGCATCCCGGCAGCAAGCATCTTCCTTGCCACTTCCATGTTCGCTTCTTCACGTCCCTCAATTCGACCTTCCGCATGTCCCTGAGCAAGTCCTTCTGCCCTGCCGTCATCCCTTGCGGCGGCCAGTTCTCCGTTACGTCTTTTCTCGTCGTACATATCTTTGTCGTATTGTTCTCGTTTCGTCTTGCTGAAATCATCGATTTCAAATGCATCGAGGAGGTCCTTGCAAGGCTTTTCTTCCGCCCATTTCGGAGGTGCCGTCATCTTGCCTGAATTCTTCAGCAGGTACATCAGTTTGTCCTCCAGCGTAACGCATTCATCCGCAGTCTTATGAAATCGTGTAAGTTCAGCAAAGATAATAACAATTGTCTCATCGAGCAAGTCATGGCATTCCTTTTCTCGGAACGTATACTCTGAAATATACTTGTCATTCCAATACTCCTTGTCAGGATGCTCGATTTCCACGCCCATCAGCCCTATCAGATAAACCGGCGGGACATCATAGTCAAACCCCGTCTTGTTCTGCCTGTCATATGCCCGACTCGCATAACTCACACATCGTTTGAACCACGATTTCTCTCTGTATCTCTGCGTTTCCACGATGAACTTTGCTCCCGAGACGTCACAGCACATGAAATCGTACTTGAATTCCTTGCTATACCCGATTATCGGCCCCTGATGCTCTGTCGGTTGATAATCGATCTCCTTAATCTGCCTGTGGTCCGGGAGCAATGTGTTGAGTAGTTCCCTCACCACCTCCTTGTTGTTCTCATCCCCGAAAAACGCCTTGAAGCCTCCATTGCTGAGTATGTCCACATACCTCTGCTTACTTTTCTCCTGAATTTTCTCTTCCATAACTTAAAAATTAAAGTTGACAGGAGCAAAGTTCGGGAGGATTAAACCGGAGTTGACTAAAATAAAGAAAAACAAGCGTTTCCGAATTTTATCATTTCAGGTTTTCGTCACACATAGGAGATTTTCGTCACATTTTTCTTTTTTTTGAGTTTTTTGTAATTTTACGGGAATTAATTTCGAGTGTTATATGGAAATTCTTAAAAACGACATTCTGTCTGTTGAGGTCAGCGGTCATGGCGCTGAACTGCAGAGCATAAGAAAAGGGGAGGTGGAGTACCTCTGGTACGGTGACCCTGCATATTGGGGACGCAGGTCTCCTGTTCTTTTCCCGATTGTGGGAAGTGTCTGGGATGCCAGATATCGTGTGAACGGCAAGGAGTACGGTCTGGGTCAGCACGGTTTTGCCCGTGACATGGATTTCACGCTTGTGAGTGCTTCTGATACTGAAGTGCGTTACAGGCTAGAATCTTCTGAAGAGACCCTTGCAAAGTACCCTTATCCTTTCGTACTGGAGATTGCATATCGTCTTCGCGGAAACGAACTTGATGTCATCTGGGAGGTCACGAACCCTGCCTCTGAAGACCTTCATTTCCAGATCGGAGCCCATCCTGCCTTCCTTTATCCTGATTATGGCAAGGAATCTTCCGGACGCGGTCATTTCACTTTTGACAAGACCGGGGACCTTGAATGCGTCAGACTTGCCGACAAAGGTTGCGTGGACGCTTCGACAAGATATCCTCTTCCGATGAAGGACGGCATCCTCAAACTTGAGAGGGATACCTTCGATCCTGTCAACACTTTTGTCCTCGAGGATTCGCAGGTGCGCGAAGTGAACATGTTCAAGGAAGACGGTACACCGTGGCTCTCTGTTCGTTTCGATGCTCCTGTACTCGGCATCTGGTCGCCTCCGGGCATGAATGCTCCGTTCATCTGCATCGAGCCTTGGTACGGCCGCTGCGACCGTATGGGATATGAAGGGGAATATAAGGACAAGGACTGGATGAACATCCTTGCTCCGGGAGAAAAGTTCTCGAGCGTATATACTATAGTGATTGCTTAGGGCATCGCAAGTAATAGGTAGGCACCGTGGTCGGGCATCATAATATGTCGTGATTGCGGTGCTGTTTTTATGGCCTGGACGGTGCTCCATCCATGATTTTTGATATCTTTGCGCTCTGCGCAAGAACAACAGCATGAAACTTTCGGAATTGAAGACGGGGGAGCGTGGCGTGATCGTGAAGGTCAACGGCCATGGCGGCTTCCGTAAAAGAATAATAGAGATGGGTTTTGTGAGAGGCAGCAAGGTCAAGGTGATCCTTAACGCCCCTCTGAGGGATCCTATCGAGTATGAGATAATCGGATACAAGATATCCCTGCGCCGCGAAGAGGCATCAAAGATCGAGGTCATCAGTGAAAGCGAGGCAAAGGAGACTCTGAAGACAGGGGAGTTCCTGCAGGCACTTGAGGCTGACGAGGATACTCGTCTGGAGCAGGAGATGAGGACTCTTGCGGAAGAGCGCCGCAGGACCATAAAGGTGGCTCTTGTCGGCAATCCGAACTGCGGCAAGACCTCTCTTTTCAATATTGCGTCAGGCAGTCATGAGCATGTGGGAAACTACAGTGGAGTGACAGTGGATGCAAAGGAAGGCACATTCGAGCATTGCGGATACAGATTCATACTGGTAGACCTTCCCGGCACATATTCCCTTTCGGCTTACAGTCCCGAGGAACTGTATGTCCGCAGGAACCTTGTGGACGATATGCCGGATGTGGTGGTCAATGTCGTGGACGCATCCAACCTTCAGAGGAAC
Source organism: Bacteroidales bacterium (assembly GCA_017471965.1). Taxonomy (GTDB): domain Bacteria; phylum Bacteroidota; class Bacteroidia; order Bacteroidales; family UBA932; genus Cryptobacteroides. The sequence continues at coordinate 3,278 of JAFURF010000030.1, forward strand.
CTCTATCTCACTACGCAACTTATCGACATGAACCTTCGCGTAGTGATGGCCCTGAACATGTACGATGAACTGGAGGCCCGAGGTGACCGTCTGGACATCAGGCAGTTGGGATGGCTTCTCGGAATGCCTGTCGTGCCGACTGTAAGCCGTACCGGCAAGGGCATTGAGGAACTCTTCGATACAGTGGTGCAGATCTACGAAAAGAGCGACCCGCATCTGGCCCGCCATATCCACATCAACCACGGAGCGGAACTTGAGCAGAGCATCACCAGAATAAAGGGCTTCATCAAGAAGAATACAGACCTGCGCTACAGGTACTCTACCAGATATCTTGCAATCAAATATCTTGAAAACGATGCCGAGATAGAGAAGATTGTGGAGGGTCTTCCGAACAGGGATGAGATAATTTCCGCAAGGTTCGAGGAGAACAACAGGCTCAGGGCCATTCTCGGATCTTCGGCCGAATCATCCATGGTAGATGCCAAATATGCCTTTGTCCAGGGTGCTCTTGCCGAAACTTATGTGCCGGCTTCCGGCAAGCGTAAAGGACGGACCCTGACGGATCATATCGATGCCGTGGTGACAAACAGATGGGCGGCATTCCCGATATTCTTCTTCCTTCTGTATCTGGTCTTTGACGGTACTTTTGTCATCGGAGAGTATCCGATGCAGTGGATCGAATCGCTAGTGGAACATGTAGGGGCGTTTGTAGCCTCGGTGATGGCGGACGGATGGCTCAAGGACCTTGTAGTCGACGGCATCATCGGCGGAGTGGGAAGCGTACTTGTCTTCCTGCCCAACATCCTTCTTCTGTATCTCTTCATTTCTCTTATGGAGGATTCGGGATATATGGCCCGCGCGGCCTTCATCATGGACCGTCTGATGCATAAGATAGGACTCCATGGAAAATCCTTCATCCCTATGATCATGGGATTCGGATGCAATGTGCCGGCCATCATGGCGACCAGGACCATCGAGAGCAGGAAAAGCCGCCTGATCACCATGCTCATCATTCCTCTGATGTCATGTGCGGGCCGGATGCCTGTATATATATTGATAGCGGGCGCTTTCTTCCCGCGTCATGCCGGCCTGGTGCTTCTTGGACTGTATGCTCTTGGAATAGTCCTCGCTGTGATTGCCGCCAGAATCATGAGCCGGTTCTTCAAGGATGATGACCTGCCTTTCGTGATGGAACTTCCGCCGTACCGCATACCTACCGCCAAATCGGTTTTCCGTCATACATGGGAGAAGGGAAAGCAGTATCTGCAGAAGATGAGCGGCATCATCCTCATATGTTCCATGGTGATATGGTTCCTTGGCTATTTCCCAAATCATGATGCATACGGTTCTGTAAAGGAGCAGCAGGAACATTCATTCATCGGCTATATCGGCAAGGCTATGGAGCCTGTTCTGGAACCGTTGGGATTTGACTGGCGCATGGGAGTCGGCATTGTTGCCGGAGTAGGTGCCAAGGAACTGGTGGTCAGCACTCTTGGCGTCATGTATGCCGATGAGGAACCGGTTGCATCGGGTGACCCTGAAGGCGATACCCGTCTGCAGCGTGCCCTGGTGCGCTCTGTGACTCCGCCGGCTGCTCTTGCATATATGGTGTTCATCCTTCTGTACTTCCCGTGCATAGCGACTTTCGTCGCCATAAAGAATGAAAGCGGAGGCTGGAAATGGGCCATCATCACGGCGGTATATACCATCCTTCTGGCATGGGTGGCTGCATTCATCACCTTCCGACTGGCCTCATTGTTCCTATAAACGCCTTCCGGAGGTGGTGTCGGTCGTCAGACTTCCGGGACCTGCGGTCCCTTCATCCACCCTCGACCTGAAGGTCTCGGGAGCCGCTCACGAGGCCGCGGCCGGCCACGGTCTTCCGATCCGACACCACCTCCGGAAGGAAGAATACCAACATTTGGGGATTGTCGGAGTTATGGTGATGTCGTACCTTTGCATCAGAGATTTCCGGAAGGAAGAAATAATAAGCCATTATAGTTATAGAATTCAAATCCTTTTAATTGTTGTATTGAACTTTTATAGTTTTCAATGAGAGGCCTTCCGTGACGGAACGCCTCTTGCTGATTTATGGGGCAAGGAGCGTTTCATTGAAAGAAAAAAGTTAACTTTGGACAAATAATTTTTTATGACTACAGAGATCCAGCGAATCGTCTTTTCCGAGTCCATCAAACTGGCGGACCTGATAGACGTTAACTTCAAGTTGCTGAATGTGCTTTCCCGTTTCGGAGTAAGCCTTGGCTTTGGAGAAAATACCGTCAGCGAAATGTGCGCAAGGCAGGGAATCAACCTGAATTCCTTCCTGCTCATATGCAATGTGTATACGTACGATGACTATGTCCCGTCTGCAGAACTGATGTCGGAGGCGGATCCTGTGACGATAGTGGATTATCTCCATAATTCCCATGCATTCTATCTTGAGAAGGAGTTCATGAGTCTGGAGAAGAACCTCAAGGCCATGGTGGAGCCATGTGATGACATGCAGAAGAAGGTGGTTGCGAAGTTCTTTGCAGACTACAAGGCTCAGGTGGAGAATCATTTCGAGTATGAGGAGAGCGTTGTCTTCCCTTATGTCCGCGGCCTGAAGGAAGGGGGAAGGCAGGAAAGTTATTCCATAGAGCAGTTCGAGGAAAACCACAGCAATATCGACGAGACCCTCAGCGACCTCAAGAGCATCGTCATGAAGTATCTCCCTGAGACATGTGATACCGTACTTCGCAACGAAGTCCTCTACCGCATATACAGGCTCGAGGAAGATCTGGCCAAGCATACTATCATTGAAGACTCGGTACTTATACCGATGGTAAACAGGTTGGAGGCATGATGAAGGCAGGTCATAAGAAAGTACTTCTCATTATCCCTTCAATGATAGTTGCAAGGGGGATCGAGGCTGTTCTTGGAGAACTGGGGGAGTTCCGTGTGGAAGGCATTCTCTCGGATCTGTCCCATTCGTCTGAGGCCCGTCTGAGAAACATGGATGCCGATGTGATAATCATCGATCCTGTGGTGTTCGATTATGTGTCCCGTATGAACGGCCGGAGCAGGATCGCTGAACATACAGATGCCGCTGTCGTCGCTCTGAAGACAATACCTATGGATGACGAACAGTTGAAGCAGTATGACGGGTTCATCAGCATGTACGACCAGGCGGTGACTGTGGTGAAGAAACTCCGTGACTCCCTCTCGTCAAGAACAGAGGTGGCGGATTCGGATGAATACGACCTGTCGGCAAGGGAGAAGGAAATACTTGTCTGTGTCGCCAAGGGCATGCTGAACAAGGAGATCGCAGACCATTTCAGCATATCCATCCACACTGTCATCACCCACCGCAAGAACATCACGCGCAAGACAGGCATCAAGACCGTCGCCGGCCTTACTGTTTATGCCCTCCTGAATAATCTCATCGACTCAGGCTCCATCGAACTCTGATCTGTCACGAGTACTTGCGGGGGAATCTTAATAAAATGGCCAGAATGGCGCAGAGTCCCATTATGAAAGGATAGTACAGGTGGCCTATGATGCTGATTGACGAGATTCCTGCCAGACCGGCAGCCATCAGCATCTGTGCTCCGTATGGGATGAAGCCTTGGACCAGACAGGAGAAGGTGTCGAGGATGCTCGCTGTCTTTCTCGGGTCAAGTCCGAAGCGTTTTGTGATGTCTCTGGCGATGCCTCCTGCAGTGATGATGGCGATGGTGTTGTTGGCTGTACACAGGTTGGCAAGGGAAACCAGTCCGGCAATGCTTAATTCTGCACCTCGTTTGCCTTTGATGTGCCGTGTCATTCCGTTGACGATGAAGTCGATGCCGCCGTTGACCCTTATCAGTTCAAGCATTCCTCCTGCAAGCATGGTCACGATTATCAGGTCTCCCATGTTACTGATTCCTCCACCGATGGATTCCAGAAACCCTGTCCAGTCGATACTGCCGAATGTGAAGCCTATCACTGCATTGACTGCCAGGCCGATTGTGAGTACCGCCGTGACATTGACTCCTGAAAGGGCGAGGGCGATTACGAGAATGTATGGGATGAGGAGGACCCAGTTTATCGGACCCGCTCCAGGTGTTACAGATACGGACGCCCCCATGATTACATAAAGGACGGTGACGATAAGTGCGGCTGGTCCGACAATCGTTATGTTTGCCTTGAACTTGTCGGACATCGAGCATTCCTGAGTCCTGGTCGCTGCTATGGTGGTGTCCGAAATGAAGGAGAGGTTGTCTCCGAAGAAGGCCCCGCCCACAATGATGGCAGTGATGAACGGCACTCCGGCAAAAGGCCCGGCAGCACCTGCTGCTGCCAGTTCGACGGCTATCCCGGCCGCTACCGGAACTAGGGCGACAATGGTTCCGACACTGGTTCCGATGGACATCGAGATGAAGCAAGATGCCAGGAACAGTCCTGCATAAAGAAGATTTCCCGGCAGGATGCGGAGTGCGAGGTTGACAGTGGCGTCAATTGCCCCTATCTCTTTTGCCGTGGCGGCGAATGCGCCCGCAAGCACGAATATCCATATCATCAGAAGCACGTTCCTGTTGCCCGCTCCGTCAGAAAATACGGATATTCTTTCTTCAAGAGTCTTGCCCTTGCATATCGCGACAGCGTAGACCGACGCTATCAGGAATGCGGCCGAGATGGGTATCCTGTAGAAGTCGTGGGCCACGATTGACGATATAAGATATATGCAGAGAAATACAAGGAGAGGGCTCAGCGCCAGCAGTCCGTTTTTAGATTTGTCAGATTTTATTCCCATGTCATATTTGTCAAGTCCGTGCAAAGGTACTCAAAAATGACTTATATTTGCACATTGAATGAAGAAAGACAACCATATACAGGCACCGATGGGGGAGACCACCGTTCTTCTCCACACGTGCTGTGCCCCATGCTCAAGTGCCATCATCGAAGCCATGCTCAAGAACGGGATCACTCCTGTCATCTACTACTGCAATCCGAACATATACCCTTTTGAGGAATACGAAATCCGAAAGAACGAATGCTCAAGGTATGCGCAGTCTCTGGGTCTGGAGATTGTGGATGCCGATTATGACCATGACAACTGGCTTGAGGCCGTCCGCGGTCTCGAAGATGAGCCTGAAAGAGGAGGACGGTGCCTCAAATGTTTCAAGTTGAGGCTTCTGCGTACGGCGCAATATGCTGCAAAAAGAGGTATAAAGGTCATCACCACAACCTTGGCCTCATCCCGGTGGAAATCCCTGGACCAGATAAATGAAGCAGGCCTCTGGGCATGTGAAACAATAAACAAAGCCTTGCCGGCAGATGCTGACAAGGCTGTTGTCTGGTGGGATCGGAATTGGCGCAGGAACGGGCTCCAGGAGCGCCGCCTTCAGATCATCAGGGAATACGATTTCTACAACCAACTTTACTGTGGCTGTGAATTCAGCATGAGGGTCATTAAAGAAGAGGAGCGTTGACGCTTCCTGCCGACTTTACCACCACAACGCAGTTCTCCTTTACTTCCGCAGGTATGCTTACCTTCTTATAAGTGCTTTTCTCTTTTGCTTCGTTTTCTGAAGTCAGGGTGAGTACATCCTTGTCTATGGAAACGGAATATGAGGCTGCCCAGGCATTGCCGTCATTGTATTTTCCCGATAGGATGGCTTTGTTCTCGTCCACCTTCCATGTGCCTCTGTAGAGACGGTAGCCTCCGTCTCCGATCTTCTGGTAAAGTTCAAATGCACCGTCCTCGGCAAGGCTGAAGTAGATGTCTCCCGTAACAGGAAGTGATGTGCTGTGCCACTCTCCGACGATCTTCGATGCCAGCGTCACTGTCGGTTCAGTCGTTCCCTGATTCCCGTTTCCACCGTTGTTTCCGGAGTTTCCTCCGTTGTTTTCGTTTCCACCGGAGTTCTCGGTGTTTCCGGAGTTCCCTCCCTGGTTGTCAGGATCCATCTTGTCACCGCATGCGATGATGGCGAATGCCGCAAACAGAATATATAATGTTCTTTTCATCTTTTCTGAATATTAAACAGTTTCTAAAACCATCCTCCGTTAGAGGAAACGAAAGGTCTGGATACGATGGATATCTCGCGTGAGTAGTTCATTCCACCGATGCCGTCTTCCATTTCAGGGTCTTTGCCGACCGAGCCTTCCAGAGTGATCTTTCCGGCTCCGATGGCAGTGCAGGTGATCTCGAGCCTGCCGTTCCTTATGACGGGGTCTTCACTTATTCCCAGTGATTTCTTTGAAGCGTCATCCATGCTGAGCGTGTAGGTGCCCTGAGGGTTGCAGTACGGCTCAAGGTCGACAGACGCCATTTCGCCGGCCTTTACCATCACCGACGGAGTGCCTTCGATGGCCATCAGGAACTTCCATGCATCTACGGCACCGGTTCCCATCTTGCCTTTATATGTTTCGAGCGGAAGGTCGACATATGACGTCGTGCTTTCATAGAATGTCTTTGTGCCCTCGAGACGGCTGTCGATATCGTTGACAGATGTAAGAAGCATGGATGTCATCTCTTCTCTGGTGAATTTCTTTCCCAGTTTCTTTGCATATGCAATACCAAGGGCAAGCACTCCTGCGACATGCGGGCATGCCATCGATGTTCCGTACATGAACACATACTGATTGTTGAAGTTTGTGATGCCAGGGGTGCCGGCATGCGCAGTTCCTTTTCCTGTGGACAGGATCATGGTTCTGTAGTCATCCTTTACTCCGAGCCATTCTCCTCCGGGAGCGGCTATCTTGCAGCCCGGTCCGTAGTTGGAATATCCTCCTGGAAGATATCTGCAGTCTAAGGCGGTCACAGATATGATGTCTTTCAGCGATCCGGGATATATCGAATATGGATTGCCCTGATTGCCGGCTGCAAATACCGCTATGTTGCCCTCAAGAGATTCATGGTTGCTGTTTGAAGGATCAAGGAAATACTGAAGTGCATCGTATTCCAGAGGTGCATTGTCTATATATTCCTGGTCGTGTCTCAGAATCTCGGAAGTATGTCCCCAGGAGCACTGGGCTATGCAGGCTCCGTTGTCTGCCGCATAGATGAATCCTAATGCCGCCTCGTCGTCAGTGCCTTTTGCTCCGTCTTCGCCGTAGAATATCTGGCATGACATCAGGCGTACTCCATCCTCGTTTCCGCTTCCGCCTGCTATCGAACTGACTCCTTTGCCGTTGTTGTTGGTGGCTCCGATTATACCTGCTACATGAGTTCCGTGACCGCTTCCTTTGGAACAGTCAATGATATGTGCCTGTTTTACTGTACCGTCATCGAGGGTTTCGCATCGGAAGAAATTGAATCCGTTGCAGTCGTCAATGAATCCGTTTTTGTCATCGTCTATGCCGTTGCCACGGATCTCGTCTTCATTTTCCCAGAGGGCGTCACGTAAATCCTCATGTATGTCGTTGATTCCCAGGTCGAAGACCGCTACCGTAATGCTTGGGTCTCCTGCGCATAGTCTCCATGCGTCCTTGACTCCCAGGTCGGCACCCGCAACGGCTTCAGGATGGATCGAACCGTCGTTGATGAGATTCCATTGGTAGGAAAGGTATTCGTCGTTGAACGGTAGTCCATCGTTTGTTGCGGCGTCACTTCTTGTGAGCGGAACTTCTTCCAGTGCATATGCTTCGTCGTTCCAGGACGGTTCAAGCATCCTGTTGTATTGGATGGAACGGACCTCTTTGATCGCAGCAGCCTTCAGTGCCATGTCTTCATTGGCGGTGCTTTCATCGAACTCTAGGGTGAACCACCTGTGGAGCCCGTGTTTTCTGAAGGCTTCCATGTTGCGTGCCTTTATGGATATGGAAGGTCTGATGCTGTGGGCACCTGTATTCCTCAGGATTTCCTGAGTAACCCTCTCCATTTCTTCTCCGGAAGCGGCTCCCTCGTCCAGTTTGACCAGAATGGTACCCGGGATGATTTCTCCATCTGATTCTCCGACCATTTTTGCTTCCAGATCCTGTCTGCCTTCCGGCAGCGTGTCCGTTTCCTGAAAGTTCTTTGTACAAGATATGCCGAGTGCCATAACGGCCGTCAGCATCAAAATTCTGTATCTCATCTGTAATGCTTTATGTATACAAATCACAAATATATGAAAAATTGCTGACTTGAAGCCGACTGCAGGAACAACTATGAAAAAAGTTCTCTGAGGACTTTCAGAGAGTTGACATTCAGGGTCGATTCCGTATGGAATTCTATATAGCGGAGGATATCCTCCGCTATTTCGTTTCGCATGGTTCCTGAAAGCGGAATGAGCATGGATTCGGCGAAGGACCGGCTCATGAACTTTTCCACGACAGGGAAGTGGTCTCCAACAAATGGCTGCAGGTCTCTTGTCTCGGGGCTGAATCCCAAGGCAACTGCAAATTCCAGAAGGAAACGGATATGGAAATTGCTGAAGTCGCTTTCAATGGCATCCAGAGTGAGGATATTCTTTTCACACCACTCGAACAGGCCTTGCTCCTCTGCTCCATCCTTCACGGTACGGTAAAGGACTTCGCTCATGAACATTGTCATTGAGTTCTTGAAGATATTGTTCCTGATGCCCAGCAGGGCGTGCTTGGATGTAAGGTGGGTGGCAGTGAAAAGTCTTGACTTGGATGATTCGTGTATTTCAGCCTCCAGGACGGACAGCGGCTGGAACAGGGTCATGACAGATTTCCTGCCGGCACAGCGCACAAGAAACCCCCGTCGTCCGTAGTCCCTGCTCAGGGTGTGGACAACGATGGAATTCTCACCGAACTTTGTGGTGTGGAGAACTATTAATTCTGTGACTTTAACCATTCTGCCATTGCGCGGAGAGCCTTGCCTCTGTGCGAGATGGCATTCTTCTGGTCTTCAGTGATGTCTGCAAGGGTCTGGCCCGGATATTCGTCCGCTATGAAGATTGGGTCGTAGCCGAATCCTCCGTTGCCGGATTTCTCACGTGCAATCACTCCTTCCAGAGTGCCTTCGAACATATGTGTCTCTCCGTTGATGATCAGTGTGATGACGCTCTTGAAACGCGCTGTTCTTGATACAGGCTTCACCTTCAGTCCGAGGGATGCAGCCATGTTTCTTTCGCATTCGCGGATCTGAAGTTCCTGAAGGACCTTGTCCATGTTCCTGTTGAAGTCCTTGTCTTCTCCGGCAAATCTTGCAGTGTGTACGCCTGGAGCACCCCCTAGGGCGTCAACTTCAAGTCCCGTGTCATCTGCGAAACAGTCGCATCCGACTCTGTTGTAAAGATACTGGGCTTTGAGCAATGAGTTGGCGCTCAATGTGTTGCCTGTTTCCGGAATGTCTTCTGTGATGCCTGCCTGTGCGAGGGAAACGAGCATAAAGCCCTCGCCTAAAATCTCTGATGCCTCACGCAGTTTGCCGCTGTTGCCCGTTGCAAAAACCAATTTCATAAAACTGCTTTTATATTACTGTTTAAAACCGCTGCAAAGGTATAAAATTATTTCGTATTTTTGCGGAATCATAAATCAAGCCAATGAAGAGAATCTCAATAAAGATCGCCATGGCTTTATCCATGGTGCTTGCTGCTTCGGCAGCGATGTCTGCGCAGTCGCAGAGTTTCAGGTTGGGTCAGTGGACCGAAATCCATAACTCCATACTAAAGGAACTGAACCGCTCGTATGTCGATTCGCTCCCTCTTGACAGGATGATGCGTGCAGCGGTTGATGCCATGCTTGAGGAACTGGACCCGTATACCCTCTATATTCCTGAGGAGGAGAATGAGGATCTTCAGATGATGCTTTCCAAGACTTACGGAGGCATCGGGGCCATCATTCATAAGAAGAAGGAGGAGAATGTCATCATCAACGAGCCTTATGCAGGCTCTCCTGCCCAGAAGTACGGACTGCAGTGCGGTGACGAGATCCTTGAGATCGACGGGGTGCCGACCAAAGGACTTGAGACCAAGGAAAGCAGTGACCGTATGAAGGGAAAGCCTGGTACTACGGTGGTATTCAAGATCAGGAAGGTACGTACCGGTGATACTCTTGATGTCCCTGTCGTGCGTGAGCGTATCCATTTTCCTGACATCGAGTATGCAGGAATGCTTGACGATACCACAGGATACATTTTCCAGAGCGGTTTTACCGAGAATGTCTCTGGAGAAATCCGTACAAAATATCATGAACTCAAGAAGAAGGGTATGAAGCGTCTGGTCCTTGACCTCCGCGGAAACGGTGGCGGACTCATGAGCGAGGCTGTCGGCATCGTGTCCCTTTTTGTTCCGAAGGGTTCTCTTGTGGTGACGTCAAAGGGCAATACTCCGGACAATTATCGTGAGTACCGTACTACAACTGAGCCGGTGGATACGGAGATTCCTCTGATCGTCATGATTGACTCCGGATCCGCATCGTCATCCGAAATTGTCGCAGGTGCCTTCCAGGACCTTGACAGGGCGGTCATAATGGGAAAGAGAAGTTATGGAAAAGGACTTGTGCAGTCCATTGTCCCTCTTGCATACAACGGCCAGATGAAGATCACCACGGCAAAGTATTATACTCCGAGCGGGCGATGCGTTCAGGCGATAGATTACTCGAACCGCAATGAGGACGGAAGTGTCGGACATATTCCGGATTCTCTTACACGCGAATTCAAGACTGCTTCAGGAAGAACAGTGCGTGACGGAGGCGGCATCACTCCTGATGTGGAGATAGACTCTCCTGACTACAGCCGTCTCGTGTATTCGCTCGTCCTCGGTGGCGTAATCGACCAGTATGTCATCGATTATGCCCGCAGGCATGATAGCATTCCTGCAGTGGATGACTTCCATTTCGGCGATGCCGATTATGAAGATTTCATAAAGTTCGCCAAGACTCAGGATTTCGATTACAGGAGCAGTGCGAAGACTCTTTATGACCAGATGAGGAAGGAACTGGAGAAGGACGGACTTGCAGAGTCCATGTCGGAAGAACTTAAGGCCATGGAAAACGCTCTGGAGATGGACAAGGAGCGGTTCATACGTCTGAAGAAGGACGAGATCATACCATTCATAGAGGAAGAGATCGCAACGCGATACTGGTTCCAGGAGGCAGGCATACAGGTACGTCTCAGATATGATGAACAGTTGAAGAAAGCCTTGGAATCATGATCGCTCTATTCGATTTCGACGGTGTCGTGATGGACACCGAGACCCAGTATACCATATTCTGGGACAGGATGGGCAAGGAATATTTCGGTGTCGATGACTTTGCTGCCACCATCAAGGGGCAGACCCTCGTCCAGATATTCGAGAAGCATTTTCCGGGAAGGACTGCCGATCAGGAACGCCTCACTGCACTGGTAGATGACCTGGAGCGGAACATGACTTATGAGTATGTTCCTGGTGCCTATGAGTTCATCAGGGCCTTGAATGATGCCGGCGTGCCGATGGCGATAGTCACCAGTTCCAACAAGGTGAAGATGGCTCAGGTCTATCGCGCCCATCCCGAACTGCCGGAATTGATGGACGCCATACTGACAAGCGAGGACTTTGCCCGTTCAAAACCGCATCCGGACTGTTTCCTTAAAGGAATGGAAGTGCTTGGCGGCAGGCCTGAGGAAACTCTGGTCTTTGAAGATTCTTTCCACGGCATTGCAGCAGGACGTGCTGCGGGCGCCTATGTTGTCGGTCTTGCAACAACCAACACTAGAGAGGCCATCGCCCCGCTATGTGATATGGTAATTGACGATTTCACCGGCCTCACTCCGGACTATTTCTCTTCTGCCCAGATGTAGACCTTGTCGCTGCGGCGCAGACGGGTCTCTTCGATGGCGCGGCAGGCCTGTTCGTTGCAGCCGTCGCCGCACAGGCTCAGGGCCTCTTCGCGTGCGCCCGGCACGACATCCTTCCAGTTGATCGGAATTGAGCAATATGTGCCCTTGGGGGCTTCCTGGACAGGCTTCAGGTCTACCCTGATCTCTGGTACCGTGTATTCCACACAGCCTGATGTAGGGCCGATGATGAGTATCTTGTCGCCGACTTTCAGAGAATAGGACTCTATCAGTATTTCCGCAACACCCAACTTGCCGAACCAGTTGGTGATCTTGCCGCAGTATGCCTTCTTGCGGGTGGCGGTGCTTCCATAGACATCACACCATTCGCCCAGACGTGCGCCCTGATAGTAGCCGTCCCAGAACCCTCTGTTGAACACTTCCGCAAGTTCTGCCTTCATGGATGCTCCGAGTTCAGGAGTATATGTCCCTTCACATACCGCGTCTGCTGCCCTGCGGTAGCATGATGCCACTCTCTTTACATATTCTGCCGAGCGTGCACGGCCCTCGATCTTGAACACGGTGACTCCCGCGTCGATGATCTTGTCCATGAACTCTATGGTGCAGAGGTCTTTAGGGGACATTATGTATTTGTTGTCGATCTCAAGTTGCATTCCGGTCTCCCTGTCTTCCACCTTGTATGCGCGGCGGCACAACTGGTAGCATGAGCCTCTGTTGGCTGATGCCCCGTATTCATGGAGACTGAGGTAACATTTTCCGGAAATGGCCATGCAGAGCGCTCCGTGGGCGAACATCTCGATCTCGACGAGGCGTCCTGAAGGGCCGCATATGTTGTCGCGGTCGATGATTGCCTTGATTTCCTTTACCTGACCGAGATTGAGTTCGCGGGCAAGGACTATCACGTCTGCAAACTGGGCGTAGAAACGCAAAGCCTCAGCGTTGGAGATGCTGAGTTGCGTCGATATGTGGACTTCCACCCCTATCTGACGGGCATAGATGATGGCTGCCATGTCGGATGCGATCACGGCGGTGATGCCTGCCTTCTTTGCTGCGTCAAGGGTGCGCTTCATGTCGTCGAGGTCCTCGCCGAAAAGTGCTATGTTGAGGGTCAGATAGGTCTTGACCCCGAATTCCGAGCATATTCTGACTATTTCTTCAAGGTCGGTCATCTTGAAGTTGTTGGCCGAGTGGGAGCGCATGTTGAGTTTCTCGACTCCGAAGTAGACAGAGTCGGCTCCTCCCTGTATTGCTGCGTGCAGGCATTCAAAATTGCCTGCCGGTGCCATGATTTCGAGAGCCTTTCTGCCAAAGGCTCCCGAAATGTTGTTTTCAGTATTCTTCATTCTATTTCCTGCGTCCAAGGAGCATGTCTGCGTATCTGTGCAGCATCTCATATCTTAATTTCCCGAGGTTGAGTTGCTCTGCATATCCAAGTGCCTGTCTGTGGAATCTCTGAATCTCCTGCAGCGCCTCTTCACCTACCTGGAGACTGTCGTATATCTTCTTGACCGCCTCTATCTTTGCGTCCTTTTCTTCATCGGTTCCCACCGGCATGGCCATGGCTTCCTCAAGTGCTCCGGTGCCGGCCTTTTCGAGTGCCCGGGTCAGGAGCCAACTCTTCTTGTTGTTCACGATATCACCGCCGATGGCCTTTCCGAACACCTTCGGGTCTCCATATGTGTCAAGCCAGTCGTCAGCGATCTGGAAGGCCAGTCCGAGGTCGTAGCCGAACTTGTACAGGAGATCCGCTTCCTTGTCCGAAGCGCCCGCTATAAGGGCTCCCATCTTTGCCGAGCATGCGATGAGGACTGCGGTCTTGAGTCCGATCATCTTCAGATAATCATCCATAGGCACCTGGGCCAGGTCTTCGAAATCCATGTCATACTGCTGGCCTTCACATACCTGTGCGGCAGTAGTGGAGAACAGTTCAAGGACAGCGGGGACTGTCTTTGCCGGAGCCTTCGCTATCATCCTGTAACTCTCGATAGACATTACGTCTCCGGAAAGGATTGCAGTATTCTCGTCCCATTTCCTGTATACGGTCGGTACGCCTCGACGGACGTCAGCCTTGTCCATTATGTCGTCATGGATCAGGGTGAAACTGTGGAATACCTCCAGTGCCGCAGCGGGTGAAAGAATCTCCTCCGTGAACTCTTCCTTGAAAAGGGCGTATGCAGTCAGGCAGAGGCGAGGCCTTATCCTTTTGCCTCCGATTTCGATCATATACCTCAGAGGGTCGTATAGTCCTGCCGGTTCCGCTGTAAACCTGAGGTTTGCAAACATCTCTTTCAGAGTGCTTTCTATGTGGCTTTCCTGTATCATGATGCTATATGTGCTTATCTGTATCCGACAAAGATAATGATAAAAACGGAATTTATGTATCTTTGCAGAAATATACGGGATATGACTATAAAAGGAGAAGCGACAGTCGTAAAGCATACGGGAAGCCATTATCTGCTGTCCCGTCTTCCTCAGTGGGACCTGTTTCCTGCTGTACTAAGAGGCAAGATCCGTCTTAAGGGATCGTCGGCAACCAATCCGGTGGCCGTCGGAGATATCGTTGATTTCGAGGCCGAGGTCACGCAATCAGATGACTGCATGTCATCAGCCGTGTCGTTGGAGAATCCCGCCGTGATCACCTCTGTCCATCCGCGTCGCAACTACATCATCCGCAAATCCACCAACCTTTCCCGTCAGTCCCACATCATCGCGGCTAACCTTGACCGTGCTTTCATCATAGCGACAATAGATTATCCTGAGATAAAACTTCCGTTCCTGGACCGTATACTGGTCACCTGTGAGGTCTATAACATCCCGGTCACCATCGTTCTGAACAAGGTGGACCTGTATCGTGAAAGCCACAAGGAGATGCTTGAGGCCTTCCACGAAATATATGAAGGTGCCGGCTATCCCGTGATGGAGGTTTCTGCCCTTACGGGGGAAGGCGTAGATGCACTCAGAGATGCATGCAAGGGTCATGTCTCACTGTTTTCAGGAGTGTCGGGAGTGGGAAAATCATCCCTGATCAAGGCTCTTGATCCGACTCTTGACCCGAGGGTGGGAGAGATTTCTGACGTACACCTTCAGGGAAAGCATACCACGACGTTCTATGAGATGTATGCCTTGTCCTCTCCCGGTTTCATAGTCGACACACCGGGCCTGCGAGGCTTCGGACTTGTCGACCTCAAGAAGGAAGAGATAGCCCTTTACTTTCCTGAAATGCTCAAGGCTTCGGAAGGCTGCCGTTTCGCTCCATGTACGCATACCCATGAACCGGGATGTGCCGTTAAGGAGGCCGTAGAAGCCGGTGAAATCAGTTATGAGCGCTACAGTTCCTACCTGGGCATGCTTGACGAGGAGGGGAAATATCGGTAGGGATATATGAAACAGATCAACAGAGACATACTGAAACTGGCAATCCCCAGCATACTGGCTAACATAACCGTTCCGATAGTCGGCATGGTCGACATAGCGGTGGCCGGACATCTGGATACGAGTGCGGCGACCATGATCGGAGGCATAGCGATAGGCACCATGCTTTTCGATCTCCTTTATTGGAACTTCGGCTTTCTACGTGTCGGAACAGGCGGCCTTGCAGCCCAGGCTTTTGGCCGGGGTGACCGCAAGGAGGCGGCAAAGATCCTTTCACGTGCCCTGGGCATTGCTCTGGCATGTGCCTTTCTTCTGATTATCATCCAATGGATATTCGTCAATCTGGCCTTTCTGGTTGTGGACTGCACCCCTCAGGTGCAGGAACTTGCCTCCAGATATTTCTTCATAAGAATATGGGCCGCTCCTGCCACACTGAGCCTCATGGCCTTCAAAGGGTGGTTCATAGGCATGCAGGACAGTGTCAGTCCGATGGTCACGGATCTTGTCGTGAACGGAATGAATGTCCTGATGAGCATCGTCCTTGCTCTGGGACTGACGGTCGGACCGCTCCATTTCGATGGCATCGGCTTCGCAGGAATCGCGGCAGGTACCGTGATTGCACAGTATTCCGGTCTGGCAGCGGCCGTAATGCTGCTTCTTGTAAAATATCGCCGGAGCACCTTGTCGGCCATGTCTGCCGATGATCTGAAGACCGTCTTCAAAGGCGATGACACCCGCAGGTTCTTCAGCATGAACACGGACCTGTTCGTCCGTTCCCTCTGCTTTATCGCAATATATATAGGCTTTACAGTGATTTCCGCCCGATACGGTGACCTGCTTCTTGCGGTAAGTTCCATAATGATGAAGATTCTGATGATATTCTCATATTTCACCGACGGCTTCGCATATGCCGGAGAGGCCATGACCGGAAGATATATCGGTGCCGGAGACAAGGACATGACGGTCAGTACCGTGAAATGGACTTTCGTATGGAGCATGTCCATTGCCGTGATATTCATGGGAATATATCATTGGGCAGGAGTCCCTCTGCTGAGGATGATGACTTCGGATGCGGCTGTGGTGGAAATGGCGGAGGCCTACCTTCCGTGGCTTCTGCTGATGCCGGTCTTCGGATGTGCCGCCTTCACATGGGATGGCATCTACATCGGTGCCACGGCAACCCGGGATATGAGGAACTCGATGCTGTGGGCTGTGGCTGCCTTTGCCGTTGTCTGGGCTGCCGGAATCATGGTTCTTCAGTGGGCCGGAACCGACGGCGACCGTTACGGCATAATGGCCGTACATGTCCTCATGGGTGCCTATTTCGCTCATCTTCTTGCCCGTACGGTTCATCTGTCCGTAAGGTATCGCAGTGTTGTTCTTAATGGATTTTTAGTATCTTTGTAAGAATTTGCACAGATATGAGTCTATATTCATTTTACAGGATAAGCAAGCCTTCGGCGGTAAAGGTGGAGCCTGACAAGGCAGATGCAAGATACAGGTCTTTGAGAAACAGGACCTTCTGGGGTGTTACTGCAGCATACAGTCTTTATTATGTGTGCAGGATGAGTCTGAATGTGGTGAAGCAGCCTCTGATAGATGAGGGGGTGCTTTCTGCAGGAGAACTCGGTATCATCGGATCCGCCTTCTTCTTCGTCTATGCAGTGGGCAAGTTCATGAACGGATTCATTGCGGACTACTGCAATATCCGTAGGTTCATGGCAACAGGTCTTTTCGTTTCGTCCCTGATAAACCTCATTCTTGGAGCGGTAGGAGTGCTGAATGATGCTTTCAGTATGTCCACGTCATTGATATTCATTCTTTTCGCGGTTCTCTGGGGTGCTAACGGATGGATGCAGTCCATGGGCTCTCCTCCAGGTGTCATATGCCTGTCCAGGTGGTTTCCGAAGTCCAAGAGAGGGACTTACTACAGTATCTTCAGTTCTACGCCATATGTGGGTGAATTCCTTTCGTTCATCATCACCGGACTGATAGTCGGCGCTCTCGGATGGAAGGCAGGATTCATTGTTGCTGCGGTTGCCGGACTCATAGGCTCGCTCATTATTCTGCTTCTCGTATCCGATACACCTGAAAGCAAGGGGCTCCCGTCTGTACAGGTCCTTTCCAGGGAAACAGTGTCAAAAGAGGATACCATGCCCACAAAGGAACTTCAGAAATATGTCCTGAAGCATCCCGGCATATGGGTCATCGCCATTTCAAGTGCATTCATCTATATTACCAAATATGCCATAGCGGGTTGGGGAGTGCTGTTCCTTCAGAAGGCGAGAGGCTTCTCTCTGGAGGATGCCACTCAGATCATCGCGTTCTCGGCTGCCTTCGGCATTGTCGGCACCGTGCTTGCGGGCTGGCTGTCTGACAAGGTCTTCAGGAGCGACAGGGTCAAGCCTGCCGTTTTATCCGGGATTATCAGCACTTCGTCGCTGTTTCTCTTCCTGTTCGTCGGTGGCGGCTTTGTTCTTAACATCTTTTATGTATCTTTGTTCAGTCTGGCGGTCGGGGTGCTATATTGCATAGTGGCAGGCCTTATGGCTGTGGATATAGTTCCGCGGAAAGCCACAGGAGCCGCGCTCGGAGTGGTCGGAATCTCGAGTTATGCAGCGGCTGGACTTCAGGACATAACGAGCGGCTATCTCATCCAGGGATTCATGAAGGTCGTGGATGGGGTGGATGTCTATGATTTCGGACCGGTGTCGTGGTTCTGGGTCATAGCCTCCTTGATATCGTTCGTGCTCCCGGTGCTTAACTGGAAGAAAATGAAGGAAAAATAACACTAAAGAATTACATATATGAAACTGAACATAAGTATCGAATACAGGACAAACTGGGGCGAAGAGATTGTCCTGTGTCTTGGTGGAAAGCGCTATCCTCTTTCATATGTGTCTGACGGTCTATGGCAGGGCGAAGTGGCCCGCGTGAATGCCTCAAAGGTTTCGGAATACGGATATGAGGTGGTTTGCGGAGGACAGACCGTCCGCACAGAATGGAAGAAGCACATATTGAGCATTCCGGAAGGCGCCAAGCCGGAAGTTGTCAATGTCTATGACAGATGGATAGACCGTCCTGAGGATGCTCCTTTCTATTCATCGGCATTTACAGATGCCATCTTCGGCAGAAAACCGTCAAAAGCGTCAAAGGCTCCTAAAGATGCGAATGTCATCATTCAGGTGGCTGCTCCTTCCCTCCGTCCTGGTGAAGTGCTTGCCCTGGCAGGCAGCGGAAAGGCTTTGAAGGACTGGACAAAGGTGGTTCCTTTCGATGATACCCGTTTCCCTGTGTGGACTCTTGCTCTGAATGTGGCCGAGCCGTTTGCATACAAACTTCTGATTGCTGACAAGGAGACCCTCGTGCCGGTTGCATGGGAAGACCATGAGAACAGATGGCTTGTGAATGTGCCTCAGAAGGATGAGTTCACAGTTGAGGCCGATCTTCAGGTGAAGTTCAGCGGTCGCGACTGGAAGGGTGCCGGTACAGCGATCCCGGTGTTCTCTCTGCGTACGGAGGATGACTTCGGAGTGGGTGAGTTCTACGACTTGAAGAAGATGGTGGATTGGGCTGCAGAGACCGGTCAGAGCATTCTCCAACTACTGCCTATCAATGATACCACCATGCTTCATACATGGGAGGATTCATATCCGTACAACCCTAATTCGACTTTTGCTCTTCATCCTCAGTTCCTCCATCTGCCTGCGGCGGGTGTGAAGGAGGATGCGGAATACAAGGCCCTTCAGGCAGAACTCAATGCTCTTGAGCAGATTGATTACGAGAGAGTGAACAATGCGAAACTTTCTCTTCTGCGCAAGGCTTTCGACAAGACGTTCAAGAAACTTTCGGCAAAGAAGGACTATCAGGAGTTCGTGGAGAAGAACAGCCATTGGCTTATCCCTTATGCGGCATTCTGCGTCCTGCGTGACCAGAACGGCACTCCTGACTTCTCGAAGTGGAAGGGATATGCGAAATACAATAAGAAGAAGGTAGGTGCATTCTGCGAGGAGCACAGGACGGACATTGACTTCTGGTGCTTCGTCCAGTACCACCTTGACCTTCAGTTATCGGAGGTCTGCAGGTATGCTCATTCAAAGGGTGTCATCTTCAAGGGAGACCTTCCTATCGGAATCAGCCGTACCAGCGTGGATGCATGGCTCTACCCGGAACTCTTCCACATGGATTCACAGGCAGGTGCACCGCCTGATGCATTCTCTGCAGACGGACAGAACTGGGGCTTCCCTACATACAACTGGGAGAAGATGGCGGAAGACGGATATGCATGGTGGAAATCGCGTCTTGCAAAGATGTCGGAGTATTTCGATGCCTTCCGTATCGACCACATCCTCGGCTTCTTCCGCATATGGGAGATCCCTATGTGGACAAAGAGCGGCTTGAACGGATATTTCAATCCTGCACTCCCTTATCCTGCGCATGAACTTCAGAACCAGGGATTTGATGTGAATGATGACGGACTCTTCCTTCAGGATCCGCGTCAGGAAGGTCATTACCATCCTAAGATCGGAGCGCGCGACACCCAGTCATACCACATTCTTGACGCTTACCGCCGTGCGGCCTTTGACCGCCTCTACAACGACTTCTTCTACCGTCGCAACAACGAGTTCTGGAAGGATAAGGCCATGATGAAACTTCCTGCCCTTCTTGATTCGACAGGAATGCTGGCGTGTGGAGAGGATCTCGGAATGATTCCTGCCACTGTACCTCAGGTGATGGCAGATCTCAGGATCCTTTCGCTTGAGATCCAGCGTATGCCGAAGTCTGTGGAAGTGAATTTCGCCAACCCTGCATGGTATCCATATCTTTCGGTCTGCACGACATCCACACATGACATGAATCCTATCCGTGCATGGTGGGAGGAAGACCGTCAGGTGACCGAGATGTTCTGGCACGAGATGCTCGGCGGACAGGGCGATGCTCCATATTTCTGCGAGCCTTGGATCTGCCGCCAGATTCTTGACCAGCACCTGTGGTCTCCTGCGATGCTGACCGTGCTTCCGCTTCAGGACTGGCTCTCAATGGATGCAGGTCTGCGCAGGAACAATCCTAATGAGGAACGGATCAATGTGCCTGCAAACTCACGCCACTACTGGCGCTACCGCATGCACCTGACAGTTGAGGCCCTTGCTGCTTCCGATGAGTTCAATGCGACTCTGAAGGGCATGATCGCCGACAGCGGCCGCAGATGATAAAGACTCAGGAGTATGTACAGATTCATTTCATGGAATGTAAACGGCCTGAGGGCTGTATGCGGCAAAGGGTTCGCCGACATATTTGTCGGACTGGATGCAGACTTCTTCTGCCTCCAGGAGACAAAGATGCAGGCAGGGCAACTTGATCTGGAGTTTCCAGGATACCGTTCATATTGGAACTATGCTGACAAGAAAGGCTATTCCGGAACTGCGGTTTATACACGGCATGAGCCTCTGGATGTGACCTATGGCATAGGGATGGATGAGCATGACCATGAAGGCCGCGTCATAACTCTTGAGATGGAAGACTTCTATCTCGTATGTGTCTACACTCCGAATTCACAGGATGAACTCAGACGCCTGGACTACAGAATGAGATGGGAGGATGATTTCAGGGCCTACCTCTGCAGCCTAGCCTCAAAGCCCGGAAAGGACGGTAAGACAAAAGGAGTGATCGTATGCGGAGATCTCAATGTGGCCCATCAGGAGATAGACCTCAAGAATCCGAAGAGCAACAGACGCAATGCGGGATTTACAGATGAGGAAAGGGGAAAGTTCACTGAACTTCTCGGATCAGGATTCATCGACACCTTCCGTCATTTCTATCCGGATGCCAAGGATATATACTCATGGTGGTCATACCGTTTCCAGGCCAGGCAGAAGAACGCAGGGTGGCGTATCGATTATTTCGTAGTATCGGAAAGTCTCCGCGACAGGCTGAAGGATGCCAGGATACTTACAGACATATTCGGCTCGGACCACTGCCCGGTGGAACTCACCATGGAATAATGAAAAAAGTTGCTCGAAAAGAGCAACTTTTTTCATTAATCTATCCTTTCTATCTTCAATTGCTGTATCTTGAAGTCCGTATCCATACAGTTGACGAAGATCGTCACCATGAACATTTCTCCTCCCGCATTAAGTGTTCCAAGGGCGTATTTCATGTTGGAGCGCCCTGCCTTATGGGTGATTTCAAAGGATCGTGGAGTGTATGACCTGAAGAAGGTCTTCATTATCTGCCTTGCCTGATTGCGGCTGGAGTCATTGGAAGTGGAGAATATCGTCACTTCAAGATTGTCCGAGAACCATGCGGACAGTTTCTCTGCATCTCCGCTTGCCAGATATTTGGCTATCGGATTGAATACATCGTAACTTCTGTCCTGTGCTGACAGACCTGCACAGGAAAGTACTGCGATTGATGCAGCCAATACGCCTATGATATATTTGCCCATAATTTGACCTTGAATCTGGTGCAAAGATACTGCAAATTTCGAGCCGCACAAAAAAGAAGGGGGCATACGGAAAATTATGTATATTTGTACGATTATTGCAGTATAAAACGATGAAGATCACATTGCTTACTGTCGGGAAGACGGACAAGGACTGGGTGAAGCAGGGTATGGACATCTATTTGTCTCGCCTCAAGCATTACATCCCGTTTTCTGTCGTGGAGATTCCCGAACTGAAAAACGTGTCGTCATTGACCAAGGACCAGATCAAGGTACGCGAAGGAGAACTTATACTTAAGAACGTCCGTCCTGCGGATGACCTCATCCTGCTCGACGAGAGAGGAAAGGAGTACTCATCTGTGGAACTTGCAAAGGTCATACAGGACAAGATATCATATGCAGGCAAGGACATCGTCTTTGTCATAGGAGGAGCATATGGATTTTCTGATGCGGTATATGGCAGGGCAAACTCAAAAATATCACTTTCGAGGATGACATTCTCCCATCAGATGGTAAGAGCGATCTTCATAGAACAGATATACAGGGCCTTCACCATAATGAAAGGCGAACCATACCACCACGAATGACTATGCAAAACGGAGATTTCAAAAAGAAAAGACTTCCGCTCATTCTGCTGCTCCTTGCTCTTTTTCTCCTTCTGCTCTCACTGGCTGGAAACAGTGGAGACAACAATCTGGAGAACATTTCTGCGAAGACTGAGGAGCGGCTGGAAGAAAGGCTCATGGTACTGGACAGATACGTTCAGGATGCACTTTCCGGGACAGACGGATGCTTGGGGGAAATTCCGGAAGACATGGTCATATACAGATATGAGAATGACTCCCTGCAGTCATGGAGCAACCAGTTTCCGCTGATGAATGACAACATCAGTACACGTCTGGTGACTCAGAGACTGACCAGTTTCAACAACCGCCTGCATTCGCCTCTGGCAGATGTCACGGGAGAGGTCTCATACATGAATCTCGGTCCCAAGTGGTTTGTCATCAAGTCGGTTCAAGCGGAAGGGAATGTGAAGGTGATTGCCGGTCTTGAGATAAAGAATGCACTTATAGATGACCTGAGGATATCCGAAAACGGAGTAAATCGTCATCTGCGTCTGGGCAAGGGATATTCAGTCGCTCCAATTACCAGTAGCGGCGGTTATGTGATATCCATAGGGGAAATACCTCTTTTCAAGGTGATGTATGATACAGGGCAGGCTGCTCCTTTCTTCGACAATTCGATATTGAGATGGCTTGCATTGCTCCTTCTTGCCTTGTCTTCCATACTGTATCTTTCAGGACACAGGACTTTCAAGGTATACTTCTCCGTATTGTTCATGCTGGCCGCTCTTACATCAGCCGCATATATATGGGAAATGCAGATGAGCGGGTCTGAAGAATTGTTTTCTCCGACCCTGTACGCGGACGGTCCCGTTCTTTTCTCTCTTGGAGCCTTGATACTTCTGAATACCTTCATCACGATATTCCACCTCTGCACGTATATGATGAGGGAGAATATCGCCAGAATCATTCATGCAAAAAGAGAAAACAGAAAGAGGAACCTGTTCTTGTATGGCCTGTTATGCCTGTTGCTCGCTTCGGCTACTCTGGTCTATACGAGTATCACGTTGGAAAGTCTGATAATGAACTCCAATATCAGCATGGAACTGTACAGGGGCAACAGTGAAATCATATATACCGTTCTGGTATATCTTTCCTATACGGCCCTTCTTTTCTGCATCATGCTCATGATTCAGGCTCTCCAGCCTGTGATGAGAGAGGTCTACGGCTTCCGATACAATGTCTTCAAGGTGCGGAATCTGGCCATCTTCGCCTTTTTCTGCTCATTGTACTTCACTGTTGTTTCTGCTGTGCTCGGATTCCGGAAGGAGCAGGACAGGATCATGGTATGGGCGAACCGTCTTGCTGTTGAAAGAGACCTGGGTCTGGAACTTCAGTTACGTTCTGTAGAGGAGCAGATTGCAGGAGACCAACTTATAGCATCGCTTGCCGAACTGGAAAACACTCAGAATATCCTTCTCAACAGAATTTCGGAATACTATCTGACCCGTACACGTCAGGGTTACAACATGAAACTGCTCCTGTTCAAGGATACAGACAAGAGAGGTATTGCGTATTTCAATGAAATCGTAGGCGCAGGAACTGCTATTGCCCCAGGCTCAAACTTCCTGTTCATTACAGACAGTCAGGGCCGCAGCAAATACGCCGGGACATTCGTCTTTTATTCGAAGGAGGCCGGTCTGACCAGAATGCTTCTGGAAATCGAACCTGACTCAAACAGGGAGGACAGAGGATACTACAGTCTTCTCGGGCAGTTCTCCAACCCGGGAGGAATAAATATCCCCAATCTGTATTCTTATGCAAAGTACTCGTCCGACAGACTCATGTCGTACAAGGGCAACTATCCATACCCTACGATATATTCGCATGTGGACAAGGGCGACCTTTACAAGAAGAAAGAAGAGGTTCTCCGACTCAACAATCATGTCCATTTCCTCTATCTCGTAAGCGAGGATGAATTTATAGTGATTTCGCGCCCTAAGCGCGGAGCCATGGTATACTTCATATCGTTCTCCTATCTGTTCCTTGCCCTTTCTGCCCTTCTTTATATATTTGCGCGCAACGATGAAAAGAAGAAGGCTTTCAGAAGCAATTATTTCAGAACCAGGATCAATTCCATCCTGTTCGTGTCATCCTTCATGATTCTGGCAAGCATGACAGTCATCAGCGTTCTCTTTGTGTATAGGAGGAATAAGGCCAACATGAATGACCTTATGTCCACCAAGATAACGACGATCCAGGCTCTTGTCGAGAACCGTGTGCGGTCGGCGGGCACATGGCAGGAACTCACCGGTCAGGATATGACTGCAGCCCTTGAAGGAATCGGCAACACGACCAAGTCGGACATAACCCTCTATACCCCTGCAGGCAAGGTGTTCAAGTCAACGACACCAGAGGTGTTCGAGAAGATGATTCTGGGAAGCCGTATTGACCAGCAGGCCTTCCACAACATCCGGCATCTGAACCAGAGATACTTTATCCATAGAGAAAGCATCAACGACTTTGAATACTGGTCGATGTATGCTCCTGTATTCAATGACCAAGGAGAACTCCTGACCATCATAGGAGTGCCATATACGGACCGGAACTATGACTTCCGCAGGGAGGCCTTCTTCCATGCGGCCATGATCATCAATCTGTTTATACTTCTGCTGATAGGCTCACTTCTTTTCAGTACTAGGGAAGTGAACTCCCTCTTCTCGCCACTGATCGAAATGGGAAAGAAGATGAATGTGGCGGATGTGCATAATCTTGAATACATCATCTATAAGAGGGATGATGAGATATCTTCACTTGTGGATGCGTACAACCGAATGGTACATGACCTGTCTGACTCGACCAGACAACTGGCGCAGGCTGAAAGAGACAAGGCGTGGAGCCAGATGGCCCGTCAGGTCGCCCATGAGATCAAGAATCCTCTGACTCCTATCAAACTACAGTTACAGCGCCTGATCAGGATGAAGACCAACAACAATCCTGCATGGGAGGAAAGGTTTGACGAGGTGTCTGCCATAGTCCTTGAACATATAGACATCCTTACTGAGACTGCAAACGAATTTTCGACCTTTGCAAAACTCTATAGCGAGGAGCCTGTTCTGATAGACCTTGACAGGACCCTTAAGGATCAGTTGACCATCTTCGACAACAAGGACAACATTCGTCTGGACTATATAGGTATGGAAGGGGCAATGGTAATGGCGCCTAAGCCTCAACTGATCCGCGTCTTTGTCAACCTTATGACCAATGCCGTCCAGGCTGTGGAAATACAGCAGAAGGAAGCCTTGGACAGAGGCGAAGAACCGGAAACAGGAAAAGTGCTGGTCTGCCTCAGAAACAGCACAAAGGAAGGGTATTACGACATTGTGTTCGATGACAATGGCCCTGGAGTAAGCGAAGAGAACATGGTAAGACTCTTTACTCCTAACTTCACCACAAAGAGTTCCGGTACAGGTCTAGGACTCGCCATATGCAGAAACATCATAGAAAAATGCGAGGGCGAGATCCGTTATCAGAGATCATTCGCCCTCGGTGGTGCATCTTTTGTGGTTACTTTGCCGAAAATATCTGAAAGCAGGTAGAGACCTGCTGCAAGTTTATTCCAGTGTCCATTCGGTTCCTTCCTTGGTATCCTTGATCTGGATGCCGAGAGCCTTGAGGTCATCGCGGATGCGGTCGCTGGTAGCCCAGTCCTTTGCCGCCTTTGCCGCCTTGCGCTGTTCGAGAACCATCTGCATGAGTCCGTCGATAGTCTGCATTGCCTTTCCGCCTTCGTTCTCGTCATCGCGCAGGCCGAGGACTCCGAACACGATGTTGTCGAAGAGGTCCACAAGAGCCTTGCAGTCGGTTGCATCAAGAGTCATCTTCCTGTCCTTCGCGGTGTTTATTATGCGGACTGCATCAAAGATATGTGACAGGGCTATAGGCGTATTGAGGTCGTCGCATAGAGCGTCATAGACATTTCCTACAAGTTCACGCACTTCAGCGTTTGTAGCGGTGACTGTATCCGGTGCAAGGGCAGAAATGAACTCTCCGTAGGCCAGGCCGGGCGCTGCCTGTACTCCGACAGCAGAAGCGAGAGCCTTGAGGTCCTTGTATGCCTGCATGATTCTCTTCAGTCCCTTCTCTGCCGCCTGGAGTGCCTCGTTGCTGAAATCAAGAGTGCCGCGGTAGTGAGCCTGAAGGATGAAGAACCTTACGGTCATAGGGGAATATGCCTGCTCCAGTTTGGCATGTCTTCCTGCAAAAAGTTCAGGAAGGGTGATGAAGTTACCCAATGACTTGCCCATCTTCTTGCCCTCGATGGTGATCATGTTGTTGTGCATCCAGTACTTCACTCCACTGGTGCCGCGTGACGCTGTGTTCTGCGCGATCTCGCATTCGTGATGAGGGAAAAGAAGGTCCATTCCTCCTCCGTGGATGTCGAACTCCTTGCCGAGATACTTCTCGCTCATTGCAGAGCACTCGAGATGCCAGCCAGGGAAGCCGTCGCTCCATGGCGAAGGCCAGCGCATGATATGCTCCGGTGACGCCTTCTTCCAAAGGGCGAAATCGTATGAAGCCCTCTTGTCCTGTTGTCCGTCAAGGTCGCGTGTGCCTTCCTTCACTTCGTCGAGAGTGCGTCCTGAAAGCACGCCGTATCTGTGGCCCTTGTCATATTTGAGGACGTCGAAATATATCGAACCGTTGCTTTCATATGCGTAGCCGGCCTCGATGATCTTCTTGACGAGATCGATCTGCTCGATGATGTGCCCGGATGCACGTGGCTCGATCGAAGGAGGCGCCACATTGAGCATCCTCATCGCCTCATGGTAGGCCAGAGTGCATCTCTGGACCACCTCCATCGGCTCCAACTGTTCGAGACGTGCCTTCTTTGCAATCTTGTCCTCTCCTTCGTCCGCATCATGCTCAAGATGTCCTACGTCGGTGATGTTGCGGACATATCTTACCTTATAGCCGAGATGGCGGAGGAGTTTGACGAACACGTCATATGTCACGCCGGGTCTGGCATGGCCGAGGTGCGCGTCTCCATATACAGTCGGACCGCAGACATAAAGGCCTACATGTCCTTCATTGATGGGCTTGAAGATTTCTTTCTTTCTCGAAAGCGAATTGGTTATATATAAATCTCTCATTGTTTTATGATTTTTCACTCCAATCTGCAAATATAGTGAAATAATCAGTACCTTTGACCGCATTTTGTTCTGAAACCTTTAATTATGAAAAGACTGGCCGCCATCATATCCCTTCTGGTACTTCTCGCTACCGTTAATCCATCCCATGCTCAGAGCCGTAAGGCTTTTTCTCCTGAAAGCATCTATCGTCCGGTATACGGCTATGTGATAGATACCCTGACCAGTCAGCCGATGCAGAAGGTCATGGTATATGGCTTTGATTCGATTGATGATGCCAATGTAGGCAGAGATGCCCTTCTGCAGTCGCGTAGTCCGCTGAAGGCCAGGACGAAAGGTGATGTGGTGGAGACGATGACCGATGCATCCGGAAGATATATGCTGCCGGTCCTGAGCAGCGGAGCCCTTCTTTTTTATTTTGCGGATACAAAGAAGATAGTGGTTAAGGAAGTCTGCGGGCGCAACAGTGTGAGCATAGGAAAGAAGGATGAGAAGCCTGCTTTTTCAATTGATCTTTCTGCATATTCTGTCGCCCCTGTCCGATCTGGAAGCGTCAGGCCGTCCGGTGTGAAGATGGGACTTGATTTCAACTACCATTTCCCTTATCGTGGAGAAGACAGGAAGAATTGCCGTATAGTTGTGGAACGTATCATGACGGATGTGGAGACCGGTGAGGTCCTGACCCGCCATGTACCTGTCGTGCGTGACGGCAAAGGCTACCGCCGCATGAAGAAGAAGGCAATGGCAAAAGGTCTGGCTCCGTCAGACACCCTGCTTGACCTTGCCAGAAAGTTCAAGCCTCTGGTGGATTCTACTTCCGTTGTCCGTATAAAGGATTCCATCGATACGGAACTCTGGAAAGACAGGTGCTTCTCTCTTGACTATGCGATATCTCTGGATAATGCAGGCACAGTAAGCGGTCTCGACACCCTCCATATAATGACCAATCGTGTAGACCGTCCTCTGAAGTATCTGGACAGTCGTTTCGCTCCATACGAGTGGGTTCCGGAAGAGCCGGTGGAGAACAAGCGTAAGCCGGTCAGGAGAAAACTGACTCTTGAGGGAGAGTATGACGGTGAGGTGCCGGAAATGCTCAAGGATTCGGCCTATACTCTGGCCGGCCTGTATATCAAGGCTGTGGTTGCGCCGAAGACGACGTATGCAGAGGACATGGCAGCGGCAGATGCGCGCGTCGAGGAAGTCATGGGTGACCTGCGAGGTATCTTCGGTGAAAGGATAAACAAGGATGTCCGTGTGATCCGTACCTCAGAGGTGGTGGTGCTGTCGAAATTGGCCGATGCCATTGAAGATGACATGCCAGAGGTTGCCGAAAAGATGAGGAAGGTGGTGAGGAAGTATCCGGATGATCCTGATGCACAGATAATTGAACTGTCTTCTATGCCTGAATATGAGAAGTTTGTCCTGCCGATGCTGGAGGATATGGAAAGAGTGGAATACAGATATGAATTCCATACTCTCAGGAGGTTCTCGCGCAGTCAGTATCTCGGTCTTCTGAGTTATGCGGACGATGACGACGAAAGGGAGAGAATATGCCTTCAGGCTCTGGAAGAATCATCTGTTCTGGAGGGCTCGACCTGGGACTATGCGGCAAATACTCTTGCTTCTGTCTATATCAGGAAGGGCTGCGCCGATACTCTTCTGCTGGCGCCTTTCGCAGCAATGGAGCCGGATGAGGATGTTCATGACGAGATGTCTGCCAATCATGTGGTCATGCTCATGATGGCCGGAGAAAACGGCAGGGCCTCTTCGCTCGCGAAGATGCTTCCGGAACAGTATGCGGGCCTGAAGGAAGTTTCAGAATGCCTTGCGGGCGGGGAACCGTCCGGAAAGGACGGCATCGCTCAGATACGTGCCACATCTGTCAGAAACGATGTCCTGATGGATATGTATGAGAGGAATGTGGGAGACGCAACCCTTGCCAGGATAGACGGAATGGATGACGGAGATGCCATGAAATGGTACCTCAAGGCCCGGGCGATATGCCTTGTCTGCGGAGATGACATTCTGGGAGAAAAGCAGAATGTGAAGGCCTGTCTGGAGAAAGCATTCGCTATGGATGAATCTTTGAAGAAGACAGCGGCTCTGGATGCCGGAATAAACGAACATGTGCTTAAGGAAGTACTGGGAGTTTTTGTCCTTTGATGTAATCAAATAAATAAAACTTTCACTATATTTGCGGCTTAATTCAGAAATGTATGAAAGTCGCAATCATTATGGGTTCGACCAGCGACCTTGAGATCATGTCGCAGGCGATCAATGTCCTCGAAGGATTCGGAGTCGAGGTGTTAAAGAAGGTTATCAGCGCACACAGGACTCCTGACCTCATGTGCGAATTCGCAAAGTCAGCAAAATCGGAAGGAATAGGCGTGATCATCGCCGGAGCGGGTGGAGCAGCCCATGTTGCAGGCGTGGTTGCAGGAATGACCACGGTCCCTGTGATCGGAGTGCCGATCCAGACCAAGGCCCTCGGCGGAATGGATTCTCTTCTGTCCATCGTACAGATGCCTGCAGGCATTCCAGTAGCGACCATGGCCATCAACGGTGCGAAGAACGCAGGTCTCTTCGCTGCACAGATTCTTGCCTTGACAGATGAGGTACTGGCCGCGAAACTTGACCAGTTCAGAAAGGAGCAGACCCAGAAAGTTCTTGAAGCAACAATATAAGACTATGAGCAACTATCGCATATTTGTAGAAAAATACCCTGAATTTCAGGTGGAGGCACGCAGCCT
Source organism: Bacteroidales bacterium (assembly GCA_017471965.1). Lineage (GTDB taxonomy): Bacteria > Bacteroidota > Bacteroidia > Bacteroidales > UBA932 > Cryptobacteroides. The sequence continues at coordinate 33,247 of JAFURF010000030.1, forward strand.
TCTGAGCGAACTGAACGAAAACCTTCAGATCGATCTCGGAACGCTGCGTTTGCTTAATGTCTATGACCTCTTCGGCTTTTCGCAGGAACTTCTTGAGAAGAGCAGATACAGCGTCTTCGGTGAGGTCGTGACTGACAGCGTCACAGATGAATGTGACCTTTCAGGAGCAAAATATATTGCCGTGGAGTACCTTCCGGGGCAGTTCGACCAGCGTGCGGCTTCTGCCGTTGACTGTGTGCGTCTCATCGATCCTACAGCCAAGGTGAGCATAAAGAGTTCAAAACTCATCATCCTTCCTGGCGACACTTCCGATGAGACTGTGGCAAGGATAAAGAAATATTACATCAACGCAGTCGAGTCGCGTGAGAAGGACCTTTCGAAACTCACTGCACTCGAGCAGCCTGAAGTGGCACCGGTACCGGTCCTTGAAGGCCTCACTGCATTGACGGAGGAGGAACTTGCGCCATACTGCAGGAAGATGGGACTTGCAATGAATGCAGATGACCTCCGTGAGGTTGTGAATTATTTCAAGTCTGAAGGCCGCGATCCTTTCGAGACCGAACTCCGCATCCTTGATACTTACTGGAGCGACCACTGCCGCCATACCACCTTCACCACTGAACTGGAGGATATCCAGGTGGAGGAGTCTTTCCTCAAGGATGAGATCGATGGTACCCTCTCTCTATACATGAAGATCCGCAAGGAACTCGGCCGCGAACATAAGGGCTTGAACCTCATGGATATGGCTACGGTAGGTGCGCGTTACCTCAAGTCAAAGGGACTTCTTGATGATATGGAAGTCAGCGAGGAGAACAACGCCTGCAGCATATATGTGGATGTGGACATCGTGGACGACGAAGGTGAGATGACTACAGAGAAGTGGCTCCTTCAGTTCAAGAACGAGACCCACAACCATCCTACCGAGATCGAGCCGTTCGGAGGTGCCGCTACATGTCTTGGAGGAGCCATCCGTGACCCTCTGTCAGGCCGTGCATATGTATATCAGGCAATGCGCGTGACGGGAGCGGGAGACATATATCAGCCTGTTGCCGAAACAATTCCTGGCAAACTTCCTCAGAGCATCATATCGCGCAAGGCGGCTCACGGATATTCAAGTTACGGAAACCAGATAGGTCTTGCGACAACCCATGTCCGCGAGGTCTATCACGAAGGATATGTGGCTAAGCGTCTCGAAGTGGGTGCAGTAGTAGGTGCAGTGAAGGCCGACAGCGTGCGCCGCGAAAGTCCTGCACCGGGAGATATCGTCCTCCTTCTCGGAGGCCGTACTGGCCGTGACGGAGTGGGCGGTGCCACAGGATCGTCTAAGGAGCATACGGAGGAATCCCTCGAGACATGCGGAAGTGAGGTTCAGAAGGGAAATGCGCCAGAAGAAAGAAAACTCCAGAGACTCTTCCGTCGTCCTGAGGTGACAAGGCTCATCAAGAAGTCGAACGACTTCGGTGCCGGTGGTGTCAGCGTGGCGATCGGTGAACTCACTGACGGTCTCGACATATATCTCGACAGGGTTCCTGTCAAGTATAACGGACTGAACTCTACTGAGTTGGCTATCAGTGAGTCGCAGGAGAGAATGTCCATCGTCATCGAGGCCAAGGACAAGGAAGAGATGATGGCATACTGCGCCAGTGAGAATGTGGAAGTGACCCATGTCGCAGACGTGACCGACAGAGGCCGCATGCGCATGTTCAACGGCGACAGGATGGTGGTGGACCTTTCACGCGAATTCATCGACAGCGCCGGAGCAAAGCATTATGCCAAGGCTACAGTAGGTGCCGTGGAGCAGAAGAATCCGTTCGAGCGCAATGTTGAAGGTGCTGACCTCAAGGAGAAGATCTTCAATAACCTCCAGGATCCTAACGTGACTTCCCAGAAGGGCCTTATCGAGATGTTCGACTCGACCATCGGACGTTCTACAGTCCTCATGCCTTTCGGAGGAATGCTCCAGACTACAGAGACTCAGGTGTCGGTGCAGAAACTTCCTGTTGACGGCTATACGGATACAGCCAGCATCATGGCATTCGGATACAATCCTTTCATTGCGTCATGGAGCCCGTACCACGGTGCTGCATATGCTGTTGTGGAGGCTTGTGCGAAAGTGGTGGCAGCAGGTGCTTCATATGAGAAGATGCGCTTCTCTTATCAGGAATATTTCGAACGTATGACCGACCGCACCTCTTGGGGCAAGCCGCTTTCGGCTCTTCTCGGTGCGCTCAAGATGCAGGTGGAGTTCGGCCTTCCGTCCATCGGAGGAAAGGACTCGATGAGCGGTACTTTCGAGAACATCAACGTACCTCCTATGCTCATGGCATTCGGTATCACGACGGTGGATGCAGAGCAGGTGATTTCGCCTGAACTCAAGTACGAGGGCAACAGGCTCTATCTCATCAGGCATACTCCGCTCGAGAATCATATGCCAGATGTAGAGCAGCTCAAGGCCAACTGGAAGTTCGTCCATGAGCAGGTGCAGGCGGAAAACATAGTATCCGCATATGCTCTCGGATTCGGCGGACTTGCCGAAGCTATCTGCAAGATGTCTTTCGGAAACGGTCTTGACGCCAGGATCACATATGACGAGAAGGAACTTTTCAACTACGGATACGGTTCGATCCTCGTCGAGTCTGAAGAAGAACTTGATTATCCGAACGCAATACTTGTAGGTGAGGTTACCGACGGTGAGGAAAGCGAACTCGTGATAAACGGAAAGAAGTTCGACATCTTCGAACTCATCGATGCAAATGGTGCGCGTTTCGCCCAGGTTTATCCTGACACTGCGGACGCTTACAACAAGAAGTTGAAGCCAGCAGGTCTTGATGGCGTGAAGCCGTTCAAGGCAAAGAAGTCAGACCTTAAGTACAAGGGCGAGCCGGTAGAGAAGCCTATCGCTTATCTGCCTGTATTCCCTGGCACAAACTGTGACTATGATTCTGCCAAGGCTTGGCGCAATGCCGGTGCAGAAGTTCGCATGAGCGTGTTCTGCAACCTTACAGAAGACGATATCTTCAGGTCTATCGCAGAAATGAAGAAGAATATCGACGAGTGCCACATCCTTATGCTCTGCGGCGGATTCTCTGCAGGTGACGAACCGGACGGAAGCGGAAAGTTCATCGCAAACGTGCTGAACAACAAGGATATTGCAGAGTCTATCCATGCACTTATCGACCGTGGAGGTCTCATCCTCGGCATCTGCAACGGATTCCAGGCTCTCGTGAAGTCCGGTCTCCTTCCATACGGACGTCTGGGTCAGGTGACCAAGGACAGTCCGACCCTTTTCCGCAACGACATCAACCGTCACATCTCGCAGATGGTGACTACCCGTGTCTCTACTGTGAATTCTCCTTGGCTCAAGGGCTTCGCTGTGGGCGACCTCCATACCATCGCCGTGAGTCATGGCGAGGGTAAGTTCGTCGTGAACGAGGAATTCGCGCGCGAGTTGTTTGCAAACGGTCAGGTGGCGTTCCAGTATGTGGATCCTATAGATGAGGAGGTGACTATGGAATCTCCATATAATCCTAACGGCTCTTACTATGCGATCGAGGGTATCATCAGCAGAAACGGTCAGATCCTCGGCAAGATGGGACATACGGAGCGTTTCGAGGGCAACCTCTTCAAGAACATCATGGACGAGGGACTCGAACAGCCTCTCTTCGATAACGCTGTTGCTTATTTCAGAGGTCGCGAGTAAATATATTGAATATGTGTAAGTGTAGTAAATCTCATAGGGATGACAAGTTGCACCATGAGTGCGGTGTGCTTGGCATATATGGAGTGGAAGATGCGGCAAATCTTGCGTATTATGGTCTCCATGCCTTGCAGCACAGAGGCCAGCAGGGGTGCGGTATCGTGTCAGTGGCTCCTGACGGACAGTTCCACAGAGTCAAGGGGGACGGTCTGGTTACGGAAGTCTTCAATGAGCAGAGGATGGCGAAACTGCCTGGAAAGATGGCTATAGGCCATGTGCGTTACAGCAATGCGGGATGCAAGGGAACGGAGAATATCCAGCCGTTCCTTTTCCATCACAATTCCGGTGATTTTGCGATGGCCAATAATGGAAATATCGTAAACTATCGTCAACTCCGTAATGAACTTGAGGATAAGGGAAGCCTTTTCCAGTCTTCATCCGATGCCGAGGTGCTGGCACACCTTATCAAGAAGCAGGGTGTGGACAAAGAACAGCCACGAATATACGCACTTAAGGAGGCCTTGAATCAGATTGACGGTGCCTTTGCCTTTGTGGTGATGACCGGCCGACGTATCTATGCTTGCCGTGACAAGTATGGTTTCCATCCTCTTGCCATCGGACGATTGGACGGAGGCTATGTCGTTGCAAGTGAGACATGTGCCTTTGATGTCCTTGGTGCAGAGTATATCCGCGATGTGGAGCCGGGAGAAATTGTGACTATTGACCATCATGGCATCCGCAGCCAGTTCTATGCTGAACCGGAAAGGCATGCCATGTGTGCCATGGAGTTTGTATATTTTGCCCGTCCTGACAGCGATATAGAAGGATGCAATGTCCACAATTACCGCAAGGAGTCAGGCAGGCTTCTCTTCCAGGAGGCTCCGGCTGATGCGGATATCGTGATCGGTGTGCCTGATTCCAGTCTCAGTGCTGCCCAGGGATATGCGGAGGCCAGCGGCCTTCCATATGAAATGGGGCTCATCAAGAGCAAGTATGTGGGAAGAACCTTCATCATGCCGACGCAGTCCTTGCGTGAAAAGGGAGTGAAGATGAAACTGTCTCCTGTCAAGACTATTGTCAAGGGCAAGAGGGTAGTGCTGGTGGACGACTCGATTGTGAGAGGTACCACGTCGCTTAAGATCGTCAAGATGCTTCGGGAGGCCGGTGCTGCAGAGGTGCATGTGCGCATAGCAAGTGCTCCGCTGAAGTATACATGCTACTATGGAGTGGATGTCCATACTCCTGAAGAACTTATCAGCAACAGTCACGATGTGGACGAAGTATGCGCAATGATCGGTGCCGATTCTCTCGCATTCCTTTCGCATGAGGGCATGCTGAAGGCCGGCAGACGTGATGACCTCTGCCTTGCCTGCTTCAACCATGAGTATCCGACAAGACTATATGAAGAGTAATGATTCTCATTTGAAACAGTATATTGGTGAGACTGACTAAAAAGTCAAATATGACTGATTAGTCAGTCTCTTTTCTATATATATGGTTACACAGGGAGGATGATAATGATTGCGGAGGACTCCGTTCGCTCCGCTCACTCCGGCCCCTCCCACAATCTACTTCGTCCCGCTATCGCGGAACTTGTATCTTGCGGGCCCCTCCCCCTGCCCGTGTCGAGGCCACTGAAAAAGTATAGGAAGAATGTTACTTCATTAGTAAGATAGCATTCTTCCTTTTTGCATATATCAATAGAATTTTGTATCTTTAATTATTGAAACATAATTAGTTATGATTAATACTCAAGGAGAAATAAAATTTAGTGAATATGCAGTTTTATATGACATGCTTATCCCTAAAGATAACAAGTATATACTTATTGATGAACTTATTGACTTCAGTTTCATTTATGA
>JAFURF010000031.1 GCA_017471965.1 Bacteroidales bacterium
AACAGTCAATGACAAGTATTTCTTTGATGCTCACTTTGTGAATGTCCGTCCTCAGGAGTTTGAGTTCAATACCATTGACTATTATTTCTCAATACCGTCAGGCGAGGTTTCAAAGAGTGCATATATAGATCAGCAACCAAACAGATAATTCAAGATGAAGACAATAAAATACATATCCATACTTCTATGCCTGATGCTGGCAGCCTCATGTTCGCTGTTCCAGCTTGATAATTATGATGCCCCGTCTGAAACGCTGCGTGGTGAGGTTGTCGATGTTGCCACAGGTGAGCCGGTCCTGACAGATCAGGGTTCCGAAGGAATCAGGGTCAGACTGATTGAGACATCTTGGGAGGGGAATGTCACTCCGCTGGATTTCTATTGCCGTCCTGATGGAACATTCCAGAACACCAAGCTTTTTGAAGCGGACTATAATGTCAGGGTGGACGGTCCGTTCCTTCCTATTTATCTGGAGGATAAGGATGGCATACCTGTAGTCAACCAGACACAGGACATACATCTGAAGGGAGAAAAGTTCCTCACATTTGAAGTGTCTCCATTCCTGAAAGTCGAGCTTGACGATATGGCGATGGTTTCTGACGGCGTGATCACGGCACGTGTCAAGGTGACAAGGGGAGTGTCTAAAGAGGATTTCAAGACCTTGGTGTCCAGAAGTGGAAACTATGACGATTCTTATCTTAACATGACAGACATCCAGTTGTTTGTGAGCCAGTCGTCTTCTTGCGGATATAGGGCAAGGGACGAGAGATGGTCTAATGAGATCAAGTATACCGGAAATGAATTTGACACCTCGTTCGGAAAGACCATCACCATTACTTCAAACCCTAAGAATCCTATTCCGTCAGGGAGGAAGGTGTTTATCCGTGCTGCAGCAAGAATAAACTATGATACTCCGGCAGGAAGCGGCACGAAGAGATGGAATTACTCGGAAACTGTAGAGATTGATATCCCATAAACATATGATGAAAAGAAAAATAATATTCGTTTTAGCTTGTCTGGCTGTCGTTTCATGTTCGCATGCGCCTGCAGCCTCAGAACTTGACCCTGTGGATCATGTCAGCGTCCTTGTGGGTACGATGTCCAAGCATTCACTTTCCACAGGCAATACTTATCCTGCGATAGCCCGTCCTTGGGGAATGAACTTCTGGACACCGCAGACCGGTACGATGGGTGACGGATGGACCTATTGTTATACGGCGGATAAGATCCGAGGCTTCAAACAGACCCACCAGCCGTCCCCATGGATAAATGACTATGGACAGTTTGCTGTCATGCCTGTCACAGGTGAGGCCGTGTTCAGTCAGGACGAGCGTGCCAGCTGGTTCTCACACAAGGCCGAAGATGCCAGACCGTACTATTATGGGGTGTATCTGGCCGATCATGATGTGTATGTTGAACTTACTCCGACCGAGAGGGCTGCAGCATTCCGTATAACATATCCGGAAGATGAGAGTCCATATCTGATAGTGGATGCTTTTGACAATGGATCATATGTCAAGGTGATCCCGGAGGAGAACAGGATTATAGGTTACACTACCAAAAATTCGGGAGGTGTCCCTTCAAATTTCAGGAACTGGTTCGTGATAGAGTCTGATGCTCCGTTCGATTATGTGCGTACGGTCCGTGATGGCGTGGACCAGTCTGCGGCTATGGAGTCCGAGTCCGCCCATTCAGGAGCCATAGTCGGCTTCAGACTGGATGAGGACAGGAGCGTTAACCTGAAGGTTGCATCGTCTTTCATAAGCGTAGATCAGGCTCTTGTCAATATGGAAGAACTCGGCGACGGCGATTTTGACCGACTGAAGGCAGAGGGACGTGCACGCTGGAATGAGGTCTTGGGCAGAATCAAGGTGGAGGATGACAATATAGACAACATACGCACATTCTATTCATGCCTGTACCGTTCAGTCCTTTTCCCACGCACGCTGACTGAAACTACGTCAGAAGGAGAGCAGGTGCATTACAGCCCGCACACTGGCGAAGTCTGTCCGGGATATTTCTTTACAGACACAGGTTTTTGGGACACTTTCCGCTGCTTGTTCCCTCTGTTGAATCTTGTATATCCGGAAATGAACGAGAAGATGCAGGAGGGTCTGGTCAATGCATATAAGGAGAGCGGATTCCTGCCTGAATGGGCAAGTCCGGGACATCGTGGATGCATGGTCGGCAATAACTCGGCTTCCGTAGTCGCAGATGCATATGTGAAGGGAATCCGAGGATATGATATCGAGACCCTTTGGGAGGCAGTAAAGCACGGAGCGGATGCAGTCCATCCCCATGTCCCTTCTACTGGACGTCTTGGCTGGGAATGGTACAACAGGCTCGGCTATGTTCCATGTGATGTGGGAATAAATGAGAGTGCAGCCCGTACTCTTGAATATGCATATGATGACTGGTGTATATATACACTTGGCAAGGCGCTCGGCAAGCCGGAAGAAGAGATCGGAGTGTACAAGGAAAGGGCTATGAATTACCGCAATCTCTATCGCAATGACGAATCTCTTATGAGCGGACGAAAGGCTGATGGAGCCTTCTCCGATAATTTCAGTCCTTTGAAATGGGGTGGTGACTTCACTGAAGGCAACGCATTGCACTATACATGGTCAGTATTCCACGATCCTGCAGGACTTATCGCACTTATGGGAGGGGATGATGCATTCAATGCAAATCTGGATAAGGTGTTTGACATACCTCCGCATTTTGACGACAGCTATTACGGCTTTACAATTCATGAGATACGTGAGATGCAGATCATGAACATGGGTAACTATGCTCATGGTAACCAGCCTATACAGCACATGCTTTACCTTTATAACTGGAGCGGCCAGCCTTGGAAGGCGCAGCAACGTATCCGCGAAGTCATGGACAAGTTCTACACCTGCCATCCTGACGGATATTGCGGAGATGAGGATAACGGTCAGACATCAGCCTGGTATGTGTTCTCGGCATTGGGCTTCTATCCCGTATGCCCGGCAACTGACCAGTACATACTTGGTACGCCGCTTTTCAAGAAAGCAGAGGTTTCAATGTCAGATGGCAAGACTCTGCTTATCAATGCCCCGGATAACGGGAGAGAAAACTTCTATGTGTCAGGCATGAAGGTGAACGGCAGGAAATATACCCGCACTTACCTTGAACATGACCTGTTGAGGAAAGGGACAGTGATAGATTTCACTATGTCTGACGAGCCTTCAAAGAATCGTTCTGTGTCACAGCAGGACAGACCATATTCATTCTCCAATCAAAGATAAATCATGCGAAGATTGATGATATTGGCCCTTGCATCATGCCTGACGGCAGTTGCCATGGGGCAGGAATATAAGACAGGCAGACCAGCGGAGGAAAACAGACTTTTTGTCTCGGAAGCTGTAGAGGCAAAGATTGATGAAGTTACATCTTTGCTTACAAACCCGAAGCTTGCATGGATGTTCAGGAACTGTTTTCCGAACACTCTAGATACGACAGTGCACTTCAAAGGTGAGGATTCGGACGGATTGTATGACACTTTCGTCTACACAGGCGACATACATGCCATGTGGCTCAGGGATTCGGGCGCGCAGGTGTGGCCATATATCCAGTTTGCTCCCGAGGATGAACATCTTCGCAACATGCTCGCCGGAGTGATCAACCGTCAGTTCAAGCTCATCAACATCGATCCGTATGCAAATGCCTTTAATGACGGACCTACCGGCGGAGAGTGGCAGAGTGATATGACCGAAATGAAACTTGAGGTGCATGAACGCAAATGGGAGATTGACTCGCAGTGCTATCCGATAAGGCTTGCCTATCATTATTGGAAGACAACCGGTGATGACTCTGTGTTCGGAACAGTATGGCAGGATGCAATCAGAAACATTCTCAAGACTTTGAAGGAACAACAGAGAAAAGATAACCTTGGCCCGTACAGATTCCTCAGGAAGACGGACCGTCAGCTGGACACTAAATGTTGCCTTGGATGGGGAAACCCGGTAAACCCGGTCGGCCTCATAGTGTCTTCATTCCGTCCTTCCGATGACGCTACGACATTCGATTTTCTTGTGCCTTCCAACTTCTTTGCTGTCAGTTCATTGAGAAAGGCTGCAGAGATACTGACCGAGGTCAATAAGGACGAGGAAACAGCATCAGAGTGTCTGGGACTAGCCGATGAGGTGGAGAAGGCTCTGAAGAAGCATGCTATAGTCAGACATCCCAAGTATGGGAAGATATATGCCTTCGAGGTCGACGGATTTGGGAACAGGTTCCTGATGGATGATGCCAATGTTCCCAGTCTTCTGGCGATGGCATACCTTGATGATGTGCCTTTGAATGACAAAGTGTATCAGAATACCCGCAGATTCGTCTGGAGTGAAGATAATCCATATTTTTTCAAAGGATCTGAAGGAGAAGGTATCGGTGGCCCTCATGTCGGATACGATATGGCTTGGCCTATGAGCATCATGATGAAAGCTTTCACCTCGCAGGATGATGCTGAAATCAAGGAATGCATCGAGATGCTTATGAGGACGGATGCGGGTACAGGCTTCATGCACGAGTCCTTCAATGTAAATGATCCGTACGATTTCACCAGACCTTGGTTTGCATGGCAGAACACGCTGTTTGGTGAACTGATCATAAAGCTGATAGATGACGGTAAACTCGAACTGCTTAACTCAATAGATGTAAAATAGACTTCAGGAGGATAATATCGGGGTGTATTTCTTAAACTCCTGAATGGCAGTGTCTTGAAACAATAAGGGTCGGAGAAATCTCCGACCCTTAAATGTGTAGATTGTTGATTTTATGAGACTTATACGAGCGGCTCGCCGGTCATTGCAGCAGGTTGCTCGATGCCCATCAGCTTGAGGATTGTCGGAGCTACGTCAGCAAGCTTACCGTTCTTCACCTCCTTAACCTCGTCGCCTGCGTTCACCACGATGAATGGAACATCGTCGAGCGAGTGAGCGGTGTTAGGTGTGCCGTCTTCGTTCACTGCGTAGTCTGCGTTTCCGTGGTCAGCTGTGATGAGGATCACATAACCCTGAGCCTTGGCAGCCTCTACAACCTTCTCGACACATGTGTCTACTGCGGTGACCGCCTTGCGGATCGCCTCGTATACACCTGTGTGGCCGATCATGTCGCCGTTCGCGAAGTTGAGGATGATCAGGTCGTTCTTGCCCGTGTTGATCGCCTCTACGAGCTTCTCTGTAACCTCAGGAGCGCTCATCTCAGGCTGAAGGTCATAAGTTGCAACCTTCGGAGAGTTTACGAGGATGCGGTCCTCGTT
>JAFURF010000032.1 GCA_017471965.1 Bacteroidales bacterium
ATTTTATTTCTCCTTGAGTATTAAGCATAACTAATTATGTTTCAATAATTAAAGATACAAAATTCTATTGATATATGCAAAAAGGAAGAATGCTATCTTACTAATGAAGTAACATTCTTCCTATACTTTTTCAGTGGCCTCTCACGAGGCCACGGGCGGCCACGCCATCCAAACTTACCCTACCGCCTCTACTTATCGTTGTCATATCGACTGAGCGAAGCGATGGAGATATCTGTCAGTCGCGGCGTGCCAGACCGATGTAGTAGAGGAGGGTGGCAAGTGAACCTAGAGCGGCTACCACATATGTGTATGCAGCCCACTTGAGCGCATCGATTGCCATAGGACGGGTCTGTCCGTCAGTGATGCCTGTCTGAGTCAGCCAAGAGATGGCTCTGCTGCTTGCGTTGATTTCTACCGGAAGGGTGATGAAACTGAACAGTGTGGTGGTCGCGAAGAGTATGATGCCGAACCACAGAAGTCCCGGGAATACGTTGATGAGAAGCACTCCTGCGAGAAGGACCCACTGTACTATGTTGGAGGCGAAATTCACCACAGGGACCAAAGCGGAACGCATTCTGAGCGGAGCATAGCCCATCGCATGCTGTACCGCGTGTCCGCACTCATGTGCCGCTACAGCCGCTGCGGCAACGCTTCTGCTGGCATAAACACCCTCGCTGAGGGCGACTGTCTTGGTCTGAGGATTGAAATGGTCTGTAAGCATTCCTCGGGTAGGGACAACCTGGACATCATATATTCCATGGTCACGGAGCATCTTCTGCGCCACTTCCGCTCCTGTCATTCCGTTGGGGAGTCCGACCTGAGAATACTTGCTGAAACGGCTCTGGAGCATCTGCTGGACGATGAAACTCACAGCCATTATAAGGATCATTATAAACCAAATGTTCATCTTGAATGAATTTAATTGTTAATAGTTCTGTAAAAGTAAGGCAAAATACTGACATTTTGTCCGATTTGCTTCAGAAATGTGGTTTCTGAAGGCGGCTACATATATGTGCAAAAATTATGCTGGAAACAGTAGGTCATATAATGCAGAATATTTGCTATTTTTGCAGACGATTTTTGACAGACATCGGATGTATATTAACAACGACTTCTCAAGGCTGGAGATCAACCTGAGCGGATGCCTTGAGAATTACAGATATTTCAGGTCGAGACTTCAGGACAGTACAAGACTTCTTGTGCTGGTCAAGGCCAATGCATACGGACATGGAGCAGTGGAATTTGCATCCCTGATGGAAGATGCCGGTGCGGACTACCTTGCAGTGGCATATCCTGTTGAAGGTGCAGAACTCAGACAGGCAGGAATCTCCCTTCCTGTGATGGTCCTGACTGCCGGTACGGACTCATTTGATGACATCATAGACAATAATCTTGAGCCGGGAATCCCCAACATATATTCCCTGAAGGTCCTGTGTGATGTCCTGGAAAAAAGGGGAGTGACAGACTTTCCTGTCCATATCAAACTTGACACAGGAATGCACCGTCTCGGTTTCATGACAGAAGAACTTCCGGAACTCGTCGGATTTCTGAAGACCTGCAGCAGAGTACGTGTAAAATCAATTTATTCCCATCTGGCAGCCTCTGACGATCCGTCCTGCGATCAGTTCACCGAGTCTCAGGCGGCAATGTTCAAGGCCAACGCAGATGCAATATCAGATGCAATAGGGTATAAGCCTTTATATCACCTTCTTAATTCAGCCGGAATAGAGAGGTTCCCTCAATATCAGTTCGATATGGTGCGCCTTGGTATCGGCATCTATGGCATCAGTGCACTTCCGGATGTTCATCTGTCTCCCGTGGCTTCATTCAAGTGCAAGATACTCCAGATCAAGACTCTGACTCCTTCGGACGGTGCCATTGGTTACGGCCGCCACGGCAGGATCGCCCCTGAGGGAACAGTGATCGCTACCATACCTGTCGGATATGCTGACGGGCTCGACAGGCATCTGAGCAGGGGAAATGCCTCGTTCATGCTCAACGGCCACCGTGTACCTACCATAGGAAACATATGCATGGATATGTCCATGCTGGACATCACCGGAGTGGATGCGAAGGTCGGAGATACCGTGACCATCTTCGGGGAAGACCCTACGATATCGGAGATCGCTGACATTCTCGGCACCATCCCATACGAGATCCTCACCTCCGTTCCCCGCCGCATCGAACGCATAATCGTAAAATAATGGAAGAACTGAACAACAGATACAAAGTCCTTTTCGTGTGCCTGGGAAACATATGCAGGTCTCCCGCTGCGCAGGGGATTTTCGAGCATATAGTGCGCGAGAACGGTATGTCTGACAGAATAGAAGCCGATTCGGCCGGAACTTATGGCGGGCATAGAGGAGAACTTCCCGACCGCAGGATGCGCAATGCCGCCATGTACCGGGGTTATGGTCTGACGCATCGTTCACGTCCGGTGTCCGGTCTCGATTTTCTGGACTTCGATCTGATCGTCGCCATGGATGATCAGAACTACGAGGACCTGATGCATCTGGCGCCTTCAGTAGAGGCCACGCATAAGATCGTCCGTATGGCCAGTTATCTCAAGGCAAGGCAGATGCCTTATGTTCCTGACCCGTACTACATGGGTGTCGAAGGCTTTTCTCTGGTCCTGGACCTTCTCGAAGACGGATGTCAGAACCTGTTCGATATAATAATGAACGCTAAGTTTCAGGCTTAGCGTTCATTGTGTCATAGCAGTCCTATCAGTCCGTCGATGTCCGCATCCGTGGTCTGCCAGCCGGTGACGAAACGTACTTTGCTTTCTTTTTCGCCGCGAGGCCCCCATAGTTCGAAGCCTGCATCCTTCATCAGCCGGTCTATGAGTGTGTTCGGAAGTGTGAAGAACTGCTGGTTGGTAGGGGAGTCAATGAATGGAACGAATCCTTTTGCCCTGAAGCCATCTTTCAGACGCATGGCCAGACGTACGGTTTCCCTACTTATCCTCTCATAAAGTCCGTCTTCAAAGAGAGCCTCGAACTGGACTCCCAGAAGGCGTCCCTTTGCGAGCATCGCTCCATGCTGCTTGACAAGGGGAGTGAAATGTGGCAGTACCGCGGGGTTGGTGACGACTACAGCCTCTCCGAACAATGCTCCTATCTTTGTGCCTCCTATGTAGAATACATCACTGAGTCGTGCTATGTCTTTCAATGACACGTCGTTGCCCTCGGCAGTAAGACCGTATCCGAGCCTCGCTCCGTCGATGAAAAGAGGAATATGAGCCTTATGGCAGACTTTACTCAGGTCCTCCAGTTCCTTCAATGTGTAAATGGTTCCGTATTCGGTAGGAAATGAAATGTAGAGCATTCCCGGGGCCACCATGTGCTCGTATGTTTCGTCTTTGTAGAAATCGCTGATATATCTGTCCACATCTTCTGCGCTTACCTTGCCGTCCTTATGAGGCAATGAGAGTACCTTGTGCCCGGTTGCCTCGATGGCTCCAGCCTCATGGACATTGATGTGGCCGCTGTCAGCAGCAAGAACTCCTTCGTGTCTTGCGAGAAGGCCGTCTATGACGGTAGCATTGGTCTGGGTGCCGCCTACCAGAAGATGCACCCTGGCGTCAGGTGCGTCGCATGCCTTACGGATGAGGTCGGTTGCACGGGCTGTATACTGGTCGCATCCGTAGCCTACAGTCGCTTCGGAATTGGTGTCAACAAGGCGGCGCATCACTTCCGGATGCGCCCCTGCCATATAGTCTGAATTGAAATATATCATCTTATTTTGTCTTCATGAAACGCAGACACTTGAGTATCCATGCGGGGAGCGGTTTTGTGTCGTCGCGGTTTTCGAGGTTGAGGTAGAGGCCGAGTTTCTTGAGGATAGGGATCTTGAAGGTTTCAACGAATTCGATGAGCGTTCCGTCCGGATCCTCGATATAGGTGAAATGTCCGTTAGCCTCGCCCATCTTGAAGTCTCGTCCTCCATCGCAGACGAATTCATGCCCGAATGCAGCCACTGCTTTGCGTATTTCCTCCATATTGCGTATGTCGAAGCAAAGATGTATGAAACCAGGGTCTCCCCATAGACGTCCTTCATACAGTTTTCGAGGTGCTGGTACTCCATCTTCTTCAATCCTCTGGACAAGTTCGATATGTGAGGTTCCCATCACTTCGCACAGAGGGCCTTCGATAGGCATCGAACGCTTGAGCATCACCCTGCGGAGTTTATACTGTCCTCCAGGTACGCCATTGAGGTCGTCGAATACGTCAGTGACGTCATATTCCACCTTGTCATAGTCCATTATGGCTCCGTAGAATGCTATGGACCTGTCCATGTCAGATACTCCCAGTATGGCTCCGTTGCCTCCGCCGGTCTCCTTGTTCTCATTGTAGAAGCAGTAGTCGTCCTGCTCCACATCGAAGATGTTGTTCCAAGGGTCCATAACAAAGAAATGCTCGTTTCCCGCTGGATTCTTCTTCGGCTTGGTGAGCAGATTGACTCCCTTTGCCTTCATTTCCTCATATGCTGCATGTACATCGCGTGACTTCACCTTGCATGAGAATATTCCGTAGTCTCCGAACTCAGGGGTGAACTGAATATAGTTGAGTTCACGGCCTCTCGGTTCCCATACCTCGAAGCCGCCGCCTCCGCGAAGGTTAAGCACCAGGATTGCGTATCTTGGCTGTGGCTTTCCTCCTGTGTATGGAAGCATTCTTTCTGCAACTCCTTCGTCTCCGAACATCTTTATGTCAAATCCGAAGACTTTCCTGTACCATGCCCAGGATTCTTCGACATTTCTTACTCCGATTCCGACCTGCTGCACTCCGCAGATCACTTTTCTTTTTGCCATATATCTTGATTTTATCTTGCAGAAACATTGCGTGCGATGAGGCGGAAAAGCCAAGGCACATACTTGTAGAACGGTACCATGATGGTGTCGAAGCCTCCGATCACCTTCTGATGTCTGCAGCGGGCGATGGCACGTATGGCCTTGCGGGCACATTTGTCTACATCATATCCGTTGGCCTGTCCAGGGTCCATGATGCCTGTCGCCTTGCCGTTTCCGTCAAGGGCGTTCTTCGAAACGTCGGTATGGATGCGTCCTGGGATGATGATGGTAGTCTTTATCTGAGGATATTCCAGAGCGATGGTCTCGTAGAAACCATGGATGGCGTGCTTTGATGCACAGTATGCTGACCTGACAGGGAATCCGAATACGCCTGATACGGATGATACCACGGCGATGTGGACGCCTCTTTCAATGAACATATCCTTAAGGGACTTTACCAGATAGATGCCTCCGAAGTAGTTGACTTCCATCAGACGACGGTCCACACTTATGTCTGTCTCCAGAGTCAGTGCGCGCTGTGATATTCCGGCATTCAGGAGAAGGAAATCGATGAGATGTCCTTCCGTCCTTATCCATGCGACGAGTTCGTCGATGGATTCCGGTTTCTCGACGTCAACGGTCTTGCACCATGACTTCACTCCAAGTTCTTCGCATTTCTTCTGTACTCTTTCAAGGGTCTCGATCCGTCTTCCGGTCAGGATGACATTTGTTCCCTTCATGGCATACTGATAGGCCATGGCCTCACCTATGCCGCTGCCGCCTCCTGTAATCAGAGCGGTCTTTCCTTTAAATTCCAGCATTTTCAGTTTCGGTTTCAGTTGATCTTGTCTGTTCTTTTCTGCATGTGAAAGAAATGTCTATAGCATCAGGCCGGCCTTTACACGGTCTGCCACATCCTGCCCCTTGAGGTGCGCAAGGATGGCCAGACCGAACTCGACAGCCCATCCCGGTCCGCGTCCGGTAATGATGTTTCCGTCCACAACGACTCCTTCCTTCACGTATTCGGCACCTTTCGCTGCAAGAGCCTCTTCAAATCCGTCATAGCATGTCATCTTCTTGCCTTCCAGATCAGGAAGCATGCTCAGAACCACACTCGGTGCCGCGCAGATTGCAGCAACAGTACCGCCTTCAGTATAGTGCTGCTGCATGATGTCCATCAGTTTGCTGAATGCAGCAAGATTGGACGAACCCGGCATTCCACCTGGGAAGATCATCACGTCTGACGGCAGGCATGGGCCGAAAGATGTCGATGCCTTGAATTCTCCGAAAGCCATGTCCGCTACAACAGGAATCCTGTTTGAACTTGTCACAATCCTGTCGTCATAGATGGATACGGTCTTGACATTCACACCGCCTCGGCGAAGCATGTTCACAGTAGTCAATGCTTCGGACACTTCGAATCCGTCCGCAAGAAATACATATATACCTTTCATATTTCCAACATTATATCTTTATTTAACTTCAATCAACTTATTTCTCTACTCTGATGCGGAACGGGGCAACAGGAAGACCTTCGGTGTTCTTGAGATTGCCAGGCTTGAAATCGCCCCATCCGTAACGCACCTCGCAAGGATCCCATACAAACTCGGAACGTATCCTCAGGACCTTAGGCTCCCACTCGAAATATGCATATGTCACAGGATAGAATATGCCCTCGCTTCCGGCCACTTCCAGTCCTTCTATTTCCATCCATCTGTTGAGACCGTTATGTGTATTGGTGAGTTCTATGGCAAGTTCGCATGAGTTGGCCATTCTGTAGCACCTTACCGCCTCAGGACTGTCGCAGGCAACCCTGCTGAATCCGTAGTTTCTGTTCAGGGCCAGAAATGCCAGTCTGTCACCTACTTCCTTCTTCTTTGCAGGGTGGATGTTGTCCTGCTCGTAACTTTCCACCAGGTCGTTGGTGACAGCAATGCCGCAGTTCGCGATTTCGTGGGCCGCCTTGTGCTGGGCCTCGCGCAGAAGCGCATAATAAGGAATGTCTGTGGCCGGCTTGTTGCGGTAAGGAGCAAGTTCCACCATATAGAATGGAAGTTCGGCATTCTTGTCGTTCCAGCATTCGCGCCAGTGGTTTACCATGGTGTTCATACGCTCCACGAACTGCTCGTGTCTGCCTACGTTAGAGCATCCCTGATACCAGATGAATCCCTTGATTGTGTATCCCTTGACAGGGTTGAGCATGGCGTTATAGGCCAGATATGGCCTGTGGTAATGAGGCATTGATTCGATGTGGGCCGGGTCCAGATTCTCATCAGGATAAGTCTCGAGGATCTCCTTCGGAGTCCAACTCTCGATGCGGGCTCCGCCATATGCGCATGACACGATGCCGACCGGTATGTCGAGCATCTGATTCAGTCTGTGTGCAAAGAAGAATGCCGTTGCACTCATGTCAGGAATCGTATTCGATTCAGCACCTTTCCACTGTGCATCCACTTCATTCAGGGGTTCGTATGACTGCTTGATAGGAACAGTGAACATCCTGATCTTGTCTGTTGCCGGGGGAGCGCAGACATAGTCCAGAGCATTCTCCACAGGACAGTTGTAGAAGCCTCTCATAGGCATTTCCATATTGCTCTGGCCCGATGCCAGCCATACTTCTCCTACGAGGATATCCTCTGCTGTGACAGTTTCCTTTCCATCAGTAACCTTCAGACCATAAGCCTGATAACTTCCTGCAGGTGTCAGCACTGCAACGCTCCATCTTCCGTCCTTGTCAGCCTTGCAAGTGTATTCCTTGCCGTCCCACGATGTCGTGACGGTCACTTTTGCACGAGGATCGCTCCAGCCCCATATGTTTGCCTTGGAGTTCTGCTGCAGGACCATCCCGTCCTTGCAGATGTTGGAGAGAGTCAGTTTAGCCTCCATTGCAAAACATGAGCATATCAGGAGGATGATGGAAAGAATGCGTTTCATTTGTCTCAGTTTTATGCGGTTAATACATATATCAGACAAATTTACGAAACTATCCTGATATTGCACTTATTTTTGTGAAAAATAGTATTGAGCACAAATTCTTTGCGCAATTGACTGAAAATGGTACACTTTTGCAACAAAAACGATTGCTATTGACGAAAAAATCAGTGAAATTTGTGTCAATAATTTTTGACTATGGAGAAAACTTGGAGATGGTTCGGCAAGAAGGACAAGATCACTCTTGCCATGTTGAAGCAGATAGGGGTGGAAGGCATTGTCACCGCCCTTCATGACGTACCTAACGGAGAAGTGTGGACCCGTGAAATGATACGTGA
>JAFURF010000033.1 GCA_017471965.1 Bacteroidales bacterium
ACACACGTACGCATACGCCTCTTCTCTGAGGACAAGCATCCAACGCGCGAGACTTGCTCTTCTCGACAATGACCTCGCGTCCTTTGCGAACTAATTGTTGAATTGTAGGCATAAATGTTTGTAAATAAATAATTTATGTTTCTTTCCCCTATTTTGGGGGCTGCAAATATACGAATAATTTTTCATTTATCAACAAAAATATTGTTTTTCAACACTTTGAATTGTTGATAACTTCATTGGAAATATCTATCTTTGGGACAAAACCACATAATGATGGATACCGACCGGAAATGGGTTGTCGTCCGCATAGACGGAAAGATAGCCGCCATATCGACAGACTACAGACAACTTGCTGTCATTTCCACCCTGCTTGCCCGCAGCGGGGGCGGTGCAGACCTGTATGGAGAAATCACGGCCACAAGGGTCGGAATGGAGGATATCTGGCAGTTGAGGAAGAATGTCAGATGGGATGACCTTCTGCTTTTCGGCACGGAATTCCAGAAGAAGGTCTGGCGGAAACTTTGGGAACTGACCCACTGCGAAGACACGGCAGACACCGGAACAGACTCTCCGCACCTCATCAGTTACAGCGACTTCGCCGGACTTTGTCAGAACCGCGCAGGGGTCAGAGCCGTCGCCCACGCCATAGGACTCAACCATATATCGGTCATCATCCCCTGCCATCTGGTGATCCCGAAGGAATCCATCGACAAGATTGCTGAAATCCATAAAAAAGCAGAGGCCACCATATTTAAAGGCGATGACCTCTGCATCAGCAGCATATTGAACGACAGTTCCATAGATTTCGGAGAATACGCGCTGGGGAAAGACCTCAAGCGTACCCTCATCAGCATGGAACTGACAGAGCGGCAATGACGTCTACAGGCAGACTTCTATGACATAGTCCGGCTCCGCAGGCACCTCAGCCAAAGTCACGACCAGTTTCCCGTCAGTGACCTTATATTTCAAAGGCCTGCCGTCCTTCATCGCCTTCACGGACCTGACCTTGAGTCTGCCATTCCTGCTTATCGAATCGACAGGGAGTTCTATCTGACCGCTATCCTGCGTATCGAAGACATGAAGGAAGAGAAACGAATCCCGGCATGTTGTAACACCCCACTCGGGCTCTGGGATGCCTGTAGAGCCGGTTCCATAAACAGAACCTCCATAGACATTCATCCATTCTCCCACCGCTGACAGTCTGTCCAAAGCGGTCTGAGGCAGTTTTCCGTCAGGCTGTGGGCCTATGTTGATAAGAAGGTTCGAGCCTTTCGACGACGCGCGGACAATAAGACGGATAAGTTCTTCTGCAGACATGTAGTTCTGGTCCGCGATCTTGTAACCCCACATGCCGTTCATGGTCTGACACATCTCCAGAGGCAGGTCGCTTATGGCCTTTCCCTTTGACCAGCCGCTTCCGCCGGGAAGATCACGCTCGAACATCTGGAAATCCTCTCCAGGAAGTACCGCTCTATGGTGATTGTTTCCGATAAGACAGGCAGGGCTGATGGTATGGATATGCTCATATATTTCCGGCAGCCTCCAGTCAAAAGGAGTCGGATCGCTGTCATGGTCCCAGAAACCGTCGAACCACATGGCTCCGATCTTTCCGTATTTTGTAAGGAGTTCGGCGATCTGATCCTTCATGAAACGCAGATAACTGTCATAATCCTGCGAATCCCCTTTTCTGCCTGTATGGTGTCCGGTCTTGCCCACAGGATAGTCCTCTCTTGTCCAGTCTGCAAGAGAATAATAGAAATGCAGGGCGATGTCCTCCTCATGGCAGGCCCGGGCAAGTTCAGCAATGATGTCCCGTTTGAAAGGAGTGGAATCAACAATGTCATAATCCGACACTGAGGTGTCGAACATAGAGAATCCGTCGTGATGGCGGGATGTGAAGCAGATGTATTTCGCGCCCGACGCCTTTATGGCCTTCACCCATTCACGGGCATCGAAATCTGCGGGATAGAATCCGCCTGCCGCCTTCGCGTACTCCTGTGCATTCAGACGGCCTTCTTCTAGATACCATTCCCCTTGGGCGAACATGCTGTAGATTCCCCAATGCAGGAAGATTCCGAACCTCATGTCCTCGAAGTTCTCGCGGGCCTTCAGATTTTCTTCAGCGGGCACATATCCGTCCTGCGCATGCACGGATAACGGCAGCATGAACAGGCATGCCGCCAACAGGTAAATGATGTTTTTCATAGTCAGATATTGTTTAAAGTTCAACTTTGATTACGTAATCGATATCAGAAGGCACCTCAGACAAGGTGATGACAAGTCTTCCGTCAGTGACCTTATATTTCAAAGGAGTGCCGTCCTTCATCGCCTTCACGGACTTCACCTTTGACTTTCCTGCAGCATCCAATGGAAGATATATCGATTCAACTCCTTCCAGAGGCTCTATGAGATGGAGATAAAGACAATCACCGTTCCTGGTCGTCACGCCCCAACTCTGCTCCGGAATGCCGGTCGCGCCGGTACCGTATACAGACTCTCCGTATACCGTCATCCATTCACCGATACCCCTCAGGCGGTCCAGAGCCGTTGCAGGGAGTTTTCCGTCAGGCTGAGGGCCTATGTTGAGAAGGAGGTTCGAGCCCTTGGAAGCGGCACGCACAATCAGACGCACGAGGTTTTCCACCGATTTATACTTCTGATCCTGGATCTTATATCCCCACATTCCGTTCATCGTCTGGCACATCTCCAGAGGCAGGGCACTGACGGTCTGGTCCGCGGCCCATCCCGTGGTGTTTTCGCCAGGCAGGTCACGCTCGAACATCTGGAAATCCTCGCCCGGGAAAGGAGTGAGGTGGTGATTATTGCCGATGAGGCAGGCCGGGCTGACAGAATGGATATGGGAATAGATGTCAGGCAGTTTCCAGTCGAACGGAGTCGGATCGCTGTCATGATCCCAAAGACCGTCAAACCAGATGGCGCCGATGTCGCCGTACTTTGTCAGAAGTTCAGTCAACTGGTCCTTCATGAACTTACGGTACGACTCATAATCCTGGGCATCGCCTTTACGGCCTGTAGTAAGACCTGTCCTTCCCACAGGATAGTCCTCGCGCGTCCAGTCAAGAAGCGAATAGTAGAAGTGAAGCGCGATTCCTTCCTCATGGCAAGCATCGGCAAGTTCGGCAACGATATCCCTCTTGAACGGAGTCGCGTCCATCACATCATAATCTGAAACAGCGGTGTCGAAAAGGGAGAATCCATCATGGTGACGGGTGGTGAAGCACATATATTTCGCCCCCGAAGCCTTGATGGCCTTAACCCATTCGTGGGCATCGAATGCGGCAGGATAAAAGCCTCCCGCGGCCTTGGCATATTCCTGAGCATCGGGACCGTAATTGAGGTACCATTCGCCTTGGGCAAACATGCTGTATAATCCCCAATGGAGAAAGATTCCGAACCTCATGTCCTCGAAGTTCTCACGAGCCGCCAGATTTTCCTTTGTAGGCACATAATCGTCCTGAGCCGCTGCTGAAACCCCAGCGATGGCAAGAACTACAAAAAGTGATATGATTTTCTTCATGTTCTGAATTGTTTTATACAAAAATAAATCATCCTGATTAATATCTTGTTAATTTATAGTAAATTTGTTGTCGCACTTATCTTTTTTATATGAAAAACCAGCAATTCGGTCATTTTGACGACCACAACCGCGAATATGTGATCACGGACCCGAAGACTCCGTGGCCATGGATCAACTACCTCGGCAACGAGGATTTCTTTTCTCTGATCTCGAACACTGCAGGAGGCTACTCCTTCTACAAGGACGCCAAATTCCGCAGAATCACCAGATACAGATACAACAATGTCCCTATGGACAACGGAGGAAGGTACTTCTATATCAATGACGGGGGCACGGTATGGTCGCCGGGATGGAAGCCATGCAAGACCCCTCTGGACTTCTACGAATGCCGCCACGGCATGAGTTATACACGCATCACCGGTGCCAAGGACGGCATCGAGGCAAGCGTACTCTTCTTTGTTCCTCTCGGAGTATGGGGCGAGGTCCAGAAGATGACGCTCCGCAATACAGGAACCACGGCAAAGAAGATAAAACTGTTCTCATTTGCCGAATGGTGCCTCTGGAACGCAGCCACCGACATGGAGAATTTCCAGCGCAACTTCTCTACAGGTGAAGTCGAGGTCGACGGTTCCGTCATCTACCATAAGACCGAATACAAGGAACGTCGCAATCATTACGCCTTCTACAGCGTGAATTCCCCTATTGACGGATTCGACACCGACAGGGAGACATTCATCGGACTTTACAACGAGTTCCGTGACCCTCAGAATGTCCTTGCCGGAGCATCCGGAAACAGCGTTGCGCACGGATGGAGCCCGATTGCATCACATTATATGGAGGTGGAACTCGCTCCTGGTGAGAGCAGGGACTATATCTTCCTTCTCGGTTACGTCGAAAATGCCCAGGACGAGAAATTCGTATCTGAGCCTGAACCTGGCCTCCTTCATAGCGGAAGTTCACCGATAATCAACAAGGAGAAGGCCCGCAGGATGATCGCCGACTTCGACACCACGGCAAAGGTCGACGCCGCATTCGCACAACTCAAGGCATATTGGGACGCTCTTCTGGACATATATTCAGTGAAGAGCCCGGAGGAGAGACTCGACAGGATGGTGAACATCTGGAACCAGTACCAGTGCATGGTCACCTTCAACATGTCGAGATCGGCATCGTTCTTCGAGAGCGGAATCGGACGCGGCATGGGGTTCCGCGACTCGAACCAGGACCTGGTCGGCTTCGTCCATCAGATTCCTGAACGCGCACGCGAAAGGATCATAGACATCGCATCGACACAGTTCCCTGACGGCGGATGCTACCACCAGTACCAGCCTCTGACCAAGCGAGGAAACAACGACATCGGAGGCGGATTCAACGATGATCCTATGTGGCTGATCTTCGGAACTGTAGCATACATAAAGGAGACAGGAGACTTCAGCATCCTTGACGAGATGGTGCCTTTCGACAACGAACCGGGTTCGGAAGTGACCCTGATGGAGCACCTGAGGATATCATTCGACCACGTCGTGAACAATCTCGGCCCTCATATGCTTCCTCTGATCGGACGTGCAGACTGGAACGACTGCCTTAACCTCAACTGCTTCTCATGGGATCCGAACGAATCCTTCCAGACGACGGAAAACAAGACCGAAGGCTCTAAGGCCGAGTCTCTGATGATCGCAGGACTCTTCGTCGTATGCGGACGCGACTATGTGGAACTCTGCAGTCACCTCGGAAAGCAGGATGAGGCTCATAGGGCACAGAAGTTCATCGATGACATGGTCGAGGCCGTGAAGAAGCACGGATGGGACGGAGAATGGTATCTTCGCGCATATGACTATTTCGGCCGCAAGGTCGGCTCGCACGAGAACGAAGAGGGACAGATCTTCATCGAATCGCAGGGATGGTGCTCGATGGCGGGCATCGGCATGGAAGAAGGCATGGTGCACAAGGCTCTCGACTCTGTGAAGGAACGCCTTGACTGCGAACACGGAATCGTCCTGAACAATCCTGCATTCACTAAATACTATGTGGAATATGGCGAAATCTCTTCATATCCTGCCGGATATAAGGAAAACGCCGGAATCTTCTGCCACAACAACCCATGGGTCATCATCGGCGAGACCGTCATCGGACGCGGAGACCGTGCCTGGGATTATTTCCGCAAGATCTGCCCTTCATATACGGAAGACAGAAGTGCCCTGCACAAGGTCGAGCCATATGTATACTCTCAGATGATCGCAGGAAAAGATGCCGCAAAGCCTGGAGAAGCAAAGAACAGTTGGCTCACAGGTACTGCAGCATGGAACTGGTACGCAATCTCCCAGTTCATCCTCGGTGTCAAGCCGTCATACGACGGACTGGAGATCGACCCGTGCATCTGCCCGGAGTGGAAGGAATACACTGTCCGCAGGAAATTCCGCGGAGCATCATATGAGATCACTGTCCTAAACCCGGACGGTGTAAGCAAGGGGGTCAGGAGCATGACCGTCGACGGAAAGCCGGTCGAAGGCAGGCTGATTCCTCACACCCCTGGAGACCACAAGATCATAGTGACACTAGGATAAAAAAGGAACTCATCATAAAACGATGAGTTCCATTTCACAGCCCCAGAAAACCGATGGCATGCATTCTTCTGTAGTGCCGTCGGTTTTGATTAATGACACACGTTCTATCACGGTTTCGATTTCTTCGTCTGTCATACATTGAAGGGTCACCCTTTCAGCCTTGGTACCCAGAACGGACTTGTCGAAATACACAGTGCCTGACGCCCCGCTGAAACTTTCATATTGCTCTTTTCCTTCACTGTCTCCATAGACCTTGACCTTGAGGGATCCGCTTTTCGGAGCACTTTCCAATTCAAAGGAAATCCCCTTATAATCAGACAGATACAGATTACCTGGCGAGAGATTTGCCTCCGACCAGAGTTTCTTGTATATCACCTTGTATTTAAGGTTCATATCTTCCAGTACCGGTATCACAGGACTGAATCCGTCTCCATGATAGGCCTTTACAATGGCCTCTGTCAACTCAGGATGACTGAACACTGGAAGAGAGCGGCAGAATCCGTCAGAAAGGCTCATCCAATGAAAGGTTCCCATTCCGCGCTCCTTCGCCATGCGGACAAAATAATCCGCATAATGGCAGTAGTTCTCCAGAGACGGATTCTCGCTGAACGTACCCCACTCGCCTATTATCACCGGACCTCCCAATGAGACAAGGTACGTTTCCCAAAGACGGAACATCTCCGAAACCTCCGCCTCCATGGCAGGAATATCATCGATCGTCGGATAAGAGTGCACCTGGAAGATAATATGGTTCTCTACCTTGTCCGTCGGCATCTTCATATACTTCAACGGGTCCTGAAGATGCTGATTCCATGTACCGGAGCCGTTGCATGCGCCATAGGTGTTCACGACAAGGTTCCTTACCGCATTGTTTCCACCTGTAGCACGCACAACATCCACAAAACTCTGGGCATATGAATTTATGGCATCATATGCCTCCTTGGCCGCTGTAGCATTGTATCCGAGATTCATGGAAGCGTAGCACCAGGATCTGCTTTCGTCCAGCATTTCGTTAAATGACTCGAACAGAAGTCTCTGGTCATAGTCCCTGAACCTCTCTGCAATCTGTTTCCACAGCCCTTCAAACTTTCCCTTGACACGAGCATAGACCTCAGGATCGGCCACAAGCCATGCATCTTCGTCAGCTCCTGTATCATGATGGATGTTGATGATGCAGTACATTCCTGCATTCAGGACATAGTCCACGATCTCATTGACACGGTTCATCCATTCGTCGAATACCTTCCCGTCCGCGTCCATATGGACTCCCCAGGTCACGGGAACGCGGATGGCGCCGAAGCCGGCATTCTTCATCATCGTCATCAGTTCCGGCGTTGTGACAGGCTGCCCCCAGCCGGTCTCCCATTCCTTCCAGTCCCTTCCATCCGTACCACCGGTCCACCATACAGCATCAAGAGTGTTTCCGAGGTTCCAGCCGACCCCCATGCTCCTTATGGCCTCATATGAAGACTCGAATGCGGCCGGATCCAGATCAGACGGCGTCTCGGACTCCTGTCCGTCTCCTTCCCCAGGAACACCTTTCGGCGCACATGACATCATAACAAATGCCATGAACGCCGAAAGCAAAAGGTGTAATATCAATGACTTACTCATGAGATACTATTGTGCGACAAGATGGAAGACACGGCTGGCCCAGTCATTCCTCTTGTAGTAGTTGACATAATGTCTGTAAGGAATCTCCAGTCCGTTCTCCATAAGGAACTTTCCGGTGAAAGACTTGCCTTCGTATGGAAGAGGCTTGTCGTCAATCCTGTTGAGTTCGTGCACGGTATAGACCTTGTCCGGATCGAGACCGGCCATCTTCACGCGCGGAAGTTGGTCGTTGTATAAGGTCTCGAGTTTCCACCAGTAGAATACAGCCTCTGACTTCTCCGGAGTCACATACATCATCGACGCGATCGGATGTCCGTCATACGGAGATACCAGACGATAGATGTCACCGAACTGAACCACAGGGCGGATCTTCTTGTACTCGGCAATGGCATTGCGACAGAGATCCTTCTCTTCCTGAGTCATGTTCTTTGGCTGGATCTCCATTCCGAGACGGCCGCTCATCGCCACGTCTATACGATACTTGAGTGAAGTGGTACGGAATACGGTGTGGTTAGGGGTCGCACTGATATGTGACGCCATGGCTATGGACGGGAAGAAGTAAGACGCACCCCACTGCATGTGGACACGCTGAAGGGCGTCTGTGTTGTCGCTCACCCAGAATTCGTCAAACCAAGGGAGGATACCATAATTGGCACGTCCGCCACCGGCTGCGCAGGCCTGGATGGTCACATCCGGATATTTCGCACGGATGCGGTCGCACACCTTCGCAAAACCACGGTGATACTCTATATACAGATGGCTCTGCTTATCCTTAGGGAGATACTGCGAACCATGATTCATGATGGACATGTTCGCATCCCACTTGATGTAATCAATATCAGGGTTTTCTGTCATGATCCTGTCAACAACCCCGAACACATGGTCCTGGACTTCTGGATTTGAAAGGTCAAGAACCACCTGGGAGCCGCCACGGCCCACTACAGGATCTCTTTCAGGAGCCTTCACGATCCAGTCAGGATGAGCCTCATAGAGTTCACTGACAAGGTTGGTCATCTCCGGTTCGATCCAGATTCCGAACTTTATGCCATGGCCTTCCGCCCTGTTCACAAGCCATGAAATTCCATTCGGCAGTTTGTTCCTGTCAACAACCCAGTCACCGAGAGAACTCTTGTCATTGAGACGCGGATACTTGTCGCCGAACCATCCGTCATCCATGACGAAGAGTTCGCCTCCCATGTATGCGATATCCTGCATCATCTGATCCATTCCCTCTTCATTGATCTTGAAGTACACGCCTTCCCAACTGTTGAGGAGAATCTTCCTTTCTTTGTCACCGTGAGCGATCTTATAGTTGCGCGCCCACCTGTGGAAGTTGCGGCTCGCACCACTGAGTCCCTCGTTCGAGAAGGTCAGGGCCAGTTCCGGTGTCTTGAACACTTCCTTCGAAGCGAGAGTATAGGCAGAATTGTCCGGATTGATGCCGGCATAGAATTCATGATAGTCAGTATCGCGGGTATCGACCCTGAGTTCATAGTTTCCGCCATAGCAAAGCGCCGCACCGATCACACGACCCTGGTTCTCCTGAGGCTTTCCGTCAAGAGAGAACATCACCTCTGCATGGTCAATATGTGAGTTTCTGACTCCATCCTTGTTCTTGATGGTAAGAGTTCCCCTGTTGAGAGGCTCCTGCACAAGACGGCTCTCATTAGCCCATGTTCCGTAAAGATGGCTCGCCCACACACCGCCTACGCGGATAGGAAGATAACCAGAGTCAAAGCGGGTAAGAAGAACCGGCTTCTTCTCAAGGTTCTGGATCTCTGTCCATGTCTCGATCATGTCCACATCCTGATATGCACGATAGCAGACGGTAACATAGAACGGATACACGGTATCCTTCATCTTCACGCGGGTAATCTGCGCGCCATCCTCCATGACCTGGGACACGCTCTCGATCACCAGTTCGGTCGACATGTTTCCGTCCGCATGGGTAACTGCAAGGGCTGCATCCACCGGACAGTTCATCCCATATGCCGGATAAACGTTCTGATCAAGGACTCCTGCATGTTCAAGGTTGGCGAAGTCATTATCGTTCAGTTTATTGCCGAAATAAAGAAGATTCAAAGTCTTGCCTTCCTCTGCTGTAAGAACCATCTCGATGCTCGGCGTAGCAACACGTATCTGCGCCATTGCCGAAAGAACTACAGCAAGAAAAAGAATAGTTGTCAATATTCTTTTCATCTGATTTTTATTACTTGTTAATTGTTTCTTCTGATTTCAAGTTCCGCCTGAATCTCCTTCATACGCTTGGTGGTAAGAGGATACAGCGACAGGAAGAAGAGGGACGCAGCGGCAACGGCAGCAGGAACAAAACTCATCAGGGCCTTTACCCACACAAGGGCAGTCTCGGTCTGGACAGCGCCTGCCTCAGTACTGTAACCTACTGCGGCAAGAATGGCTGTAACGGCAGAACCTCCGATGGCACCACCGAACTTCTGCGCCATTGAAGAAGACGAGAAGATAAGGCCGGTGGAGGCAGTGTTGAACTTGAGTTCAGCATAATCGGCGATGTCGGCATACATGCTCCATACAAGAGGAGATACGATACCGGTGATGACAGAGATGACAACCTGCATGAGCATCATAAGCCAATATCCTCCAGAAGTCAGAGGAATGAAGAAGAAGATGCAACTGAGTACGATAAGGCACATCAGAGAATATATGAAGGTACTCTTCTTTCCGATCTTTGATGTGATCCAAGGGCACATTGCCACACCTGCC
The DNA here is from genome assembly GCA_017471965.1 of Bacteroidales bacterium. Classification (GTDB taxonomy): domain Bacteria; phylum Bacteroidota; class Bacteroidia; order Bacteroidales; family UBA932; genus Cryptobacteroides. Next base: position 10,456 of record JAFURF010000033.1, read on the forward strand.
ATGTTTGCTACCTCACCTACTGCGAAGAAGATTCCCGCATAGAAAAGGAACTCGAAAGAGAATATCTTGAGTTGGGCTCCGTCACCGATGACACTTGCAAAGAAGAACGGACCTGCAGTATAACGTGCCGAGTTGAAAAGATTGAAGAAAAGGACTCCTCCAAGAAGGATCCACCAAGGTGCATTCTTGAAAAGGGTCTTGAGGTCAGCACCGACAGAGGTCTCCTTAGGCATGCTCTTCACCGTCTCCTTGGTCATCCTGAAGCAGAGAAGGAAAAGGAAGAAGCAGCATATGGCAACCACAATCATTGCATACTGCCATGACGAAGGGTCATTTACATTTGAAGGCAGCCCCTGCATCCTGTTGAACATCTTGCAGAGCGGCTCCCAGCCCGCCAGAACGATGAAACTTCCGGCATATGCGAAGAACATCCTGAATGACGAGAAGACTGTCTTCTCATCAGAATCGGCAGTCATCACACCAAGCATCGCTCCATAAGGCACATTGATGGCGGTATAGACGGTCATCATAAGGATATATGTAGCATATGCCCAGATGCGCTTGCCTTCATATGAGAAATCAGGAGTGGTGAACAGAAGAATACCAGTCACGGCAAACGGAATCGAGATCCACAGGAGATAAGGACGGTATTTGCCCCACTTGGTCTGAGTACGGTCGGCGATGATACCCATCATAGGGTCGGAAACGGCATCCCAGATGCGTGTGATAAGCATCAGGAAGGTCGCATCCACAAGGCTCAGACCGAAGATGGTCGAATAGAAAAACGGAAGATAGGCCGTGAAGACCTTCCAGAAAAGGCATGAAGACATGTCTCCGAAGCCATATCCGATCTTCTGGCTGAGCGGAGCCTTTGCTCCGGCAACGGTTGAATTGGTCATTATTATTCAGTGTTTGGTTATCTTGCAAATATAGTGTTTTTTTACATATTACGGTCAATCAGACGGTTAAGGCGCTTCACTGTCTCACCTGTCGTGAAGGCATCCGGCTCGGTATTCATGCAGTAGTCCACAAGACGGTCGACAGTCGATGTCGCAACATGCATGCGGGTATCACTGGAAGCATAATAGATGAATACCTTTCCATCCTCGTCTGCAATCCATCCGTTGACGAAAAGAACGTTCATCACATCGCCGATATATTCCCATCCTTCAGGAGCCATGAAGAATCCTGCAGGCTCGGCAATTACCTTTGAAGGATCCTCAAGGGAAGTCATATACATGTAGAGGACATAACGGAGGCCTGACGCACAGCCACGGACACCGTGGGCAAGGTGGAGCCAGCCACGGTCTGTCCTGATCGGATGCGGACCTTCGCCGTTCTTCGATTCCTTGATGGTATGATAGTGACGGAAGTTGATTATCTTCTCATCCTTGATGACCACGTTTTCCATGCTGTCAACAAGAGCCCAGCCTATTCCACCGCCTTTTCCTGCATCGATGAAACCGTCCTGAGGACGTGTGTAGAGGGCATATCTGCCGTCAACGAATTCAGGATGAAGGACAACATTACGCTGTTGTGATGCGGACTGCATGTCAGGAAGACGTTCCCAGTTCACAAAATCCTTCGTACGCGCAACACCCGCTGCCGCAACCGCTGCCGAAAGGTCTCCAGGAGCGGCATCCGGATCCTTGCGCTCCACACAGAAGATGCCATAGATCCAGCCGTCCTCATGGGCTGTCAGACGCATGTCATAGACGTTTGTTGCCGGTTCACCATATTCCGGCATAGTGATCGGACGGTCCCAGAAACGGAAGTTGTCGACTCCGTTCGGACTCTCCGCCACGGCGAAGAACGATTTGCGGTCTGCACCTTCAAGACGGACCACAAGAATATATCTTCCGTTCCACTTTATCGCGCCGGAATTGAATGCGGCATGGACACCGAAACGTTCCATCAGATATGGGTTCGTCTCCTTGTTGAGGTCATAGCGCCAGAAGAGGGGCGCATGGTCTCCGGTGAGTATAGGGTTGACATAGCGCTCGTATACGCCGTTGCCTTCGATAGGTTCGTTCTTCTTTGTAATGAGGGCTTCATGCTGAGCCTTGAGCCACTCCATTCTTTCTTCAAAAGTCATATCTGTCTGTTTTTTCTTTACAACAACATAACATCTTCAAGTGCAGCAAAGGCCTTGAAGTCCTCTGCTGACTCATGCTCAGGGAATGGACCGTAGAAATGGTGCTGCATATGTGCGTCGCAGGCATTTCTCCAAGTAAGCACATATGATACTGGGTAATCCTTGAGCGTCTCGTAAAGCACTTCGGTCCACCACTTCGGATCCTTGATTCCCTCGTAGCCGGTCTCGGTCACTGCGGCTATCTTGCCATGCTCCTTGGCGAACGCAACGGTAATGTCCAGAGCATTCTTCATCTTGTTCATATAGTCTTCCCTGGTACTGTAGAAATAGCAGTCGAAACCTACCATATCGACGATTTCATCGCCAGGATATCTTTCGGCATAGACCTCAGGAGATGAAAGTTCCCCTGCTCCAGGAGAATACGACCACACAAGGTTGTCAAGGCCGCGCTCCTCTACCATATAGTCATAGGTCATCTGCCAGAGGGCCTTGTACTGCTCGGTAGTACAGAGTTTCTGACCCCACCAGAACCAGCTTCCGGTGTGCTCGTGCCAAGGTCTCCAGATCACCGGCACAGTCTCGCCGTCTGCGGTCTTTATCGACTCCAGGAAGTCTGCAGCATTCTTGAGCCAACCCATGAAATACTCGTGCTTTTCACCGCCAGGAAGAATCGAAGCAACGACCTGGTCGGAAGAGACGTCCCATGCGTCACCTCCTGTCAGAGGATTGCGAGGATGCCACGAGAAGGTCACGATGCCGCCGCGTTCATGATGAGCCACGACTGATGCCCGCATGTGATCGAAGATGTTGTTATCGAGATTTGCCTTGTTTCCGAGTTCGATGCCGCCGAGATCAAGTCCATAGACTGCCGGATACTGTCCGCAGGTGGCATAGACGTCCGACTGCACATATTCCGTGGCGTCGTCCGCGAGTTTCCATGAGTGACCGTACATCAGGTCGTCCTGATGGCCGTACATGATCTTTCCTTCCTCGACAAGGCCGGCAAGGCGGTCCAGGAGAGCCTCTGCAGGAGTCTGAGCAGACTCGTTAGGGTCTCCGCATGATGTGATGGCAAACGCTGCTGCCATTACAGTGATAGGTTTCAGTAGGTTTTTCATTGTCATAAAATTACTTAGGGGCGTTATTATATACCTGCTCCAGTGTCAGGTCGTTGTTATAAGAATCAACCATTGCATTGATGGCAGCCTCTGCCGCTGAAGAACAGAACTCTCCCGTGCCATGGTCGATAAAGGCATGGCGTTCCCTTCCTGCACCGGAAGCGCCGTTGTCCCATATCAGCGCAGGGACACCATAGGTCTTTGCCAGTTTTGCATAATATTTCAGATAATATTGCTGGAAGGCCTGCTCACGGACGGTAGCACGGTTGACACAGCCGAATTCTCCCATATATACAGGAATACCCTTGGAGATGAAATTGTCATAGATCTTGACAAAGACAGATTTCAGGTATGCCTCATTATCCCCGGCCTCTTTTTTTGAAGTCTCAGCCGTATGGCCCCACTCGGAATATTCCGCCTCAAGAGTATAAAGATACGGATCGTAGCAGTGTACGGCCAGCATCAGACGGCCTTCTGCAGAATCTTCCGGCATGACAAAGGAATCTATCGCTATATCCACATTGGTACAATAGGCAGGAACACCAAGATATCGGTCGGAGTTCTTGCCGCCGGTAGAACGGACAGCATCGACAAATGCCTGATTCCACTCATTCATGCACTTGTACTGCTTTCCACCGTCCTTGCGGTTGTCTCCCCAACCCCAGCCTCCGTCATGGATCTCGTTGAATCCCTCGAAGATCAGGAAGTCACCCTTGTCCTTGAACTTTTCCGCAATCTGCTTCCACATCGCTTCTATCTGCGCCATTACCTGCTCATGTACAACAGGGTCCTTTGCAGCATTCTTTATATCCAACCAATGATTGCTGTCGGCACCGTCATGATGGATGTTCACAATCGCATAAAGTCCGACATTCTCAGCATAACTGACAACTTCGGCGACCCTGTCGAGAAATGCATCCTCTATCTTATAGGTCGGAGCGGCACCGATATGGCCGAGCCAGGTCACAGGAATGCGGACAGAACTGAATCCTGCCGCCTTTACCTTTTCAAAAGCAGCCTGAGTGGCTTTTGGATTACCCCAAGCGGTTTCTCCCGACACGCCTTCATTGTAAGCATCGAAATGATTGCCCATATTCCAGCCCAGACCAAGCCCTGCAGGCAAAGGACCGTCAAGTGTGCCGCCAGAGACAGGCCTTGCCGTCTGGGATATTTCAACATATTTCTTTTCGTCTCCAGCCACGACCAGAATCTTGGTCTTGCGCTCCTCCGGTGCCGGATTCTTAGAAACAGTCACCTTGACCGTCATCGTGTTTCCCTTCTGGCCTTCTTTCTTCACGATAGCCCAATCCTCTCCGGGCACAAGGGTCAATGTCCGTGATGCGGTTGCGGTAAAAGTCTGCTCGCCTCCTTCTGCGGCGAAAGTCAGGGAAGACGGATCAACAGAAAGGCCGACGACCTCGGATTCCGGTGCACATGATATCAATGTACACAGAATAGACAATAAAATACCTGGCATAGTTCTCATTGGGTCCGATTCTATATTTCCTGATTGATGAAACGATTGAAGAACTCCTGCTTGGCCACCGGCCAGTCCTTCTGTTCCCATACGTTATGACCGGCAGACGGATAGCATATCCAGGATTTCTCGGTCGGGATATGGTTGTATCCTGCGAAGTTGGTGTGAGGAGGACATACGGTGTCCTGCAGGCCTATGGCCATGATCACAGGGCACTGGATACGGTCTGTGAAGTTCTTGACATCAAAGTAACTGAGAGTCCTGTAGAGTTCCTCCTCGCTCATGCCTTTCTCCCTGGCTGCCGCGAGAACCGGTCCTGCAGGCCAATGCGCAAGGGCGAAATAGTCCTTGTAGTCGTTGAGGAAAGGCGCCGAAGGTGCTATGGCCTTGATCCTGTGGTCAAGAGATGCCGCAACGAGAGTGAGGGCGCCGCCCTGGCTTTCTCCGTTTGCGAACACTCGTGCCGGGTCGGTCTTGTCCAGAGAGCAGACGCAGTCAACAGCCCTGACCGCATCGGCACAGGCGCCTCTATAATAATAGGTATGCTTGTCTTCAAGTCCTCTGACGCACCAGTCGTCCTTTTCTCCCGGCTTGCGGTTGAAGGCCTGATTACGGACACAAAGCATGAACTCTATCATTTCAGGATTTGAGGAAGGGTGTGCATACCACACGTCGCTTCCATATCCCATATATGAAATCATTGCAGGATACTTGCCTTCTGCCACAGGTATGTAGAGAAGTCCGCTCACGGTCTCGCCACCGAATGACTTCATCTCGACCTTATATGCCTTGCGGACATCGTTCGAATGCTCTTCAAGGGGAATGAACCTGTATTCAGGTGCAGTTGCTGCAAGTTCTGCAAGAGTCTCAGCCCAGAATGCATCGAAGTCCTCCTGCTTGTCCTGAGGAGAACTGATCAACTCGGGATTGAAACCGAGATTCGTACGGGTCAGTTCTGTCTTGTCTCCGTCCTCAACAAGATAAAGGACAGACTGATAGAAACCGGGAGCAAGGGCAAGATCAAAGGTGCAGAGGGCAGTCCCGTTCCGGAACATCACCTTCTTTGCATATGTGCCGACAGGCTCTCCGAAATCGGTAGAAACTTCGAGTTCAAGTTCTGCCTTTGCGTCTTTCTGTGACCTCAGTGACACCTCCACATTGTGAGGTCCCTCTCCGCAGAACACTCCGCAGTTATTATCAAAAGAAAACTCAGCCTGTGGCTTGAGGGCCTTCTCTATCCTCTCGGCAGCATCCTTGATCACTGCGACCGTAGTGACATCGCAGGCATAGACCGAATTAAGTCCCTGTTGCTCCTGCGCCGGGTCACCGCAATAGTCGTCGCCTTCCTGCCAGTAGATGTTGGTCTCCGACTGGCCTGCAAGGCCACCCCATCCCCAGAAGTTCACTCCTGCGAACAGTCCGCCGTCCTTTGCGGCATCCACGATGCGTCCAAGCACATGCCTGTAATAGGTGTCGCGCGCCGTGGTAGGAGTGCCCTGGGCGAACTGGAAGTCGTCACGAGGGAAGCCGAACTCCTCAAGGACCACCGGTTTTCCGTATTTCTCTGCCACCGCGAGGTGCTCGTCGATGTATATGTCTGTGTTTTCTATGGCCTTGTCAAGATTGGTCTTCAAAGTCTTTTCCCTCACCCAACTCCAGTTATATGGCCATATGTGGATGTTCATGTAGTCGATGTCAGGACACGCATGCACCTTTTCCCAGAACGGAAGGAGGCCTTCACATCCGTGTCGTCCCTCGCTTCCGGAAGACACCATGTGGTTCGGGTCGAGAGACTTGATCAGAGCCGCTGTGCTCCATAGCCAGTCCACAAAGGCCTGACGTCCGACAGAGTCTGCCCTGAAGCAACGGGGTTCGTTGCCTATCTGCCATGAGAAGATGGTCGGGTCATCCTTATAAGGCCTGCCGGTCACCGTGTTTGTACGGGACACCACATGTCTAACGTGATCTGCAAAGAACTCCTTAGCCTTTTCATTGGTGACGAACCTGGAGACAGACTCGCAATATGCCTGATATCCTACTTCTGCCGGAATCAGAGCCTTTCCTTCACCTGCCCACTCAAGATACATTCCGTAACCTCCGGACCATTCCCATGAATTGTTCAGATACAGGACCGCCTTCATTCCTCGTTCAGCCATCTCGGCAAGGAGATAATCCAGACCTCGGAAGATGGTGTCATTGTATACTCCCGGCTCTTTCTGAAGAGTCGGACTCACTCGCGATGGAATCCCGTCGGGGCCGTCACCACCGACAAGGATACGCAGATTGGTCATTCCCAAAGCCTTGAGGGTATCAAGTTCTGCCTCCAGACGGGCACGGTCCCCGCCGACGCCTTCACTTCCGAGGATGGCGCCGTACCAGAAATTGGTGCCGACAAAATGGGATGGATAGTCTTCAGAGACAAATTTTCCGTCTTCTACTCTTACGAAAGACGGCTTTGCATCCTGACACGAAGCCAGCAGAAGAGCGGAGGCTATAGTCAGGACCGAAAAGATACGGGTTAGTTTCATTTCTAGCGCTATTAATCAGTGCAAATTTAGCCTATACCCGAAAGTTAAACAAATACAAATTTATCTGATTATGATAGAAATTAAACTATTATTTTATTCTTTTTGAACATAGCCCTGAACTCGCTTGGCGTGAGCCCTCTTTTTGCCTTGAACGTACGGTTGAAATTGGAAAGATTGTTGAAACCGCACTCATAGCATATTTCCGAGATGTTCTTGGTCGAATCAACAAGCATCCTTGCCGCATAGCCCAGACGGATATCCACGATATATTCCGAAAGGGTCCGGTCTGTCCTCTGGCGGAAAAAGCGGCTGAATGCCACTGGAGTCATGCCCACCAGATCGGCGATATCCGACAACCGCAAAGACTTGGAATAATTGTCATCTATATACTGCTTTACCTTCTGAACCCTACGGCTTTCGGTGGTCTTTCCCGCATGGGCGAAAGAACTGGAGGCCAGTATGCGGGAACCATCTGCAACGGAAAGTTCATACAAAATATAAAGAAACCTGAGGAACTGGACGAAGCGGCTCTGCTCCTTCGCTATGGTATCAATGTTAGAGTATACCTTCATTATTGCTGATACAGGGAATGACAAGCCGTGATCTGCACGCTTGAGCATCCTCCTTATGCTGGCAAACTGATTCTTTGCCAGAAGTTCGCCGCCGAAGATGTCGCCTGAAAACTGGATGGTGATCTCCCTTATGTCCTTTGACTTGCAGTCTCCCTGCTCCCACACATGCTCCAGAGCCTCTCCGCCAACCAGAACCAGTTCATAATCACCGATTTCCTCCACACTGTCCCCCACAACACGACGGACTCCCCTGCCGTTTTCTATGAAATTAAGTTCAAACTCCTTATGCTGATGCAGAGGATAAGTGAACTCCGTCTTGTGACGCTCGACAATATGGAAACAATCCTTCTCCGAAAGAGGTGTGATCTCTGTAAATACCTTACTCATAGTATATTTTCAGCAAATATACTATTTTTTCTACACATGATACTATTTTAACTTATTTCTAATACAAGAACACCTGCTCTGGCGTTTTATCTTTTAATTGATTATATTTGTGAAAACTGAAGACCAAGCGATGTCAACCACACAGAAAACCGCCGCAGAACTACTTGCAGCACAAGCACTTGCAAAACAACTACGCAAGGAATTGACAGAAAACATACTTCCATACTGGAGCCGCAGGATGATCCGTCCGGACGGATTGCTGCTGGGCCGCATAGACGGAAATGAAAACGACGACCCTTCTGCCCCTATAGGCGGCATCATGACAGCCAGAATGCTCTGGACCTTCGCGTCAGCGTATCGTCTTCTTGGAGACCCGGCATACCTTGAAACCGCAGTTCTGGCAAAGAGGACGATAATAGACAGGTTCTTCGACCCGGAATTCGGGGGCACATACTGGTCTCTGAACCCAGACGGCACACCTCTGGACACCAAGAAGCAGATATATGCCATCGCATTCGCCATCTACGGCCTGGCCGAACTGAACCGTGCCACAGGAGATGCAGAGGCTCTCGAATATGCGATAAAACTCTTCCGCAGCATCGAAGACCATAGTTTCGATACTGAGAAGGACGGATATTTCGAGGCCTTCACACGATCATGGGATCCTATAGAAGACATGCGTCTGAGCGACAAGGATGCAAACGAAAGCAAGACGATGAACACTCATCTGCACATCCTTGAAGCATATACATGTCTGTTCCGGGTATGGAAGAATCCTCTTCTGGAGAAACGACTGCGCGGCCTGATAGACATTTTTCACTACCATATCCTAGGGTCCGACGACCACCTCCTCCTGTTTTTCGACAACGACTGGAACTGTCGGTACGACACCATCTCATACGGACACGACATCGAGGCGTCGTGGCTCATCCATGAGGCTGTCCTCGTACTCGGAGACCGAGAGATCCTGGAACGGACAGAGGCCCGCATCCCGTCAATCGTCATGTCGGCAGGAGAAGGATTCAGCCCTGAAGGTGGCATGATATACGAACGCGAAGGCCACGACGGACATGCCGACGAAGACCGCCACTGGTGGGTACAGGCCGAGACCGTGGTAGGCTATTTCAACCTCTGGGACCACTTCGGAGTGCAGGAAGGACTGGAAAACGCCCTCTCCTGCTGGGAATTCATCAAGAACCATCTCGTCGACCGCGAAAACGGAGAATGGTTCTGGAGCCTGCGCGCAGACGGTACCGTAAACCGTGACGACGACAAGGCCGGCTTCTGGAAATGTCCGTACCACAACGGCCGTATGTGCATGGAAATCATCGAGCGCCTCAGACAGTAATCCAGCGTGATCCGCATAGCATTGTGCACCAACGACTTACATGGTTTGCCCTGCAAGACAGAGCAGGCAGGACAAAACATATATAAAACTGAACATCAATGATTTACCAATCACGGCAATGAAACACGCAACACAATTTCTCGCCATTCTTATGGTCTTGACGATGGACTTCCTCGCGCAGGCACAAGGATACACCAACCCCGTAATTCCGGGATTCAATCCTGACCCGAGCGTATGCCGTGTAGGGCAGGACTACTATCTGGTGACCAGCAGTTTCCACTATTTCCCCGGAGTCCCTCTCTACCATAGCAGGGACCTTGTGAACTGGGAACATATCGGCCATGTACTCAACCGCGAGTCCCAACTGCCTCTTCCTGATGCCGGCTCGTGGGGCGGAATATACGCACCGACGATAAGACATCATGACGGACGCTTCTACATGATTACCACAAACTGCTCATACAAAGGCAATTTCATAGTCTGGACCGATGACATATACGGCGGCAGATGGTCAGACCCATACTGGGTCAAGGTACCGGGAATCGATCCTGACCTGTTCTGGGATGAGGATGGAACATGCTATTTCACAGGCTGTGCCAATGACGGCATCATGCAATGCAGGATCAATCCCGACACAGGAGAACTCCTTTCCGAGCCTCAGATGATATGGCGCGGTACAGGCGGAAGGTATCCGGAGGCTCCGCACATATACAAAAAGGACGGATGGTATTATCTCATGATAGCGGAAGGCGGTACCGAATTCGGACACGGAGAAACAATCGCGCGCAGCCGTAGCATTAACGGCCCTTATGAACCGGCGCCTCACAACCCGATCCTCACCCACTTCAAGCAGAAGACTCAGACCAACCCTATACAGGGCACCGGACATGCGGACATTGTCCAGGCCCATGACGGATCATGGTGGATGGTATGTCTGGGGTTCCGCACCCAGGGTGGAAACCATCACATCACCGGACGCGAAACATACCTCGCCCCTGTGGAATGGAACAACGAGGGCTGGCCTGTTGTGAACGGCACCGGCGACATCGCCATCGAGATGAATGTACCGACTCTTCCTCAACAGCAGTTCAAACAGTGCCCAGAAAGGGAGGATTTCAACGGAACAGACTTTGAAAACCCTGTAGTACAAGGACTTGGACCGGAATGGTCATGGCTGCGCAATCCTGACACCTCCAGATATCAGGTGACGGCAGGCCTGCTCAGGATGTACGGCAACCAATACAATCTTAATGAGAAATCCGGATCCCCTACTTTCATCGGTCGCCGTCAGGAGGATATAAACTTCACAGCAGAGACTCAGGTCCGACTGCGCAAGCCTCACTCCGGCGACAAGGCGGGAATGACCGTATTCATGGACTCCGGGGCCCATTATGACCTATATATCAAGAAGAGCAACGGCGGAAAATGGGCTGTGACCGTACGATATGCGATGGGCGTTATCGATCAGGTGACAGAGGTATTCGTCAACAGTCCGAAGGTGTGGCTCAGAATCACAGGAGAGGCCGAGTACTACAGATTCTGGTATTCGACTGACGGCACGGAGTTCAAGCAGATAGGAATCGGCAATACAAGATACCTGAGCAGTGAGACTGCAGGAGGATTTACCGGTGTAATGGTAGGATTGTGGGCACATTGTCCTGACGCAGAAACCAACGCCATCACAGGCTTCGCCGACTTCGAGTATTTCGAATACATAGGAGAATAGTCTTTATATAAAATCAGACTGGCAATGTGTTCCAGCGACCCCCGCCTGCCCTTCGGCAGGCACCCCCTGGCCGGGGGTGGCATGTCGCTTTACACACAATTGCCAGTCTGATTTCATCAAAGTTATTGTATCTTGTTGTAATTTAGATGATTACAAGGGCCTTACCAACCGTTTTTGGCAATTATACCGATTTATTTATAAAGGTCACCACCCATCAGGTGTGATTACATTGAGGAGGCCGCGGCCTTGGCGATAAGTGATTCTACATCAGAACGGTTCATGGTTCCGTCAAGGCACATGAACTGTGTCCCGTCCGGTTCAGTAGCGATGAACACGATGCTTTCTATCGTCTTGTCGTTTCCTGCAGTATAGATACGAACGATGTCGCCATCGTCCTTCACCTCCATAAGCAGTTCATACCGGCCCTTGCTTATCATGGAGTCTACTTCCCTCAACAGTTCCCTGCCCACAGAAGAATTTTCTATATCAAGCATATAGAATCCGCTGAAAGTACGGACAAGAGGGGCCAGGTCCATGTTTTCGCCTTCCCCGACCTCAACATTAAGTTCCGGTATCCTGCCTATGAGTTTGAACATGGCAGGCGAGATATATACCGCCGATACTCCTTCTGTATCGGAATATCTGTTATAGATGTTTCTTCCTTCCTGCGCAGATGCCCCTACCGTCACCATGAGCAGGACTGCTATTGCATATATTTTCTTCATGATGTTATTTTGTAAACAGGTGATTCTTTGTTTATTCCGAAAAGACAGATGCAGTTCGGCCGATTATCGTTTCTGATTCTTCTGCCATAGAGACGCCTTTGCGGATTCCGTCGGACATAATGGCAAAAGCCTTCTCTAGTTCCGCATATGCAAGATAGGGGTCGTCGAATGTGTCTTTCGGCTCATCCTGCCATCTTGCAGTTCCGAAGCCCAGGCCTGCCAGAAGAATAATCGACGCGGCAGCACCTGCCATCCACATCCTTCTCTTTGCAGGCCTATACAGACTCTCCTGAATCTTCTGCGTCAGATCCTCGGGAACGACAATGGTTTCGTCCAGAGAAACTGCCTCCAGATGTTCCAGAGTCATGTTTTCAATATCCTTCAGTGACTTCATATCCTTAATTTCTGTTTGAGGGTTTTCCTTGCTATGCTTATCAATACTCTGACATGTACCTGAGAAAGTCCGGTCCTTCTGGAGATGTCCTCATATCCGAGATCCTCCAGGACCATCAGTTTCATGACCTCGGACTGTCTGGCGGGGAGTCTGTCGATTTCTACCATGATGCGCTTGAGCATGTCCTTTGCCGCCAATCCTGCCTCAGGAGAAATTCCGGTAGCCTTCATTACGACGTCAAGAGACTCATGTGCCCTGACTTCCCTGCGACGGATCCTGTCTATGCAGATGTTCTTCAATAGAGACAGTCCATAGGCGACCGGCGTCCTGACGTCCTTGAGTCTTGACCGTGACGCCCACAACTTCAGATACAGTTCCTGCACGGCATCCTCCGCATCCTGCCTGGATTCCAGAAGATGATATGCCGCACGGTAGAACCTGTCAGCATAAGGCATCCATATGTTTCTGAAATCATTCATCTGCCATTTGCAGAATGTCCGCAACCTTTTCCGCACTCACTCTGCCAAAGAGGCAGACCAGAGTACAGTCCTCCGGAATGAAGACGATAAGATCATCAATGAATTCACCGTCCGATGAAGACGTTCCGTAGATGTTGACTGTCTCGCCGTCTTCCTTCACTTCCACCATCTTTTCGGCATCATCCAGAAGTACGGAGACTTTCCTGCTGAAAGAGTCCTTCCTACTGCCCTCGGCTTCTTCATATTCGACGACAATGACCTTTCTGAGGCCGTCCAATATTCCCATTACGGCCCTTTCCTCCGGCGTCTCTGCCGATGCTTTGGCAATCATCCTGACAAGTCCGAGACCGAGTCCGCCTACAGAAACCACATCAAAGCCCTGATACAGATTATATTCCCTGACAAGGTCGGCAACCGTTCCGGAATTGACTTTCTTCCGTCCTGCCGCCATTGTCTCGGGCATTCCCAGTCCTGCCGTAAAGATGACCAGCAGCACTGTTGATATCCATTTTTTCATGTCCAATGTCCTTAAGTTCGTAAATCTTTTTTCGAGCGCTCACTATCAATGACGCACAGAAGGGGAATCTGTTAATGAATTTCTACAGTTTTCTTTACAAAAATCAGACGAGCGCTTTGTACCGGTGACCCCCGCCTGCCGTTCGGCAGGCACCCCCTGGCCGGGGGTGGCATGTCACCTATAACAAAGCGCTCGTCTGATTTTTGTAAAGAAAACTGTAGAAATTCATTAACAGATTCCCCTTCTGTGCGTCATTGATAGTGAGCGCTCGAAAAAAGATTTACGAACTTAAGGACATTGGACATGAAAAAAT
>JAFURF010000034.1 GCA_017471965.1 Bacteroidales bacterium
CTGCATTACAAGCTTTGATTTCTGTGAAATACCTCCGATAGCCCTTACAGCCTTGATTGTCACGCCTTCCTCCTTGAAACGGTCTATGATGGCCTTTGTACCGAAAGCAGTCGCCTCGATCAGAGTCCTGTAGATCATTGGGGCTGTGGTCCCGAGTGTGAGACCGGTTATCGCACCCTTGACCTTCTGATTCGAGTCAGGAGTACGTCTTCCGTTCAGCCAGTCAAGGGCAACAAGAGATGTGGTACCAGGGGCAATCTCTGCCGCACCTTTTTCAAGCGCCGGAAGAACAGCATCCTTGATCTGCTCGGCCATCTCCGGGAGCATGTTCTCTATAGGCCACATAAGCAGTCTGCGGAACCATGCATAGATATCGCCGAAGGCTGCCTGACCTGCCTCGAAGCCTACAAGGCCCGGAACGACAGAGCCGTCAACCTGTCCGCAGATACCCTTGATCTGACGGTCGCCCACGCTCTCATATGAACTCACAAGGATGTCGCAGGTCGAAGTTCCCATGATACGGGTAAGCGTACCCTCGGAAATGGAAGCTCCCACAGCACCTACATGGGCGTCGATTGCTCCCACTCCCACCTTGACGGTCTCAGGAAGTCCGAGCTCCTGTGCCAATGCCGGAGCTATCGTACCTGCACACATATCCGATGTATGAGTATCAGCTGAAAAGGTCCTGCGCATGGCAGCGAGGCGTTCATCGAGCTTTGCGAGGAACTCCTCAGAAGGAAGACCGTCCCACTCGGCACGCCACATAGCCTTGTGACCTGCTGCACAACGGCTTCGGAGAATGGTCTCCGGCTTGGTGTCACCTGTCAGCCAGGCTGTCATCCAGTCGCAGTGTTCCATCCACGAATACGCCTTCTGTGCCACCTGAGAGTTGGTCCTGAGCAGATGAAGCACCTTGGACCAGCCCCACTCAGGAGAATAGGTACCGCCTGAGAATGAAGTATAGTCAACATCCCATGAATGAGCCAGAGCATTGATCTCATCTGCCTCAGCAATCGATGTATGATCCTTCCAGAGCACGAACATCGCATCAGGATTCTCAGCGAATTCAGGCAGAAGAGCCAGCGGAACACCTGCTTCATCTACCAGTACAGGCGTACTGGCGGTCGTATCGAAAGAAATACCCTCAATGCACTTGATTTCTTCCGGACCCACCTGCGAAACGATTCCGCTGACAACCTGCTTGAATGTATCGATGTAATCCAGCGGATGCTGGCGATACCTGTGGCTGAGAGGGTCGCAATACAGGCCCTTCATCCAACGAGGATAGTTGCATGAAGCCTCTGCGAGTCTCTTGCCGTCAGCGGTATCAAGAAGAATGGCACGGCACGAATCCGTACCGTAATCCACTCCTATTACATATCTTTTACTCATAGTCAAGCTTTGTTGTATTTTCTGCACACCACGATTGCATAGTAAGCGATCACTGCAAAAGCAAATGCAGGAACGACGTACGCAACTGCGATGTCACCGAACTTATCAGAAAGAATACCCATGATCTGAGTGAGGACAGAGGCGCCGGCAATAGCCATCACCATACCCGAGCCACCCAACTTGGTATCTTCACCGAGACCCTCGATACCCATACCGTAGATGGTAGGGAACATCATGGACATACAGCCGGAGATACCCATGAGACAGTAAACTCCGAAGAAACCTGTTCCGAATACTGTTCCCAGGCAGCAGAATACTGCTACGCATGCAAGAACAGCAAGGATCTTCTTGTGGTCGATATACTTCATCAGACCTGTACATACGAAACGCATGATCACAAACAGGAGAAGCGACATGATATAGTATGTAGCACCTGCCTGCTCTGCTGTCCTTGGAAGAAGGGCGTCAAGACCTACAGCATCACATACGGTATAGAAACCGCTTGCCACAGGCTCGAGGTTCCTCAAGGCTGCAATGATCATATCAGGCGTTGCATCTGCTCCCAGCGAAGCGATCACTTCGTTGAAACCGAGATTGTGCATTGCATATCTGATGATGAATGACCATACTGCAATCTGAGCACCGATATTACAGAACTGTGCGATCACACCCCATACATAATTCTTGTTTGCGATAAGACGCTTGAACGAGCCCTTGAGATCCAGAGCACCACCTTCCTTGAGATTAGGCATCTTGGTGAGCGCTATGGCAAGGAGAAGAACAAGCATGATCGTACCCAGAATCATATAGGCATTAGTCACTGCAGTAAGTTCGCCGGCCTGGACTGCAGCGAGTTCCGCATCAGTCATGGCTGCTCTTTCTGCAGCAGTCTTTGTGCTCAGATTCGAGAGAATGAAGATCTGAGATACCACTACTCCTGTGATTGCACCGAACGGGTTGAACGACTGAGAAAGATTCAGTCGTCTGGTGGCGGTCTTCTCCGATCCTATCGCACATACATATGAGTTTGTAGATGTCTCAAGGATAGACAGACCTGCAAACAGTACAAGGATAGCAATAAGGAAAAGAAGGTACCCGATACCATTGTTCTCCAATGCTACTACAGAAGCAGGATAGAACATGAATGTACCGAGAGCATACAATCCCAAACCAAGCATCACACCTGCCTTGTAAGTGTATTTCTTGATGAAGATAGCTCCTGGAACCGCAAAGCAGCCATAGCCGAGGAGATAGCAGACCACCTGGATCCAGGCTGTCTGCGAATCTGTAAAGCTCATGATCCTCTTGAATGCCGCCAGCATGGTATCCGTAAGGTTGTTAGGCACGGCCCATGCGAAGAAAAGCGTGGTCAGGAGGATGTAAGGCCACAGGATTCCTTTTGGTATGATTCTTTCGTTATTATTCATTTTATTGATCTGTTATTTTGAAAACATTCCGGTAATCTTGCAGAGCTCGACTCCGAATACATCCTTGACGATGCCTGCTATGATGTCCTGAGCACCCTGGATATGGATGGTGTACTGGACATGTGCAAGGGATTCGCCAGGAGCGAGTGCTGCAGCAGGTGACGAAGCCTCCAGTTCGTAGAACGGTCCCATGATGGTGCCGTCCTCTGTAGGACCGTCATTGTATGAATTGATCACATCGCCGTCAAACGGGTCATCCTGATCACCCCACTGACTGTTCACATAAAGTGCATCCTCAGCCGGAGCGATATATTTGAGGATTGTAAGTACGCTCTTTTCAGTATCGTAGCTTGCAGCAATGCCGGAAGCGCTTCCCGGAGGAAGTCCGAGCTTGGTGCGGCACAGTCCGTCAATCTTGAAATAAAGCATGCCGTCCTCAAGAATGAGTCTGTCAGATGGAATCTTTCCGAAATAATCATCCTTCACGATCTTGCCCTGACACTCCTTGTTATAAGGAATGAAGACAGTCGTGGTAGGAGTAGGGTTGAATAGTCCGAGCATCCAGACTGAAGGCATACCGGTCTCCTTTGTCCACGCAGCCTCACCACAGTTGGTAAGCACGTTGTCCGAACAATAGGCGATAGCCTTCACTTCCTGGGGAACAGTCGTGCCGAGCAGATCTGAGATCTCATCCTTGCCAAGCATGCTCACTGTCCTCTTGAGTCCCATGTCAAACTTGATGTCCGACGCATTTACAAGAGAGAACTTCTTTGTAAATACGACACTCTTGTCGTCCTGCTTCTCGATATCATATGCTTCTGTATCGATAACAGCAGGAACCACCCAGTTTGCATGCACCTGCTCCTGGCCTTTCTTGAAATACCATGAGAACGGGCCGCCCTCAGGACCAAGCCAGAAACGTTCCTCTCCTCCTACAGGATTGAACTGCGGGCTCACCTGTCCGGACTCGATAAGCTTGTAGTTTATCCATCCGTAGCTGTCACCCTCATTTCCACCTGTCGTGGTAGTCATGACTCTTCCCTGCCATGCGGGTATCACCATGACCTTAGACTGACCGTCCTCGCTCTTGAGCTCGATCACTTCGACACCCTGCTTCTCGAGGAAAGCAAGGTCATATCCATAAGTACCCATCTGATAAGCATTATTGCCCGTACAGCCGCATATTACTGCGGCTGCAAGGCCAATTATTGTTTTCTTGTTCATATTCACCTGTTATTTATATACCGGTCCATATGTAGCACATGCCCTGTAGTCAGCACCTTCAGCGTCCATGCCGAATGCCTTCCATGCGCTTGGGCGGAACATTTCGTCCTCATTGAGATTGTGCATACATACAGGAATACGGAGCATCGATGCGAGAGTCACCATATCCTGACCTACATGGCCGTAGCTGATAGCGCCGTGGTTTGCTCCCCAGGCATTCATCACTGAGTAAACATCCTTGAACGCTCCCTTGCCTGTAAGACGAGGTGCAAACCATGTTGTAGGCCAAGCAGGGTCGGTTCTCATGTCGATATGGTCGAAGATATCCTTGTCCACGTCAACAGCCCAGCCTTCAGCGATCTGAAGAACAGGTCCGATGCCCTTTATAAGATTGATGCGACACATTGTCACAGGCATGTCACCCTTGGTGAGGAACTTGGATGTAAATCCGCCGCCTCTCATGTACTCGCGTCCAGCAGGATGCCAGTGAGTAGCCTCCAGACAAGCCTCTGCCTCCTCCTGAGTCATTTCCCAGTAACGTTTCATTGCAGGCTCACCGTTTTCCTTGGCTGCTCCTGATGCATCGATGCATGAAGATCCCGAGTTTATGAGATGGATGACACCGTTCGCTGCCTTGCCTTCGAGCTTCTTGCCGGTAGCGCGCTCCACAGACTCAGGGCTCCAGTAAGTCCTGACATCGGAGAAGAGCTGCGGACGACCTGTAAGAAGGTGAAGCAGAAGCATTGTGACACCATTGAGTGTATCGTTCTCTGTCGCGAAAGTATAAGGTTCGCGGAGACCGTTCCAGTCAACATTGCTGTTGAGGATTGCCTCCGAGAAGTCTCCGTCAGGACGGAAGTCAGTCCACTGTCTCTGTCCCTGGAAACCACCTGCAATGGCATTGTGTCCCATAGCCTCCTCATAGAAGCCCATCTTGTCAAGAACAGGATTGCCTCTCATGAGGTCGCGGAAAATCAAAGTCATCTTGACAACATACTCCCAGACCTTGTCCTTTTCCTCTCTGTTGAATACGAGATGCTCAGGATTGAAATCCTTGCCTTCATTAGGCTTGCAGTATTTCTCAACCCATGCCATAGCCTTCTCGAACTCTTCCTTATCATAGATGCCCAGTTCTACGCGACGCTCGATCTCCGAGCAGTCAACATACTCTGTGCGCATGCCGAGATAATCCTGGAAGAAATCAGGATCAGGAATAGAGCCGGCAATACCCATTGATACGGATCCGATAGACAGGTATGACTTTCCCTTCATCTGTATTACAGCCACAGCTGCACGGCCCCAACGGAGAAGTTTCTCACGTACGTCCGCAGTGATGGTGTTGTCATCCTTGTCCTGGACCTCATGTCCATAGATACCGAAAGCCGGAAGTCCCTTCTGGTTATGTCCGGCGAGAGCGGATGCAAGATAGACAGCACCAGGACGTTCTGTCTTGTTGAAGCCCCAGATAGCCTTAGGCATCAACGGATCCATATCGATGGTTTCAGCCCCGTAACACCAGCACGGTGTTACGGAGATGACTGCACCGACATTATGACCTTTGAATTTTTCTGTAGCGGCAGCGGCCTCTGCAACTCCACCGATGGTAGTGTCTGCAATGACACACTCCACAGGTGTTCCGTCACTGTAAGTGAGTTCCTTGGCATAGAGTTCGGCCACAAGACGTGCCATACCCATAGTCATATCTTCAAGAGACTCACGGATACCTCCGCGTCTGCCGTCGATAATCGGTCTGATACCGATCTTTGGATATTTTGTTGTCATAATATGTATTCGTTATAATTATTCCGCTTCCGTAGTCCAACCGAGGTTCTGAACAAGTTCATTATTAGAATGCTTGTCGATTTCATCCTGCTCGACAGGGAAGAAATAATGCTTAGGCGATACAAACACACGGTCCTCTACTTTGATTCTCTTGTAGAATGCAGGATCCTGAAGGTGTGTGCCGGAATAGATGTCCATAGAGTGAACAGGAACGCCTTGAGTCTCCTCCGCGATCATCCATCTTCTCACATCAAAGAAACGATGGTTTTCAAAAGCAAGTTCGATTCGTCTTTCATGCCTGATCTTTTCACGCATCTCTTCCTTCGAAAGTCCCGACTCGAGTTCAGGCAGACCTGCACGCTTTCTGATGTCGTTTATGTAACCGTAGCATTCTGCAGTAGGACCTGCATACTCGTTGATCGCTTCGGCCGCATTCAGATAGATTTCACCCAGACGGATATAGCACCACATCTGATTTGGAGTGAACTGCCATGGAACGCGTTCAGGATTATGATGTTTCTTCATATTATATCCCGTCTTGCAATAGTCCGAACCGGCGTTGTTCTTTCCGTCCATACCCGTCGACCAGAATTCGTTATAATGAGGTTCGGTCCAGTTTGACGAACGGGTTGTCTTCCACCTCGCACCGCAGAAATTGATGGAGGCATAGAATCGAGGCTCGCGGTTTACGTACATATTGGAAACTCCTGCAGGCCATCTTCCTTCGAATTCGACATCAGTAAAGCCTTCCTCGGTATAACCTGAAGCAGGATTGATGACAGGTACCATGCCATTGTCCTTATATCCGAGAATCGGTGTAGAACCATCCGCCATCTGGTAGGCGTCCACCATCTCCTGAGTCGGATTTAAAATAGAGAAACATCCGAAAGATATAGGATCGGAACAGTTGAGCGGATGATCGTATGTACCTGTATTCTTCGCCCAAAGTGTCTCACTGTTCCATGGTTTGTTATGAATGTTCATGTAATTTATTACCGGATCCTCATCCTCGTCATAGAGTTTATAGCCAGCAGCCTCTGCAGTGGTGATGGTGGCGATTGCAGCATCCATGGCAGCCTTCCACTTGTCTTCAGAATATGTCTGATTCAGAAGTTGAGTGCCATCGATCGGGTCCTTCAGGTCTGCAAAAATAGAATTACCTCCGTTGTAGAGTGGAGACGCCAGATAAAGCAAGGCTCTTGACTTGAGTGCAAGCGCAGCAACTCTTGTGGCACGTCCTGTGTCAGTATTCGGCCATGAATCCCTGTCATACAAGAGTTCTGCCGCTCTGTCACAGTCATCTACAATGAATTTTACTACAGCGTCAGCAGGAGACCTTCTGAGAGCAAGGATGTTCTCGTCAGTCTTGAAAGAGTGGTCTGCAATTATTATCGGACCATAGGCACGGAATGCGAGGAAGTGAAAAAACGCTCTAAGGAAATAAGCCTCACCTTTCCATCTGCGCTTTTCATCCTCCGCAGTAGGAACTCCGTCAACCCGCTCGATGATCATGTTTACTTTTCTTAAACCCATGTATGATTCCTGCCACACCTGAACTCTCTTAACATCGGTAGGATTCCATCCTCCGTTATTGATCTGATGTGCATATGCACCTCCGAATGCAATCTCCATTTCATCGGATCCTCCGGTGAACGGACTACGCCATGCTCCGGAATCATCTGCCATATTGGACTCGGTCGGAATCCATGAATACGTATGCGTAAGGAAGTCACGAGTGTAAAGCCTGTTGGCAAACACATCGTCCAAAGTAAGGTTTTCTTCCGGCTGTTTGTCGAGGAAATCCTCACAAGAGGTAAAACACAGGACAACTGCCAGCAATGCTAATATTTTATATGCTTTCATAGTACTAAATCAATTAGAAACCGATCTGAAGTCCGACAGTGACTCCTCTCTGTGTCGGATATGAACTTGCACCAAGATGTTCAGACTCCGGGTCCACGATCTTGATACCGTCAAAGCAGAGGAGGTTGTTACCGTTAACGAAAAGCCTGAGGCTCTCGATTCTCAACTTATCAATGACCTTCTGCTGGAAATTATATCCGAATTCAGCAGTCTTAAGTTTGAGATAGGATGCATCATGCAGATAAAGAGAACTGATCTGATAGTTGTTAGATGATGTTCCGTTATGCACCACAGGATATTTAGCCTTGGTATTGTCTGCTGCACCCGGTATGAAACGGTTGTCGTAATATTCTCTCATGACATTGTAGCCCGGATAATCAAGGCTGAAAGGCCACATTGACTCTGCATCAAGAAGAATGCTGGTCATACCTGCACCGGTAAAGTTGAGAGAAAGATCAAAGCCCTTATAGCCGAATGTAAAACCGACACCATACATCAGAAGAGGTGTACGAGGATTTCCCAGAAATACCCTGTCGTAGGCATTGACATATCCGTCATCATTCACGTCCTTGTACTTGATGTCACCGACCGTATAGGATCCGAGTTCCTGAACAGGGCTTTCATCGATCTCCTCCTGGCTCTGGAACAGACCTAATGCGACATAACCCAAAGGCAGGCCAGCGCATTTTCCGCGGGTGTTCTGATATTTATATTTAGTATGTGCGGAATCATCTTCAATGATGGTATTCTTCGCATATGTGACATTACCCCTGATGGAGTAGAAGAATCCGTTTCTGGTGGTATTGGTAACCTCTATCTGACCGTCGATTCCCTGATTGGTCATTATACCGACATTGGCCCACTGGGTTCTTTCCCATGCGGCACCGAAAATGTCAGGAACCGTCTTCCTCTGAAGGAGAATCTTGTCACGATATTCATGGAAATAGTCCGCAGAAATCTTGAGGACGCGGTTGAAGAGTTCCATGTCGACACCGATGTCTGTCTTTCTTGAAATCTCCCAAGAAAGGTTATCAGCACCGATCTGGTCCTCAGCCATACCGTTATATCCCTGGAAACTGCTTCCGAACATATAACCGTTTGCATTCTTGGCCACAGTCGACATATATCCGAAACGGGAACCTCCGATAGCGTCGTGTCCTACCATACCGTAAGATCCGCGGATCTTCAGATGGTCAAACCACTTCATATTCCACCATTTCTCTTCAGAAGGCACCCAACCGGCAGAAACTGCAGGGAAGAAACCGTATCGCTGTCCCTTTGCAAAGTTTTCGGAACCGTTATAACCGAAGTTGACATCGAGGAGGTACCTCTGGTCATAGTTATAAGTTACACGTCCTGCCATTCCCTGGCGACGGTAAGGAAGATTTGCTGTAGAGTTGCCTGCCGAAAGGTCAACATAATCGCGACGGTTGAACATCAGCATTGCACCTACCGTGTGTCTGTTGAATGTCCTGTTGTAGTTGACGCGCAGATCAAGATAATAAGCCCTGTTTGAACCCTGGCTTACACCATAACCCATTGCCGTCTCCTCCTTGATGAGGGTATATCTTCCTTCACCTGTGACCGGGTCGTCGCCCAGATATTTCTTGATCAGAGGCGTCTTTATGCGGGATGCATAATTTGAATAGTTGTGGTCAAACGAGAAGTTTCCTTCAATCTGGAGACCAGGAGTGATAAGGTCACCGAGATCCCACTTGGCACCGAATGTTCCTTGCGTAGATGTGTGAGTATGCTTCTGGAAACCCTTGTTTGTAACCAATACGTAAGGACTCTCCCACTCATATGATGTATTTCCACCACCTAATGATCCGTCAGGGTTTCGTATCGGGAATGAAATCGGAGACATTCTCTTAAGAGATCCGAATATATCACCTACACCTGCTCCAGGAAAGAGGTTCTCGCGTATGATTTCAGCAAGACCGAGGGAAAGACTGAAATTCTTATGGAGGTTGATATCCACGTTAGAACGGAAATTGTAACGTGACGAATTTGCGTTGGTGTCATATCCGAACGAAGGGTCTTCCTTATACAGACCGCCTGTCGACATATAACCTACACTTACATAGTAGCGGACAGTCTCGTTACCTCCGGTTACCGAGAGCGTATTGGTTGTCTGGAAGGCATCTTTCTTAAGTACCTCATCTGTCCAGTTCACATTAGGATAAAGATACGGCTCAGAACCGTCTCTGAACTTTTCTATCTCTTCATCAGTCCACGGAAGATTAACGCCACCTACTGTGCAGGCCTCGTTCATCAGATTTGCAAACTCCCAACCTTCAATATAATCAGGGAAACGCAGACCATGAAGGTTTGTAGCCTCGGTTCTGAAAGTCACCTTTGCCCTACCGGCCTTACCTTTCTTGGTAGTGATGAGGATCACACCGTTCGCACCTCGCATACCGTAAACGGCTGTTGCTGACGCATCCTTCAGAATGGAGAACGATTCTATTTCCTCAGTATTCACCTGATTAAGATCTCGCTCTACACCATCCACCAATACAAGAGGATTCGCATTCACCCAGGTTCCGACTCCTCGGATCTGGAGTATCGCTCCGTCATTGCCCGGCTCACCGCTTCTCTGTCTTGTAATGATACCAGGTATCATACCTCCGATAGAGTTGGATAGAGACGGTTGGGTCGATTTGGCGATATCGGTCATATTCGCTGTAGTAAGCGAACCGGTAATAGTTGCCTTTTTCTGTGTACCATAACCGACAACCACCGCATCTTGAAGAGACTCAACATCTGCTTCAAGAGGGAAATTGATTACAGCCTTCTTGCCGATAAGCATTTCCATCGGCTTGTAACCGATTGCAGACACGACAAGGATACCTTTTGTGTCATTTACCGTGATTTCGTAGTTACCGTCCAGATCGGTGATCGTACCGATATTGGACGCTTTCATCATGACTCCTGCACCGATGACAGGCTCATGAGTTTCTGCATCATAAACCTTACCTGTCACTTTAAAAGTGTTCTGCGCAAACGCTGAAAGCGGCAGAACAAGCATCAGGAGTGCGACGAATAATTTTACGCACGTGTTTTTCATGTTAATAATGTGGTTTGAATAGTTAATAATAAACTTTGCTAATTCGTTTTAGCATTTAGGGCTAATAAAAAGCCCCTCAATGTGTTACGTCTTTTTTAATTCATCATAGGGACTAAATTTGGCTGATAGTTCAGGCGGTTTTCATCATAATTCGGTACAAATGTAACATGATTTGATCGAAAAATCCAAATATTTCAACCCTAAATTGCACCTTATTTCCACTAAAAGTTGCCAAACAGAGAAAAAATTGTTATATTTGCAAAAACTATTTAGCATGACTGCGAAAAGGACAAAGAGGGCATCCATAAAGGATCTTGCCCGTGAGGTCGGCGTTTCACCTACTTTAGTTTCTTTTGTGCTGAATGGGAAACAGAAGCAATACCGCGTGAGCGACCAGGTCGCCGACAGGATAAGGGAAGTGGCGAAACGGATGGATTATAAGCCTAATGGTTTTGCGAAAAGCCTTAGGGAGGGTACCAGCAAGACTATCGGAGTGATCGTGTCGGATATCGCGAACCCATTCTTTGCAAATATTGTAAAGAAAATAGAGACTGTAGCCGAAGAAAAAGGATATATGGCACTCTTTGCCAGTTCGGACGAGAACTCCGACAAGTTGTCGAACCTTCTCGGGAGGATGCTGTGCAAGGAAGTGGAGGGGGTGATAGTAGTACCCTGCGAGGGTTCTGAAGACACCATCAGGTCGCTGGTGGACAGACGCATCCCCACGGTCCTTCTCGACAGGCATATTCCCGACATCAGGACGAACTACGTGAGTCTTGACAACAGGAAGGCCGGATACGACGCGACAGAGGAACTCATACGCAAAGGGCACAGGAAGATAAGCATGATATGCTACGATCTGAAACTCAGCAACATGAAGGGACGCATAGAGGGATACCGCGACGCCATGAAGGACTATGGCCTTTCAGATGAGATAAAGATACAGTATGTGAATATCGGAGCGCTTGAAAAGAGCGGAGCCAAAGCCATAGACAAGATCATTGCAGAGGGATGCAAGGCTGTTGTGTGCGCGACCAACTCCATCACCGTGATGTGCTTGAGATATATACAGAAACTGAAACTGAACGTGCCTGAAGACATAACCGTGATGGGATTTGACGGAGGAAGCGAATTTGACTTCTACAATGCGCCGATCTCCTTCATGACGCAGCCGACGGAAACGATTGCAAAGAAATCGGTGGACATACTTATAAGTCAGTTGCAGGAAAACGAGGGGTTCATAACCCAGATTGAGATAGAGGGGGCGATAACTAACCATACCCCCCCCCAACTATTGACGAGGAGACTTAACTGAAACACAGACAATATATTTGAAACAACATTGAGGTTTTCATCATAATTCAACCACAAACATTAAAACCTCAATGAAATGAAAAGATTAACTTCAATTTTACTTTGCGGCTTTGTGTCGCTGACTGCACTTGCGCAGAAACCGACTTTTGACGGTCTGAACACAAACCTCGGAAACCTCTCGAGACTCTCAAATGCAGAGTCCCGCTCCATTTCGCCTGAAAACTTCACTGGCGAAAAGGGTAAGGGCGGAATGGCCGTACCGGAACTTCCTAACACCCGCAACGTAAACAACGCCTCTTGGGCTGCCCGTGACCTCGGACAGACATGGAAGGTAAACCCTTACATCATCATCAATCCTAACGAAACCGTCACAATCGCCGAGATCGAGGGTCCGGGTGCCATTCAGCATATCTGGATGACTCCTACCGGAGTATGGCGCTGGAGCATCATCCGCATCTATTGGGACGACGAGGAGACTCCATCTGTAGAAGTTCCTATCGCAGACTTCTTCTGCCAGGGATGGAACGAATATGCTCCGGTGGTATCGGCTCCTATATGCGTGAATCCGGGAAGTGCATTCAACAGTTACTGGCAGATGCCGTTCAGAAAGAAGTGCAAGATCACAATGACTAATGTGAATGACGTACACTCGATGAACCTTTACTACCAGATCGACTACACTCTCACCGAAGTCCCTGAGGACGCTGCATATTTCCACGCTCAGTTCCGCCGCACAA
>JAFURF010000035.1 GCA_017471965.1 Bacteroidales bacterium
AGATCAGGGTTGGCCTTCACCATTGCGATGAACTCGTCATATGTGTACTCGTCCTTGTCAAGAGCAGGCATCTCCACCATGAATGCAGGGAAAACCTCGTTCTCGAGCACTGTGCGTGAGATAGGGAACTCGCCCTTCATGAGAGGGTTCCACTGCTCGAGACCGTCAACTGTCTGGACATATGTCTTGATGTCCATCTTTCCGTTGCGGATCTTGGTGTTGTTGATATCGTTCTTGCGTGAGATGATGTAGATTTCGTCGCTTTCACGCTCCCATACCTTTTCAGGTACAGGAACAGAAAGACGAGCCATCCTCTTGTGTGCCTCGCAGAAGCACTGTCCGAATGAGCGGAACTCGAAACGTGGCTTCGAGATCTCGCCGATCTTCAATTCTGCCATGATATTCTATTATGATTAAAGTTGGTTTTTCATTACTGTTTCTTTGTATATCCCTGTATCTCGCCGGTCGACTCGCCATTGGCAGCACCTGGAGTAGGAACTGCATATGCCCAGTCACCTGTTCCGTTCGGAACGCGGGAGAATGATGCATCTGTCCTTTCATCATCCTTGAACGACTCTTCCATGAACGGATCCTCATCTGCTCCACGAACGAATCTGTCCACTACATTACCCTCTGCATCGACAAGTTCAAACTTGACTCCCTTCTTTGCTGAAAGACCGGCATTGAAGCCAAGAGCAGGATCTGTCTGATCTGCCTCAAGAACAAGGTACTGGCCGACACCAAGTTTAGTGCCTGAAGGTGCTGTCCAGCATACGTTGTATTTTCCGGCAACATCCTCTGCATCGGCTGCATATTTCCTGATTGTCCATCCTTCAAGAGAACCCTCTGCATCACCGGCATTGTAAAGTTCAATGTACTTCTGAGGACCATCTGGAATCTTGTTGCCGCAAAGTTCATTCAGAACCACCTTTGCTGCTGCAGATGGCTGGTCTGGCTCTGATGGCTGATCCGGTTCAGGAGTCTCGGTTCCTTCAAGAACCTCGGCATTGTTGTTTGAAGCATTCTTTGTCGCTGTCTTGAAGATCACCAGATTGGTCGAGCCGTCCGGCTTGCGTCCGAAAGTATAACCGTTGTCGCGAAGACCTGAATCCTTAGAGAATGCCGGGATCTCGATTTCCTCAACTATCTCACCTGCCTTGTCATGCAGGAAAAGCCAGTCACCGCCGGCACCAAGTCCGAATGATGGATTTGTAGGATCATCCTTGTCAACATCGATAGTAAAGAATCCGCCTGCAGGGACCACTGTACCCTCTGGGAATACGAACTTGGTCTCCTCCTCATGCTTGTCATCATAGAGAGAATAACCTGAAATGTCGAAATCAGCAGAAGTAGAGTTATAGAACTCGATCCAGTCGACAGAAGCATCCCATCCGTCAGCGACATACACATCAGAATTGTCATGATATACCTCGTTGACATAAAGTCCGCAGGTATTCACGAACTGACCGCGTGCAGGACCTTCATTCTTTACGCCCTTGGTTCCGTTCTGGAAAATCTGCCACTCCTTAGCGCCGTCAGTAACACGACCGTAAGTCTCGTTCTCATTCATGCTTGGAAGAGCGACCTCATCGATTACCTTGAGGTCGGAATTTGCAAGAACGATCACCTCTTCAGGTCCCTTGCTGAGACCCCATGCAGGATACTTCACAGGGTTGTTGAGAAGACCGTACTTGTCGCAGTCAACGACAAGGTGTCCCTTGGCAGCGATGACTGTACCCTTAGGGAAAGCCCAAGCCTCTTCTGATCCGCCGCCTTCCCACAAGAGGACATCAGTAAGGTCTATATCCTCGTTGGTGGTATTGTAAAGTTCGATCCAATCGAGGTCATCTGCCTCAGACTGGTCGCTGAATGTGTACACCTCGTTGATGACCACACCCGTTACATCAGTGATGTGGAAATATGTACTTTCATCCCTTACGCAAGACACTGAGGTCATGGCGATGAGGGCAGCAAGTGCTAAAAATAACTTTTTCATTTCTGTTCTTTGTGAATTGTTTGTTTATATATCCATCGACAAACCCTGGAGGACATTGTTAGAATGCAACCTGGAAACGGAGAGCAAGCATCTGGTAGTCGACACCGGCTTTGCCGTTTGGAGCAACAACCTTTTCAGGATTCTTTGTAGGAACACCCTTATCGTCATATCCGACATAACTCTTGCCCTTTGCGTTTGCATAGCGGTCGTTGTCATTATACTGCCAGTTGAGGACGATCTTCACGTTCTTTGTAGGATAGTAGTTGAGACCCACTGTATAAGCCTGGCCGCTACCTCCGAAGATGTTGGTGTCAGCGACCTTGCTGGAGAAGAGTTTGCCGGTGTTGAAGTCAGCATACTCATAACGGAAAGCGATCTCGAGGTTGCCCCACTTGTGCTCTGAAGTGGTACGGGTGTACTTTGCGCCGTCTGCGTCATAGTTCTGAGAGCCACCGAAAAGAAGCCAACTTGCCTGTGCATACCAACCCTCTGCCCACTGGGTAGGAAGCGGATTCACCTTCTGGTCGAGGTACATACCGCGTGCGATGTAGGCAGTCTCATAGCGGAGTTGCTTCCAGTGACCTGCGAGTTCCACTGTCCATGCGAGTTCATGGTCAAGACCCTTTACATCATCTGTGTCAAGATACTTCTTGCGGTTTATGCTGGTAGAGTTGCGTGAACTGTAACGACCTACGAAATAACCGTCTGTGCTGGTGAGTTTAGGCTCACGATATGAAACGGCACCACCGATGTGGAGAGAAGAGGTCTCATTGTTGACAGGACGGAAGACAACCTTTCCTGTGTATGAAAGTCCTTCGTTGTAACCGTAGTCCTTGTTGCCGTCTTCCATGTAGGTCTGCTCCTCAGAACTGCTGAGTTCAGGACCGAACACTCCTGCAGATCCCCAGAACCACTTGTTGGACCATGTAGCATTGATACCGAGGTGGCGTGAAGGAGCGAGGTAAGTCACCATTGCACGCTCCATGAACATGAGGTAGCGTGAAGTGGTGTTTCTCTGGATAGAGAAGTTCTCCTTGAAGTTACCGGCCTTGATTTCAAGACCAGGGACTCCGGTGAAGGCTACAAAGGCGTCCTTGAGTTCAGGAGTACCGCTTGTCCAGTCTGTATCAAGTTCACCATACCAGTTCTTGTCGAGTTGCGCCTTCACGGCAAAACGGGTACGACGCAGACTCATACCGTTTCCGATATGACTTGTGTTTGACTTGCCGTCAAGTTCCTTGGCGCAGAAATCAGGAGCACCGAAGAATACGGCAGCATCTGCCTGAACACGTACGTCAAACCACATCTTGTAGTTCGCCTTCTTGTTCTGGAATACAAGGATACCATCCTGCATCACTGCCTGAACAGGAAGAGACTGTACTGTCTGTCCATACTGGTTGACGTCCAGAACCTCCTCTGCCTCCTGTGCGGCATCCTGTGCTGAAGCAGCAAACGAAGTCATAGCCGCCAGAGCGATTAACATTAACTTTTTCATAATCAGTTGTTTTAAATGGGTTTATATTGATTTTATGAAATTAACAAGGTTATCTCCCTTTGAAAGGCCGAGTTTCTGCCGCAGGCGGTACCTGCTTATCTCAACGCTTTTGGGAGTGATGTTCATCAGTGTAGCGATGTATTTTGAAGAGAAACCCAATCGCAGCATCGTTGCAAGCCGTATTTCCTGCTGGGTCAGGTCCGGGAAGCGTCCGGTAAGTTTCGCATTGAAGTCTTCATGGAGATACTCTGCCTGAGCATAGAAATACTGCGAATCCACATCCCTGTCGTACGAGAGTCTCTGCTTGAGCGAGGCGCTGAGTCTTGCAATCAGTTCATTACGTTCCGACTCGTCAGCGGATTTCGACAGTTTCCGGACAATTTCATTCAGAGACTCAAGAAATTCCTTCTGTTCCACTATGCTCAAAGCCACATTCATCACCTCCTGCTTCTTCATCTCTATGGAATTATGGAGGGCCTGGTTCTCGGAAAGGACGACCTTCAGTTCCATGTCGTTCAACGCCCTGCTGTTCTCATATATCTGCTGCTGCTGCAGGTACACCAGACCCGCCATTGCCTCACGCTGTCTGCGGCTGCGGTGCATGTATCCGGCAAAGACCAGAGCAATCACCAGAATCAGGGTCGATGCCAGAACAGTGAAGTCAACTATATGTTCTTCGTTTCTTATCGATATATGGATAAGTATGAAGGATAACAGAAA
This sequence comes from Bacteroidales bacterium, assembly GCA_017471965.1. Classification (GTDB taxonomy): domain Bacteria; phylum Bacteroidota; class Bacteroidia; order Bacteroidales; family UBA932; genus Cryptobacteroides. Next base: position 4,212 of record JAFURF010000035.1, read on the forward strand.
CGAGCCTGTCGGGGCAGAGATGAGAGCAAAAGCCTCTCTGACGTATTCCTCGGTCTCGACAAGTCGTGTCCTTTTCACAAATCCTGCCCCCGCTATGGCCGCAAAGACCAGAGAACTGACTGATATAGGGGCAGGGTGCAGGCCCAGCATTGATGTCGGACGCTCGAACGAGAAAAAGAACAGGGTTCCGGCCACCGCAAAACCTACAGACAATATAGTGTATATTGAAAAATCCTCATACAGGTCGGCATTCCTGTCACTTTCAGAGCGGAGCAGCGATGAGAGCACTGTCATCACAGCCACCAGAATCAGAACCGCCACCACTATGGCCAGATCATTACCGAATATTACAGATGTCCCTGCCAGAAGGAATCCTCCACAGTTCAATCCTATGGCGCATCCGGTCAGCACCATACCGGCGATGACCGCAAGCCTCATATAGTATGACAAGGTCACAAGATGGATATGCGACCTGTGTAGAGTCTTCTTGAATATATATCTGAATGATGCGGACAGCAGAAATGCCATCAGAGGAGCGGCAAGAAAAGAAAACATCATTCCTGCATTGAGGTCACCGGTCGTACAATAGCCATATGCTGCCATCGCACCGATAAAAGCATAGGCCACCGACCCCGAAACGGAGAACATCTTCAATATGACAAGTATCAGGAGCGAAGAAAGGATACAGAGTATGAGGTATTGTCCATCCCCGGCCCCGAACCTCCAGCATTCCATCAGCGATTCTCCGACTCCGGCTCTGCCGCTGAGCATGACACACGAAACAAGGGCCAGAGCGAGCAATACCTTGGAATACACCCTCTTCAGTGCCGATGCATGCATATAGACATCCGTCACTGCAGGATACTCCTTCGCGAAGAACCACAAGGAGACAAGAGCCAGAAACGATATGAGGCAGATCAGGGACATTGTGCTACATTGTGCGTCGTATGGCCATGACGGCAAGTTGGTCCGCTACATTTTCAGCCGCCTTCGAAAGATTCTCGATATGAAGGGCAAAGTATCTCAGATGGAACTTCTCACTGAGTTTCAGGTCGGTCATGTTATGGAAAACCGACCGTTTGATGGTCTGGGAATACTTGACAGCCTCCTTCTCATAGAAATAAGTCCTGCTTATCTTGTCCGGCACAGTCTCAGGAGACCTGAAATAAGCCTTGGCGGCCGGAATCACAGCCTCAACGGCAAGTGTAGAGAACTCCGTCAGTTTCATGAATTCCTGATTAAGTTCTGACGGAATGAAAGGTGTCTCTATCTCAAACTGGAAAAGACTGTCGTTAAGAATGCCTGTGATATTTCTTGTCTTTTCGAAAAGACGCATCACATCACCTCTTGAGCGCACCAGGGCGGTCTGAGTGTAGAGGGAGTTCTCTATTTCCCGTCGGAGAACCTCAGACTCGCTTTCAAGAGAAGACATCCTCTGAAGATTGCCTTCAAAATCCTTCTTGTTGGAATAGAGATAATTCCTGACACCGTCCTTGAATACAAGCACAGCCTGATCCATCAGATCGAAATAACGGTCAATGTCGTCAATCAGTTTGTTAATTTTCTTTCGTCCGAACATCTCAGATAAATGTTTAGAAACTGAAATCTATCTTGTAAAGTCTGGTGGCATCCTCATCGCTTCCCACCCAGATGCAATTGCGTTCCCTGTCCACACAGACAGATTCCGCATTATCTATGAAAGGTACCGGATATGACGCCAGCAATTCTCCTTCGACAGTGCATATGAAAATCATGGCCTTCTTGGAATCCGCCACCCAAAGCAGATCCTCCTGCGGCTCATAACAAAGACCCGCAATTTCAGATGCAAATGACGAGAGGGATATCTTGGATATCATGGTACCGTCCTTGCGATACTGCCACAGGTTAGCATCTTTCTGACTTCCGACCAAGAGAATGTCATCTTTATAATACTCGACCGCTTCAAGGCCGCTGTTCTTATAGTTGTCTTCGACCGCCTCGCTTACAGCAAAAGCGATCTCCTGCGAATCATAGGCAGGAGCCGCAAGAACATGGACCTCCTGCTTTCCCTCGATGGCAAGGTATATGTCGCCTGAAGACGGATCGACAGTGATTCCCTCCATATCCGAACCATATGTCCAGACATCGGTCACCTCACCCTCGAATGATATCTCCTTGACCACACCTTTATCCCCGCATGAAAGAAGCGCAGTACCGGCCCTGTTCATACACAGGCCCGAAAGTTCATCCACGTCCACCTCATAGACTGAATAATCACCTGCGACAGGCATACTGACATATTCGTTGCATGCAGTCGGAACCTGTGAAGCGAGAAGAACAACAAAAAGAAGAATTCTGATATTTTTCATATGATAGTAATGAAAACTTTCCGCAAAGTTATCCATTTTTAGTTCTTTTCGCTTTGTAGAGGGGGTAGGCCTATTCATGGAGTCAGAGCGACACCACAGGGAATCCAACAATATATAATTATCTATCAAGGACTTATGAAACAAATAAACCCTTGTTAAATTTCAGTTACAGAGAGGAATTGTAGAGGTTTTATAGAGTCTTATATGACAGGATATGGGCCGTTATTGCAGCCGCAAGGGCTATAAAGAAGAGGCGGAAGGCCCAATGCTCAGCGACGAACACGGCACAGTTCAGAAGGGTGATCCACACCATGCTCACCGAGATTATCTTGATCCTTAGAGGTATGGCCTTGTGCACCATGAAACTGCTGATGTAAGGACCAAGCCTCGGATGGTTGAGAAGCCAGTCATATAGAGGCCTGGATGATTTGAGGAAGAGAGCGGCAGACAGCAGGAGGAAAGGAGTGGTCGGCAGTACGGGCAAAAAAATCCCGACCACGCCCAGACACAAGGAAACCAGACCTATACCTGCCAGCAGATACTTCATATACCGATCCTATCACAATAATGAGTTGCAAAGATATCCAGAAAAATTGTACCTTTGCAACTCTCAAAAATAATGGGTAAGAAAACCGTAAAGATAATGATAAACTTCTCTGGCATAATTACTGGACTTGCAACCTTCTTTATAATAGGATTATTTCACCCGATAGTGATAAAGGCCGAGTACCATTTCGGCAAAGGATGCTGGTGGGTCTTCGCATTGGCAGGAGTTGCCTTTGCAGTACTGTCACTGTTCATTGAGAGTCTGGTGTGGTCGACCATCACCGGTGTAACGGCATTCTCATGCTTCTGGTCAATCCACGAACTCATAGAACAGGAACGCCGCGTTGCCCGCGGCTGGTTCCCGTCCAATCCTAAGCGCCGCAAGAATTCCTGAAACGCTATTTCTTCTTTGAGTTCCTGCGACGGGCCTGACGCTTTGATTCCTGGATGGCCTTGCGGACCTTTTCCTTGCGCGCGGCCTTGTTGATTCCGACAGTCACATTGTCGAACGAGCCGTCTTCACCTTTGATGAATGACGTGCCGCGACCATATTCGTAATCTATACGGTCATACACTCGCTCTTCCAGTCCGGTCTCGATCAGTTCATAATCGAGAAGTTTCTGCTCCAGGTTGGTCTTCTTGACGCGGATGCGCACAGGATCACCGAGGTTATAGACCACCTTCGACCGCTTTCCCACAAGCCTGTAATGGTCGGCATCAAACTCGAAGAAATCGCTTCTGATGTCCCTGAGAGCCACCATTCCCTCGATCATGGTAGGTTCGATCTCCACATACATTCCCCACTCCGTCAATCCTGAGATGTGACCGCCGAAGGTGTAACCTACCTTGTCTTCCATGAACTCGACAAGTTTGTACTTGATGCTCGCCCTTTCAGCCTCTGCCGCAACGATCTCACGCTCAGTAGCATATTTGCACATCTTGTCGTAGGTCTCCTTCTTTACCGACTCCCCTCCCGACAGATAGCGCTCCAGAAGCCTGTGTACAAGCATGTCCGGATAGCGTCTGATAGGCGATGTGAAATGGGTGTAATACTTGAATGCCAGTCCGTAATGACCAAGATTCTCCGTATCATATCTTGCCTTGGCCATCGTCCTCAGAGAAAGGAGTTCTATGGCATTGTATTCAGGAGTATCCTTGGCCGCAGCGAAGAGAGAGTTGAGTTCCCTTGAGATTTCCTTTCCGCTGTTTGTCGGGCCCATCTTATAGCCGAAATTGCCGATGAAGTTGCGCAGGTTCTCGACCTTCTCCTGATTCGGTTCGTCATGGACACGATAGACGAAGGTCTTTGCCGCCTTACGTCCCTTGGACGGTTCTCCTGCAACGCCCTTGCATCCTGTGGCCACGAATTCCGCAACGCATCTGTTGGCAAGAAGCATGAATTCCTCTATGAGCCAGTTGGCTTCCTTCGTCACCTTCTGATACACGTTCACCGGACGTCCCTTCTCATCGACCTCCACCTTCATCTCAGGCCTCTCGAAACTGATGGCGCCACTTGCAAATCTCTTCTTTCTAAGTTTCGAGGCAAGGGAGTTCAGAACCAGCACGGCATTCTTCACATCTTCGGAGACACCTTCATGGACGGCCTTCGGACCGGCCTCGATGATAGCCTGTGCCTCTTCGTACGAGAAACGCTGGTCGGAATATATGACTGTCTTTCCGAACCACTGGCCGGCAATCCTTCCCAAAGGAGTGATCTCAAAGACCGCAGAGAAGGTCAGTTTCTCCTCATGAGGGCGGAGAGAGCAGAGTTTGTTGCACAGTTTCTCCGGCAGCATAGGCACGGTCCTGTCTACAAGATATACGGATGTCCCTCGACTGCGGGCCTCTTCATCTACAACCGATCCCGGGCGGACATAATGCGTCACATCAGCGATATGGACTCCGACTTCATAATTGCCGTTTTCAAGACAACGAAACGACAGTGCATCATCGAAGTCCTTGGCATCGGCAGGGTCTATAGTGAATGTCAGGACATCGCGGAAATCACGACGGTAAGCCCTGTCCTCATCGGTTATATCCTCGGATATCTGGTCGGCAGCATTAGCCACGGCCGACTCGAAGCGGTATGGAAGGGCATATTCCGCGAGTATCGCATGCATCTCGGTATCATTGTCTCCCGGCTCTCCAAGGACATCTACAATACGTCCGCGAGGATTCATCTCACTGCGAGGCCAATCCTCTACAACAGCGGCAACCTTCATCCCGGAACGTGCCTGGAGTTCACGCTTTCCATATCCGTCCTCCCCCGTTTCGAACACGCCGTGAACTGCAAAGAGGTCATCGGACACCGGCTTGAGATATCCTGTCTCGTCCTTCTGCTCCGCAACCGGGCGGTTTGTCTTATGCCTGCGGAAACGTGACTGGTCGCTTTCGGTAAACGGTATGGTTATATCGTATGGCATGAAACGGCTCTGCATGAGCACCCATGCCTGATTTCCGACTATATGAAGGATGCCTATGAACGGCTTCGGCGACCTCTCCAGAATCGCCACAACCTCTCCTTCACGACGCTGGGTATCGGTCTTAGGTCTGGTAACCGCCACCCTCACAGTATCTCCGTTCAGGGCTCCATGTGTCTTGGACGCCTTCACGAACACATCATCTTCCTCGCCTTCCACAATGACAAAGATATAGCCTTCCCTTGTCATCTGCACCCTTCCTTCCACCAACGGGAAAGACTTCTTTTCCTTCTTGCTTCTGTTGCGGCCCTTGCCGCGCGAATTGTTCTTTCTTGCCATGTTTTCCAATAAAAAATCAGACAAATTTAACAAATTTTATTCGATATAAACGGGCGTTTATGAGTATCTTTGCAAAACTTTAACAAACATACGACGATGAGACGAATAACAACAGCAATCCTCACTCTCGGCATCCTGATTCTTGCTTCCTGCAAGGAAGGAGCCAAGACCACCACAAAAGAACCGAACTACTATGAAACAGTCGAGATCACTCTCGGAACACGCACCCTCACCACCGGATATTCGGCAGCGATAAGCGGAGTGCAGACAGTCGAGATCCGTCCGCAGGTCAGCGGCATGATCACCGACATCCTGATCGAGGAAGGAGAGAGCGTCAAGAAGGATCAGGTGCTCTTCGTGATTGACCAGACCCCATACAAGGCGGCATACGAGATTGCTGTAGCGAATGTAAAGAGCGCAGAGGCAGCCCTTTCCACAGCACAACTCATCCTCGAAAGCAACAAGGACCTGTACGAGCAGGATGTCATATCGGAATTCGACCTCATGACGGCACAGAACAACCTCACAGAGGCCGAAGCACGTCTGGCCCTCTGCAAGGCAGAAGAGGTCAACGCAAGCAACAATCTGTCCTACACCGAAGTACGTTCTCCCGTCAACGGAGTTGCATCAATGATCCCATACCGTGTCGGAGCCCTCGTCAGCAGCAGCATAAACCAGCCGCTTGTAACAGTGTCGGACGACAGCCGCGTATATGCATATTTTTCAATGGCAGAGAACCAGATGCTGGACATGGTGCAGCAGTACGGCTCCCTCAACAACGCCATAAGGCAGATGCCGGAAGTGGAACTGATAATGAGCAACGGGGACAGATACGAACACACGGGAAAGATCAACGCAATCAGCGGCACCATCAGCGAGAGCACCGGCGCCGTAAGCCTCAGGGCCGTGTTCAGCAACCGCAACCACCTGCTGCGCAACGGAGGAAGCGGCACGATCATCATCCCTGTCACCCTCAAGGACTGCATAGTGATCCCCCAGTCTGCGACATATGAACTCCAGGACCGCGTATTCGTATACAAGGTAGTGGACGGAAAGGCATCGTCTACTGAAATCCGCATCGCACCGCAGAACAACGGAAAGGAATACATCGTCGAGGAAGGACTTGAAGTGGGAGACATCATCATTGCCGAAGGAGCGGGCCTGATCAAGGAAGGCACGCCTATACGCACCAGAAAAGAGGAGGGACAGGAGTAATGAATATAAAGACATTCATAGACCGTCCGATCCTGGCGGGAGTGATCTCCGTGATGATCCTTCTTGTCGGCCTCATCGGACTGAGCCAACTGCCTGTGGAGCAGTTTCCTGAAATCGCACCTCCGACAGTAAGCGTATCGGCAGCATATGCCGGAGCAAATGCGGAGACCGTCCAGAAGAGCGTGCTCGTACCCCTCGAAGAGGCCATCAACGGCGTAGAGGACATGATGTACATGGTGTCATCTGCCACCAACAACGGTTCCGCCAGCATCCAGATATATTTCCGCCAGGGAACAGACGGCGACATGGCCATGGTCAACGTGCAGAACCGTATAGCATCCGCCCAGAGCCTTCTGCCTGCAGAGGTGACCCGAAGCGGAGTGACCGTACGCAAGCGTCAGACGAGCCGCATCAAGACCCTCGCGGTATATAGTCCGGACAATTCCTTCGACCGCAAGTTCATCACCAACTACCTGAAGATCAACATAGAACCGCGACTTTCGCGTATTGCGGGCGTCGGAGAGGTCGACGTACGTGGCGGAGACTATTCCCTCCGCATATGGCTTGACCCGGGCAAGATGGCCAAATATAGCCTCATGCCGTCTGACATCTCTGCAGTATTGGCAGAGCAGAACCTCGAGGCACCGACCGGAACCCTCGGAGCAGAATCCGAGAACACATTCAGATATGTATTGAAATACCGTGGCCGATATGAGGACGTCACCGACTACGAGAACATGGTCATCCGTGCCGAAAGCGACGGTACGGTACTGCGCCTGAAGGATGTCGCGAGCATAGAACTCGGCGAGAGGAGTTACGACTACGTGGGTCTGGTGAACGGCCATCCGGGCACCACCATCAGCATATCGCAGACCTCGGGATCCAATGCCAACGAAATCATCGAGGCTGTCGACGCCGAGGTCGAGAAGATCAGCGCCGACCTTCCCAAAGGTCTGGCCATCATAGACCTGATGAGTACCAAGGACTTCCTTGACGCTTCCATAAAGAATGTCATCAAGACCCTTCTCGAGGCGATCCTCCTTGTCATCCTCGTCGTGTACATATTCCTTCAGAGCCTCAGGTCAACCATCATTCCTACCATTTCCATCATCGTATCCCTGGTGGGAACCTTCGCGTTCCTGATGGTGGCGGGATTCAGTCTGAACATGATCACGCTTTTCGCCCTCGTGCTTGTCATCGGTACGGTCGTGGACGACTCCATCGTGGTGGTGGAGGCAGTGCAGGCAAAGTTCGACGAAGGATACAAATCCTCATACAAGGCATCGGTGGATGCCATGGGAGGCATATCCACCGCCCTTCTGGCAACGACATTCGTCTTCATGGCAGTGTTCATCCCCGTGAGTTTCATGGGAGGGACTACGGGTACCTTCTACACTCAGTTCGGACTCACGATGGCCGTGGCTGTGGGTATCTCCCTCATCAACTCACTGACATTGTCCCCTGCCCTCTGCTCCCTCATCATGACTCCTCACGAGGAAGTGAAGCCAGGCGAAAAGGTCAGTTTCTCTACAAGGTTCCATAATGCCTTCGACAGCGCATTCCATTCGCTTGTAAACAAATACAAGCACATAGTGCTCTTCATGTTCAAGCGCAGATGGCTTACGTTTGTACTGCTTGTCATCTCATGCGGAGGACTTGCCTACCTCATGAACACCACAAAGACCGGTCTCGTTCCGAAAGAAGACATGGGATCCATCAACATGGATGTGCGCACACCTCCGGGCACCAACATCGCCGAGACCGACAAGGTCCTCGCCGAAATAGACCGCAGGATCAGGGATATCCCTCAGATCGAGGCATATTCAAGGACCACCGGATGGGGAATGATGTTCGGACAGGGATCGTCTACAGGAAACTTCGTCATCCGTCTGAAGGACTGGGACGAACGTAAAGGGAAGGAGGACAACATCGACGCGGTGATCGAGGAAATGTACGCCCGCACCGCCGACATCACATCCGCCGACATCATGATATACACCCGAGGAATGATTCCGGGATACGGTTCGGGAAGCGGATTCGAACTTTATGTACAGGATCAGAAGGGAGGTAAACTCGAAGACCTGCAGAAGATAACCAATGACTTCATAATCGAACTGAACAAAAGGCCGGAAGTATCCCGTGCAAAGACATCATTCGACACCAGTTATCCTATGTATCTGGTAGAGGTGGATGCCGTACAGTGCAAACGCAACGGAATTTCCCCTGGAGACGTCCTCAGTGTCCTTTCCGGATATGTAGGAGGAAGTTATGCGTCCAACATGAACCGTTTCTCGAAACTATACAGGGTCATGCTGCAGGCCGCTCCAGAATTCCGTCTTGACACGGAATCGCTGCAGAACATGTTCGTGCGCAACTCGCAGGGAGAGATGTCGCCTATCAACCAGTATCTCAAACTCACCAGGATATATGGTCCTCAGTCCATCTCCCGCTTCAATCTCTTCACAGCCATCTCCATAAACGGGCAGTCTGCCGAGGGCTACAGTTCCGGCCAGACAATCCAGGCCGTGCGTGAAGTTGCAGAACAGGTACTGCCTGCCGGATATGGATACGAATTCGGAGGAATGTCGAGAGAAGAGGCAAACCAGGGCAACTCGGTGGCAGTGATCTTCGCCATCTGTGTGATATTCATCTATCTGATTCTGTGCGCATTGTATGAGAGTCTGTTCATTCCTGCGGTCATCATACTTTCAGTGCCGTTCGGACTGGCGGGAAGTTTCCTTTTCGCGAGGATGTTCGGACTGGAAAACAACATCTATCTGCAGATCGGACTCCTGATGCTCATCGGACTCCTGGCCAAGACAGCCATCCTTCTGACGGAATACGCATCCCAGAAGAGAGCAGAGGGCATGACGATAACTCAGGCGGCGATGTCGGCGGCGAAGGCACGACTCAGACCTATCCTGATGACATCACTGACAATGATATTCGGTATGCTTCCTCTCATGTTCGCTTCCGGTGTCGGTGCCAACGGAAACATCTCCATCGGAGTGGGAACAGTCGGAGGAATGCTCATCGGTACCATTGCCCTTCTGGTCATCGTACCTGCACTCTTCATCGTCTTCCAGCACATAGAAGAAAAAGTGATGCCTGAACGCTCAAAAAGACAATGATCATGAAAATATTCAAAAATATAATATCTGTGGCGGTCATGCTGGCAGGCCTCAGCAGTTGCGGACTGTACCAGAAATATGAAAGAGAAGAGATGTGGTTCGTCGACAGCCTCTACAGACGCATGACAGTCCCGACAGACTCCATATCTACTGCATCGATATCATGGGACATGATGTTCACCGACCCTATCCTTCAGGAATGGATAGACCACGGACTTGCATACAACTGTGACATGAACATCGCACGACTGAAGGTGGAAGAGGCCGAAGCAGCGCTTCTTTCAGCAAGATGGGCCTTGCTCCCGGGCGCAGGGTTCACTGCCCAAGGAGGACTTCCCGGCAGTTTTTCCGCGAACGCTAATGTCAGTTGGGAAGCCGACATATTCGGAAGTCTGCGCAATTCCAGACGCAAGGCACAGGCAGCATTGGAGCAGAGCAAGGCCTACAAGCACGCAGTCCAGACCCAACTTGTCGCGACCATCGCTAACAGTTACTACACCCTGCTCATGCTTGACGAGCAACTCGCCATAAGCCAGCGCACCCTCAAGACATGGGAAGAGAACATCAGGACATTGGAAGCACTGAAAAGGGCCGGAAAGACAAATGAAGCGGCCGTACTTCAGGCCAAGGCCAACAGACTTAATGTCGAGGCATCCGTGCTCACGCTTGAAAAGGAAAGGCTTGCAATGGAAAACTCTTTCTGCTCCCTTCTCGGTATTGTTCCCATGCAGATAGAGCGAGGCACTCTGGACGAACAGGAGTTTCCTGAAGAACTTTCAGCCGGCGTCCCTGTAGAACTTCTCAGCAGACGTCCGGATGTGCGGCAGGCTGAGATGAAACTCGCACAGGCATTCTACAGCAGAAATGCAGCGAAAGCGGCCTTCTACCCATCGCTGAACCTCGGCGGATCAATCGGCTGGACAACAGGAAACGGAAACATTGTCCTCGACCCGGGCAGCATCATATCCAATCTGATAGCCTCCCTTACACAGCCGATATTCGGCAGAGGAGCCAACAAGGCACGTCTCAAGGCAGCACAGGCGCAACTGCACATCGCCTCATATGAATTCAGGCAAAGTCTTCTCGACGCAGGAGTAGAGGTCAACAATGCCATCACCATGTGGCAGACCGCCAAGAAAAGGGTCGAACTGGACAAGAAGCAGATACTCAACCTTCAGGCCGCTGTCTGGAACACGCAACTGCTCATGAAGCACGGCAATACCAACTATCTGGAAGTGCTCACGGCACAGAAGAACCTCCTGTCGGCAGAACTCTCGGAGGTCTCGGACAGACACGATGAGATCCAGAGCATCATCAATCTCTACCGTGCTCTCGGAGGCGGATACGACTCCGAGCCTATTGCAGAATAACGGATTTTTGTTATCTTTGCAATATGCACACATGTACTCGGTTGTACTGTGAAACCTTTAACCAAATATTACAATTATGAAAAAGATCGTTCTTATCGCAGCAATGGTACTCGGATTTGCAGTTGCTGCATCGGCTCAGCCAAGAGCACTCGGTGTACGTGTAGGAAACGGTGGTGAAATCAGTTATCAGCATTCACTTGGAGCAAACTTCCTCGAAGTTGACGGAGGACTTGGTTTAGGCTTTGACGGCACATTCAACGTCGGAGCAACTGGTATCTACAACTTCATGATTTCTGAATTCGGAGACGGATTCGGTTTCTATGCAGGACCTGGTGCAAGTGTCGGACTCGGTCTCGGAGAAGCAAATTACTTTGCTCTTGCAGTTGCAGGTATGGTTGGTATCGAGTATAACTTCAACATTCCTCTCCAACTCTCACTAGACTTCAGACAGCATGTAGGTATCGGATTAGGAGGACATGGAGGATGGTATCCATCAAGTATCGGTCTCGGTATCCGCTACAGATTCTGATAAGGAACATACGGAACACAAAAATCGGCGGCCACTATGGTGACCGTCGATTTTTTATGTATCTTTGACATCGGATATAAAACAACAAGCAATGAAAAGAATCATCTTAACCATTTCCATCATTCTATCTGCCGTCACGATAGTTTCGGCACAGCCAAGGTCTGCAGGTATCCGCATGGGAGCCACAGGTCTTGACGCCACCTACCAGCACAGCATGAACAGCGACCAGTTCATTGAAGGCAATCTGGGGCTTGATTTCGGATATAACGTAAACGGGAAGGCCGGATTCAGGGCCACAGCGACATATAACTTCATATGGGCCCGTCCGGCATGGACAGAACAAGGTTCCTGGGCACTTTACGCCGGTCCCGGCATTACACTCGGCGGGGTCAACGACATGGCTGTATATAAATTCGGGAAGGAAAGACTCGGATATCTGGACGGAGGCTTCATGATCGCTCTTGCGGCACAGGTCGGACTTGAATACAACTTCGATTTCCCTCTGCAACTTTCCCTTGACATCAGACCGTGCTTCGGACTTCATGTGAACGACGGCAGATATTACAGTGTAATCGATCAGGAAAACAAGAGTTACGGCAGTACAGTAGGATTCTACGACAACGGCCTTCTCGGCTTCGCCCCTACCCTCTCCGTACGATATAGATTCTGATTACGGACAAAACGATACAGTCCTTTCGGGAAACATTTCTCCTAAATTCCTGTTTCCCGAAAGGACTGTATTGTTTTTGAGACCGGTCAGGAATTTCGGAAGGCAGTAGGAGTAAGTCCGGTACCCTTCTTGAAAAGGGTGCTGAAATATCCGACATCATCTATACCGCACCGAATAGCGATTTCACCTATCTGCAGGTCTGTATCCTTAAGAAGTTGCTTTGCCTTGGAAAGACGGGCCATCTGAATATATTCCGTTGTCTTATAACCGGTCACAGCCTTCATCTTTCTATTCAACTGCACACGTCCGATACACAAGGACGAAGCGAGGGCTTCACAATCGACCTTACCGGCAGCAAATGCAGCCTCCAGAGCATCATCGACTTTCTTCAGGAAAGACCGGCCGGCTCCGACCTGGTCATCCTGGACTTTTCCTGCCTGGAATTCACCATTGGCAAACACTTCCTTGAGCGTCCTGCGCTGATCCAGAAGCATCCTCACTCTCAAGGCAAGTTCCTTTTCATCATACGGCTTTTCCAGATATGCATCAGCACCTGCCTCCAGTCCCTGGAGACGGTCATCATGTGCAGCCTTTGCCGTCACCATTATGACAGGCACATGACAAAGCAGTTCCGATGACCGGATACGGCGGCACATTTCGACACCGTCCATCACCGGCATCATAACATCAGTAATGATGAGGTCCGGAACGATATCTTCTGCCTTCCGCAATCCTTCCGCACCATCAGAAGCAAACCAGAACGCATATTCAGGACCCAACTGCCGCATTTCCCAACGCGCCACTTCAGGAGCATCTTCCACGATCAGAATACGTATCGCGTCCTGCTCTAAAACAGACGAATCAACATTCAGCAACGGTTCCACCGAGTCAGTCGCCACCGCAGATGATTTCAGAGGAATCGTAACATCAAACACCGACCCTGCCCCAACCTCGCTCCGCACAGAGACACTGCCTCCCATAGACTCCGCCGACAACTTGACGACAGCAAGCCCTATTCCCGACCCGACATTCCGGAAGCCTCCATCTGCCCGATAGAAAGGCCGGAACGCATCCTTTATCTGTTCCTCTGTCATCCCGATGCCGGTATCCTTCACAGAAATCAGGACAGACCTGCCATCATCAGAAAGGCACATGGACACGGATACTGCGTCACCACGGTCTGATATCTTTATGGCATTGGACAGAAGGTTCTGCACTATCTGTCTCATCATATCAGGTACAAAATCAGTCTCTACCACATCACGGTCAGAATCAAACCGGATCCATACTCCCTTCTCCTCTGCATATCTGTGCATCTTCCGGCACTCATCATGAACATAAGCGACAATATTTCCATGACGCCAAACTGGGGCAGGAGCAATCGATGACGTCATTCTGGTGATATCCAATACCTGATTCACAAGATTTAGAAGAGAATCCGAATGCTTGAGGATATCAGACGCATCATCCTTCACGGAAGAATCATCAGGACTTGAACGGAAAATCTCGGATGCTGCCGATCGTATGACAGTGATAGGAGTACGGAATTCATGGGCTACATTGGTGAAATAATTGTTCTTGGTCTCATCAAGTTCCTTGAGCATCCTGTTGTTTCTTGAACGCAGACGGAACGCATATGCCAGAACAAAAACTGCCGTCAAAGCAAGGAACAGGAATGCTACTGAACTCAATATTATCATCCTGTCACGGTGCGCCTTCTGCATGTGCTCTTCCTGAAGCATCCTGAGTTCCGTCCTGCTCTTCTCCCTCTCATAACCTGCTCTAAGTTCGGAAATGTCATTACGTCGTTTCTCTTCCTGAAACGAATCCTTGCTCTCGCTGAATCTTTCGAGATACTGCAATGCATTGGCGTACCTGCCTTCTGACTTTTCAAGAGAGTATGCAATATGATAGATTTCAACAAGATGTCCAGGAGAATCTATATCTGCAGCAACTTCCTCCGCCTCATGAAGATACTTTTTCGTTTCAGCATAACGCCCCACCTTCATATTGACACGGGCAAGCGATATGCATGATTCCAGCCAATGCCATTTGTCCTCGCTCTCATGCATCGCCTCATACGATGCATTATATTCGCGAAGAGCCACCTCATAATCGCCGTCCTTCTCTGCAAGACGACCGAAATGGTTATGGCAAAGGGATATTCCCAACTCTGAACCTATCTCTTCATTGTAGCCCATGGAAAGGGAGTAATAGTATCTGGCGGAATCCAGTTGACCGCCAGCCTCAAACAAAGCACCGATATTGGCACAGTTGATGGCCATTCCCAATCTGCTGCCAAGTCTTGTCTCACCTTCCAGAGCCTCAATGAACGCCCTCATTGCCCGCTCGTTTTCGCCAAGTGACAGAAGGATGTTGCCTATACCGTTCAGGGATACGACCCTGTTCTTCAATGCAGTATTGTCTCTCATGCTCCATTCGTCACACATCGAAAGGGCCCTATAATGCCATAGTGCAGCCTCATCCAGCATCCCCATCCTTCTATAAGCAGTACCGATATTGTTCAGAGCCTGGATCACCTGCAGGGTATCACAGATTTCCTCTGCCACCGCAAGACCCCGTTTATGAACGTCCACAGATTCTTCGTATCTTGTCGCATTACGATAAGCCTTGCCGAGTTCGCGACACGCCACGACCTCACCAAGAAGATTTTCTTCCTTCGCGAAACGCTCTACAAGCACACTCAACGAATCTATGCTTCGGTCAGCATATACCAGAGAATCTATGTATTCCTGACCATGACGGGGACTGTCATTACTCTTAACACCACATGACACAATAGCGCAGAGTATCGATACATAATTGAGAATGCCGAACAGAGTTTTCATAAGATACAGGTATTTACAGATACAAATATATGCACCTGAGTAGATTTGCGTATCGAAAAATGTGACCTGAATCTTAAAAAATGTAACATCCCGCCTTTCTGAAAGACATGCCGACCTATGACACGCCATCAAAAAAGACGGGATAAAACATTATACATCAATATTTTACTAAGGATTCATAAGATCAACATTTACAAATCCGTTGATCTCCTGCATAAGTTCGACAGAAGCCAAGGCCTTACGCCTTATGTCATCCGTGACATCCGAAGCCTCCGCGGCTTCGCGATATACGTTGATGGCCTCACCGAAACGATTGTTACGCCTCAGTTCCTCTGCCATTTCCAATAATTCCTTTGCACTTTTCATAACATAAAATCCACACCCCACCTTCAACGAAGGGACAGGTTCAGAACCTTTTTATTTCTGCAATCAGGCGGAGATTGTCGGAGGTGACATCGCACCACACCTTCAACGAAGGGACAGGTTCAGAACCTTTTTATTTCTGTTCAAAGGGTGTGGTTTGTTATAGGAGACATGCCACCCCCGGCCAGGGGGTGCCCACGAAGTGGGCGGGGGTCTCCGGTAACAAACCACACCCTTTGTAACCCTACACTATAAAATTCTAAACCAGTCCCGAGAATCCCATGAACGCCATAGCCAGAATACCAGCAGTAACCAACGCGATAGGAACACCCTTGAAAGACTTAGGCACCTCATTCAGAGCCAGCTGCTCACGAAGACCGGCAAAAAGTACCATTGCAAGTCCGAAACCGAGCGATGTTGCAAATGCATATACGGTAGCCTCGCCGAGGTTGAACATACCGTCAGCGGCTGCCGCAAACGGAGATGACTTCTGCACCACAGTCAAAGCGACACCGAGGACAGCACAGTTGGTAGTGATCAGAGGAAGGAAGATACCGAGAGAAGCATACAGCGCAGGACTGATCTTCTTAAGCACGATCTCCACCATCTGCACAAGAGCAGCGATCACAAGGATGAACGAGATGGTCTGCAGGAACTCAAGACCGAACTTCACCAGAAGCGAATTCAACAGGAAAGTCACCACAGTCGCAAGCGTGATCACAAAGCACACGGCCAGGGACATACCTGTCGCAGTGCTGAGTTTGTTGGAAACTCCCAGGAAAGGACATACACCAAGGAACTGGGACAGCAGGATATTGTTTACGAATATCGCTGAAATGATGATAAGTATATATTCCATAACTACTCTGCCTATTTAGTTGTCAATTTCCTGAAGATAACGATAAGATATCCCAGCGCAAGGAAGGCTCCCGGAGCAAGCACGAAGGCAAGGATACCGTCTCCCTCGATGAACTTCCAGCCGAACATTGAGCCGCTGCCAAGGATTTCACGCACAAGACCGAGGACCGTAAGGGACAGGGTGAATCCGAGTCCGATACCGATTCCGTCAAGAGCAGAATCCACAACACCGTTCTTGTTAGCGAATGCCTCTGCACGTCCGAGCACGATACAGTTCACCACGATGAGAGGGATGAACAGACCGAGAGTCTCATAGATATCCGGAACATATGCCTGCATCACAAACTGAAGGAGGGTCACGAAAGTCGCGATCACCACAATATATGAAGGAATACGCACCTTGTCAGGGATATACGCTGCAATTGCAGAAATTACGATATTGGAGAGGATGAGGACAAATGTAGTGGCAAGTCCCATGCTCATACCGTTAATGGCCGACGTGGTCGTAGCGAGTGTCGGACACATACCCAGAAGAAGGACGAACGTAGGGTTCTCCTTGATCCGGCCTTTAGTTATAAGTTGAAATTTTCCCATTTTCTGTTCCTCCATTATTCGTTAAGGGGCATAGGGGTCTGTGCGATGGCCTGGAAGACCTTCACAGCAAGAGCCACACCGTCAGTATATGCGCGGGAAGTGATGGTGGATGCAGTGATGGCGTCTACATCTCCTCCGTCCTTCTTCACTGCAAGTTTCTTCTGTGCCGGGTCGAAACCCTTGAACTGCTCTGAGAATGATGCCTCTACACATTTTGCTCCAAGACCCGGAGTCTCTGCCTGAGAAAGCACCTTTGTATTCCATATCACGCCTGAAGCATCGAAACCGACCTTTATCGAAATCGGGCCTCCGAAGCCTACAGGGGCAACATTGATGGCACATCCTACTGTATTTCCGGCCTCATCGTATGCAAGGTTGTAGGCATATGATGCACCCTCGAAATCAACAGTCCTTTCCTCTTCTATAGTCACTGCAGTCTCAGGAAGGACTTCCTTGATAGCAGCCTCGTTCTTTGAAGCAGCAGCGGCATCGATAGGAGCCTTTGTAAGCGCATAGACTCCTGCAAGAAGCGACGAGCACACGATACAGATGGCGAAGAGGCACACTGTCATGTTCTTGAATGATGATTGTACTGCCATATCCTACCTCCCGTATTTTTTAGCGTGGCACACCTTGTTGATGAGAGGCACCACAGAGTTCATGATAAGGATTGCGAATGACACACCTTCCGGATATGCACCGAAATAACGTATCAGCATTGTGATGATACCGATGCCGACTCCGAAGATCACTCCGCCCCAGTTGCTCATAGGAGAGGTCACATAGTCGGTAGCCATGAAGATGGAACCGAGAAGAAGACCACCGGTGAGAAGGTTGAAGAGAGGGTCGGTGTATGTCATAGGGTCGATAGCCCAGAAGATGCCCGAGAAGACAGCGACTGTAGCAAGAATCGAAAGCGTGATGTACGGACGGATCACCTTGCGGACAAGCAGATATACGAATCCGATGAGCAGCGCGATCGCAGAAAGTTCACCGGCAGAACCGCCGATGTTGTAGAACAGCATGTCCATATAATCAAGTCCTTCTACTGCAGCGACACCGCCCTCCTTTGCAAGTCCCAGAGGAGTTGCTCCTGAAAGCGCATCAAGACCGCCTCCGATGAAACCCTGAGGTCTTGTCCAGTCGGTCATCTGTGCAGGGAACGAGATCAGAAGGAACACACGGCCCACGATCGCCGGATTGAAAAGATTCTGTCCGAGTCCTCCGAATGTCATCTTTGCCACTCCGATCGCCACAACGGCACCGATGAACACGATCCACCAAGGAGTGGTTGAAGGGAGGTTGAGCGCAAGAAGAATACCGGTCACAACTGCAGAGAAATCTCCTACAGAGCATGGCTTCTTCAGCAGATATCTTGTGATCACATACTCGAGCAGCACGCATGATGCGACACTGACACCCAGGATCAGCAGTTCGGACCATCCGTAGAAGAGGACTGACACAACCACTGCAGGCAGGAGGGCGATCACAACGTCACGCATCAGAGACTTCGTGGAAGTCTTCGTATGAAGATGCGGCGACGGTGAAACTAAAAGTTTATCCATTTTATTATACGTTGTTTAGTTATCAATTATTGAGGCAGGGGGCAACAGGGTAAAAAACGTGGCCGCCCGTGGCCTCGTGAACGGGAGGGGCCCATCGCTTGCGATGGGAGGGATTTATTTTTTACCCTGCTGGACCCTGCCTCTTATAATTCTGATGACGTCGCCCTTGGCAAGACGGATGATGTCCAGAAGCGGAATGTTCGCAGGACAACTGTACAGGCAGCAGCCGCACTCGATGCAGTCCTGGATGGCATTCTCCTCAAGTTCATCCATCATGTTGTTGCGTGCGTACTTGTTGAGAAGGAACGGCTCAAGACCCATAGGACAAGCCTCCGCACACTTTCCGCAGCGGATACATGCCGACTCGACTCCACGTACTGTCTGCTCTGCAGTCAGATACAGAAGCGAAGACGAACCCTTCACTGTAGTCGCATCCATATTCGCGATGGCCTTACCCATCATAGGACCTCCGCTGATGATCTTTGCAGCCTCTGCAGGCACTCCGCCGGCAACCTCCGCTATATATGAGAGAGGCATACCTATACGGAACTTGTAGTTGTGCTGCTTCTCCAGAGGGAGACAGTCACCGGTCACCGTAAGAACATTGGTGATCAGAGGGATGTTCTTCTGCACAGCCTCGTATACTGCAAGGGATGTAGCCACATTCTGAACCACTGCTCCCACATCGATAGGGAGACCCATTGACTTCACCTGACGGCCCATCACAGCATCGATCAACTGCTTCTCACCTCCCTGAGGATATTTCTTCTTCAGTGTCATGACCGATATGCCGTCATAGCCCTTTGCAGTCTTCTGAAGTTCAGCAACCGCAGCAGTCATGGCCTTGATGGCCTCCGGCTTGTTCTCCTCGATACCGATCACTGCAGGACATCCGCCGAGCACCTGCTTCATGATGGCTGCTCCGACCACGATCTCCTTGCTTCTCTCGAGCATGATACGATAGTCAGAGGTAAGATAAGGCTCACACTCCGCACCATTGAGGATGAGGCAGTCAGCCTTCTTGCCAGGAGGCGGGCAAAGTTTCACATGTGCCGGGAAAGTAGCACCTCCGAGACCTACGACACCGCACATCTTGATCTTCTCAAGAATGGCCTTGTTGTCTTCAGGTATCGCAGTGATGAGGGTATCGGAAAGATCCGCTTCCTCTATCCACTCGTCACCTTCCACATCGATCTCGATATGGGTCATATTGTTGCCGGCCAGGTCCTTGCGCGGTCCGACGGACTTCACCGTACCTGAAACGGACGAATGCACATATGCCGAAATGAAGCCGGCTGGCTCTGCAATCACCTGTCCGACCTTCACCTGGTCACCTACCTTCACTACAGGAGTTGCAGGAGCACCGAGGTGCTGCGCAACCGAAATGAAAACCTTTGAAGGTACAGGAAGGACCTCGATCTTGCAGTCCTTTGAAATCTTGCTGTCGCTCGGGTGGATACCACCTATTGAAAATGTCTTCATCATAGTCCTATTCCTCCTTCTTTACTGGTTCTGCAACTGGAGCAGTTGGTTCTGCAGGAGCCTCAGCGGCAGGCTTCGGCTTGATCACTGGGAAGTTGACAGCATGAATGGCACCTGTAGGGCACTCAGCCACACACTTCTTGCAGAGTTTACACTTGGTGAAGTCGATGTATGCGACATTGTTCTCGACAGTGATCGCATCGAACGCACATACCTTCGCACACTTGCCGCAACCGATGCAGGCAGCCTTGCAGGCCTTGCGTGCAACCGCACCCTTGTCCTTGTTCACGCATGAAACGAAGACACGCATGTTCCTGCGGCCTTTGTTGCGGAGTTCGATGATGTTCTTAGGGCAAGCCTTCACGCAGGCGCCGCAGGCAGTACATTTCTCTTCATCCACTACAGGAAGACCTGTTGCAGGATCCATTGAGATGGCACCGAACTGGCAGGCGTTCACACAGTCTCCACAACCGAGACATCCGAAAGAACAGCCGGTATCGCCACTGTAGAGAGCAGCCTTCACACGGCATGACTGATAACCACCGTACTCATTCGTGCGAGGACGGTTCTCACAAGTTCCGTTGCAACGCACTACGGCTACCTGAGGCTCCTTTGCGGCAACCTCGACACCGAGAACGGCTGCAACCTTCTGCATGCCTTCGTTGCCGCCGACAGGACAGAAACACTTGTCCAGGTTCGGAGACGACTCGACACAGAACTGAGCGAAAGCACGACAGCCGGCCTGTCCGCAGCCTCCGCAGTTTGCACCAGGCAAGACCTTCTCGACCTCATCGATCCTCGGGTCTTCCTCCACCTTGAACTTTTCAGCGACAAAGTAGAGCACTACCGCCAGAACCGCACCAAGGACGGTAAGGATTGCAATAGTCCAGATAATTGTTGTTGTCATTATATTTTATGTTTAGTTGTTGTCTATATAAAACACAAACTCGTTCTGCAACCTGCCTCTTAAGAGCCAGATACAGAAATAGTAAAGGGCGACACCACCTATCGCCAACAGGCCGACAAGCAGTTCGTTACCGATAACGGAGGACAAAGATAATATTAAAATCATTAAAACAGCCAAAGGAATGACATAAGATATCCACACAGCCTTCAACCCCATCGTCATTTTTGTCTTCACCTTGACTTCGTCGCCGACCTTATATTCCGAATAAGGATCTGTAGGCACCATTATCACCTTTTCCTCATCTTCGGACATGCCGCAGAGGCTCTTCGCATGACATGCCGAGCATGCCGAAGAGACGATTATCTGCACAGTAGTAAAGTCCCTGTCGATCTCCAGTATCCTGCCCATATGGGCGATTTCATTCTTCCTTGCCATTATCTTTTCTTTCTTTTATCTGTTATCAGCGATTCGAACGGATGCTTAAGACCGTCACAGGCAGACATCCTTCCTGCCGCAACTCCTACCAGAAGAGGAGCCTCGAAGTATACAGGAAGACGGTTCTCATCATCCGAAATCCATATCATCATGTCTTCTTCGCCCTTGAACACCTCGCCTTCAAGCAGTTTGGCGGCAAACTTTATCGTTCTCACGGTTCCCAGTCCTTTCACCTTAATGGTCTCCCTGCCATACAGGATGAAATACACATTATAAACATCATCGTCTATCGCAAATGTCATCGGATAACGCCTGCCGGGCTCGACATTGTCTATATCCATGTTCCTTGCAAAAAAGAACAGGGCCGGCAGATCATATGTACATGGAGTCAGAGGGAGTTCCATGGAAGTCTGCCCACGCTTCGAGGTATATATGTCTGCAGCAATATGAGGCTCTGCAGCATCCCATTCATAGAGGTACGTATTCCTTGCCTCGTAGCCGCCCTCATAAGTGTCTCTTGTAAACTTCAGCGGCTTCAGACCGTCACGTGTGAACCAGGACCTGAAATCCTCCCTTACGCGGAAGATGCGGTCGAACATCCTGGTGGTCTGCCCCTTGACCGAGCAGCAGAAGGCCTCATGGCCATTGAATGTCAGAGAATCAAGAGAAACAGTTGCAGTGCCGACATCAGTATTGATCATTCCCCATCTGTAATGAAGGATGAAATTCATTGACTCGCCAGCCTGAAAAGCAAGTCCGTCTTCATCGACTGTACGCACCGGCACACATGAAGTCCCTTTTAAATCAGCATTCTCCTGTGCATGCAACAGGCTTGCCGCCAGACATGTACACAGGAGAATGCATATTTCCTTCCACAATTTCATTTACTACATGAAATCATTGTTTGTACCAAAATCATCATTCATTGCAGAAGCATAGGACATATTGTCTGCCTGATTCACAAGGCTCTCGGATTCATCTACGAATCTCACCTCTTCCGCACGGAAGCGCATGTCTATATCGGCGATCGCACCGTTTCTGTGCTTGGCGATGATGATCTGTGTCCTTCCCACATCATCCGGATTGTCGGACAGTCCCTGATAGTCATACCTGTGGATGAAGATCACCATATCCGCATCCTGCTCGATTGATCCCGATTCACGCAGGTCACTGAGTTGAGGACGGCGGTTGCTGCCCTGACGGTTCTCAGACTGACGGGACAACTGCGACAGAGCAATGATAGGGACATTCATCTCCTTGGCTGTCGCCTTGAGGGTCCTGGAAATGGCAGCCACCTCCTGCTCACGCATTCCACGAAGTTCGGCAGGGCCCTGCATCAACTGAAGGTAGTCCACGACAATCAGTCTCACGCCCTTCTGCTTGACCAGTTTCTTTACCTTGGAACGGAACTCCATCACCGGAAGCGAAGGAGTGTCATCGATATATATAGGGGCCTTGGCGAGTCTCTTCAACTGGATGTCGAGCTGCTCCCACTCCCAGTTCTCCAACTTGACACCTCCCTTGATCTTGTCAGCACTAAGTCGTGTCTCGGACACCATCATTCGCTTTACGAGTTGGATGGCAGGCATTTCAAGAGAGAAGAACGCCACCGGCATATTATGGTCCACTGCAGCATTACGGGCCAGATTGAGGACAAATGCGGTCTTTCCGACAGAAGGACGGGCCGCAAGGATGATAAGGTCCGAGGCCTGCCATCCGAGGGTGATCTTGTCCACTGAAGCAAAACCGGAAGGGACACCGCTCAGTCCGGAAGTGTTCTGAAGGCGCTGGATATCGTCCAGGGCATCATTGATGACCTTGCCGATTTCCTGCACATCCTTCTTCACATTGTTCTGGATGGCTGCAAACACCTTTGTCTGAGCCATATCGATGAGATCATCCACGTTGGTCGCCTCATCATATGATGATTTCAGGATATCGTAGGAAGCCGTGATGAGTTCCCTCTGGATACACTTCTGCTTCAGAATCCTGATGTAGTACTCTATGTGAGCCGCAGCACCGATCTTCTGGGAAAGCTGGACAAGAGCGACCGTCCCTCCCACAGTCTCAAGATTGCCTTTCTCCTTGAGTTTCTGTGAAACGGACAGAATGTCAAGAGCGACATGCTCGCTGACAAGCGAACGCATGGAGTCAAATATCATGCGATGCTTCTCGCTATAGAAGCAGTTGGACGAAAGTTCGTCCATAGCCTCATCGATACAGTTCGGCTCGATCAGAAGCGCTCCGAGGACAGCCTCTTCGACATCAAGAGCCTGAGGCGGTCTGTTTCCCATCTCAAGCCCTAGTGTATCCAGATTGACTGACGGATTCTTTCTTCTGGCCGAGGTCCTTTTCTTTCCCTCTTCCGCCATATCCTTAATTATTCGAAGTCAGGATTTACAAGGATCCTTCCGCAGTATTCGCAGATGATCATCTTCCTGTTGGATGCTATGTCGATAAGTCTCTGAGGCGCGATGGTATTGAAGCATCCTCCGCAAGAGTCGCTGTTGAACACAGATACCACAGCAAGGTGATTGTTGCTGCTGTGACGGATGTGCTCATACGCGCTCATTGTCCTGGCATCGATCTTGGCAGCACATGCATCCCTGTCGGCACGGAGTTTCTCCTCCTCTGCAGCAGTAGACTCGACGATGGTAGAAAGTTCTTCCTTCTTCGCCTTGAGGTCTTCTGTCCTCACTGCGATCTTTTCCTTAACGACTTCAAGGTCATTCTTCTTGTCGAATATGCGCTCCTTGGTCTCGGCGATATGCTTTTCAGCAATCTGCCTGAGAAGGCCTACATTCTCTATCTCCTTGTTCAAAGAGTCATACTCACGGCTGTTTGCCACATTCTCAAGTTGAGACCTGTATTTCTCGATCTGATCGTCGCACTCCGTGATGTTGTGCTTGTTCTCTGTAATGAACTTGTTGTACTCTTCGATCATCTCCGCAGTACGTGCAGCCTTTGCCTTGAGGTCTGCAATCTCGTTCTCCAGATTCTCAACCTCGACAGGGAGTTCGCCCCTGAGTTGAAGAATCTTGTCGATTGCAGTGTCTGCCTGCTGAAGCACATAGAGGGTCTTCAGTTTCTCTGCGACACTAAGATCAGAATCTGCAAAACTCTTCTGAATGGATACGAAGGTTTCTCTCTGGTCGATCGGAGTCTCGATCTTCTTTGTCTTTTTAGCCATATCGCTTAAAAATAAAATATCGGGTTACTATATATATTCTGCGTAATGCGAACCGCAAAGTTAGGAAATTTTTTCCTTATCAAAGAAAATAAAATGTCAACTATCTCTATTTCACTTTCATAATGGCCTATATCCATTATCATGAAGTCATCTCCGGTAAAGAAATTATGATAGGAAATGTCACCGCTGAGGTAAAGTTGAGCCCCCGAACGCTTCGCTGCACCGATCAGAGACCCTCCCGAACCACCGCACATGGCAACTCTTGAAACAAGGCCGTCCAACGGTCTGGAAGCCCTCAGGACCTTGAGATTGAACCTTTCCTTGACGAGCCTTACCGCATCCTCGGAAGTGACAGGTGCCGGCAGGTCTCCTACCACTCCGAGCCCTGTACCTTCTCCATCTTCATCGAGGATGGTGACATTCTCAAGACCCAGTCTTGCAGCCATGGCGCCACTGACCCCGGCAATCACCTTGTCGGCACTTGTGTGAGCCGCATATATGCTGATGCCGGCCTTTATCGCCTTGATCACGGCAGCACCGACCTGATCCTCCGGCGAAATCTTCTTCAGTCCGGAAAATATCAGAGGATGGTGCGTCACGATCATATCTGCACCGCACTCCACAGCCTCATCCACAAGTTCAGGAGTGCAGTCCAGACCTAAGAGGACAGAACTGACCGCCGCCTCAGGCGAACCTATGCACAAGCCGCTGTTGTCCCATCCTTCCTGAATTGAAAGCGGCGCAAACTCTTCGATTGCCGCCACCACGTCCTTTACCTTATACATCATAGATCATCACGGATTTCCAGAAGTTGCTGACGGATAGCCTTGAGAGTCTCAAGGACGCGGGCTTTGTTTATGACATCCTTCTTGTCTCCCTTAAGTCTCTTGGCAGCACCTTCAAGAGTCAGACCTTCGACCTTTACCAGCATGTGGATATGCTTGAAGGTCTCCAGATCTTCCTTTGTAAAAAGGCGGTTACCCTTTGCATTGCGCTTGGGCTTGATGAATTTCGGGAACTCGTTTGCCCAGAAACGCACAAGAGAGGTGCTTTCACCTAGAATCTCGGCAGTCTCGCCTACTGTGTACAAATACTTTTCCATATATCTAGATCCTCACGTCGTTTTACTCTTCAGGATGACGGCAGTCACGTCGTTTTACTAACAGTCACGTCGTTTTACTCCTCAGGATGACAAGTTGTCAATCCATAGACTGTCCTGTAGATACGGACATGATCATCATATTCACATATTCCTCCGGACTCACTGAGGCGAAGAAATGGTTCACCGGATCCAAGACCAGAGTGTCCCTCAGGACCTCATAATGAAGGTGAGGGGCAAACGAATTACCTGACACTCCGACATAGCCGATCCGCGTACCCTTCTTCAGAGAACGCCCCTTGCGGACTTCCACATCAGCAAGATGGGCATATCTGGTCACATATCCGTTACCATGGTCGATCTCCACCACATTTCCCAATCCTTTCCTGGACCTGATGACATTGCGGACCACACCGTCTGCAGATGCATATACCGGTTCTCCTGATGGAGCGATGAGGTCCAACCCGTCATGCCTGATGCTTACTTTATAGAAAGGATTGATCTTGTCCCCCACAGAAGCACCTGTCTGAGCAAACGAAAAATTCTCAAGCGGGTTGGTCATCGGCGGCATCACGAAGCCTTCTGCCTGCACCATCTCCATCACCTTGCGGAAATTATCCTCCACCCTGGATGCCGACTCCTCCACCATCTCAAGTTTATCCGCAGAATACTTCACGATATCCTTGTCGGGAATGGAATCCAACCCTTCCAGAAACGACATGGAAGACATCGGGTCCATGCTTGGAGCAGAAGTATGGAATATCTCCTCATAGATCCTGTCATCCCTGGTCTGAAGACCGTCAACAACATCCGATACCAGACGCTCCTTACGGGCCAGTTCCGGATACTCGTTCTCATACATCCGGTTCTCCTGCTTCAGTTTCCTTTCCTCATCAGTACTGAATACCAGGGCGAATATTATATAATATAGTATCGCCATCGATACGGATGCGACAAAAAACATCAGTATCCTGCGTATGACCGCCCACACTGATGTCTTCTTCTTCCTGAATCTTATGTCGTTGTCGTCGAATATGTAGTTGCTGCTCATGAACGGCCTCCGACTTTTTTCCTATGCGACGGATGCAGTGTCAGTTTCTCGGACATGTCTGCCGTATTCTGAACCATTGTCGAATATTCCTCAGGAGTGATCGTCAGGTCATAGTAGTTGCTCGGATTGACATGGCGGCCCTTGTAGATCACCTCATAGTGGAGGTGCGGTCCTGTAGATTTTCCGGAATTGCCGCTCTCTCCGATACATTCTCCCCTCTTGACCTTCATCCCTTCCACAACTCCGATATTCTTGAGATGGGCATACCTCGTCTTGTATCCGAACCCGTGGTCGATGACTACGCTGTTACCGTAACCGAAGAATTCGAAACTTACGCTCTCCACCACACCGTCTCCAGTCGAATAGATCGGATTGCCCGGCTTCATGGCGAAGTCTACGCCTGTATGCAGTGCCGTACGGCCATAAACAGGATCGACCCTATAGCCGAAACCGCTTGAAAGACGATATCTTGTAGGATCAGGATTGACAGGAGGGATGGCAGGGATGCATGACGCCATGTCACCCGCTCTCTTGGACAAAAGGGCGACCTCATCAAAAGACTTGCTTTGGACATATGTCTTCTTGGTGAGGACATCGAGCCTGACAGCGGTACTCTTGAGGAGACCGTTCTGATCCATGCCGTCGTAGTGCGCATACCTGTTCACACCACCGAATCCGGCATTCCTTACCTCGGCAGGAATCTCATTCATACCGAAAATGGACCTGTATATGTCGTCATCCCTCATCTGGAGGGATGCCAATGCATCCTCATGAGCGTCCAACTGCCTGTTCATCACCTCCATCCTCGAACACCACTCGGCATTCTTCTTCTTCAGAAGAGCCGTCTTGGGAAGTTCAAGGCCAAGGACCGAAGTATAGAGCCAGAAATACACGACCGCAAGACCGAGACTCAACGCGAAAAGGATTGCGGATCTCAGTACCCTCGATCTTCTGGAGCGCTTCTTGACCTCATAGGTCAGCGTCCTGGTGTTGAAAATATACTTTTTACTTTTGGACATACGGGCGCAAAGATACAAAAAGTCATTGAATTACAATATAAAAAAAATAATTATTGATTATTGGCCCCTATTTAACTTTCCGGAAAGGTCAACAACATATGGCGAAGTGATTTTCCGGTAATTATTTGGCATTCCCTCCCATCCAATGTACATTTGCGGGCCTGCCTCGACAACAGCGGGAACATTGACATCCAGTCAAAGGCTAAAAGGCAGGGGTTATGTATTCGGTTACTTAATTCAGTTCAACACCTGTGTCACTTTCTGCCCGAAAACTGTCACAGGTATGGCTAAAATGGTCGTTTTACCCGGGTTTGGGGAACACCTGTGACAGTTTTGAACGATTTTCTGACACAGGTGTGTCTCAGGTGGCACCAAGCCACCAATCGGAAAAATCATCATATCACACTACACCCTGAATGACAACAAAGGGTACCGAGGATTACAGCAAAGGGCACCCTGAATGACAGTGAAGGGTACCCAGGATAACAACAAAGGGTACCCGGGATTACAGCAAAGTGACACTCCGGATGGCAAGGCACATTGTTCGTTCAAGTACACCTTGCAGAGAGAAAAACCACCAAAAAAGTTGTCCATGGTCTCTAGAGACCGGAACGGGCGGCGAGGGAGCGGAGCATTTCCCTATGCTCCTGCGGAGCGACCCGCCGTCCGTCCCGGTCTTCCGCACAGGAGATGGCAGGCGCCATCTGTACGATGACAGGCACCATCTGCACGATGACAGACCCATCTGTCTGTACGATGACAGGTCCATCTGTACAAGAGACAATGACATCCATCAACAGAGTTACGATCAAAAAATCAGTGCATTTTTCGTTTGCAACCCGCATTTCCCTCGGAATTGTCATAAAAACCGTCCTTTTTCATGGTTTGGATCAAAAAAAACAACTGATTTTTTGATCGTAACTAAAAACTGCTGCACCACCCGACAGTCAGCTTCCACCAAAACCGCACCACCCGGCCAAAGTCATCTCCGGAAAACCTTTGCTCATGACAATCACTGGAACAACATCGGGAACAAGGGAAAGCACCCTGTCGATTCTGTTCAACACCTGTGTCACTTTCTGCCCGAAAACTGTCACAGGTATGGCTAAAATGGTCGTTTTACCCGGGTTTGGGGAACACCTGTGACAGTTTTGAATGATTTTTTGTCACAGGTGTAGACACAGAGTCCTATAGGAGCATGGATGTGCAGATAACAGGCACATATGAATTCAGTTTTTCAAATTTTCAGTTTACCGAAAAAATATGTATTTTTGCAGGTTATTATGCGGTTAAGCGCCTTGACCGCTCTAAATCGAAAATAAAAGAAACAGCATATGACTTCAAAGGAAATCAGAAAAGCCTTCCTGGACTTCTTTGCATCCAAGGGGCATCAGATTGTGCCATCGGCACCTATGGTAGTAAAGAACGACCCGACACTCATGTTCACCAATGCAGGAATGAACCAGTTCAAGGACTGGTTCCTCGGCAACAGCCCGGCAAAGTGGAAAAGGGTTGCAGACAGCCAGAAATGCCTCAGGGTCAGCGGAAAGCACAACGACCTCGAAGAAGTGGGACGCGACACATATCACCATACGATGTTCGAGATGCTCGGAAACTGGAGTTTCGGAGACTATTTCAAGGATGAGGCCATCGACTGGGCATGGGAACTCCTGACTGACGTGTATAAACTCGACAAGGACAGACTCTACGCTACAGTATTCGAAGGATCGGAGGCTGACGGAACCCAACTTGACACAGAGGCGATGGAGGCATGGAAGAGACACCTTCCTGAAGACCGCATCCTCCTTGGAAACAAGAAGGACAACTTCTGGGAAATGGGCGATACGGGTCCTTGCGGTCCATGTTCGGAGATCCATATCGACCTCCGCGACGATGAGGAAAGAAATGCCGTTCCGGGAGCATCACTCGTGAACAAGGACCATCCGCTCGTAATCGAGATATGGAACAACGTGTTCATGCAGTACAACCGCAAGGCAAACGGAGAACTCGAACTCCTGCCGAACAAGAACGTCGACACAGGAATGGGATTCGAGCGCCTCTGCATGGCACTTCAGGGCAAGAAATCAAACTACGACACAGACGTGTTCACCGGAATGATCGCCAAGATCGAGGAACTTTCCGGCCATAAATACGGAACCACATCAGAGGAAGACATCGCGATGCGTGTGATCGCCGACCACATCCGTGCAATCAGTTTCTCGATCGCTGACGGACAGTTGCCGTCAAACGTGAAGGCAGGATATGTGATCCGACGTATTCTCCGCCGTGCTGTCAGATACGGATACACCTTCCTCGGATTCAACGAGCCTTTCCTCTGCCGTCTCGTGGGACAACTCGTGGACGACATGGGAGAGTTCTATCCTGAGATCGTGAAACAGCAGACCCTCATCGAGCGCGTCATCAAGGAAGAGGAGATGGCTTTCCTCCGCACTCTCGACAGAGGTATCCGCCTGATGGACAACATCATGGCCAAGTCTGCAGAGACCAAGGTGATAAGCGGGGAAGATGCCTTCGTCCTCTATGACACCTTCGGCTTCCCTATCGACCTTTCAGAACTCATCGCATCGGAGAAGGGATACACCATCGACCTCGAAGGATTCCAGGTGGAACTCCAGAAACAGAAGGACAGGGCACGCAACGCCACTGCCATCGAGTCCGGAGACTGGGTGGAATTCGCTCATTGCGACAACATCGAGTTCCTCGGCTACGACTGCACCGACCTCGACGGCGTACAACTCACCCGTCACCGCACCGTGAAGGCCAAGAACAAGACGATGTACCAGCTCGTCTTCGAGCGCACTCCTTTCTATGCCGAGATGGGAGGTCAGGTAGGAGACACCGGCTACATCCTTTCGGAAAGCGGAGAGAAGATCAGCATAATCAATACGATAAAGGAGAACAACCTTACCATCCATGTGGCCGAGCGCATCCCTGCAGACTGCACTGAAAGTTTCAGCCTCCATGTGGACAGTGAGAGAAGACTCCAGATCGAGAACAATCATACTGCAACCCACCTTCTCCATCAGGCTCTCCGCGAGATTCTCGGAACTCATGTGGAGCAGAAGGGTTCATATGTATGCGACCAGTATTTCCGTTTCGACTTCTCTCATTTCGAGAAACTCACGGAAGAGCAGATCGACCTCGTGGAGAAGCGTGTGAACGCACTCATCAGAGCGAACTATCCTCTCGACGAGAACCGCAACGCCACAATGGAAGAGGCTCAGGAAATGGGTGCAATGGCACTGTTCGGAGAGAAATACGGAGACAAGGTCCGCGTCGTGAAATTCGGCGGTTCATGTGAACTCTGCGGTGGAACCCACGCCGCGGCAACCGGCCAGATCGGATTCTTCAAGATAACCTCAGAGTCTGCGATCGCTGCAGGAGTACGACGCATCGAGGCTACCACTGGCGTCTATGCAGAGATGATCGTAGACAGCATGGAGACGTCTCTCCGCATAGCAAAGGCATTCTTCAACAACGCCCCTGACCTTGCTGCAGCAATAAAGAAGATGGTGGACGAGAACGAGGCATACAGGAAGCAGATGGAGGAGATCATCAAGGAGAAGACAGTAACCCTGAAGAACAGCCTCAAGGAGATTGCCAAGGAGGTGAACGGGGTGAACCTTGTAACCATCGACTACTCTGTAGACCCTGCCATGCTGAAGAATGCTGCGTTCATGCTTCAGAAGGAGGCTCAGAACCTTGCGATTGCAGCGGCTTTCGAGGCAGCAGGCAAGCCTCAACTCCTCCTCATGTACTCGGACGACCTCGTGAAGGCAGGACATAATGCCGGAGCGGATGTCCGCGAAGCAGCAAAGTGCATCATGGGTGGCGGCGGCGGACAGCCTGGCCTAGCCACGGCCGGAGGCAAGAATACTGACGGCCTCAAGGACGCACTGGCAAAACTCATAGAATCAGCGACAAGATAAAATGAAGAAACTCGACCAGTTCATATTGAAGTCGTTCATAGGACCGTTCATAGCGATCCTGCTGGTCGTTGTATTCATACTGGTGATGCAGTTCCTGTGGCTCTATATCGACGAACTCGTCGGCAAGGGCCTCAGTATGAAGGTGATACTGGAATTTCTCGGATGGGGCAGTATAACCATGCTGCCTCTGTCACTGCCTCTTGCCACTCTTCTTGCATCTATGATGACACTGGGAACCCTCGGAGAGAACAACGAACTTCTGGCCATCAAGGCCGCAGGAATATCACTGCAGAGGATGTTCATACCTCTTGGAGTCGCGTGTCTGGTCATAAGCATAGGGGCATTCTTCGTTTCGAATGACCTTATGCCTGTGGCGTTCAACAAGATATATCAGTTGAGAGCGGATATAGGCAAGACCAAGGAGGAGATCAAGATCCCGACAGGAACTTTCTACAACGGAATCGACGGCTATATCCTTCGTGTGGACGAGCGCGATGACGATACAGGCATCATGCATGGGGTAATGGTATATAACCATACCAAGAACAAGGGAAACACGAGCCTCACACTCGCCGACTCCGCAATGATGAAGATGTCCAGGGACAAGACCTACCTGTCATTCATACTGTTCAACGGCACCAACTACGAAGAGACCAACATCAGAAAGTACCGGGATACGACTCTGCAACTCCAGAAGATCGACTTCCAGAGACAGGAACTTATCATTCCGCTGGAAAACTATGCTTTCCAGAAGTCAGATTCCAGCAGGTTCAATGATCAGGTCAAATCAATGAATCTGGAACAGTTGAGATACAGTCAGGATTCGATCGGAGTGCTCAACACAGAGGGCAAGGCCAAAAACATAGAGTCCATGCGTGCTTCCAGGACCTTGAGGTACAATTCTCAACTGGACACGGCATCACGACTTAATGCAAAGACACCTTTTATAAGAGAAGATGCCGGGACATGGGAGAAGATAGATGACGAGATTGCATCCGTAGAAAAGGCACGAAGAAATGCAGAAGAACTTCAGATGGCCCTCAATTCATACTCAAGGGAAAGGTACCATCACACCTATACCCTACGTCTGATAGACATCGAGATTTTCAAGAAGTTCGCTCTGTCGATAGCATGCTTCATCTTCTTCTTCATCGGAGCGCCTCTTGGAGCGATCATCAGAAAGGGAGGACTGGGAATGTCCGCAATCATCTCCGTCCTGTTCTTCGTTGCATATTGGGTCATCGACATATCAGGAACGAAACTGGCAAGGGACGGTGCCGTCGGGGCATTCCATGGAGTGTTCTTCTCAAGTTACATACTCCTGCCTACCGGCCTCTTCCTCACCTGGAAGGCAGTCAATGATTCATCATTCTTCAATCTCGACACAATCAAGAGCGAATTCAAAAAGATAAAGGCCAAGATCATGGGCATATTCAAAAAGACGCGCATCGTATATATGGGAACCCCTGAGTTCGCTGTCGCACCTCTCGACGCACTCATCAAGGGTGGCTATAATGTCGTAGGAGTCGTGACTGTTGCCGACAAGGCAAGCGGGCGAGGTCTCAAGATAAATGAGAGTGCAGTGAAGAAATATGCGGTAGAGCACAATCTTCCTGTCCTTCAGCCTCTTTCACTTAAAGACCCTCAGTTCCTTGAAGACCTGAAGGCATGGAAGGCAGACATATTTGTAGTTGTCGCATTCAGGATGCTGCCTAAGGTTGTGTGGGGAATGCCGAAACTGGGAACATTCAATCTGCATGCGGCCCTTCTGCCTCAATACCGTGGAGCAGCACCGATCAACTGGGCGGTCATCAATGGAGAAAAGACCACCGGCGTCACCACATTCATGATTGACGACGGTATGGACACCGGAGGCATCATGTACAGGTACGACTGCAGGATAGGACCGGACGAAACTGTCGGCGAAGTTCATGACAAACTCATGGAAATGGGTGCGACACTCGTAGTGAACACAGTGGAGGCGATCATAGAAAACAACGTGGAACTCCGCGTACAGAGAAGTTTCATCCAGGGATCTGAGATCCTGAAACCGGCTCCTAAGATCACACGCGAACTCTGCCACATAGACTGGAACGGAAAGACCTCTGACATCTACAACCTGATTCGAGGACTCAGTCCATATCCTGCGGCATTCACCGAACTCACGAAGGAAGAGAAGATACTCCAGATGAAGATATACAGGACAGAAAAGGTGACAGGCGATCAATTTGCAGCAATGCTGGAAGCATCGGGACTTGAGTCCACCGCACCGGGGACTGTACTTTCAGACGGAAAGAACTATCTTGCGATAACAACCGCTGACGGGGCGATATCCATAACGGAACTCCAGATATCCGGCAAGAAGAAAATGCCGGTGAAGGATTTCCTTATCGGATTCCGCGAGCCTCAGTCATACGGAACAACACAAGGCACATCCTCCCAGATAACAGGAAAACATGCATAACACAGCAGTCATAATCTGTGACGGGAAATTCCCGACAACGGAATATCCCAGATATCTCATCCGCACGGCAGACTTCATCATCTGCTGCGACGGTGCCCTGAAGAAATTCCTGAGGAACAGCAAAGCGATATTCGGAACGGAACGTCTGCCTGACCGGGTGATCGGAGACATGGACTCGCTGTCTCCATCCATGCAGTCAAAATACAAGGATATTCTGATACAGATCGACGAACAGGAGCACAACGACCAGACAAAAGCCTTCAGATGGGTTCTGGAGAATCTCGAAGGCATTTCCCAGGTCTATATCCTTGGGGCGACAGGAGAAAGGGAAGACCACACGATAGGCAACATATCCCTTCTGATGGAATATGCCAGGACATTCGACCTTGAATCAATGGGGATCCGTGTAGAAATGGTTACAGACCATGGAACCATATTCGCCGCTACAGAATCCTTCGAGATGGACTGCGGAGAAGGTCGCGCCGTATCCATCTTCAGTCCTGACAACAGTCTCAGGATCAGGTCAGAAGGCCTTGTATGGCCGACTGATGACGTCATATTCGACAACTGGTGGAAGGCTACCCTGAACAAGGCGTCACGAGACAATGTCCGTCTTGAATTCAGCCATAAGTCAATAGCACTCATCATATTGAACTGACGACAAGAAATTTTCAACAATTATTAGGATTTCCGCGATTTAAATTATATTTTTGACAGAGAAATCACATTATGATTTTAATTCATAACTGAAATGAGCGAAACGAAGTACTTCCCTACCACCGAAGCGATTGACAAGGCTGCCAAAGTGCTTTCGGAAATTCTGGAACCTACACCGTTCCAGAAGAACAACAATCTTTCTGACATCTACGAAGCAGACATCTACCTTAAAAGAGAGGATCTTCAGATGGTCAGATCATACAAGATACGTGGTGCATACAACAAGATCAGGTCACTTGAGCCGGAATTCCTGGAGAAGGGAATTGTCTGCGCAAGCGCAGGAAACCACGCACAGGGTGTTGCTTTTTCATGCAACAAACTCCACATCATGGGTTCGATATTCATGCCTGTCACCACTCCTAAGCAGAAGATCGAGCAGGTCAGGATGTTCGGAAAGGAATTCATAGAGATTGTTCTCACAGGGGATACATTCGACGCAGCAAATGCCGCAGCCATCGCATACGCGACTGAAAACGGAAAGACATTCATTCCTCCGTTTGACGACCCTAAGGTCATGGAAGGTCAGGGTACCATCGGACGCGAGATCATGGCACAGGCCCCTGACAGACTTGACTACATATTCGTCCCTATCGGAGGAGGCGGACTTGCATCAGGCCTCGGAGCATACATCAAGGCGATGTCACCTGAGACAAAGGTCATCGGTGTGGAGCCAGGTGGAGCACCATGCATGAAGACTGCCATCGACAAAGGCGAGATTGTGGACCTGCCTGAAATCGACAAGTTCGTTGACGGAGCGGCTGTAAAGAAAGCCGGAGAAAAGACATTCGAGGTATGCCGCCAGGTTCTTGACGACATCGTTATTGTCCCTGAGGGCGCAGTATGTACCATGATCATACAGATGTACAACAAGAGTGCGATCGTAGTGGAACCAGCGGGAGCACTGTCGACCGCAGCACTCAGATTCTACGCAGACAAGATCAAGGGCAAGAAGGTGGCATGCATCGTCAGCGGAAGCAACAACGACATCACCCGCATGGAAGAGATCCGCGAAAAGTCCCTTCTCTACGAAGGACTCAAGCATTACTTCATAGTGAACTTCCCTCAGAAGTCCGGTGCTGTGGTATCGTTCATCAGCAATGTGATCGGACCGACTGACGACCTTGTGCACATACAGTACATCAAGAAGACCAACAAGAATTCAGGACCGGCGCTCATCGGTATCGAGATCGCCGCGAAGGAGGACTTCGAGCCGCTCCTGCGCAGGATGGACGAGCACGGAATCAAATACGAATACATAAACGACAACAACCTGCTTTTTGAAATACTAATCTGATAACTATACACAACGACATGGCAAACATTGACTGGAACAAACTGACATTCTCGTACACGAAGACTAACACCATCCTGAAGACCACCTTCAAAGACGGTGCATGGACCCCGGTAGAAAGCCTTACCGATGACTATCTGAGCCTCAGTTCGTATGCTGGCGCACTTCACTATGCGATCGAATGCTTCGAGGGACTTAAGGCATTCAGAGGCAAGGATGGCAGAATCCGTCTCTTCAGACCTGAAGAGAACGCAAAACGTCTGATAAGGTCTGCACAATACCTTGGAATCGAAGCCCCTTCTGTAGAGATGTTCGTGGACATCTGCAAAAAGGCAGTACTGGAGAACGAGGACTTCCTTCCTCCATATGAGGTATCCGGAGCATCCCTCTATCTCCGTCCTACACTCATCGGTTCGAATCCTCAGTTGGGAGTCCAGTCATCTAAGGAAAGCACATTCCTTCTTCTCTGCTCGCCTGTAGGAGCATATGTAGGTGGTGCTCTTGATGCTGTCGATGTCGTGATCGCACGAAACTATGACAGGGCTGCACCTAACGGATCAGGCGCATTCAAGGTCGGCGGCAACTATGCATGCTCGCTCCGCTCGCTCAACATCGCCCACGAACAAGGATATAAGGCCGTCCTGTATCTGGACCCTGCCACAAAGACACATATCGATGAATTCAACTCATCGAACTTCTTTGGAATCAAGGGCAACTCATACATCACACCTAAGTCTGAGTCCATCCTTCCTTCAATCACAAACATGTCGCTAGAGACTGTCGCAGCACACCTTGGCATGACAGTGGAGAGAAGGCCTGTTCCGGTTGAGGAACTCAGTACATTCGAAGAGGTGGGAGAATGCGGAACTGCAGTAGTGATCACTCCTGTACACAAACTTGTAGACAAGCCGTTCCTCGAGTCTGATGAAGAGACCGTATACACATACGGCGACGGTCAGTGCGGTCCTAAGTCACTTAAACTCTACAACTATATCAAAGCCATCCAGCGCGGAGAAATCGAGGACGAATTCGGCTGGATAGTATATGTAGACTAGTATCTTCCATAAAGTCTCCGGACTTCTGATTCAGAGATCCTTCCCACTACGTGGGCCTCTTCCCTTTTCGGGAGCCAATGTCTCTTAGTCAGAAGTCCGGAGACTTTATATCCGGCAACTTGTCCGGTTGGAAAACGTTCCGATCACCGCCTCTATTTAGGCGCTATTCGATACAGGACGGCTGCAATTACTGCAAACACGATGTTAGGAAGCCACAGAGCGACCGCAGGAGACAGAGTATCCGTATGGACGAACATCTCGCTGAACTTCATGAAAAGGATGTAAGTGAAAGCAAGGGCGATACCTGCGCCGATGTTCCATCCGATTCCTCCCCTCCTCTTCTTGGATGACAGAGCGACTCCCATTATAGTCAGGATGAATGCAGAGAAAGGCAAGGCTAAACGATTGTTCTTCTGTATGAGGGAGTATCTCACATTCGCATCTCCACGCATCTTCTGCGTACGGATCATCTCTTCAAGTTCAAAATAGTTCTGAGTCTCCACCGACTTCTCGTTCCAATAGAAATCCTTCACGGACAAAGCAAGGGCGGTATCCAACTGTCTGCCGCTGCTGATCTTGTCCGTCAGGTCGTCATTATATTCCCTGATGAAATATTTCTTCAACCTCCATACATTCCTTATTGTATCGTATACAGCGGTCTCTGCCGTGATCTTGGAAACCAATCTGCTGTCTTCTATCTTCTCAAGAGTAAATCTGTAAGCGGTATTGTTCCAGGCACTGAAGGACTCAGCAAATGCAAATTCCCCTGGAGCGATCTGATAGTGGACATTACGTCCGACGCTCTTTGTCTTGTCCTTAATGTATTTCGTCTCAAAGGCAATCCTGTCCTTGTTGGATTCAGGAATGACGAAGAGGTTCAGGGTCAGCGAAAATATGGCTATCAGCGCTGCAGAAAAAAGATACGGGACCATCATCCTGTGAAAACTGATACCGCAGGAAAGGATGGCGACGATTTCGGAATCCGCTGCCATCTTCGAAGTGAAGAAGATAACCGTTATGAACACGAACAGAGGACTGAACATATTCATGAAGTAGGGAACGAAGTTGACATAATAGTCAAATATGATGGCACGCAGAGGAGCCTCCTTCTCTACGAAATCGTCGATCTTCTCGCTGATGTCGAAGATGATGACGATGCCGATGATAAGGATCAGAGCCACGAAAAACGTGCTTATGAACTTCTTGACTATGTATATGTCAAGTTTTCTGGGTCTGAGATCGAACTCCATATCTTATAGCCTTGTTGTTATCCTGCGGACGGTCTCGTCCTTCCATGACTTGAAGTCGCCCGCTTTTATATGCTTGCGTGCCTCACGCACAAGATCGAGATAGAAGGCCAGATTATGCTCACTTGCAATCTGTCCCGCGAATATCTCCCCTGCCACAAAAAGATGGCGCAGGTATGCCTTGGTGTATGTATGGTCGACAAACGATGTCCCCTTCGGATCCAGAGGAGAGAAATCGTCCGCCCACTTCCTGTTCTTCATGTTGATGATGCCGTCCCAGGTGAACAGCATTCCGTTACGGCCGTTGCGGGTAGGCATGACACAGTCGAACATGTCAACTCCCCTTGCGATGCCTTCCAGAAGATTGGCTGGAGTACCGACTCCCATCAGATACCTCGGCTTGTCTTCAGGCAAGATAGGGCAAACCACTTCCAGCATCTCATACATCTTCTCTGTAGGCTCACCTACAGCAAGACCACCGATGGCATACCCCTCACGGTCAAGAGCGGCCGCATGATCCACTGCCTCACGACGCAGGTCAGGATACACGCACCCCTGGATGATAGGAAATAGCGCCTGCGAGTAGCCGTACAGAGGCTCAGTCTCATCGAAATGCTTCACACATCTCTCCAGCCATCTCTGGGTAAGAGCCAAGGACTTCTTTGCGTATCTGTAGTCAGCATCTCCCGGACAGCACTCGTCAAGGGCCATCACGATATCGGCACCAATGATGCGCTGCGTGTCCATATTGTTCTCTGGAGTGAATATATGCTTGGAACCGTCTATATGCGAACGGAAGATACAGCCGTCCTCGGTAAGTTTACGTATAGGGCTCAGGGAGAACACCTGGAATCCGCCGCTGTCAGTCAGGATCGGCCTGTCCCAGGACTCGAACTTATGCAGTCCGCCCGCAGCCTTCAGTACATCAAGTCCCGGACGGAGATAAAGATGATATGTGTTTCCCAGAATGATCTCTGCCTTTATATCTTCCTTCAGGTCCCTATGATATATGCCCTTGACAGAACCGACAGTGCCCACCGGCATGAAGATCGGAGTCTCGATCTGTCCGTGATCGGTAGTGATGACTCCACATCTTGCCGATGACTGAGGGTCGTTATGCGTCTTTACGAATTTCATTCAAATCAATTTAACCCTCAAAGATAGCAACTTTTAGTCAAAAACGACTATCTTTGTCTGATACATAGCGAAAAGATGCTAATGAAAAACATTAAAAACTGATAACAATGAATAAATCCATCAAACTGAGACTGATCGTGATGAACATCATCCAATGGGCAGTATGGGGTTCATACCTCACATCAATGGGAAGTTACCTCGCATCAGTCGGACTCGCGACAAGGATCGGAATCTTCTACTCGATGCAGGGAATTGTATCCATCTTCATGCCTACCATCATGGGTATCGTCGCCGATAAATTCATCCCTGCTCAGAAACTTCTCGGCCTCTGCCATGGTATAGCAGGCGCAGCAATGCTCGGGGCAGGATTATACGGAATGACTGCAGGCAGTGAGATATCATTCGGCATCCTTTTCGGTCTGTACGCACTCAGCGTGGCCTTCTACATGCCGACCATAGCGCTCTCCAATTCCGTTGCATACAACATTCTGGAGAAAAACGGATATGACACAGTCAAGGACTTCCCTCCTATCCGCGTCTTCGGCACCATCGGATTCATCTGCGCGATGCTCTTCGTGAACTTCGCCACCAACGGAAACGGAGTCCAGTATCAGCACTCATACAACCAGTTCATCGTTTCAGGCATATGCGGCCTGGCGATGCTGCTCTACTGCTTCACTCTTCCTGAGTGCCCTTGCAACAAGGCGGCAGGCGAGAACCAGACACTCGGACAGAGATTCGGTCTTGATGCATTTTCACTTTTCAAGGACAGGCAGATGGCTATATTCTTCATCTTCTCGATGCTCCTTGGAGTTGCTCTTCAGATCACCAACGGATTTGCCAATCCTTTCATCTCGCATTTCCAGGAGGTGCCTGAATTTGCAGACAGTTGGGGCGCAAGAAACGCCAATGCACTGATCTCCATATCACAGATTTCAGAGACCCTAGGCATCCTTCTCATACCTGTAGCCATGCGTCTTTTCGGCATCAAGAAAGTGATGCTCATCGCAATGTTCGCATGGGTATTCCGTTTCGGCCTTTTCGGAGCCGGAGACACAGGTTCAGGCGTATGGATGCTCATCCTCTCGATGATCGTATACGGTGTGGCATTCGACTTCTTCAACATTTCCGGTTCACTCTATGTCAACCAAAGGACCACATCAAAGATTCAGAACAGCGCACAGGGACTCTTCATGCTCATGACCAACGGTATCGGAGCCACGATAGGCACACTCAGTGCCCAGACAGTCGTAAATCATTTCGTCTACAACGCTGCCGAACCGAACTGGAGCGCAGCGTGGTATGCATTTGCAATCTACGCCCTGGTTGTAGCACTCCTATTCATGGTCCTGTTCAAGGAACCTAAGACTGAGGATAAGATAGCATAATCCTGACATATCCTGATACATCAGGCCCCTTCATCAGAAAGACCGGAAACAAGCGTCCGCTAAACGTCTTTCTAATGAAGGGGCCTGATGTCATGCTTTGGTCCGGACTATTTCACCAGCCCGAGTTTCTCCATGAGGGCCTCAGGCTGAGGATCATGTCCACGGAAGTTGCGGTAGAGCACTGCAGCATCCTCTGTACCACCCTTTGAGAGGATGTTCTCACGGAAAGATGAAGCCACCTCAGTGTTGAAGATACCTTTTTCCTTGAAGAGAGAGAAAGCGTCAGCCTCGAGAACCTCCGCCCACTTATATGAGTAGTATCCAGCGG
Source organism: Bacteroidales bacterium (assembly GCA_017471965.1). GTDB lineage: Bacteria > Bacteroidota > Bacteroidia > Bacteroidales > UBA932 > Cryptobacteroides. The sequence continues at coordinate 45,769 of JAFURF010000035.1, forward strand.
CATATCCGCCTGAGAATATATGCGAGAACGAAGTCGAGAATGCAGAACCGTCGACAGAAGGCATGATTGAATAAGGAGCAAGAGTATTCTGCTCAAACTCTATTGTGCCCTGAGATGGAAGTTCCGTAAGTGAATGCCATGCCATGTCGAGATATCCGAAATGGAGTTGGCGTACCTGGCCATAACCGGCAAGATAATTCTTTGCGGCCACGACTTTCTCTATCAGTTCGGCCGGAATAGGCTCTCCTGTCTGGTAATGCTTTGCAAATGAATTGAGATATTCAGGTTCGAATGCCCAGTTCTCCATTATCTGAGACGGAAGTTCCACAAAGTCCCTGCTGACGTTGGTTCCGGTAAGAGAACCATAACGTCCCTGAGCGAACATGCCGTGCAGAGCGTGTCCGAACTCGTGAAGGAAAGTAGTGAGTTCATCATGAGTGATAAGTGCCGGGGTATCAGCAGTCGGTTTGGTAAAGTTCATGACTGTGCTGATGAAAGGTCTGCGCTCCACTCCATCCTTTATGCTCTGGCCACGGAACTCTGTCATCCACGCACCGCCTCTCTTGCTTGCGCGAGGGAAGAAGTCGGCATAGAAAAGAGCAAGATGGCTGCCGTCCGCATCCTTCACTTCATACACCTTGACATCTTCATGGTACACAGGCACGTTGTCAAGTTCGGTGAACGAGATTCCGTAAAGACGGGTTGCAAGGCCGAATACAGCATCGATGCAGTTCTCAAGTTGGAAATAAGGCTTCAGTTCCTCGGCACTGAGAGCATATTCAGCCTGCTGATATTTCTCTGACCAGTAACTGAAGTCCCATGGCATCAAGGCCTCTCCCTCAAACCCGTTCTTCTTCGCAAAAGACAGCACATCAGCGACATCCTTTCTGGCAAATTCCATTGACGGCTCAAGAAGATCCATCACGAAATCGTTTACTGTACTCTTGCTCTTTGCCATTCTCTCCTCAAGAGCATAATCCGCATAAGTCTCATAACCGAGAATATTCGCAATACGGATACGGAGGTCGACGATCTGACGCACGATATCGGTATTGTCAAATTCGCCGCTTGTAGCCCTTGTGTTGTACGCAGTCCACATCTGTCTGCGGAGTTCCCTGTTTGAACTATATTTGAGGAAAGGGCCGTAACTTGGAGCATGAAGAGTGAAAGCCCATCCTTCAAGTCCTTTCTCCTTCGCGGTTTCCGCACCCATGGACTTCACGAAATCCGGAAGACCTGCGAGTTCAGCGGAATCCGTGATCTCAAGTACATATGCGTTCGTAGCGGCCAGGACATTCTTGCTGAACTGAAGGGTAGCAAGCGAAAGTTCCTCCGACCATTTGCTGTACAGAGCCTTGTCCTCATCCGAAAGGTTTGCACCACCACGGACAAAACTCTTGTAGTTGTCTTCGAGAAGTTTCATCTGGTCCTTGTCGAGGCCGAGTTCGTCCTTCTTGGCATACACTGCCTTCACCCTCTCGAAAAGTTTCTCATTCAGAGACACATACATAGAGTATTCCGTAAGCATCGGGGAAATCTGCTCTGCTATGGCCTGCATTTCGTCATCCGTATCTGCCTCCATGAGGTTGTAGAAGATGCCGGCCACACGGTCAAGAGTCTCTCCAGAGTACTCCATGGCCTCGATGGTATTCTCGAATGTAGGTTCATCAGGATTGGCGACTATGGCATCAATCTCTGCCTTGGCCTCTGCGATTCCGGCCTCGAAGGCTGGAAGATAATGTTCATTTTCGATCTTGTCGAACTGTGGAGCCCCGAACGGTGCTGATGACTCCACAAGAAGCGGATTCTTCATTGTGCAACTGCTGATAAGTGCAAGCGCTGCGCCTGCGATAAGTAGTTTCTTTGTCATATCTTTCAAGTATTGATTTGCTGATTCCGTACCAGCGTGCAAATTTAGTCAAAGTTTTGTATTTTCATTATAGAATATACACGCGTGCGCGTCATAATGTACTTTATGTCAAAGCATCCGTATTCATTGTGCTTCCCTACCTTGGAATAAGAGGTCACAAAAGTGGGAGAGAACCCCATTGCTGCAAGGTCGATCATATCGATTGATTCCACACCAGCCTTTATCAGGCCTTCCAGCACCTCATGGTTTCTGACCAGAATACGGAATACACGTCTTCGGAAAGCCCTTCCGCTTCTGGCTGCAGCATTGTAATGACGCGTCCTGCAGTCATCACAACAGAACTTCTTGTCAGTACGCCCATACCTTATGCGGTCTCCGCATTCAAGGCACACCGGCATGTGCCTTCCACCTTTCTTTTCATATCCCATCTCTTTTCCGAAATTTTACGCAAGCACCTTTGCGATGCGGCATGCAAATATGAGAAGCGGGAACTGATCTTCAAATAGCGGAAATACGGTTTTTCTTTTTCTTTGCCAAAGTTTTTCCGTTTCTTATCATTCGGCATACATAAAGAAAAATTTTTGCATGACTAAAATAAATCTTTATGTGCATAAAATAAATTTTAGTGTGTGCAAGAAAAAGAAAAAAGGCAAAGAAAAAGAAAAAAATGCCTTTACAAGGCCATCCGGGCGCGGTTTGAAGAAAGTTTTTCCTTTACTTTGCCCTCAACCTGTCATGTGCGCACAATGCTGGGGATATGAATATTAACATTTAAAAGTGAAGGAAATGGATCACACAAACAGGATCGAACTCCGAGGACGCGTCGGCAGCGTACGGACGAATGTCGTCGGAGAGACAAAAGTCGCCAACTTTTCAATGGTGACCGATTATCTTTACAAGACACGCGACGGTGGAGCAGTCAACGAAACCACATGGATGTACATCGTTGCCTGGGACGGAAAGGACATGCCGGACCTGGAACAGATTGTCAAAGGCATCCCCTTACATATCATAGGCAGGATCCGGGCTGCCAGATACACTACTGCAGAGGGAGTGGAAAAACAGATGTATGAAGTCGTTGCAAACAAGATAAGGATATTGTCAGAAGAAGAATTCAACAGATAAAGACATCAGACTCAGGGAAAACCGTGTGATTTTGTTTGAATTTCAAACAAAATCACACATTTATAATTGCAAATTGTAGTTTTTGAAGGTATCTTTGCCGCCGAAATTAAAGAGCAGATTTTTTATGATTCAGAAATTCAACGACGGCAGATGGAGCCGCAGAATCGATGTTGCTGATTTTGTCTACACCAACATCACACCTTATGAAGGAGATGCATCATTCCTCCAGGGTCCTACAGAGCGCACAAAGAAACTTTGGAACAAGTGCGTAGAGGCTCTCGCTGAAGAGCGAGCAAACGGCGGCGTACGTTCAATCGACGCCAAGACCATTTCGACAATCACTTCACATGCAGCAGGATATATCGACAGGGAGAACGAACTTATCGTCGGACTCCAGACAGACGAACTCCTCAAAAGGGCCATCAAGCCTTTCGGAGGTCTGAAGGTAGTCGAGAAGGCATGTCTGGAGAACGGTGTTGAACTCGATCCTAAGGTAAAGGAGATCTTCACCCACTACAGAAAGACACACAACGACGGAGTATTCGACGTATATACAGAAGAGATCCGCAAGTACAGGTCGCTCGGATTCCTTACCGGACTTCCGGACAACTACTCACGCGGACGTATCATCGGTGACTACAGACGTCTTGCCCTTTACGGCATAGACAGACTCATCGAGGCCAAGAGGGAAGACCTCAGAAACCTCACCGGTACTATGACCCGTTCACGCATCACCCTCCGCGAGGAAGTTGCTGACCAGATCAAGGCTCTTCAGGAGATCAAGATCATGGGCGAGTACTACGGACTCGACCTCAGCAGGCCTGCAAGCAGTGCCCAGGAGGCGGTTCAGTGGCTCTACATGGCATATCTTGCTGCTGTCAAGGAGCAGGACGGAGCAGCGATGTCACTCGGAAACGTATCATCTTTCCTCGACATCTTCATCCAGTACGATCTCGACCACAATATCATCG
>JAFURF010000036.1 GCA_017471965.1 Bacteroidales bacterium
AAACTAAATTTCAATATGACAAAGAACTTCTCGGCTTTAATGAGCCAGATTTATTTAATGTTTAACCAGTCCCTAATTTTTATGGGACACTAATGAAGTTAAATATTTATCCATCTTGCAAGTCTTCGCCTTGCGTGTCATAGGGACCGTAGCCATGATACCTGTCATCGGTATCCTCTGGCCGTCCTTAGATTCAAGCACCCAGCAGCCTTCCACCGAGGCCACCGTACAGTCAGTATAGGTTCTCAAAACAGCATTGAGCACCTTTGCACTCTTGCGTGACACCTGAATCATTCCGTTGACTCTCACATCACCGCTGTCGAACCTCACCACCATGGCAGGCACTCCATGGAGGGAAACCTTCACCCGGTCTCCCTCTACGGACACGTCCCTGCCGTTCATCTGCATCGCCACCCGTAATCGAATAGCTGACAGCATCATCTCATCACTTCTTGTCATATCTTTAATCTTTTAGAGTGTGTAATCCTTATCTATCATCACGAACTTGTCCACCTTGAAGCATCGCCACTCCCCCTTCTCGATATCGAAGTACGGGAATGTTCCGTTGAAAGCTCTTTGTGGTTTCTGATTCGTAGAGCCAGAATCATACTTGCGGATGACATCGATAGCTCTGGTTCCGTAGGCATCCCTACGGGTCCCGTCGGTCTTCTCGAACACGAAGTGGACGATCTCATCCGTGAGCATCTTTTTGAGCTCCGCCAGGTCGTGCATTATCGTGAGAGCCTGTACTGATCCCTGTCCGAACCTTGCATCAAGGTAAATGTCTATGCTCATCAGCTCGTTGTCACCGAGGACCAATGTCTTCTGTACATTTGTCTGTGTTGTTGTATTCATGATTATTGGATTTTACGGTTGGTATTGTCTGCTATGGCCTTCTTGACCATCTTGCCAAGCACCACTGCAAGTCTTGACATGTCCGTCAGGTTGACGTTCCTGTGATACATCAGCGAAGGGTCGTACTGCGGATCGATGCTTACAGCCACTATGGCAAAGCCCTGCTTCTCGACATCAAGCACAGCCTGTCTGACTGTCTCTACCGACTCGTTCGGAGCTCCGTCTGATATCATGAAGAACAGGCAGTTCTCCTTGGTATGCTTGCGCACTCTCGCTGCAGCCTCACGGATAGCCGTTCCGTCGTTGTTGCCCCATCGGGAATCTGTGCTTCCAAGGGCGTACTTCGGCATGAATGACTTCTCTCTGTAGACATAGAGCGCAGTGCCTCCGTCGGTGCTGTGGCCGTAGATGTAAAGGTCAACATTCTGAAGAGTACCGATTGCCTCATTCAGCAGGACTGCCGTATCTCTTGCAGCTGTCTCACCTTCTCCGTACATCGAGCCGGATTCGTCGATGAGTATGCATACCGAGATCCTGTCGGACTTGACCTGTCCTTCTCTCATGTAGACTGTAGGAACTCCCTGGAAGGCTTCAGCTATCTTGCCGGTGTCGAGCATTCCGCTACGCATGCCCTTATGGATAAGCTTGTACTCCATTGATGAGCACTTGAGAGACTTCGAGATTGCAGGTATGTACTTACGCACTCGTGAGAGGGAATCCATGTACCTGTCCTTGTAAGGCTTCTCCTTGATGACGACACATCCCTTCTGTGTGCCGCGCTCGGCTCTACCCTCGCAGATCTTGCCAACCAGGTTTCTGTCAGCCTTGACTGTCTCCGACTGTGAGTCAGATGAGATAGTCGACTTCTCGGCTTCGCTGGTCAGGTCCTTGAGCGCCTCTGCAATCTTGTCAAACACATCAGCGATATCCTGATCGACCTTCTTTGCGATCTGCTTTGCGGTCAACTTCTTGCCGGTAGCATTACCTGTAGAACCACTACCAGAGCCGCTTCCAGCCTGTGAGGATTCTCCCGGGTCCTGACTCTCATCCTGCGGCTGACCATCACCGGGATCCTGCTGCTGTTGCTTCTGTCTTTCCTTCTCCTCATCCTCGAGATACTTCTTGACAAGCTCGAATATCTTCTCGGCAGTCTCTACGCACTGTGCTGTAGAGGTAGGATATGGAGTAAGCAGCGGACGGATCTCCATCAGAGTGTCGGAGAACTCGTTCAGGTCATCCATATTGACTGTCTTGGGATATCTAACGATGGAGATGATGCAGTTAAGCAGTCTTGCAAAGGTGCTCTGCGTTTCCATCTCGGGCTTATCGGCCATCTTCTGTACATATCTGTCGAAGTAGTAGTACTTGGATGCCTTCAGGAAGTTCGCCAATCCTGGCTTCTGCTCGCCAAGTTCTCTTTCGATCCTCTCGTCTTCAAGGATATTCTCAAGGAACTTCACTACCCTGTTGGTGATGCCCTTGTACGCACTGAAGTCTGTATAGAGCAGGTGACATCCCTCGTGGATTGCAAGTCCGAGGAAGGTATCGATACGGTTTCCTATAGGTAGGTCAGCATCATCGAAGACCTCTGTAGCGACCCATACGGTCTTCCCGTCTGTCCTTGATCCGTCAGGTGATATTCTCACTCGTACCTTTACGGGAGTGTCCATCACCTTGATCATATCCTCTGCAAGGCGGTAGGAGTTCTTGATGAGTTCCTCGTCCGATGCCGGCGAAAGCATATAGTCGGAGTAAGGTGTTCCTGCAGGGATTGCACTCTCCCATCCGAGTCTTCCGGTCCTTCTGATCTTCACGAAGGTAGTCTGGTCTCTGTCAAGGAAATCAGTTGTGAGCATCTGTATCTTCTGCTCGCTAGTCAGTTTCTGATGAATTCTTTTCATATCAGTATCCTTTATCGGGTTCAACTTCATTTGTGAAGCACCCACAGGGCCGATTACGGCAACAGACAAGAAAATCCGCCAGAATACTACCACAACGTGTGTGGAGATTCTGACGGATTATATCGCAGATGGTTCTTGAATGTGTCCGGAAGAGGAATCTACATTTGCGGATACAAATGAGTGAAGCAGAG
>JAFURF010000037.1 GCA_017471965.1 Bacteroidales bacterium
AGCTATTACAACGCCAGCAGCGCCATCAGAAAGAAACTCGGACTTAACGAACACGACACGAACATAAACCTGTACATCCAGAAACTCCTGAAAGAGATTGACGATGAGACACCTGTAAAATCCACACAAGCATGAGAAGCATATTCGAAGATCCGATAAGCGGCATCATTCTGGCCTTAGGAGGATGTTTCGGAGGAGTGGGACTGTTCCTGGCAGGCTATGACTCCATACCTGGAACCATATTTATAATAATCCAGACCGTTTTCATCGGCCTTTTCATATTCCGTCTCATAAGAATGTGGATGAACAAGGAATACAACCCCCCGACACGCCATATGCCGTATCTGAAACTTGCCGAGGCCGCATTATGGTTCCTTGTCATCATCTTATGGTGGGACGAGGTAAACAACAGGGACGAGTTCTTCGGCATAGGCATAATGATCTTCCTGGTGATCTACGGGGCCAAGGATGTCTATGATGCCATAAAACTACTTATAATCAACAAAAACAGATAGCTATGGATTTCTGGGATATCGCATACACATTCATCATTCCTGCATTGGCAGGAGGCATCCTCGGGCCCATATATGCCCGATGGTTCCGCTGGTGGCGCAGAAGCAGGAAACAGAATTCCTGAATCGATTACGGATAATAAATCTCACGGGCCATCACATAATCAGCAATTGTTCTGCCGGACGCTCGCTGTCATGCCTTTCCCCAGCAGTGAAGCAGACACCGAAGTCCGTTGACTACTCTGCTACAGGAATATTGTCCACGCGGATGAACTGCTGGGTGAAGGACGGGTTGTCTGTTGCCACCCAGAACATCGAGTTCTCTGTAAGGTTCTTGATTGTGTAGCGATGTGCCCATTCGCCTCCGTCGTGGTCGTAGTTTCCACGGATGATGGCTCCAAGTTCCTCGTCAGTATAGAGAAAGTATGAACCGGTAAGGACGTGAGGAACGTCGGTGAAGCTGTCCATGTTCTGATAAATGGTGTATGTCTTGTCATTGCGGACAATGTCAAGGTATACATATGTACCCTCAGCGAGTTCTTCGCCGTTCCACTTCAGCAGCTGCCATTGTCCGGAGATGTTATGCGCATTGACCTCGAGCTGTACTTCATCAGGTTCGGTCAGTATCACCTTATCGCATGAGACCGCTGCAACTGAGAATGCTATGATTGCGATCAGACTGATTATTCTTTTCATATTGTTGTTTTAACTTTGTTATTATTTAGATTCCTCGACTTCGCTCGGAATGACATCCGGGAAGCTCGGAATGACAACGGTTATGGTTGACTTGGAAGGCGGGAGTCCGAGGCTTTTGAGGATGATTTTCATCGTTTCTCTGATTCTGGGCTTTGAAGGATCGAAGGAGATTCTGATACGACCTTCTGCCCCCGGCTGCACTGTCGCTGGGACCGTGGAGAATTCAAGGCACTCTGGCAGGAATGCTGTCTCACATTGAAGTTCGACAGGTTTGTCTCCGACATTTATGAAACGTATTGTCTCGACTGACTTGCCAACTCCTGAGAAGGTCACTTCCGAGCGCCTCAGGCGGACCGGGCCCATCTGGACGGGCCACTCCGCCGAAAGGTCGGCGCCGCTTGCCACATCAACGGAGAGTTTCAGGACTGCTGCCGGCGCATTGCCCTTCTGCGTGTATACGAACACCTTCCTCTCAAAGCGTCCGGGATGCCCCTTTGGATTGTATTTCACCCTTATTTCCGCCTTCTGACCTGGCTTTACTTCCTTTACAGAGCAGGTTGCAGAAGCACAGGAACAGGTTGAAACAAGTCTTTCTATATGCAGAGTCGAGGAGCCTTCATTGGTGAAAGCATACACGAAGATCTGCGGAGCATCATCTTCATTCATAGGATCAGCGACTATGTGCCTGACATCAAACCGCAGAGATGCAGAATCGGCGCTCAGGCGCGGGCTGGAAACTTCTTCCAGCCTGTCCTGAGGGACGATTCTAATCTGCGCAGATGCTGTCGCGGCCGAAATGACCGCAACACACATTGCCAATATTAATCCATAGACTCTCATCAGATTTCTCGACTACGCTCGAAATGACAACTAAAGCCATCCGTTGCCGTTCGCTGTCTCACGGACAGTGATTACAAATCTGTCTGTCCTCGAACCGGTAACTGTAGCTTCGGTCTGGCCGGTCTTGAGACCCCTCACTATGATCTTACCGTCCTCGACTGACGCTGTAGCGACACTCTGATCAGCCACAGTTACTGAGAATGAGGTTCCGTCCATGTACATAGACGGATCGGCTGTCACCTGTCCGCCTGCAGCCACATAAAGGTTAGGGAAAGTCATTTCAACTCCTGAT
>JAFURF010000038.1 GCA_017471965.1 Bacteroidales bacterium
GTCCTCACAATCGGTTTCGCACGTCGTTTCGCAACATACAAGAGGGCACACCTCCTGTTCCGTGACCTCGACAGACTCGCTGAGATCGTTAACGATCCTAAGCAGCCTGTACAGTTCCTCTTCGCAGGAAAGGCTCACCCAGCAGACAAGGCAGGTCAGGACCTCATCAAGATGATTGTGGACATCTCGAAGCAGCCACGCTTCATCGGTAAGATCGTATTCGTCCCTAACTACGACATCGCAGTTGCCAAGTACCTCGTACAGGGTGTCGATGTCTGGATGAACAACCCTACACGTCCTCTCGAGGCTTCCGGTACTTCTGGAGAGAAGGCTGCCATGAACGGCGTAATGCACTTCTCCGTACTCGACGGATGGTGGGTAGAAGGCTACAAGAAGGGCGCCGGCTGGGCACTCCCTATGGAGCGTACATACGACGACCAGAACTATCAGGACGAACTCGATGCAGCAACCATCTACAACATCATCGAGAACGAGATCGCTCCTACATACTACAACAAGAGCCTTTCTACAGGAAGGTCTGCAGACTGGATCGAGTACATCAAGAACTGTGTTGCCCAGGTGGCATGCAACTTCACTACAAACCGCATGCTCACAGACTACATCAACCAGTACTATGACCCTCAGTCTGCAAGATACGAGAGCGTGGTTGCAGATGACTTCGCAAAGGCTCGTGAGATCGCTGCATGGAAGAAGAACCTCCGTCGTGAGTGGAAGAACGTCGAGGTCGTTTCAGTGGTGGCTCCTGACAGCAACAGTGACACTCTCGCCATCGGCAATGAGTTCAACGCAGAGATCGTCCTCAATATCGGTGACCTCAAGGCTGAGGAAATCGGAGTTGAGATCCTCTTCGCGACTACTGACAAGAAGGGCAGACTCCACATCCAGGAGAGATATGAGTTTGCTCCGGTAGAGTGCGTTGACGGCAGGGCTAAGTATGTCGCTTCAATCAACCCTGACAGGTCTGGTATCTACCAGGTAGCCGGCCGTATCTATGCGAAGAATCCTGCCCTTCCTCATCGTCAGGACTTCGAACTCGTGAGATGGTTGTAGCAACCGGATTTTTCGACGGTGTCCACGTCGGGCACCGTCATGTAATACAGCAGTTGACTGCTGCTGCAGCAGAACGCGGGGATGAGAGCATGGTCATCACATTCTGGCCACATCCCCGTAATGTGCTGCAAAAGGAAGCCCGTTCACTCAGGCTTCTGACCACTCTTCAGGAAAAGAAGGCGATCCTTCGTGACCTGGGGGTTGACCATGTTGAGGTTCTTGAATTTTCCAGGGACTTCAGCGCCATGACGACGGAAGAATACCTCCGTATGCTCATGGATAGATATGATGCAAGGGCCATCCTGCTCGGATATGACAACAGGATCGGTTCCGATGCGTCTGATTCGGATCAGGTGGCCGTTACTGCCGTGAATCTCGGACTCGAGGTGATCAGGACGGAAATGGTGCCTTCGGAACAAGGCTATGCCGTAAGTTCGACAAAGATCCGCAACATGCTTGTAGAAGGTGACGTGGCAACTGCCGCGTCCATGCTGGGCCGCAACTATACTCTGCATGGAGTCGTTGTTGCAGGTAACCGTATAGGTCGCACTATCGGCTTCCCTACAGCGAACATGCAGTTGTATGAACCATTGAAACTGGTGCCGGGCAACGGTGTCTATCTCGTGGAGGTAAAGACTTTGGGACGCGGGTTCCATGGAATGTGCAATATCGGACTGAGGCCTACGGTATCTGCCGGAAGTGCGCGGACGATCGAGACACATATCTTTGACTTTGACGAGGATATATATGGCCTGGATATGGAAATAACCTTTTTAAGGAAGATTCGTGACGAGGTGAAGTTCGCCTCTCTGGACGAATTGAAGATACAACTTGAAAAGGACAGAGACTTGTCTCTGAATGTCATAACGGCAACGTCATGACGAATATGTGACGACAATGTCATCCCGAGCGAAGGCGAGGGGTCTAAATAAAGGAATATATGGAAACGATTATCGGTCTTCTTTTCATTCTGCTGCCTGTGATATTCAACCTCATAGGTAAGAGACTGGAAAAGTCCGGCAAGCAGGATACCGCTGCCAGGATGCGTGAAATAGCCAAGACTCTTGGAGGCGACGATGAAGATCAGGATGACGTCGGGCAGCAGTCTCCTGTAGTGCCTCCGACACCTGTATATGTCGCTCCGAAGCCGGTTGCTCCGAAGCCGGTAGTCCCTGCCATGGAGAACGTAAAAAGGACGACAGTAAAGCCTAAGAAGGTGCTCCTGGAGGAAACGGAACCGGAGAAGAGGGAGAAGATAGATCCGAAGAAACTCGTGATATATTCCGAGATAATGAAACCGAAATATACAGAATAAGAAACACTAAAAGATTAAAAGACAAATAGTTATGGAACTTCATTACATGACCCATGAAGGGCTTGATAAATTGAAGAAGGAACTTGCCGATGCCATCGCGCAGCGTCCTGTCATCTCTGCTGCGATAGCAGAGGCAAGAGATAAGGGAGACCTTTCTGAGAATGCCGAGTATGAGGCAGCAAGAGAGGCACAGGGACTTCTGGAACTCAATATCGCGAAACTCCAGAACCTTGTTGCAAATGCACGTGTCATCGACGAGTCGCAGATCGGTACCGACAAGGTGCAGATGCTCAATAAGGTGAAGGTGAAGAACCTCAGCACCAATCAGATAATGACCTTTACTCTCGTGAGCGAGAATGAGGCGGACTTCATGGCCGGCAAACTCGCCGCCAAGACTCCTATCGGCCAGGCGCTCATGGGACATGGTGTAGGCGAGGTCGTTGAGGCTAAGGTGCCTGCAGGTGTCATCAAGTTTGAAATCCTTGATATCACTCTCTAGATTATGTCAACGATATTTACAAAGATTGCAAAGGGGGAGATCCCGTCGTACAAGGTGGCGGAAAATGAGGACTATTATGCTTTCCTCGACATAGCCCCAATGGCCAAGGGACACACTCTCGTGATCCCGAAGCATGTGGAGAATGATTATATTTTCGGTCTGGATGAGCAGACATATATGGGATTGTGTGCTTTTGCCCGCAAGGTAGCGGAGGCCATCAAGGCTGCGGTGCCATGCAGCAGGGTAGGAGTAGCCGTGCTTGGTATGGAGGTGCCTCATACACACATTCATCTGGTTCCTCTGATGACCGAAGGTGATATGGATTTCAGAAAAAAGAAACTGGAACTTTCTCAGGAGGAATTCGCTGAGATCGCTTCTTCAATCTACAATGAATATGTCAAGATTCAATAAAATTATAATGTCAGTTGCCGCAGTGCTTGCTCTCGCATCATGTGGCAGCAAGGCCGTCATTGACGGAGCCATAGCAGATGCTCCATCTTCGGAAGTGATTGTCAAACTTCTGAACATCAACAGGTATGAGGTTCTTGATACTGTCAAGACCAATGCTTCAGGACGCTACTCATATAAGGTGGACGTAGAGAAGGGACAGCCGGAATTTGTATACGTCTTCTATAAGGACACAAAGGTGGCATCGCTTCTTCTTGAGGCAGGGGATGCTGTCAATGTGGAGTCCGATACCCTCGGAAACTACACTGTGACAGGATCAGAGGAGTCTGCTAAACTTGCACAGGTGGAGAAGGACTATGCTGCAGCGCTCGTTGCAATGACTGATGTCGCATCAAGGATGGAAGGTGCTTCGGCAGAAGAGTCTGCACAACTTCGCCGCGAACTTGGGCAGGAGTATGTAAAGTATTACAGAAGCAGGGTGAGGTACATAATGGAGAACAGCAACTCTCTTACAATCGTGCCTGTATTCTTCCAGAATTTCGGTGCTGACCTGCCTGTCTTTGCTCAGTCTACAGACGCAATCCACTTCGTTAATGCTGCTGATTCTCTTGAACAGGTATATCCGGATTCAAAATATGTGAAGGCACTGAGGGCTGAGGCAGAAAGGCGTTTCGGCTACCTCGAACTCGCGAATCGTCTGGGTAATGCTGCTGAAGTAGGCTACCCTGACATCGAATTGCCGGATGTGAAGGCAAACAAGGTGAAACTTAGTGAGGTGGACTCGAAGGTGGTCATGATCTACTTCTGGAGTGCTGAAGATGCTGCCCAGAAGATGTTCAATCTCGACTTCCTCAAGTCAGTCTATGAGGATTACCATGCAAAGGGCTTTGAGATCTATCAGGTGTCCCTTGACGTTGACAAGGCAAAGTGGGCAAGGGTAGTAAAGGAGCAGAACCTGCCTTGGATCAATGTCTGCGACAGCAGAGGTTCGGCATCACCTTATGTCATGACCTACAATATAGGCGCAATCCCTGCCGCATTCATCATCAGCGAAGGGGAACTTGTGGACGGACAGGTTGTGGATGAGAAGTCGTTGCGTCGTCTTCTTGACAAGTTGACAAGATAAGACTACCAGAGTTTCTTCTTGCTCACGGTAGCGACGAATTCCTTGAGATAGAACGGTTCGAAGTACGCGACGTCTTCGAATCGTTTTTCTTTATATGCCTCCATTGCCGGGGCAAGCATTGCTGATGCCTTCGGGTGGCACTGGCAGAAATGCGCGTTCGGATGCCTTATGACGTCGGCGCATTTTCCTGCTCCGTCGCCGATGAATAGGACAGGACCTTTTTCCAGAATGTCGGCGAAACTGTTTTCGTCGATGATCATAGGGGACGTTTCAGTGATCTGTCTCAAGTCATTGCGGGAACCCTCAGGGGACGTGGCAGTCTCAAAGACGGCAGTGTAGACCTCCATCCGGCGTGCGTCGATCATCGGGATGATATGACTGCATCCTACGGGGGTGTCCGTAAGAGTGGATGCCTGTGCCACCAGTGTGTCGAGGGTGCCGACGGCAATGAGCGGCAGACCTGATCCGAAGCAGAGTCCCTTGGCTGTGGATACTCCCACGCGCAGGCCGGTATATGATCCCGGACCCTTGCTGACGCATACTGCGTTGCAGTCCGCCATGGTCAGTCCCTTTTCGTCCAGCATTTCCTGGATGAAGACTGCGGTAAGTGATGCGTGAGCCTTCGGTGCCGAACTTTCCTTGTATGATGTGATCACTCCGTCTTCGGCTAGTGCGACCGAGCAGAGCGCTGTCGATGTCTCTATGAGAATTATCCTTTCCATGTCTATTTGGTCAATGTGAGCATGTCCTTGATGTATGGGAACACTTCGTATGCGAGTCTGCGGAGAGGCGGATAAAGGACGGATTCCGCCAGCACCGGATCCTTGACGATGTGGAAGGTGGCGTTAAGTGAGTCGAATGCCATTATGGCGAGTCCTACGATCAGGCCGGTCTTGATCAGAGCGAATGCCACTCCCAGAAGTTTGTTGAGCCATCCGAGCATGACGAGTCTGAACACACCTTCAAGTGCTTTTCCGATTGCTGCAAGAATGAGGAATACGACGATGAGGATAAGGGCGAATGCCACAACTTTAAGTACCTGTTCCGATGCGGTGATGTACTCTCCGATCCATGCACTCACGGCATTGGCGAACTTTGCCGATGCCCATACTCCCAGGATTATCGACACTATCGATATGATCTGGGCGATGAATCCCTTCCTGAGGCCCTGTACGACCGCAGGTATGAAGCATATTAAAAGAATGATGTCCAATATATTCATATTCCCTTTAAAAATTGTATATTTGCGGATTGAAAAATTCCGGCCGGATGAATCCGACTGCAAAAATAGGAAAAAACTAAGATATTATGTCATTCAGAGAGTATAAAGGTCTTGATCTCGTTGCGACAGGCAATGAAGTACTTGACAGATGGAGAAAGAACCATGCATTCGAGAAATCGCTTGAATTGAGGGAGGGAGCCCCGGAGTTCATTTTCTTCGAGGGACCGCCTTCGGCAAACGGTATGCCGGGCATCCACCATGTGATGGCCCGCTCCATCAAGGACGCCATCTGCCGCTACAAGACCCAGAGCGGATATAAGGTGAACAGAAAGGCAGGTTGGGACACCCATGGCCTTCCTGTGGAACTCGGAGTCGAGAAGATGCTCGGGATCACCAAGGAGGATATCGGCACAAAGATTTCTGTAGAGGAGTACAACGATGCATGCCGCAAGGAGGTCATGAAGTACACCGCAGAGTGGGTGAACATGACCGAGCGTGTGGGATATTGGGTGGATATGAACGATCCTTACATCACCTACGACAACCGCTACATCGAGACTCTCTGGTACCTTCTCAAGAAGATCTACGACAAGGGACTTCTCTATAAGGGAAAGTCCATCCAGCCATATTCTCCTGCTGCGGGAACAGGTCTGAGTACACACGAACTCAACCAGCCTGGCTGCTACCGTGACGTGAAGGATACCACTGCAGTCGCTCAGTTCGCGGTTGTGCGTGACGAGAAGTCCGAGTTCCTCTTCAGCGAGGGCGTTCCAGCATACATCCTTGCATGGACCACTACTCCTTGGACTCTTCCTTCGAACACGGCCCTCTGCGTCGGACCTAACATCGATTATGTGCGCGTCGTATCGACGAATCCATATACAGGAGAGCCTGCACTCTACGTGGTCGCTCAGGCTCTTGTGGGTGCGCATTTCAACCCTAAGAAGCAGGAATTCACTGTGCTCGAAGGCACAATGAAGGGTACTGACCTCGTAGGCATCAGTTATGAGCAGCTCATCCCTTGGTTCAACCCTGGCGAAGGCGCATTCAGAGTTATCCCCGGAGATTATGTGACAACGGAAGACGGTACAGGTATCGTTCATATCGCACCTACCTTCGGTGCCGATGACGCCAAGGTTGCACGTCTTGCAGGCGTTCCGGGCCTTCAGGTGGTGGACCGCAACGGCGACCTCCAGGCTCAGGTGGACCTCCGCGGACGTTTCTTCCGCATCGAGGACCTCGACCCTGAATATGTCAAGGCGAACATGTCTCCTGAATATGCGGAGTGGGCAGGACGCTATGTGAAGAACGCTTACGACCCTGAACTTCCTGCCGACGCCCCTACCCTTGACGTGGACATCTGCGTCATGCTCAAGCAGCAGAACAAGGCGTTCCGCATCGAGAAGCATACCCACAACTATCCGCACTGCTGGCGTACAGACAAGCCGGTCCTTTATTATCCTCTCAACTCATGGTTCATCAGGACCACTGCAGTGCGCGAGAGGATGATGGAACTCAACGATACCATCACATGGAAGCCTGAGTCTACCGGTACAGGACGCTTCGGAAAATGGCTCGAGAACATCCAGGACTGGAACCTGAGCAGGAGCCGCTACTGGGGCACGCCTCTCCCTATCTGGCAGACAGAGGACGGAAAGGAGGCCAAGTGCATCGGTTCCATCGCAGAACTCTATGCCGAGATCGACAAGGCCGTTGAAGCGGGCATCATGACAGAGAATCCGTTCGCAGCAAAGGGCTTCGATCCTGCCGACATGTCGAAGGAGAACTATGACAAGATCGACATTCACCGTCCGTACGTGGACAATATCTTCCTCGTTTCCGACAGCGGAAAGAAGATGGTACGCGAACTTGACCTGATCGACGTATGGTTCGATTCAGGCGCCATGCCATATGCCCAGGAAGGTCTCCGCAACATCGGTTCGGAGAAATTCGGCATCACTGCGGACTTCATCGCAGAAGGCGTCGACCAGACACGCGGATGGTTCTATACCCTCCATGCGATCAACACCATGGTGAGCGACAAGTGCGCATTCAAGAGGGTTATCTCAAACGGTCTCGTCCTCGACAAGGACGGAAACAAGATGAGCAAGCGCCTCGGCAACGCCGTGGATCCGTTCTGGGCTCTCGACACATACGGTGCCGATGCCCTCAGATGGTACATGCTTACAAATGCGCAGCCTTGGGACAACCTCCGTTTCGACGTGACAGGTGTCGACGAGGTACGCCGCAAATTCTTCGGAACACTTTACAATACATATTCGTTCTTCGCGCTCTATGCGAACATCGACGGTTTCGACCCTAAGGCCGAGGCTGTTCCGATGGCCGAGCGTCCGGAGATCGACAGATGGGTCATCTCATTGCTCAACACTCTCGTGAAGGATGTCGTTGCCGCATATGAGGACTATGACATCACCACTGCGGGCCGTCTTATCCAGGACTTCGTCTGCGACCACGTCAGCAACTGGTATGTACGTCTCGGAAGAAAGAGATTCTGGGGAGGTACTATGGATACAGATAAACTCTCGGCATATCAGACTCTCTATCAGGTACTTGTGGCAGTAGCAAAACTTGCTGCCCCTATAGCACCGTTCTTCATGGACCGCCTCTATCTCGATCTCGTCGAGGGTGCTGATTCGGTTCACTATGTGGCTATGCCTGCATATGACGAGACCGTGGTTGACAAGGATCTCGAAGAGCGTATGGCGCTCGCCCAGAGGGCTACCTCGATGGTTCTCGCCCTCCGTCGCAAGGCTGAGATCAATGTCCGCAAGCCTCTCTCGAAGATCATCATCCCTGTCATCGAAGAGCGCGTGAAGGAGCATCTCGAGGCTGTCAAGGAACTCATTCTCGGAGAGGTGAATGTCAAGGAGGCTGAGTTCATCTCCGATACTACAGGACTCATCACAAAGAAGATCAAACCAAACTTCAAGACTCTCGGCAAGATCTACGGTAAGCAGATGAAGGAGATCGCCGCAGCGTTCGGTACCCTTTCACAGGAGGTTATCAATGCAATCCAGGCGTCAGAGGCTTCTGGCACGGGATATGTTTTGAACCTCCCGTCCGGAGATGTGACCCTTAACAAGGGGGACTATGAAATATCCTCAGAGGATATGCCTGGCTGGCTCGTGGCTACGGAAGGTGCCATGACCATCGCCCTCGATGTGACCGTAACAGAGGCTCTCAAGCGCGAAGGAACGGCACGCGAACTGATCAACAGGATCCAGAACCTCCGCAAGAGCAGCGGATTCGATGTCACCGACAAGGTGTCCGTATGCGTCTTCGCTGATGGTGAGGCTCTTGAGGAGATCGCTGTTTCACTGGCAGATTTCGGAGAGTATGTTGCGGCTCAGACCCTGGCACTCTCGGTGAAGTCCGCACCTCTTGCAGAGGCCGGTGACGCCCCTGAAGTGGAGTGGAACGACGGAATGATCCGTATTTCCGTTGCAAAATGCTGACAGACAACTATTAACTTCAAAAAAATACGATTATGGCAGAAGAAATGAAGAATGTACCTGAGTTTAAGGCGCGCTACAGTGATGAGGAACTCCAGGAGTTCAAGGCCATCATTCTCGAAATGCTTGAAAAGGCAAAGAAAGAGTATAAGACTCTCCGCGATATCGTGACACATGATTCCAGCAACGATATTGAGGATACCTCTCCTACATTCAAGGTAATGGAAGAAGGCGCTACAGCCCTCTCAATGGAGGAAGCAGGTGCTCTTGCACAGCGTCAGTACAAGTTCATCCAGAACCTCGAGGCTGCTCTTATCCGTATCGAGAACAAGACTTACGGAGTGTGCCGCGTGACAGGAAAACTTATCCCTAAGGAAAGACTTCGCCTTGTTCCTCATGCAACCCTTACTGTTGAGGCTAAGGAAATGATGAACAAGAACAAGTAGTCCTGTATGAAGATTTCAAAGGGTACTCGACTATTTATCCTAGGAGCAATTTTGGTTGTCATTGACCAGGTCATAAAGGTCCTGGTCAAGACAAACATGTCTCTGGGAGAGACGATTGATGTATTGGGCGACTGGTTCAAACTCCATTTCGTCCTCAACAAGGGCATGGCCTTCGGCATGGCCTTCGGAGGTGTGTTGGGAAAGGTAATCCTTTCGCTTTTCAGGATTGTCCTCTTCGGAGGTCTCTCGTGGTGGATATCGCGTCTGTGCAGACGTCAGGACGTGCCGACAGGAGTCCTGGTTGGTCTTACGATGATAGCAGCCGGTGCCATGGGCAATATAGTGGACTGCTTCTTCTATGGCCTCATATGGCCTGAGACAGTCATGCCGGGCGCTCCTTTCGCCTTCATGTTCGGACAGGTGGTGGATATGCTCTATTTCCCTCTGTTCGATTATAAACTTCCTTGGATGGATCATCCTCAGACCTTCTTCGGTGCGATCTTTAACTTCGCTGACAGTTGCGTGACGTGTGGAGCAATCTACCTGCTGCTGTTCCAGTACAGGTTCTTTTCGCAGGAAGAAGAGAAAAGTAAGGCGGAATAATTAAGTTTTCCAGAAAAAACTGAAGAAAAATTTGCAGGTTTCGATTTTATTCGTACCTTTGCATTCCCTTCTGAAAGGGAACAATATTGGAGAGATGGCAGAGTGGTCGAATGCGGCGGTCTTGAAAACCGTTGATCTTAACGGGTCCGGGGGTTCGAATCCCTCTCTCTCCGCAAATGAGCGGAAAAATGGCGTCAATTTTACTTGGACGCAATTTTTTTTGCTCATTTGCAACGCCCCGCCGCAGGCGGGGAGGGATGTCGGAGCGTAGCGACGAAATCGATATAATTGACAAA
>JAFURF010000039.1 GCA_017471965.1 Bacteroidales bacterium
CGTGCATGTACTTCAGGGAGAGCGTCCTATGGCTAAGGACAACAAACTCATCGGCAAGTTCATCCTCGACGGTATCGCACCGGCTCCAAGAGGAGTACCTCAGATCGAGGTGACATTCGACATCGACGCCAACGGTATCCTCAACGTCTCTGCAAAGGACAAGGCTACAGGCAAGGAGCAGAACATCCGCATCGAGGCATCTTCAGGACTTTCTGATGCAGAGATCCAGAGAATGAGGGACGAAGCAAAGGCAAATGAAGAGGCAGACAAGGCTGAGAAGGAGCGCATCGACAAGATCAACAACGCTGACGGAATGTGCTTCCAGACTGAGAAGAACCTCAAGGAGTACGGAGACAAGATTCCTGCAGAGAAGAAGACTGCGATCGAGAACGCGATGAACTCCCTCAAGGAAGCAGTGAAGAACCAGAACATCGCTGACATCGACAAGTACAACGCTGAACTTGAGGCAGCATGGCATGCGGCATCAGAGGATATGGCCAAGGCTGCACAGGCAGGCCCACAGCCAGGACAGGATCCTTTCCAGGGAGGTCAGGCTGGCCCTCAGGGCGGTGCTGACGACCAGGTGGACGAGCAGTAATTGCTGTCACGATATTGAGAATGAGCATCAGGAATGTGATGCTCATTCTTTTTTTTGACATATCCTGCATTGAATTCTGCCATACTTTTGCTATTTTTGTTGCAGATGATAGAAAGAACATCATACACTTCACTCCGATGGTGGCGTCTGATTGGATATTCCGGTCAGGCTCATATGGTATGATACTGTTTTTGAACAACTATATTTTATCCATAATTGAAGACTGTCCGTATCTGGACGGTCTTTTTCATTAAACTACGGACCATGAGACAGAAGAGATTTTTCCTCACTGAAAGTGAGATCCCGACCAGATGGTACAACATCACCGCCGACATGCAGAACAAACCTCAACAGATGCTGAGTCCATCCACAGGCAAACCTGTAACTGAAGACGAACTCGCAGAACTGTTCAGCAGAGAATGTTCAAGACAGGAACTCAACACGACGGACAGATGGATAGAAATACCTGATGAAGTGAGGGAGAAATATACTTATTACAGAAGCACTCCTCTGGTAAGGGCATACGGACTCGAAGAGGCGCTGGGGACTCCTGCCCATATATATTTCAAGAATGAAAGCGTAAGTCCGGTCGGCTCGCATAAACTCAATTCCGCCCTTGCACAGGCGTACTACTGCAAAAAGGAAGGAGCCACGAACATAACGACTGAAACAGGAGCCGGCCAATGGGGAACGGCACTGGCATACGCATCAAAGGTATTCGGTCTGGAAAGCGCCGTATATCAGGTAAAGATAAGTTACGAACAGAAGCCATACAGAAGGAGCATAATGCAGGTATTCGGCGCACTCGTCACTCCTTCTCCATCAATGTCCACCCGAGCAGGAAAAGACATTCTGACAAAAACACCTAACTATCAGGGATCTCTCGGAACAGCGATTTCCGAGGCCGTAGAACTCGCACGGATGACCCCTGGCTGCAAATATGCCTTAGGATCAGTGATGAGCCATGTCACCCTTCATCAGACAGTGATAGGCCTTGAGGCTGAAAAGCAGATGGAGATGGCTGGAGAGTATCCGGATATCGTCATTGCCTGTTTCGGAGGTGGCTCCAATTTCGGTGGTCTCTGTTTTCCATTCCTGCGTCACAATCTATCAGGCAAAAGAAAGACACGGTTCATAGCGGCCGAACCGGCAGCATGCCCTAAACTTACAGAAGGACGGTTTGAATATGACTATGGCGATGAGGCCGGATACACTCCCCTTCTGCCTATGTTCACTCTGGGACATGACTTCAGGCCGGCAAACATTCATGCAGGCGGTCTGAGATATCACGGTGCAGGCGTCATAGCATCACAACTGCTGAAAGACGGCCTCATCGAAGCCACAGACATCGCACAGACAGAAGCATTCAAGGCCGGATGTCTATTCGCAGAGGCCGAAGGCATAATTCCGGCTCCTGAATCATGTCACGCGATTGCGGCCTGCATCGCAGAGGCGCTCGAATGCAAGGAAAAGGGAGAACAGAAGACCATACTGTTCTGTCTCTCAGGACATGGCCTCATAGACATGACAGCCTACGACCAATTCCTCTCCGGCAACATGACGGACTTCAAAAAATAGTGACAGAGTTTCACAAACGTGTAGCACAAAACATTGTCACCCAGCAACTTAAGCAAATATCCCGCAGGGCAAGCCCTGCAGGATACCACTACCAATACACTGATATTCAAGACATTACGCTACACCAAAAGAATGAAACTTTATTTTTTGCCAAGAGAGCGGTTTTACATATCTTCGCAGACAGAAAACAGACGAGCATGAGAGGATTGATAATCATATTGACATCGGCACTTCTGCTGGCGGGATGCGTGCATGAAAGCGAGAATCATGAACGGCCGGACATCAGCATGGCGGCTGACAGTGCGGCGTACATAGAGATGCTGGAGAAGGAGATCACGCAGAAGGTTCTTGAAAAGGAGAGAAACACAAGGACAATGATGCTGACGGTCATCATACTGACGGTCATTGCGGCATCGGTAGCGGTGGACAGGATCGCCATAGCGAGACGCAAGACCGAGATCAGGAACAAGTGGCTGAAACGCGACATCGCAAAACTGGAAAGGGAAATGGAGATACTCTCCGGGATGAAAGAGGAAGGCGTACTCAATGATGAAATGAAGACGCTTCTTGAAGAAAGGCTGAATGTACTCAACGGATTCATCACAGCCCATATTTCAGGAAACTGTTCGGAAAGAGCATATGACGAACTGGAGAAACTGATGAGTGACAGGAACAGTTTCATCGAATCCACCCGCATGTCCTTCATCATCGGCCACCCGCGCTTCCTGGCATTCCTCAAGGAAAAGGGACTTACCGACCTCGAAATCGGCTACTGCTGTCTTCACGCAATCGGTCTCAGAGGCAAGGAAATAGTCGCCTACCTGAACAGTCGCAGTTACTACAACGCCAGCAGTACCATAAGGAAGAAACTCGGACTTAGCGAACACGATACGAACATCAACCTTTATATTCAGAAACTCCTGAAAGAGATTGACGAAGACACACCTGTAAAAATCTCGAAATCATGAGAAGCAGATTTGAAGATCCCATAAGCGGTATCCTTCTGGCCTTGGGAGGATGTTTCGGAGGACTGGGCCTGTTCATCGCAGGCTACGGTTCTACACCAGGAACCGTATTCATAATCATCCAGACTGTATTCATCGGCCTGTTCATATTCCGTTTCATCAGGATGTGGATGAACAAGGAGTACAATCCCCCGACACGATATCTGCCGTTTCTGAAACTTGCCGAGGCCGTATTATGGTTCCTCGTCATCATCATATGGTGGGACGAGGTAAACAACAGGGACGAATTCTTCGGCATAGGCATAATGATCTTCCTGATGATATACGGAGCCAAGGATGTCTATGATGCCGTAAAACTACTTATAATGAACAAAAACAGATAGCCATGGATTTCTGGGACATCGCATATACATTCATCATTCCGGCATTGGCAGGAGGCATCCTCGGGCCTATATATGCCAGATGGTTCCGCTGGTGGCGCAGGAGCCGGAAGCAGAAGAACGCTAATAAATCAGTTTCAGTTCCAATAGAATAAAACTGCAACCTTCTTCATCATAGCATTCTTCCGGGATTCTGATTTTCGGCATGACTATTTCTTTTCCTCATACTTCTGCTGGGTCACAGTCACAACGACCTCCTTGGCAGGTTCAAAACCAGCAGTGCTTCTCAGAACGAGACTGGTGCTGCGTACCGTTCCTGTATCATTCCGGCCTATCTTGAAGGATCCTTCCGTATAGCCCCTGCTGTCAAGTCTGCCTACATGGCTGTCTGGCTTAAGTTCCTCCAACAGGGTTCCATCCTCACCTGGAAGTTCCTCAACAACCCACACAACCCCATTCCACTCCACGACAAAATCGACCTTACTGGCATCACCGACAACATTCGTGAATACTGATTCATCGACAAATCTCAATACCTTCTGCTCCGATTCAGGAGTGCATGACATAAGAAGCATGAGAAACGGAAGGAGTATTTTTAAGATATTCTTCATATTTATGAAATTAATATTTCAAAATCAGTCTTCCAGTTCGCAACCGGTAAAGAAGAAATCGCTTTCTGCCTTTTCCTTTGAAAAGCAATAGTATGTCATCTCGCATTCGGAGCATACTTTACCCTCATGGCTCAGAGTCGCTTCGATGAACGCAAAGTTACGTTTCATTTCCCTGATATGTCCTCGTATTTCTATGCTGACTCCTTCCCCGGTCGGTACAGGATGACGGTATTTCATGGTCAGGTTGGTGGTCATTCCGGCAGTCTGCAGTTTACGGTTCACGATCCAGCCGCCAAGTTCATCCATAAGGGTTGCCTGAATACCTCCATGCAGGGTCTTGAGCCAGCCCTGATAGTTGTCACCGGAGTTCCAGATGCAGACCACATCGTCTCCGTCTTCATGAAATTCCATCTTGAGACCGTAAGGATTCTGCGGGCAACAGGCAAAGCAGTTGTAGCCCTGTTCTTCCAGGCCAATGTAAGGATTTCTTATCTTTTTCATTCTTTCAATCATAAGTAAAAGTACAATTCCAGAGCAAATATAATGATAAAATAAATCTTTGCATGACTAAAATAAATTTTAACACGGCTAAAATAAATCTTTGCATGCCGTCTGAGACAAAGAAAAAGAAAAACTTCGTGTATCTTTTTTAGCATCTGATGATGATTCCATAGGAAGTCCATACTTTCGCATCAAAACATCCGGATATGAAAAGACTCCTAATAACCCTCTCCACTGCAATAAGCGCATTGTACTTTGCCTCATGTGACCGGGATTCTGTCACGACATCTGATCACTGCACATCAGAAGTGATATTGAAAGCGTCCGTTTCCACGATTACAAGAAGTTCCTTGAACTGTGATGCGGATGCCGTACGCAACCTTTCCCTATATTTCTTCAATGCAGAAGACGGCTCTCTGACCGAGAGCCTGGCCGGAAAGGGTTCAGAAACATACAAAACCATTCTGAAAGCCGGAACATATAATGTATATGCATTGGCCAACACTGAGGAATCGGCATCATTCGATTATGAATCTGACATAAGAAGACATACGCTCAAGATGGACCTTCAGGCCATGCAGGACGGCATCCCCATGTGCTGGAAAGGCACGATACATCTTTCTCCAGGGCAAAAGACCGAAGTATACATAAATCTCGAGCGCCTGATATCCACCATCTGGTTTTCAATAGACATGGGACTCGTGGAAGGCCTTGAAATCACCTCAATGAAACTATGCCAGGCCGCCCGGACAGTCCGTCCTTTCTCAGGGGAAGAAAGCAGGGCACTCGACAATGATGATATTACGGACGGAGATTATGCGACAGGAGAAGACCTTGCCATGCTCATGTCAGGAGAGAGCATGCGCTTCTATGTGCCTGAGAACTGCCAGGGCGTACTCCTTCCGGAAAACACAGACCCTTGGGCCAAGGTTCCTGACAATATAAAAGATAGAGCAAACCTGTGTTCATACATTGAGATGAAGGGCAGATGGAAGGAGGACGCATACTATGCAGGCGAAATCACATACCGCTTCTATCTGGGAGAGGACCCATATTCTAGTTTTGATGTAAGACGTAATACCGTACAGTCTCTTGTCCTGTGCCCTGATGAGACTAATTTCGACAAGGTCAGTTGGAAGATCGATACATCAGGGATGGATGTCGTGCAATGGAACGCAGAGGCCGACCTGAGCAGAAATTTCCATAAGAAGGACAATTTCCATATTACCGAAATAGTAAGAGCAGATATCGCCCTTGACAGACGCGCTCAGAAATATTGGAAAGCAAGACCCCATGGTTTCGGTCTTAAAGGAGTTGGAAAAGACGGAAGGGAGACAATACGGTTCGGAGAGGTAATAATGAATGACGACGGAACTTACCACACTTACGGGACATGCATTGCCGAGGGGGATTTTGACCTCGTGATATATGATTGCGCAACAGAAGAAATTGTTTACCTTCTCGATTCCGGCAAGATCATCCCGCCGTATATGGTGATCGGAAATAAGGGCATGGATGATGAGTCACCTGCCGCTCCCGCAGATCAGGAGATAGACATATGCATCAACGGGGAGAGGCAGGACATATACATATATCTTACGGACAGTCAGGGATATAACCTTAACCGAGGAGACTGGTACGGATGTGACTTCTCCATATGCAGATGGGAGACAGCGACATACGGCATTGATGACGGCATCTTCGTCATCAAATTGGAGGCCGGCTCATCAGGAGACGGAGGATATGCGGCAAGATGCAGCATCAGGATACCGAACGACGGCACAGACATCGACAGGAACAGGATTCTTTCCCGCCACATCGGAATATCCGGTCCTGCCCTGCGTTTCGGTGAAGAAACCAGCGGCACGGAATCTTCGCTTCCTGTAAGAATCACTTGTGAAGACATAAACATCACCGTCAGGCCTGTTGCAGAAGAGGCTCAGGCCAGATTCAAGACAGATTTCATGTACGTCGTTGAGAATCCTTCGAATCTCCCTGTAAAAGTCAGAGGCATAAGACTGAATAGCGTGGAGCACAAGCCGACTGATGACAGGCTCAGGAATGTCACCGGCTGGGATTGCTCCGGCATGAAGGCCACCGGACCCCTGATCATATCCAAAATGCCGGAGACAATATGTTCATTAGGCCAGGATGGTACGATGCATATGGAACATGGTGAAGAAGTCTGGTTTGCAGCATCCGAAGATGAAATTTCCCAGGCGGACATGCCTGCAGGGCAGAGTTACATGTTTCTGGTAATGGAGGCTAAACTTGCCTATCCTCATCAATGGTCACCGAAAATTTCAGGACAGATAGAGACATCGGGACATGATGACAGATACGGAAAGTTGTGCGGCATGTATTTCTATGCAGGGGATTCGTTTCAGGACAGAAGAATCAAGGTATCTGCGGACCAGACAGACTTCACATCATACGGCAATATCCTGGACAGGAAATCCATAGAAACTTTCAATGAGATGGCAGAAGTCAATTTGACGATGAATGTCAACAACGAAGTCACCGCTGCAGCATCTGAGCCCACCTATGCGGATGTTGACATTTCCGGAACACTGTACGGACACATAAGGTGCATCACGATAGAGGATCCTTTCGACATCATATGGGGCCATTATTTCAGGGATGAGTTCCATTTCGCCCACAAGGACAGGCATCTGATTTCATCTGAACCACAGGTAATAGACGACTCTTGCCTTGCAGAAGCCCTCGTGAGGATGCGCAACGAGAAATACTACTCTGCACTTGACCTGAGCAAAGTCAGTCAGTTCAGGGATCCCCCTTATCCTGACAAATACGGGACTATCAGGGAATATCTCAAGCCGTACGATCTGTGCATGTCTCTTAAGATATCATCAGCGGACGGAACACCTGTTGCGGTCAGTTGGAACGGAATCTTCAACTATGAGCACACAATCTCTGACCCTGTGACATGGCCCAAAGGGCTGTTCAGTTACATCACAATAGTTCCGTCCACCTATTCCGGCTATGACAGAAAGGTGGACGAAGACGGGTGTCCTCCTGGGAGGACATTTATTGCAGAAAGGGTAACTCTTGACCCTGAAGTGGAATTCGACTCCAGACCGGAACTTTTCCTCCTGTCCTCTACTCCGCTGCCTTGAGGCGCTCGGCGTTCTCGGCGATCTGGAGTTGGTCGATCACATCCTGGATCGCACCATCCATGAACACAGGGAGGTTGTACATCGTGTAGTTGATACGATGGTCGGTGACACGTGACTGAGGATAGTTGTATGTACGGATCTTGGCAGAACGGTCACCGCCTGCCACCATGGTCTTTCTCTTTGCCGAAATCTCAGCAAGGTACTTCTCATACTCCATGTTGTAGAGACGTGTACGAAGTTCCTGAAGAGCCTTGTCGAAGTTCTTGAGTTGGGACTTCTCATCCTGACACTGCACCACCAGACCTGTTGGGATATGGGTAAGACGGATAGCCGAGTACGTGGTGTTCACCGACTGTCCGCCAGGACCTGAAGAACAGAATGTATCCTTGCGGATATCGTTCATGTTCAGTTCCACATCGAACTCATCAGCCTCGGGAAGGACTGCTACTGAAGCTGCTGAAGTATGCACACGGCCCTGGGTCTCGGTCTGAGGGACACGCTGCACGCGATGCACTCCGGACTCGTACTTGAGGACTCCATACACACCGTCACCCGACACCTTGCATACGATTTCCTTGAAACCGCCGGCAGCACCTTCGGCCTGATTGGTGATCTCCAATCTCCAGCCTCGGGTCTCGATGTATTTCGAATACATGCGGAAAAGGTCACCGGCAAAGATCGCTGCCTCGTCACCACCCGAACCGCCGCGAATCTCAAGGATGGCATTCTTGCTATCCTGAGGGTCCGCAGGAATGAGCAAGATCTTGATCTTCTCTTCCCACTCCGGAAGGGTCGGCTCGATCTCGGCGATCTCTTCCTTGGCCATTTCTCTGAGGTCTTCATCCTTCTCAGTCGCAAGAATCTCCTTAGCCATCTCATAGTTCTCGAGAATCCTCTTGAACTCCATTCCAGCCTCGATGATAGGGGTCAGTTCCTTGTACTCCTTATTGAGTTGGACAAACTTCTTCATATCTGAAATCACCTCAGGATCAGCCAACTGTCCCTGAAGAGCCTCATATTTCTCCTGAAGGCCCAAAACCTTCTCCAACAATGTGTTATCTGCCATATATCTTATAAATTTTCGTTTTCTCTGTTATCAGGTCCTCACGTCGGGACTC
The DNA here is from genome assembly GCA_017471965.1 of Bacteroidales bacterium. Lineage (GTDB taxonomy): Bacteria > Bacteroidota > Bacteroidia > Bacteroidales > UBA932 > Cryptobacteroides. Next base: position 8,889 of record JAFURF010000039.1, read on the forward strand.
AGTCCCTCCTCAGAATGACAGGAGGTCATCGGATCTTTCGGATCCAGCACCTGCGCCGGAGCCACATCTCATGCTCATAACGGGCCCAGACATTTACTGCGTTATTTGTCTCGATCTGAGGATTCGCCAGTGCCCATCTCGCACCGCATTCCTTGTACTGCTGAGCCATCATGCCATGGAATACAGCAGATATGCCTGTATTCTGCCATTTCGGTGCCGCCCCCTCCAGCATCAGGTCAAGCAATGTAAAGTCCTTCATTGCCCTCAGAACATGTATCCAGCCAAATGGGAAAAGACTTCCCTTCGCCTTCTGCATAGCCCTGGACAGCGATGGAATGGAAACCCCGAATGCAGCGACCTCATCATCCTCATCCATGATTACACAGCATAGTCTGCTGTCCAACTGCCCCATGATCTGATCTATTTCTTCTTCTATCTCCTCATCCGTGAACGGTATGAAATTATATACCGTCCCGTCATAGCACTCATTGTATGTCCTGAAGAATTTCCTGACCATGTCACGGTCCTTCTTCAAGGAATCGAAGTCAGCCACACGCAGTCTGTATCTTTCCATCAGTCGCGAGGCAATCGCCTTCATCCTGTCATCGACCCCCTGGTCGGCAGGCATCATGTACTGTATCCAGTCGCACTCCTTCTCAAATCCGAGTTCCCCCATGATGTCCACATAATACGGGTAGTTGTACAGACACGAGAACGGAGCCAACTTATCAAAACCTTCAACAAGCATCCCCTGACGCCCCAATGTGTTATAATATAGCGGGCCGTGGATCTCATCCATCCCCTCGGATGCGGCCCATTTCTCAGCCGCATCAAAAAGGGCCCGTGCCACCTCCACGTCGTCTATCAGGTCGAACCAGCCGAACCTGACCCTGCGTGTACCGTATTTCTCGTTGTAACGTGGATTGATGATCGCACATATCCTTCCCACAGTCCTGCAGGCCTCATCCATAGCGAGCCACATCTTCCGTCTGCAATACTTCAAGGACGCACTATGCATCAGGTCATGCTCCTGCCCTTTGCGCAAAGGAGGGACATAACAGTCACATCCCTTGTACAATCTCTCAGGGAATCTGATGAACTCCTTGAGATCCTTTCCTGTAACGACTTCCTTTACGCAGTACAACATCCTGCAAAGATAATAAAAAATACTATTTCTTCATCAGGTACTGCACGGCAGCCTGGGCGCATACACATCCGAACACAGCAGGGATATATGAAATCGTGCCGACCTGTGACTTCTTGTTGCGGTCCTCACATGGAACGATGGAGTCCTTGTCAGGCAGTTCTTCTGAGAAAACGACCTGAAACCCATTCCTTATACCCATGTGCCTCAGCCTCTTACGCACAATATAAGCCAGAGGACAATTGAACGATTTGGACACATCCGCAAGTCTGACCTTCGTAGCATCGAACTTAGCCCCTGCCCCCATTGAGGAAACCAGAGGGATATTGTTGTCCACGCAGTATTTGATAAGGTGCAGTTTAGGAGCCAGAGTGTCAATCGCATCAACCAGAAAATCGATCTTATATTCTCCCAGCACTTCACCAGCCTTCTCGGCCTCGAGATATCTGTCAATTATCACAAGATCCAGTTCCGGATTGATATCCATGAGTCTCTCGGCCAGCACCTCGCACTTCTGTCGTCCGACAGTGGAGTCCAGAGCCAGCAACTGGCGGTTCTTGTTGGTAACGGACACATCGTCACTGTCCAGAATGACCAGATGTCCTATGCCTGCACGCACGATCATCTCCGCAGCATAGCCACCTACGCCACCGACGCCTATCACCGCTACAGTCGACGAACGGAAACGGTCAAGGGTTTCCTCTCCGACCAGCATCGCCGTCCTTTCCTGCCAATCGTATATCATAGTCCTTTAGCCTTGCCTTCGTCCCAGATCGCATCCATCTCTGCAAGCGTCATGTCAGTGAGATTGCGCCCCTGGCGGATGGTATGCTCCTCAAGATATGTGAAACGGCGACGGAACTTCGCACAGGTACGCTCAAGAGCCGTATCCGGATTGAGTCCATACAGACGTGCGGCATTGACGGTCGCAAAAAGAAAGTCACCGAGTTCATCCTCCGCACGGTCATATGCCGCCGCCTTCTCTTCCTCCGTCTTTGCTGCAGCCATTGCATCGAGTTCCGCCTGATACTCTCCCATCTCCTCCTTGACCTTCTCCCATACATCTTCCTTTTTCTCCCAGTCGAAGCCCACACCACGGGCCTTGTCCTGCATCCTGTATGCCTTGAGAAGAGGCGGAAGACCGTCAGGAACGCCGGAAAGAACCCTCTTGTTGCCATCCTTCTCCGTAGTCTTCAGCATCTCCCACTGCTTGATCACATCCTCTGCATCACCCACCTGAGCGCTCGAGAACACGTGAGGATGACGATATATCAGTTTATCGCAAAGGAAATTTATAACATCCACTATGTCATAGTGCTGCTTTTCCTCCCCTATCTTCGCATAGAACAGAACATGAAGAAGCACATCTCCAAGTTCCTTTGACAATTCACGCTCCTCCCCCTTAAGGATCGCGTCACTAAGTTCATATACTTCTTCAATGGTCTGAGGACGCAGAGACTCATTGGTCTGCTTCCTGTCCCAAGGGCATTTCTCCCTCAGTTCATCAAGAACATCCAGTATCCTGCCGAATGCCTCAAGTTTCTCCTCGCGTGTATGCATCTTTTGTTCATTAATATTAGATCAGATATTTATACTTGATTCATTAATCAATCGGTAAAGTTAACAATTCCTCCAGTATTATGTCACACGTAAGTAAACATATTGTATCCTACGCAGAACGATTCGTTCCGGTTTCCGGACCAATGCGTCCAAAATCGATAGGTTGAGTATTTTCAGCAGCATGAACGATAATGTCCCAGAAAGTATGTCCGTGAACTGAGATGAATACAGGATATATTAAACAGCCCACGCCTCTATTCTTTCAGACAGGCTATCCCATCATCAATAATTACAAAAAGAGAGAAGCACCAGGATGAAAGGATTAACCTGGTACTTCAGACAAAAGAGTATATCTATTACAAGAAAAAGTAAGTTTCTTGACTAAGAACATCCGGTCAGAGGACCGTAAAGTTCTGTAACGAACTACATCGCGAAGACGTTGAATCCGCCGTCTACTACCGCTACCGTGCCTGTGACGAACTTGGATGCGTCTGACATCAGGTAATGGATGGTGCCGCAGAGTTCTTCCGGGTCACCCATGCGTCCGAACGGAGTCTGACGGATCACATCCTGACCACGCTGGGTATAGGTGCCGTCAGGATTGGTCAGAAGGCTTCGGTTCTGTTCTGTGATGAAGAATCCCGGAGCGATCGCATTGACTCTGATTCCTTCTCCGAACTTCTTTGCGCACTCTGTCGCCATGAAGGCAGTGAAATTCGATATGCCA
>JAFURF010000040.1 GCA_017471965.1 Bacteroidales bacterium
AATGAAACGAGGGTACCGAAAAGGAGAACCACGTTGCAGAGGAGCGCGATGTCAGCCACGAGACCGGCGCCCTGATAGAAGAGAATCATGTAGATGAGCACGAGAACGAACGCGATCACGAATGAGATGAGACCTGCGTTGATTGACTCTGCACCGAGTGACGGACCAACGACCTGCTCCTGGATGATGGTTGCCGGCGCAGGGAGCTTACCTGACTTGAGGACGTTTGCAAGGTCCTCTGCCTCCTCGAGGGTGAAGTTACCTGTGATCTGTGAACTTCCGCCTGAGATTTCGCTCTGAACTGTAGGGTATGAGTAAACCATGCCGTCGAGAACGATGGCGATCTGGCGTCCGATGTTGTCCTTGGTCATGCGTGCCCAGGTGTTTGCACCTTCGGCATTCATTGACATCGATACCTCTGGGTTTCCGCCTGTGTTGCCATACTGCACACGTGCGTCAGTAACGACACCTCCGTCGAGTGGAGCCTTGCCGTCGCGTGAGGTAGCCTTGATTGCAACGAGTTCGAAGATGTTCTCGCCGTCGAAGAAAGGAGATGCCTTCACTGCCCACATAGGCTTGAATTCAGGTGGGAAGAGTTGCTTCACCTGAGGCATAGCGAGATATTTGTTGATCTTCGCAGTATCTGCATAGTGAGCATATCCGATGCATGCGTTTCCTCTGGCGCCTGATGGCTGAAGAGCGGAGAAGAGAGGGTTCTGCTTTCTGTATGCTGCGTCTGCCGCTGCATCGTTCTCTGCCTGCTTGAGTTCTTCTGCGAGGAGAGCATCGTCCTCTGCTGCAGGAGCCTCTTCTTCCACAACAACGTCTGTGTCAGCGAGAAGTTCTGCAAGAAGGGCGTTTGCCTCTGCAAGGAACGGCTCGATTTCAGTGTTGTCATATGTAGCCCAGAACTCGAGGGATGCAGTTCCCTGGAGGAGTTTTCTTACACGCTCAGGCTCCTTTACGCCAGGGAGTTCCACGAGGATACGTCCGCTGTTGCCGAGTTTCTGGATATTTGGCTGGGTCACACCGAAGCGGTCGATACGGTTTCTGAGGACATTGAATGAGTTTGAGATTGCACTCTCTGCCTCACCTCTGATCACCTCTATTACCTCAGAGTTTGAAGACTCAGGTCCGATCTTGTCCCTCATTTCGTATGTTCCGAAGATCTGAGCGAGAGGCATTCCGTTTGATGTCTCTTCCCAAGCCTCGGCAAAGAGGGTGATGAAGTCCTGGCGGGAGTTTACGCTGCGCTCCTCTGCAAGAGCAAGGGCCTGTGTGAACTCAGGGGCGTTGTTTCCGCCTGCGAGAGCCTTCACGAGATCCTTGAGCTGCACCTGAAGCATGACGTTCATACCTCCCTTGAGGTCAAGACCAAGGTTGATGGCCTTTGCCTTTACGTCCTTGTAAGTGTAACCGAAATAAATCTTCTCGGAAGAGATAGAATCGATGTACCTTCTGTTCTCGTCCTTTCTGATGGAATCGAGGTAGAAGGCCTTGTCCGCTTCAGCAACCTTGCTGAATGCGGCAGTCTGCATTGCAGCCTCCGCCTTTGCCTCCGCATACTTCTCTGCCTTGTTCTCCTGCCTGTTGGTTACAAGGGTGAAGGAGAGTTGCCAGAGAGACGCGATCAAAAGAAGAATCGCCACAAATCTGATAGCACCTTTACTTTGCATAATTATTGCTGTTTTAAAAATTGTTTACTAAACGCAAAATAGGGCACAAATTTACGATTTTTTTCTTATAAATGAAGATATTTCTTAAATTTGTAGGCTGATAATGAGTGAAAACCAAATGATGAGACGTAAAACCATCATCTTCCATATATTTTTATGCTTGTTCTGGGCCTGGTCTGCGTCCGGTCAGTCGGACAAGGTGCTCAGAGAGGCATCGCGTGCGGATGCTCTGAGAGAGACGTATTTTTTTGAAGAATCCAGGGATGCATATGTTGCTGCATTGGAGATGTTTGTCGATTCTCTTATGACTGCAGATGACTCGTTGCTCAGACTGGATGTCAGTGACCGTATGCTGTTGTCCGAAAACGGCCTGAACATGATGTCTTATGTTTCCAGACCGAATGTTGTCGCAAGGCATAAGTTTTCCTTGGATGATTTTTTCCTTTATTATCCTCTTCCGGATCATGGGTGGAGGTCCGTTCCGTGTCAGTTGGACAGTGTCGCCCACAGGTTTTCAAAAGCCGTATATTTCCGTGACGGTGATCGCGAAGTCTACTGGTCGGCATCTGACAAGGATGGTATCAGGAATATATACCGGTCTGAGTATCAGGATACTGTGTGGTCGGTGCCCGCTCTTCTGAACGAACACATGACGTCGGCGGCGGATGAGATCTATCCTATGCTTTCTCCGGACGGACAGAGGCTGTATTTCTCATCGAAAGGCCTTTATGGCGTAGGGGGTTATGATATTTATGTGTCTGAAAAGGATCCTGTGTCGGGAGATTGGTCCGTGCCGGTAAATATGGGGTTCCCTTATTCTTCTCCTGCTGACGATTTTCTTTATATAGACAGTCCGGACGGACGCTATTCGGTTTTCGCTTCCAACAGGGATTGCGGAAAGGACAGTGTCTTTGTATATGTGCTGGATTATGATGACATGCCGGTAAGACACTCTGTTGAAGGGCCGGAGGAACTTCGTGACCTTGCGCGGCTCGACCCGTCGTCAGGCAAGGATGTTTCCGGATCGTCTTCGGTTTCCGCTGATATTCCGGAGAATGTGGATACCCGTCGGTATATGCAGAAGATGGCTGAGGTCAGGGCTCTTCGTGATTCCATCTCCGTATATGGAATGAGGGCGGAGGAGGCAAGAATCCGATATTCACGGACTTCCGATCCGAAGGAAATGGCTGCTATAGAGGAGGCCCTTCTGTCTTACGAAATGGCTGTGCCGCAGATGCAGGATTCTCTTGACAGGGCTTCAGCGCGTCTGCAGGAAATAGAGATGGAGTTTCTTTTCAACGGTGTCGTGATTGACCCGGACAAACTTCTGGCAGAGGCTGACCGTGAGATGGTGGGCCATTCCGCGGATTTCGTCTTTACCCGCAAATCCTTGGGAGAGCCTCTCGCCTTGAACATGCTTGAGCCAGAACCGGCCTTTGACTATTCCTTCAAGATACTTGAAGAAGGACAATTTGCAGAAGATCAGACCCTCCCTGAGGGACTGGTCTATCAGATACAGATGTTCTCTACATACAGCAAGGCCGGCGTAAGTCAGTTGAAGGGCTTGAGTCCGGTCTTTGAGACTGTGGCCCCTAATGGAAAACATACATACCGTGTGGGCCTGTTCTCCGGGTACAACGATGTGCTGGCCAATCTGAATTCGGTGAAGAGGGCCGGCTTCCGCAGTGCTTTCATCGTGGCATTCAATGATGGAAAGGAAGTTACGGTTGCAAAAGCGAAGGCTCTTGAGGCGGAAAGAAAGAAGGTGCAGACCCTTTATGAGGTAAGGATAGTGACCGGGCAGAAGGAACTTGATATGGTCGTTGCGGACGGCATCAGGCAGCAGGCTGCCGGAAAGGACATTGCCAGGTCAAGGACTGACGATGGAGGAAATGTCTATGTGGTGGGCCCTTTTGCAGATAAGGAAACCGCGGAGAATCTGGCTTCCTTTGTGCGCGCAATGGGAATAAGTGACGCATCTTGCCACGAAATAACGCAGAAGTAAGAATGCAATAAATATGGGTTTCATTATAACTTTGATATTGGTCGGCCTTGTGCTGATCTTTGCAGAGATTCTCATCATACCGGGTGTCGGTGTCGCCGGTATCCTCGGACTTCTTTCTATGGGAGGTTCCTGCTTCTATGCCTTCAACCAGATGGGAAATACTGCCGGTGCCATAGTGACAGGCGTCAATGCTCTCCTGATAGTGGCCCTGACCATATGGGTCCTCAGGGCAAAGACGTGGAAGAGGCTCGCTCTGGAGACCAATATAGACTCCAAGGCGGTGTCTTCTGACGGGGTGATTTCTGTTGGAGAAAGAGGAAAGACCATTACAAGGCTCGCACCTATGGGAATGGTGCTGTTTGATAATGATTCTGTGGAGGTGAAGGCTCTGGAGGGCATGATAGATCCGGATGTGGAGGTCGAAGTCGTGATGATTGAAGACAACAAGGTCTATGTAAGGCCTGTCGGTGAAGAATTTTAATAAAACTTTAAAAATATGGATGTAATGCTAATCGTATGGATCGCGGTCGCGATAGTCGGCCTCGTCATTTTCCTCTGGTTCTTCCCTGTGACCTTGTGGTTCCAGGCGTTGATTTCCGGAGTCCGTATTTCCCTCATCCAACTCGTGCTCAAGCGTTGGAGAGGAGTATCCCCTAACACAATCGTAATGGCAATGGTCACCGGAACGAAGGCCGGCCTTACACTCTATGCCAATGAACTCGAGGCTCACTACCTTGCAAAGGGTAATGTTCCAAAGGTGGTGAATGCTCTTATATCTGCGGACAAGGCCAATATTTCACTTGATTTCAAGATGGCGGCGGCAATCGACCTTGCAGGCCGTGACGTGTTCGAGGCTGTGCAGATGTCGGTAAATCCGAAGGTCATCAACACCCCTCCGGTAACGGCAGTGGCAAAGGACGGCATCCAGCTCATCGCAAAGGCACGTGTGACAGTACGCGCAAACATCAAGCAGCTCGTAGGAGGTGCCGGAGAGGAGACAGTCCTTGCGCGTGTAGGTGAGGGAATCGTTTCGTCCATCGGTTCTGCAGAGAGTCATAAACTCGTGCTCGAGAATCCTGATTCCATCTCAAAGGTAGTTCTCAACAAGGGTCTTGATGCAGGAACCGCATTCGAGATCCTCTCGATCGACATCGCTGACATCGACATCGGAAAGAACATCGGTGCAGTACTTCAGATGGACCAGGCAGAGGCAGACAAGAACATCGCTCAGGCTCGTGCCGAGGAGCGCCGTGCAATGGCGGTAGCCCTTGAGCAGGAGATGAAGGCAAAGGCACAGGAGGCCCGCGCACGAGTGATCGAGGCTGAGGCGGAGGTCCCTCTTGCAATGGCGGAGGCTTTCCGTAACGGAAATCTCGGTATCATGGACTACTACAAGATGAAGAACATCCAGGCAGATACCGAAATGCGTGAAAATATCGCAAAGCAGTAGGACTGCTGGCAGAGTGTAACTTGTAAAATATTGATGATTAACATGTTATACGTTGTGTGGATTATCTGTTCTGTTTGGCTGTCACGATTTTTTTTGAGTTTAATTTTGTTAATCATTAAAATTAGATTATCTTTGCAGTCCTATCGATGAGATAGGTCAGTTTTGGTGAGATGGGTGAGTGGCTGAAACCACCAGTTTGCTAAACTGACGTACGCGCAAGTGTACCGGGGGTTCGAATCCCCCTCTCACCGCAGAAAAGTGGCTTACAGATGTCTGTAAGCCACTTTTCTGTATAATTTCCCCAAAAGTTCCCCAAAATCAATTATTTTTTAAACTATTTGGAGATGTGTAGAGGATATTTAAAATTCTCCGTTTCCATGAAAATATTCGTATAGGAATATTGCAAAAGCACTTAAGATAGATACGGACGAATTTGTGTTTACAAATTTTTG
>JAFURF010000041.1 GCA_017471965.1 Bacteroidales bacterium
CTTAGTCTTCCTTTGGTTTTCGACGCACGGCTGCCGGGAGACAGGCTATCGTACGCTTATCCTTTAGGGCTTAGCGGAATTTAAAGGAGTCCTTCCGAGCATCCGGTTTGGATGATACCCCGGATTCCAGTCATAACCGGCCTAAAGACTGGAGGGATACTCGTCGGCGACGCAGCCTTGGCGTCGCGGATTAAGGTAGTGTGCTTAGCAGACTACGCAGCGAGTGCATATGAGTTGTTGCCAACTAATTGTTCGGAGACTGAGATTAACGGGCTAACCTCCCACGCCCGACGTGCTTACCGTCCAATGTCTGATGCTGTCAAAACCAAAACATCCCCATTGTTTCCTTAAGGATTGCAAATATAGTGAAAATCTATCATTTCGCCACAAAAAAAGGTCAGGAAGTTCAAAATTTGTGAAATTAAATTTGCAGTTTCAAAAATTCGTCGTATATTTGTAATCCTGTTTCGGGAGCATAGCTCAGTTGGTTTAGAGCATCTGCCTTACAAGCAGAGGGTCGGGGGTTCGACTCCCTCTGCTCCCACCAGAAAGAGATTCGTTTCTTACGGATCTCTTTTTTCGTTTATCCCGTTTTGAAGCAGAGAACAACAACTTCCTGAAATTCAACAAGATACAGAATATGCGTGCCACCAAAGGGGAGCACGCATATTCTGTAAGTCACTGAGGGACTGCACTTTGGGTTGCACTAGTTTGCAGGAGCGGCTGTCGGCTGCGCGGCAGGCTTCTGATGTCCGGACACGCGGTCGAAGTCTGCTTCAGAGATCATCTTGCAGTTGCCGTTGAAGGTGGCACCGAGTTCCACAGAAAGTTTGCGGACATTGAGGTTGCCGTTAACTACACAGCCTTCCTTGAGGTTCAGGGTGTCCTTCACGAACACATTTCCCTCAACCTTGCCCCAGAGGTCGATGCTGTCGCAGATGATGTCGCCCTTGATGTGCGCGCTCTCCCCTATCACCACACGTCCCTTGCTCTGGACCTTGCCTTCGAAGGTTCCGTCGATGCGGATGTCGCATGGAGAAACAATCTCTCCTTTGATGATTGTACCAGCAGAGATTCTGCTGATAGCGTTAGCGTTTACCACAGGTTCTACCTTTGCCATAGTATATAGTTTTATTTGTTAATATTCTCGTTGAAGATCCTTCGCTATGCTCAGGATGACAGTTATGCCTGCTTTCCGTGGCAGTTCTTGTACTTCTTGCCTGAACCGCATGGACACGGGTCATTGCGGCCCACCTGCTTGTCCACATGGACAGGAGCATTGCTCTTGGCCTCACCTCCGTTGGTGACGAGGTCAGTACGCGAAGTACGCATCTGACTGAGATCCGGCTTGCGCTGCTGCGGAGCCTGACGAGGAGCCTCGGATGCATCCCTGAGAGGGATATGTGCCCTGAGAAGGAACGAGAGGACGTCCTTGTTCAGTTCTTCGAGCATCTCGCTGAAGAGGTTGAAACTCTCGAACTTGTAGATGAGGAGAGGATCCTTCTGCTCGTATGTCGCATTCTGCACGGACTGCTTGAGGTCGTCCATGTCACGGAGATGTTCCTTCCACTTATCGTCGATCTGCCAGAGCGTGATGGTCTTGCTGAGCGCTCTTGCAATCTCCTTTCCTTCAGACTCATAGGCCTTCTTAAGGTCTACAGGCAGAGTCAGCATCTTACGGCCGTCGGAGATAGGGATGGCGATGTTGGTATAGATTGCAGCCTGCTTCTCGTACACGTTCTTGACGATAGGGAAAGCCCTCTGGACCATGGTGTCCATACGACGCTCGTAGGTCTCGAGCATATGGTCATGAAGTTTCGCAGCAAGTTCCTTCTGATTGCCCTTGTTGTAGGTCTCTTCGTCAAATCCGAGATCGATTGAAAGCGCCATCATCACGGTCTCCGAGAATTCCTCGTATGTCATTCCTTCCGATTTCTCGACAAGGATCTGTGCGATGTCCTGCATCATGTTCATGACGTCGATCTCGACTCTTTCTCCGGAAAGGGCATTGCGTCTCTTGGTATAGATGACCTCACGCTGAGAGTTCATCACATCGTCGTATTCATGGAGTCTCTTACGGATACCGAAGTTGTTCTCCTCCACCTTCTTCTGGGCTCTTTCAACGGCGTTGTTGAGCATCGGAGCCTCGAGCACGTCGTTCTCTTCCATACCCATCCTGTCGACAAACGACGCGATCTTCTCACCTCCGAAGAGACGCATGAGCTTATCCTCGAGAGACACATAGAAGATGGATGAACCAGGGTCTCCCTGACGGCCGGAACGTCCGCGCAACTGGCGGTCCACACGACGGCTGTCATGGCGCTCCGTACCGATGATGGCAAGTCCTCCGGCCTTCTTCACTTCATCCGGAAGTTTGATGTCGGTACCACGACCTGCCAGAGTGGTGGCGA
>JAFURF010000042.1 GCA_017471965.1 Bacteroidales bacterium
ATAAGACTTCCAGTGTCGATATGACGACGGGAGAACTTGACTGGAAGAAAAATCAGAGCGAAGGAAAGCATAGGATTGACTATATTTTCTTTTACGCGGCCAGAAACAATGTCGAAGTAGGAAGATATTGGACCGTACTTGATTTCGTAGATGGCTCGACCACTCATGTGAAGACCCCGGTTCCTTCAGACCACGCTCCTGTAAATGCTGTGTTTACATTGAAATATCAATAAACACCAATAATTTTTAACATTATGAAGAAAAATCTGATGATTTTAGCAGCATTGTCTGCAATCTTTATGACTTCCTGCAAGGAAGATCCTGTATCTCCGGTACCTGGTGGCAGTGATTTCCTTGATGTGGAACTCACTTTCGGACATTATGAAGTCGCTCCTGAAACAGGAATGACAGTACATGTAGATGCTTATGAATCGGCTGTCAGCGGAGTTGATGTCGCTGACCTGAAGCCTGCTTACAGCATTTCAAAAGAACTCGAAGAGGCAGACCTCAAGAAGGTCATGCTTACGCTCGAAGGTCTGGATGCAGAGGCCGAGACTCCGCTATATGTGATGGCTTGGGTCGATGTGGACAAGAACGGAAGCCTTTCCGAAGGTGACCTCGCCATGTGGTACAAGGCTCAGATTGAAAAGGTCGTGGCAAAAGAGCAGACTCCTGAAAACTGCCGTGGTGAATATGTTGTCGAGATGAAGATTAATTATGTATACGGAGAAAAAGAGTTTGTCGTTCCTGAAGGAAAGGCTGCCGATGCTGAGCGTAACCTGTATGATGTAGTGACAATCGGTCCGCGTATCTGGCTTGCGACCAATCTCAGGACCAGGACATATCAGGACGGAACCGAGATTCCGGCATTCGTTGCCAATGATGACACGCCATGGGTGGTAAATCCTTACGAGACGGCAGAAGGAGGAGATGAACTCCTCAAGGAATTCGGTATGCTGTATAGTTGGGCTGTCGGAGCGACCAAGAATCCTTGTCCTGTAGGTTATCGTGTGCCTTCTGATGAGGACTTCATGAAGACGGAGGCATTCCTCGCTCCGAATGTTGCTGACGAAATCACTCCTGCCGGTATAAAGAATACCAATCGTGGGGGTGACGAGCTCCGATTTGCGATGGTAAGCGGTAAATATTACGGACATACAAACGAAAATCTCTTCAATGCGGTTCCTAATGGACAGTGGAGCAAGGGTGTACATGATCAAGGTTATGATTCAGATGCTCTGTTGGCTACATTCTGGACTACTGACGAGATTGCGGATGGTGAAACTATGAAGGGCATCCGCCGAATTACGAAATCGACTTTTGCCGGTTTCGGCAGCGGTGCAAACGCAAAGACTGTTGGTCATGGTATAAGGTGCGTCAAGGATAATCCTGACTATATTGAGATTGAGAAGACAGACCTCGCTGTACCTGTACTTTCTGTAAACGGTACAGTTGTGACATGGACAGCAGTTGCCAATGCTACTGGTTACAATGTTTCCATTGACGACAATGAGGTGGATGCGGAATATGTGTCGGAGAATGCCGGTACATTCACCTTTGATGTAATTTCACTGAGAAAGCAGACGGAAGAGGACAGGATATATACAGTCGAAGTCGAGGCTTATGGTGACGGTTCGCTCTACAATAAGTCAAAGTCTTCTATTGATGTTACAGTTCCTGCCATGGAAGTGATTCCTGAAAAGGAATATGTCAAGGATGCTGATGGCAATGAATATGAGGTGGTGACAATAGGCACGCAGAAGTGGATCAAATCCAATCTTCGTGCTACCAGGTATGAGGATGGAACTGAGATTCCGATGCCGGAATCTGCGGCAGGCTTCGGAGCTGACACTCCGCAGGTATATAATCCTCATTCTACAACTGAAGATGCTGTCAAGTACGGCTATATGTATAACTGGTATGTCGGAACATCAGGCAAGAACCCATGTCCGGCAGGTTATAAGGTTCCGTCCGATGCTGACTTTGTCAAGTTTGAAGTGTTTGTTTCCGGCGAGGATGCTGCTACTCTCGCTCCTGTTGGAACTGTTGCCGGTACCGTTCCTGATAAGAATGATAATCGAAGTAATGCTGTGCCTGGACTGAAGTTGATGTCAATGGATGTAAACGGTACAGATGATTACGGTTTTTGTGGCTATTACTCTGGCCAGCTTAAGGTGGGCGGAACTCTTGACCAGTTAGGAAAAATGATTGCACTTTGGACCACTGATTGTTCTGATAAAACTGGCGAAGTAAATGGTGCCAGAAGACTTTTCAAGAGTAATTCAACAGGTTTGGGACGAGGTGGCGGAGCTAAGAATATCGGTCATTCGATCCGTTGTGTGAAGAACATTGAGTAATTCCAAGGCCTTAAACGAAAGATTGTGAAGAAAAAACTTGTAATATTAACCTTCATGCTTGCGCTCTGCGGGTGCAGGCATGAAGTCTTCATAGATGTAGAGTCCTTCGCAGATAAAGGTGGTTGGAAGGTGGATCAGCAGTTTATGGATGTGATGGGCTCCCCATACCTCCTGGCACACGGTGCTGGTGTGCCGGTGGACGATGCTTCACAGCAGGTAGATCTTCCCGGAAGAGGTGAGTGGCATGTCTTTGCCCGCACCTTCAACTGGGTGTCTCCGTGGTATGACGGTGAAGGACCCGGCAAGTTCAAGATTGTTGTGAACGGTGAGACTCTGTCTGAAACACTTGGAGGTTACGGAAACGAGTGGATGTGGCAGTATGCCGGAAGTTTCAATGCGGCTTCCCGTAAGGTCGAACTCTCATTGAAGGACCTTACCGGATTCGACGGCCGTTGTGATGCGATATATATCACCCGCGACAGGAATGTCCAGTTGCCTTCAGCTGCCGAAGATATGGCTGCCTTGCGCAGCCGTATGATAAGGAATTATGATGTGCCGTCGGACAAGGGAGAATATGACTTTGTTGTGGCTGGAGGTGGTGTGGCTGGAATGTGTGCAGCTGTAGCTGCCGCAAGAAAGGGACTGAAAGTAGCTCTTATCCATGACAGACCGGTACTTGGCGGTAACAACAGTTCTGAAGTCCGCGTTCATCTTGGCGGTTCCATCGAGTGCGGGCCTTATCCGAATCTCGGCAACATGATAAAGGAGTTCGGTCACACGAAGAAGGGAAATGCAAAAGCTGCAGAAAACTACGAGGACGGCAAGAAGATGTCATTTGTCGAGGATGAGGAGAATATCTCGTTGTTCCTGAACTGCCATGTCACGGATGTGGAGATGAAGGACGGCAGGATTGCAACTTTGCTTGCACGCGATATAGAGACTGGAGAACTGATGCGTTTCAGTGCACCTTTGTTTTCAGACTGTACTGGAGATGCAGCGGTCGGCTATCTGGCCGGTGCCGAATGGCGGAGCGGAAGAGAGTCCGTAGAGCAGACCGGTGAGCCAGGTGCGGTGGAGGTGCCTGACAGGCAGGTTCTCGGAGCTTCGGTCCAGTGGAATTCAAAGGATATGGGACAGGAGTCTCCGTTCCCTGTGTTCGAGTACGGAAAGGTGTTCAGTGAAGAAAGTGTGCAGAAAGTGACCCATGGTGAATGGACATGGGAGACCGGTATGCTCCGTGATCAGGTTCTTGAAGCAGAAAGGGTCCGTGACCACGGCCTGCTCGTCGTATATTCAAACTGGTCTTATCTGAAGAACCGCTCATCTGTCAGGAATGAATATGATTCCCGTGCACTCGACTGGGTCGCTTATGTTGCAGGAAAGAGAGAGTCACGCCGTCTTCTCGGTGATATAGTCCTG
>JAFURF010000043.1 GCA_017471965.1 Bacteroidales bacterium
CTCGGTCAGTCCCTGATGCTCGTTCGGGGTGAAGTCCACGTGCTCTATCCTTATGTCTTCGAGCACCATGTTGAGGAATTCGATAAGCATGTCCTTGTTCGCCTCGCTGCCGAACACGCGCTTGAACATGAAGTCGCACAGAAGATTCGCATAGCCTCTCACGACCTCTTTCTTCTTCGTTACATTTTCTGTTGTCTCCATAAAAACAGTATTCAAGTGTTAAACGAAGGCAAAGTTCCGAAGAGTTATCCGTGTAAAGAAAAAGTATGCGGATAATTGAAAAAATCGCCCGTAGAACTGCTTCCAAGGGCGATTCGGGCTCGGAAATTTGTTTGATTTTTGCAAAAAATCGAACAAATTCTGCTGCCAAAGATTAGTGACGAGGGAAGATGCGAACCTGAAATATAAGACCAGACTTCCGGAAGAGGCGCAATCAGACAAAAACAGGGCGGCACCCCGAAGGTTCCGCCCTGAGATTTACAGTATGTAAGAAGAACTGTTAGTTCTGCTTGAGTTCAAGATAAGCCTGGTTAGACTGTCCATTTCTGTACTTGACCTCATATGGCCATACATTGTTCTCATCCTGTTTCCACTGCAGGAATTCGCTTACGTCAACATTGTATACATAGTTGACCTCGTCATCACAACGTGTAGTGTTTGAGAAATCAATGTCACCGAACGGACGTCCACCAGCCTGCTTGATCACATGGCCAACACCTTCGTCGAACTTCCACCAAGCACCCCAGTCGCTGTTGTACATGTTTGTAGCACGGTCATCATCCACGCCACCGTAGCACTGAGTGATACGGTTCTTACCGAGACCATAGTTCCAAACCACAACATTCGAGATACGTCCGTGGAACTCGTTACCGCGACGGTAGTTTGTACCCCATGATGAGTTGAACTCGATAGCCTGGAATTCACAACGCTGAGCCTTCAGGAATTCCTTCTCTTCGTCAGTAAGGTCAACACGAGCAACCTCTTCGCAGTCAAGATACATGATGTATGAATTCTGGTTGTAGACGAGAGCGATCTGATACCATCTCTTAGGCTCAAGAACAGGAGTATAAAGCGGCTCTTCCGGACGGAACTTGCTACCCTGCTTCAAAGAACGGCCATGACGCAAAGCACCAGGACCTACCCACCATTCCAATGAAGTCTTTTCACCGGCCTTCTCTCCCAAGCGAAGCATGTTGATCCAACCTTCATTAGCATCAGAGAAGTCACCGACGCGGGCCTTGTTTGTCACCTCATCAATATACATATGGAAGATATATGTATAACCCTGGTTGCCGTCTGATGATGGTTGGAATACCATCGGCCTAGGGAACTTGTACCATGTAGACATTCTGTGGTCACCGAGATAGAGTGCTGAGAAGAAGTTCGATGCTGTCTCGAAGTTTGTAGGCTTGATGACGATGTAAGTCACACCGCAATTCTCATCAATAGTAGCCTCATTAGGATCCACTCCAAGAACTACAGGAATAAGGTATCCTCTCTCGTCTGTCAGGTATGCCTGATTTGCCTCAGCAATTATGGTAGAGATATTCTCAACAGTTATTGTTGCATTTGTTGAAGTAGCTCCTTCTGCCATAGTGATAGGGTCAGTGAAATTGACCTTCACCTCAGAAGGGATAGTCTGATAATCTGTACCGTTTGCAGCGTTATAAGCGGCAACGAGTGAATTATCAACTGAAAGAGTCACATCGAATGCCTGGAAAGCCTCAGCGATACCATTGATCACGATATCTTTAGTGATAGCCTTGGCACCAGTGATTGTGGTCTCATTAGGGTAGTTCTTTATCTCATACTCAGTTACAGACTCTTCAACACTGAGAAGATTAGCGATAGGATCGACATTCTCAGTGATCACATAGAGGATATCTGCATTTGAGTTTGAAGAGACCTTCACACCGGATGCAGAAGCAATGCGGAAGATTGCCTGATACTGAACCTCAGAGAGCTGAGCGAACTTTGACTGAGGTACAGTTACTTCAAAAGTTGCCTCCATCTCACCGGCAGGGATAGTAACCTTACCGTTGAACTCAAGAGTTCCCTCAGGGAATGCGTGGTAGCCTTCCTTAACTGATGCATTGTCAAGGTCAACAACAATATCGACAGCAGTCTTCTGTGCCTTTGTAAGGGCAACAGTCACAGTAGACTTCACCTCACCGACTTCTCCGAGAGTAGTGGTGTGGTAGACATAACAGGTGGTAGACTTGTACTCAGCCTCTGTACCGTCAACGATATAGGCAAAGTCGCCAACTACACCCTGAACGTCTGCTACTTCCTCCTGGCATGCAGCAGCACCGAAAGCTGCAGCAGCCAGAATAAGCATATGTTTGAATATATTTTTCATTTTGCGTCTTTGAAATTAATTAGTTGACACACTTGTTCTTATCATCGTTGGTCCATGTAACGTACTGAGAATAGTCATAATTCTCAAGTGGACCGTCCTCATTAGAGTCACGCCATACGTTAGACCAGTCCATATTATTTTCACCAACTGAATCATAGAAGATATGGCCTTCGCCCTCATTCATCTTCCAGTATGCCTTAAGGCCTTCAGAAGCAGGGTCCACACCGCAAAGGCCGAGCTGAATCTCGCTTGCAGAAAGAGCACGGTCCCATACACGGATCTCGGCGATACGGCCGTCATAACGCTGCTTATTACCATAACCACCCCATGACATACCGAGCTCTACACGCTGGAATTCGATCGGTGCACCACCTGCAAGTTCAGCATCACGGACACCATCAACATAAAGTCTTGTTGTCGATCCGTCGTAAGTGACTGAGAGAGTATACCAGTTTCCTGTTGAGAACAATGTGCTTGAACCAATCGGACCTACGTTAGAAATATTAAGCTGGAGCTGGTTGATCTTGTAACCGTTCTCACCGATACGGTAGAGATAACCCTGCTCATCCTTGTTGTAGAGACCGAGCATACGGCTGATAGGCTCGCTAGAACCCTCCTGATGCCATGAATAAGCATAGAACTTAACCTCAAGTGTATGTGTAGTCAGGCTGATAGGCTCATCAAAAATGAAGTTGGCATATACGTTCTTGTTGCTGATATCAAGAGCAGGGAAGTAATATACGCGTGAGATACGGATATATACTGTTCTTGAAGTCTCGAGCACCTCGATTCCACCCTTTACATCAGTGATTGTAACAGGAATCATATAGATACGGCCATCTACGAAGTCAGCATTCTCGTTGATAGTAAGATTACTTACATCAGAAGCGGCCTTACCCTTTTTGAGTACAACCGAGTTCTTATCAAGCGAAACCCAACTGTCTTCTACAGCATAGTAACTTGTCTTGTTTTCTTTGTTGTACTTCTCTACAAGAGAGTTGTCAATCTTCACGCTTACTGTTACATCCTCGCTTACCTTACCTGTACATGACACAGTCACAGGATAGATAGCAGGAGTCTGCTCGACAGCAAACTTGATCAGAGGAGAGTTATCTGTTCCTGTCATGACCAGAACGTCCTTGTTCGGATCGAACTTGTCACCCTCCGTACAGCTTCCAAGCACAAGTGCAAGAGCTGCAATCATAAATATTTTAATATACTTTGTCATATCGCTTTCTTTATCTGATTGAAGGGTTAGCAATCTGGATTCCACGACGGAACTCACGATAAGGAACCTGTGAAGCCGAGTAGTAGTTACGTCCTAAGTAGAACACACCCCAACCAGCCATATTATTTTCAGAAGCATGACGCGCAAAGCCCTCGAAAGAGTACATCTCCGAACCGTCATTGGTATATATCTGGTTTCCGTTTCTGGTGTCTTTCCACAATCCGCCGCCATTAAGGGCATAGTTTGTATCACCGCCCTGCTCGCAGATGATGATCTTCTCTGCAGGAATACCGCAATTGACGCCACGTGTTGTATAGAAGTTCTGTACCTGAGCTACAGAACAACCGATCTGCGGAGTATAACACTGGATCACGAGGTAATCGATATACTCGTTCACTTCTGCTGGCGGATAGTGTTTGAAGAGGTCCATGATGACAAGTTTGCCCTGTGGTTTGAGAGCCTCATTGAGTTTCTTCATCACATAGATGATGGTCTCATAATCCTCCCATAGGTCTGTCTTGACATCATTCCAGTCGTTAGGCTCCCAGTCAACGTCCACACCGTCAAGGCCTGCCTCGTTCACCTTGTCGAGCATCAACTGCACATGGTTGTCGAGACCCTTATAAAGAGTAGCCTTTGCAGACTCATCACCATTCCACTTATATGCCTCATAAGCATCTTTGATATTGATCACTTCACCGTTGTATGTCACTTCTCTTGTAGAAGCAGCATCACCATGAAGGACGAAACGTGTTCCGAGCTTCTCCTGCATGTACTTCATGTCAGCATACACAATAGGAGAATAACTTGGGCTCTCAGGATCAGGGCTTGGATAACCCATCCAGAGGTTAACTATATCAAGGCTGTCAGGAAGGCCGATAAGACGCTCTCCGTAAGAAGCAGGGTCCTTGTAACCCTCAGAGCCCTCAAGAGGAGCCCATGCAGCATAGTAAGCATAACTAAGTGTATGCTCGCTCTTCTTAAAGTCGCGGACGTTCTGATAATACTGCTCGTCGTAAGTATAAGGCTTCTGAATATCAAGAGCCTGCTCCTCAAGACAGCCGACAGCAAAGAGAACTGTCATTCCGCTAAGAATTATTGTTTTAAACTTATTCATTTTCATTCAAAGATTAACGAGGTTTCTTATCCCACCAAAGTTTAGTGCCGGCATTGTCAAGGCCATTGAGTTTAGATACACCGGTAGCCACTCCTGCTGCATTATTTGTATACTCATCGTGAGGGAACGGTACACGACGTATCTGGAGGTTTGTATTAACTACACCCTGACTGTCATTATTAACGACAGGAAGAAGGGCAGGATAACCTGTACGACGATACTCAGCCCATGCCTCACAGCCGTTAGGGAAGATAGCAAGCCACTTCTGTGTCATGATCTTCTCGAGGCTTCTCTCGAAGTCAGCATCAGCCTCCCATGCGATTGTCACGTCAGTGAGTGCTGTCATGCTGTTGCTTGATACGTTATCCTTGAAATCAGCAGGCTTGGATGTTGCATCTGCGATATATGAACTAGCATCACCGGCACCCATTTCCTCAAATGAAAGTGCAATACCTTTTTCATAGAATTCCTGTGCAGTACCACCCATATTCCAGCCGCGAAGAGCACCCTCAGCGCGGAGGAAAGCAACCTCCGAAGCATGGAGCCATGTGATTGAGTAAGCCTGTGAAAGAGCGTTAGGTGCCGAAACCTTTCCTGAAGCATTACGATAGTTTGCCCAGTTTGAAGCATGGATACCGTTACGTACTCCGTGAAGTTTGTCATCAGCAGCCTTCTTGAAATAGATGGTTCCGCGTGGGTCGTTATAACCGTTAAGGAATACATCCATAGAAGCAGCCATCTGGCAGTCACCATCGTTGAAATTTACGTTGATTTCATAAACCGGATGATGATTTACAAGAGATGATGGAAGAACAGGTCTTTCTGCAGCAGCTGTAATCACACCTGTCTGATCGTTCACTGAAAGCTCAGCCTGCTCCTGTGCAAGTTCAGGGTCAGCATACACCACACGCATAGCGAGACGGAGACGGAGTGAGTTGGCGAATTTGATCCAACTTTCTACGTTACCACCGTATACGTAATCATACTGTGCCATGAGGGCAACACCCGGATTTCCGTTCTTGAAGTCATTGAGAACATTGATAGCATCACCGAGTTCCTCGAAGAACTTGTGGTAGATATCCTCTTGTGAATCATACTCTGCATTGAGGCTGAGACCTACCTTGCTGTAAGGAACTGGACCATAATAGTCAGTTACCTGATGCATTGTAGCAACCTTCATGATGTTTGCAAGAGCAAGAACCTCTGCCTGCTCAAGATCAGTAGCAGTCTTGGCGAGCTTCTGCCATGCATTCATCGCATAAGTATACTTGTTCACGAACATAGATCTTCTCCATCCTTCTGTCATGAAGTAGCTGCCGCAATGAACTCCGTTGTTAGCCGCAAGAGTCGGAGCGAAATAGCCTGCATATGTATCAGCAAGGAGGTTGTTCATTACCTGATAGTCAGAATCCAGATAAGTTCCGTCGCGGAAGAAGAACACAGCTCTCTGGATCTGACGGAAAAGGGCGCCTGTCTTGAGGTTGTCATTCTCCATCATTTCCTCAGTAGCCTCATGCTTGTTTGTATTATAATCTTCAAACTTAGCAGTACAAGAGAGGATTGTGCTGAAGCAAACTGCTACAGCAAGACCGTTAAATATATTTTTTGTAGTCATAAGTTGTGCAGTTTTTAGAATTTAACCTTAACTGAGAAACCAAGGTTGCGAGTGCTTGGCTGCATGAAGTAGTCAATACCCTGGTTATATGTACCTGTTGAAGAAGTGAGTTCAGGATCGAACGGTGACTTCTTGTAGAGCATGAAGAGGTTGTGTCCAACAAATGAAACATTGAGGCCCTTCACCCACTTACACCACTTCTGTACCGGGAATGTATATCCGAATGAAAGTTCACCGAGACGGATGTTGGTTGCATCGTAAACATACATAGAGTTAACGCCTTCACCACCACCAATAGTCTGGTAGTATTCCTTTGCAGGGATAAGTTTACCGTTTACAAGAGCACCACCGTTATCACGAGCGTCTGCAGTTGCCTGAGATATACCGTAATAGTCCATCATTGCCTGAGTCTTTGAAACAACAACACCACCAAGTCTTGCTGTGAAGAGGAAGTTGAGGTTGAAGCCCTTGAAGTTGAACTCATTGCCCCAACTGAGATTGTGCTTAGGAGCAGTGTCTCCAGCGTAGATATACGTAGAATAGTCTGCTGTTACAGTCTGGTCTGCAGGATGAACGTAGATGTTTCCGTGCTCGTCAGTCTTGAGTGAAGTCACATAAATATCACCCATTGAACCGCCTTCCTTGAGGATATTCTTCACACCGCCCATTCCGCCAACTTCAAGAGTAGGGATAGAGAGCGTCTCACCAGTCTCCTCTACATACCAGTTCTTGAGGAGTTCCTTGATTGTGTTCTTGTTGTGTGAGTAAGTGACGTATGTGTTCCAGTTGAGGCCACATGCGAATTGCTCCTCATAACGTGCAGAAAGCTCGATACCGGCATTGTCAACACGACCAGCATTCAGGATAACTGAAGTATACTGTGATCCTGCAGAAAGAGCAGGCTCGAAGAACTGGTTGTAAGTTCTTGAGTTGTAGTATGTAGCGTCAACCTTGACCTTACCGTTCCAAAGTTGGATGTTTGTACCGATTTCCCATGACTTGGTACGCTCTGGCTGGAGGTTTGTATTCGGCATCCTTGAAGTAGTGGTCACATTACCGTTCACTACAGGATATGTAGGGATGGTAAGGAACTGTGTAGGGTCGTTACCCACCTCAGAATAAGAAATGCGCATCTTCCAATAAGAGAATACGTTACCCTTGATTCCAGGGATAGCCTCAGTCATGATGCCTGAGAGACCAACTGTAGGATAGAAGAATGACTTGTAGTCAGAACCGGCGAATGTTGAAGTCCAGTCGTTACGAGCCGTTACATCGAGGTAAACCATGCTCTTCCAGCCGAGCTGAACGTTAGCGAACACAGCCTGCTTCTGGATTCTGTAACCTGACTGCTTCATCTCTGTTGCCGAGTGAGTCCTGTCGATGTTACCATATGTGAAGAGGTTTGCAACAGAAGCAAGGTTTCCCGAGATGAAATCCTGACCGTACTGTACATCCTCCATGTTTGTACCGACTGTAGCAACGAGGTTGAGCTTGTTGTCAAACCAGTACTTGTTGATGCTTGCGATAGCCTCGAGATATACCTGGTTGGTAGTGCGGCTGTCACGGCTGTAGTAACCGTAGTCAGAAGCGAAGAGTGTGAGTGTGGAAGCATTGAACTTCTTCTCATGAGTCTCGACGTTGCGGTCGATCTTTGCGCGTCCTGAAACTGTGATCCAGTCAGCGATCTTGTACTTGAGCTGAGCAGATCCCATGAAACGGTTCTTGTTGTTGTTGTACTTCTGACGGTCTGTGATCCAGTATGGATTCTGCATAGCGAGATCGTGCTCGTATGGCCAGTACTGTGTCTTGAAGTTACGTGAAGCATCAAAACGCTCGAAAGCCTGGATACGGTTCCAGTCCTCAGATGCAGGGAAGAGATATACAGGAACCACCGGGTTCATGTACTGACCCTGAGAAATCATGTTCTGCTCCTTGATGACTGAATAGTTGGCGCTGAGATCGAGAGTCAACTTGTCATTGAGGAAGTTTGAAGTGTTCCTGATAGAGAAGTTGTAACGATCATAGTCGTTGTTACGGATGATACCCTCGGCATTTGTAGAAGCCATTGAGAAGTAAGTCTGGTTCTTCTCGCTACCGGTAGAAACGCTGATGGCGTTGTTTGTGTTGTATCCGGTCTGGAAGAAATCTCTTGGACTGTAGGCTGCAGGAGTTGCAAGTTTCTCACCCCAGCTCTGGTATGAACCTGCCTCTGTAGTTCCGTAAGTGTTCTGGAAACTAGGCATGATGTAAGCACGTGAGAATGATGTGCTGTTTGAGTAGTTCAGAGAGAACTGATCCTTGTTTCCTTTCTTTGTTGTAATGATTACAACACCGTTAGCAGCGGCTGAACCGTAGAGAGCGGCTGCTGAAGGACCTGAAAGGACTGAAATGCTCTCGATGTCGTCAGGATTGATGGCCGAAAGACCATCACCTGTCTGACCTGCACCGGCGAATACGCCTTCAGGCTGGTCTCCGGAGAGGGATGGCATAGGAATACCGTCGATCACATAGAGGGCATTGTTGTTTCCTGAAAGGGATTTTGTACCACGCATCACGACACGGCTGCCACCACCGATACCGGCTGAAGAAGTGTTGATTGTCACACCGGCAACCTTACCGTTGAGTGAGTTCACGAATGAACCTGTAGGGCTCACGTTCTCAAGTTTAGTCTCCTGAACGTTGTAGGAGAGGGACTTCTCAGACTTTGAGATACCCATCGCAGTAACGACAGTAGCCTCGAGAGCATCAAACTCAGTGAGGAGGGTTACGTTCACTACTGTGCGTCCGTTGATCTGTTCTACCTGATCCTTCATGCCGATGTAAGAGAAAATCAGGGCAGTCGCTTCTTCCGGAACCGTGAGGGTGTAGTTACCGTCAAGGTCAGTGATGGTTCCGACTGTCGAGTTTCCTTCTACAAAGACACTCGCACCGATCAGTGGCTCTCCGAATTCATCGATTACAGTACCGGAGACTACTGCCCCCCCCTGTGCAAAACCGATTCCAGCGAAGAGGAAGAGGCCGACAACAGTCATGAGGACTGAAGCCAGACCTTTCATCATAGAGTGTTTACTCATAATTTGGAAAAGTGTTATTGGTTAATTAATAATTGGTATATAGTTGTTACTTGTTTATCCCTTTTTCAAAACAGGTCACTATATCGCGGACAAAGGTAAGTGATTTTTTGAAAGCGTAAAACGATTTAGCAAAGTTTAGCACATTTTTATTCAATTACCTTGAATTCCGACACTCCGTATGTGTCATGCGCCTGTCCTGCAGCACCTGCCGAGATTTCCACTCTGACAGGAGTCAGACGAAGCACCTTCGCCTTCATAGGAGCATCGAACATCACATCACGGGATGTAGGATTGTTGATGATGTTCTCGAACATCTTTCCTTCATAGACCTTGATCCACTTCTTTCCGTCTCCGCTCACTTCGAGATCATATGTGACGATGCAGCCTCCCTCACCTTTATATATAGGAGCATAAGTGAATCCTCTGACATCCTTTGCTTCCTCAAGGTCGAGCACGAGTGCTTCGGCCGCAGGCTTCACTTCGCCTACAGGGATGTTGGCTTTCTCGTCGCTTATATAGATGTTGTCCATAAAGAGGGCAAAGCCGTTGATGACAGGACAAGCGAGGGCCTCTTCGATGTTCACGCGCACGGCAACAGCAGTAGTGACAGGAGTGTGGACGATGCGCTTGTATCCGATGGTGGTCTCGTTTGCGATGGTCATCCACTGGCCGTCCTCACCGAGAGCCTCGACGCTGAATGCTGCAACCCTCTGTCCTAGAGGAATGTACTCCTGGATCTGGACACGGTTGAATGTACGGGCCTCAGGAAGGGTCACGGTAAACGAAGCCTTGCGCACATCATCATCGGTAGCCCAATATGTATCATAATCGGCATCAAGAATGTTTGCAGGAGCGTACCTGCGGCTTCCTCCACGTACGCAGCATGCCTCAACAGAAGCACCTTCAGCGAGGTCAACGGAGAATATCTCGTCGATGGCGGCACGGAGTTCCATAAGACGCACTGAGTCGACTTCATGAAGGTGTCCGCGTGTATCTGCAGGAACATTGAGAAGAAGGAGGGAGTTGCGTCCCACGCTCTCGTAATATATCTTGAGAAGTTCCTGTACAGTCTTCACCTTGGCGTTTTCAGATTCCTTCCAGAACCAGCCCGGACGGATGGATACGTCAGTCTCTGCGGCAACCCATTTCTCACCGTCTGCCTCACCCTCGTTCAGAATATCGCAGTTGGCAGGACTGCTCGGAGTGAGTTCACCGATATTCATGGTCCCCCAGCATGTGCGGCCTGCACTGCCGTATTCGTTTCCTACCCAACGGCATCCAGGACCCACATTCGAGAATATGATCGCGTCCGACTGCATCTTGTATACGGTAGAATAGAAGAGAGGCCAGTCGTAGGTCTGCTTCTTGCCGTTAGGGCCTTCGCCGCACGCTCCGTCGAACCACTGCTCGAAGACCTCGCCGTAACTTCCGAGAGCATGCTCGAGAGTCTTGACGAAGACATCGTTGTAGGCGTCAGAGCCGTAATGAGGATCGTTTCTGTCCCATGGAGAGATGTAGATACCGAACTCCAGGCCATATTCTGCGCAGGCCTCTGAGAGTTCCTTGAGGACGTCTCCCTGTCCGTCACGCCAACTGCTCTGAGCCACTGTGTGCTGACTTACAGGATTAGGCCAGAGGCAGAAGCCGTCATGGTGCTTTGCCGTGATGATCACGCCTTTCATTCCTGCTGCCTTTGCTGTTGCAGCCCATTGGCGGCAGTCAAGGTCAGTAGGATTGAAGACATCGGCACTCTCGGTACCGTCGCCCCATTCAGCGCTTGTGAATGTGTTGGGACCGAAGTGGACGAACATGTTGTACTCCATCTTCTGCCACTCCACCTGCGCGTCAGAAGGCAGGGCCCCGTATGGTGCCGGAGGTGGTACGGTATTGCAGGCCACGAGGGCGGCAACTGCAATGATTGTCAGAATTTTTGAATTCATAGTGTTATTGGTTGATTGGTTATTATTCAGCTGATGTCATCTTCACGAGTATGGGAGTGTCGAGACGGACTCCGTTGACAACGGGCCATATCCTGTTGATGTGCTTTCCTTTATACCCTGCAGGCATGGTAAGGGTTACATAAAGTTTACCTCTTTCGTCAGGAGAAAGACTCAGATGCCTCTGCATCTCTATCACATGGGCGCAGCATCCTTCCACCTCGAACTTGAGGTCCATAGGAGCATCTGTGCCGTTGCCGTAACGGAAGAACATCTTTTTCGACTCGCCCGGATCGAATGTTCCGAAAGGGAGTACCTTGTGGCTCGTGTAGAGGCCTTCGCCAAGACTGTACGGATGATCTTCCTCTATAGGGTGAAGCATCGGGACGACATTTCCTATGACCTTGATGCTCTGACGGATCTTGCGGTCGAAGTACCACAGGACCACGGTATATCCGAAGTCTCCTGACCTGTAGGAAGGATCGAACCTGAGGGTGATTTCGCCGGTCTCCCCAGGTGCCACACGGGCAAAGGAAGGACTACCGGTGATGCACCTGCAGGCCGTAGTGATGTCGCAGACTACCAAGGTATCGCGACGGTCATTCCTGAAGGAGAATGATTTCACGACAGGACCGTCGGCTTCATTGATGGTGCCGAAATCGCACGGGCCTTCGAAATGGAGGTCCTGGGCACACAATGACACCTGTCCTGCCAGAAGGCAGAACAGGGCAGGTATCAGAATGACGTAGAGTCTAATAGACATATTTATATGCCTTTGAGAGGCAGAAGGTGCCATCAGGAACGATAGTAAAGGTATACGAGAAGTCCTGATCGCTGAAGAGGGTTCTCGAAACATCCGTCCTCTGTCCCCAGCTGTCATATCCTCCGATACCGGTCTGGACTCCGTCGACACAGAGTTCCACATAGTCCCTTGGCACTATATCATCGATATGATGCTGACGACGGCGTACATCCTTGGCATTCTCAGGGCTATGGTCCTCCTCCGCATGAAGGTTGTCCCACTGGTAGTCATGCTGAACGGCCCCTTCCGAATCAAAGTCCTCGACGCTGTTGCGCAGGGCATTGAACTCGAAGCCTCCTACAAGAGTCATGTCGTCAAACTCAAGCCACTGGCAGTCAACATGATGTCCATTCTCCTGAGGGCGCACATAAGGCACATATGATTCCGTAGCGGATGTCTCCCAGATTCCCATTCTTGCTCCAGCCTTCCTGTCCCAGTAGGTCTCCTGAGGGCCTCGTCCGAAATATGTGTAATTCTCGGCAGAAAGCGGAAGCCTCATCCTGAGTCCCACACGCGGAACCTCGATAGGAGTCTCTGACTCCACACCCTTGAAATCTGCCGTAACCTTCACGATGCCGTTTGAATACACGTTGTAGACCACATCATATATATTGCCGGTAGGAAGTTCATAAGTTACCTTGAGCATAGTTCCCTCTGCAGTCTTCTCCACGGAAGCGCTGGCATTGAACTCTTTCGACGCAGTCTTGTAAGCCTGGGTCCTCTTAGGCCATCCGTTGCCGTAGTCGTTGTCGTTAGGAGCACGCCAGAAGTTCGGCCTGATGCCGAAACCGTCGGCAAGCATCTCTTTTCCTTTGACCTTGTATGAAGTGACGTAGCCCTTTGACTTGTCGAATACGAACTCCACTTTCTTCGATCTTATGGTGATGAGTCCGCCATCCTCTACCACGTCACATTTTCCGGCCTTAGGCACATATGCCTTCTTTCCGGCCTCCTTGACCAGGAACTGCTCTGTAGCTATGACATGACCCTTCTTCAGAAGAGGGGTCTCCTCTGTAGTCACGACGTCGAAATTGATATGATATCCCTTGCGCTTGCGGAGCCTAGGGAGTTTCACAGTGAAATCCTCACCCTGCTGCGCAGGAGTGTCGAAATGCAACCTGCCCTTCTTCACCACCTTGCCGTCGGCAAGAACGCTCCACCTCACCTCATACTTCGACAAGTCATTGAAGTAGAAACGGTTGAAGATATTGTATTTTCCTGATGCAGGATCATCGGAAGTGAACTTTATGTCCTGATAGACATATTTCACCTCTGCAAGTCCAGGATGCGGCTCACGGTCCGGACCGACCACGCCGTTACATACGAAGTTTCCGTCGCTCGGCATATTCTCGCCGAAGTCGCCTCCGTACGCCCAGAACATGAACCTGCCGTTCTCGTCATACTTTGCAAGAGCCTGATCCACCCAGTCCCAGATAAATCCTCCCTGCAGATGGTCATATCTGTAGATATGCTCCCACTGAAGGTCAAGTGAACCTGTGGAATTACCCATCGAATGCGCATACTCCGAAGGACATACAGGACGGCCCGGAGACTTTTCTCCCATTCTCCTGAACCAGTCTGCCGAAGGATACTGAGGCACTATCATGTCGGTATTCCATTCAAACTCAGCCCTTTCATAGCATACAGGACGGTTCATTCCGCCTTTTTCAAGTGCCTTGATCTCGTTGTAGGCATTGTAGAAGTTGCATCCGTTTCCGCCCTCGTTTCCGAGTGACAGGATGGTCACACATGCATGATTCCTTGTGCGGAAATACATGTTGCGGATGCGGTAGATATGATTGGTGTACCACTCAGGCTTGTTTCCGAGGGTCTTGTCAAGGTCATAGAACATGCCGTGGCTCTCGACATTCGCCTCAGAATAGACATAGAATCCGAGACTGTCGCAAAGGTCGTAGAACATACGCGGCTGCGGATAGTGGCAGGTACGGATGCCGTTGATGTTGTTCTCCTTCATCAGACGCAGGTCCTGAAGCATCCTTTCGCGGGTCACATAATGGCCTGTATAAGGGTCTGTCTCATGGAGATTCACACCCTTGAACTTTACAGGCTTTCCGTTCACAAGGAAGAGGTCGCCCTTGATCTCGAAACGGCGGAAGCCCACATTGAAACGGGTGTATTCGCCCTCTACACAAAGAAGGAGAGTATAGAGTTCAGGCTGCTCTGCAGACCACTGGCGCACATCCTCAACGACGCCTTCCATCACGGCCTTTCCTCCGTTCACAAGACGGCAGTCCTTCAGCACGGCCTCGCCGTCCTTGTCAAGAAGTTGGTATGAGACATCGAGGTCACGGGTAGGAAGCGCAGAAAGTTCGAGACGGAAAAGACCGTCCTTGCAGTTCCCGTCAAGAGTAGAAACGACATTGATGTCGAACTTGGTATTGTACTTCTCAGAAGAAAGATACACATCCCTCTCTATACCGCTGATGCGGAAGAAGTCCATGCACTCGAGATAAGATCCCGTAGAGAAACGGTACATCTTGAGAACGAGATCGTTATCTCCTTCGCGCAGATACTTCGTGATGTTGAACCTTGCAAGGTCCTTGGAGTCTTCGTTATATCCGACCTCCCGGCCGTTTACATAGACATAGACTCCCGACTTGGCACCGGCAAGGTTGAGGTAGACCTGGCGTCCAGCCCAGCCCTTAGGCACATTGAATGTGCGGAAATATACTCCTGTCGGGTTTTCCTCAGGAATGAAAGGAGGTTTCGGATTCCATGTCATGAACTCGAAATCGGTGTTGACATAGATCGGGATGCCGAATCCCTGCATTTCCCAGTTGCCCGGGACCTTTATGTCGTCCCACGTCTCTGCCTGCGCTGCAGTGGTACCTCCTATAGCAGGATCCATCTCTGCCTGCGAATCATGATACTTGAATTTCCATATTCCGTTCAGGTCCACATAGTTGACGCTCTGCTCGAAGTCCTTCGAAAGGGCGTCCTGCCATGTGGGGTGGAAGATGAGTTCAGTCCTCTCGGTCTCTGCATTCACGCTGTAGACTTCGAGGTTCTTCCAGTTTTCGCTCTGGGCGGAAACGGTCGCCGCAGCAGCGAGAAGTGTCAGTGTCAATATATGCTTCATGTGTTATTGGTTATTTTCTTTTTGGAGATCCCCGACCCGGTCGGGGATCGTCATCATTCATGACAATCCGTCATGAAGAACTCCAGGACACCTCCCGATACGATCTCGTCGTATGTGATATATGTCCTGTCGAGTGGTGTTCCGTTCAATGTCGCGGACTTGATGTATATGTTCTCCGGCGAGTTGTCGTGTGCGATTACAGTGAAGGTCTTGCCGTCGCCGACATTCATCACCGCCTTCTTCACCACCGGTGAGCCGAAATGGAAGTCACCGGCAGCAGGATCCACCTGATAGAGACCGACAGAAGAAAGGATGTACCATGCTGACATCTGTCCTGCATCCTCGTTTCCGCATACTCCGCTATGGTCGTCGAAATATAGTTCGTCAAGGATATGACGGACCTTCTCGGCGCACTTGTACTGGCGGTCTATATAGTTATACATATATGCGATATGGTGGCTAGGCTCGTTTCCATGGGCATACTGTCCTACGAGTCCTGTCACGTCGTCAGCACTAGGACCGAGGTCGCCTTCGATCACAAAGAATGTGTCAAGTTTATCTTCAAAGGCCTGAGGACTTCCGAACATCTCGACGAGCCCTTCCACATCCTGCGGAACAAGCCATGTATACTGCCATGCATTGCCTTCTGTGAAGTCGCTCTTCATATGGATGGCCTTGAACGGATCGAAAGGAGTCCTCCAAGAACCGTCGGACGCTCTTCCACGCGCAAATCCCACCTCCGGATCGTGGTACATCTTCCAGGATTCGCTGCGCTTTCCGAAATACTCCGCAGCGTCAGAGTCGCCCATCAGTTGCGCCACCTTGGCGAGGGAAGCATCTGAAATCGCGAATTCAAGAGCCTTGGAAACGGTCTCCTTTGCACTGCTCTTGTCAAATGGGATAAATCCATACTCCTTGAGGAGTTCCTGTCCTCTCTCATCCAGCATCGAAGACACCTTCATGGCCTCGAGTGCGGCAGGGATATCATCAACAAAGCCCTTAAGACAGAGGTCGGCCATCACTATCACGCCCGGATTTCCGACCATGCAGTCAGTCTCGTTGCCGTCAAGATGCCATACAGGAAGTTTGCCCTGCTGGTTGTAGATGTTCATGAATGTGGAAGCCATGGCCTTTGCCATCTCAGGATTGATCACAGTCATAAGAGGAGATGCAGCCCTGTAGGTATCCCACAATGAAAGGATTGTATACTGGTTCTCATCGGATTCATGCACCTTCCCGTCAGCACCACGGTACTCTCCGTTCACATCACTGAAGAGTTCAGGAGCGATCATCGTATGATAAAGGGCGGTGTAGAATATCCTCTGCTGCTTCTCGTCCATAGGCTCGATGTCGATGCGGCCGAGTTCCTCGTTCCATCTGCTTCGGGCAGCAGATGCCACGCCGTCGAAATCCCAGCCTTTCTGCTCAGCGGCAAGGTTTTCCCATGCATTCTCACAACTTACAGGCGACATGCCGACCTTAACCATGATCTTCTTGTTCTTCGAAGTGTCGAACTTCAGTGCGATGGCGCTTTCCTTGTCTGTGATGGCAAGTGTATCCTGACCGACGATAGGCTCGGTGAACTCGGCCGCAAACCACCATGTATGGTCGTTTGCCCAGCCGGAAGAACGTCTGTATCCCTCGATGCGGTTTTCATCCAGAACCGTAAGGTTCCAGTCGGTCACGCCGTCCCAGCCGATGCCGGAACAAAGGTCTACAAGAATGGCAGACTCATCACCGGTAAATGTATACTCATGGATACCGGTACGGTCAGTCGCAGAAAGACGTACGTTTATACCGTATTCAGGCATCTCGAGACTATAGAATCCAGGGGTCACCTGCTCCCTTGCATGGTCAAGATAACCGTATACATGCTTTGCCTCGGCCTTCTTTCTCGGCATATATTCGCTTGAATATCTTGTCTTTGCAGGATCATACGGCATAAGAACCACATCTCCGAGGTCTCCGATTCCGGTACCGCTGAGGTGGGTATGCGAGAATCCTATCACAAGTGTGTCGCTGTAATGGTAGCCTGAGCACCAGTCCCATGCGTCCCTGATCTGCTGAGGTCCTACCTGTACCATTCCGAAAGGTACGTTAGCACCCACGAACACATGACCGTGTCCGCCGGATCCTATATACGGATCCACGAACTGTGCATAATCCTTCTGATGAGATGTAGTGCAGGCTACTGCAGTCAGAGCCGCTAAAGCCGCAAGTAGAAAAGTCTTCTTCATAGTTTATAGGGTTATATTCTGATCAAGTCTTATATCTGCAGAAGATGCTCCGACGGCGATGGTGAACTCTCCCGGCTCCACCACCATGTCCATTTCTCTGTTGCATACGGTGAAGGCGTCGCGGTCAAGGACCATCTCGACGCGCACAGTCTCCCCTGCCGGCACGGCAACCCTTTCAAATGCCCTGAGTTGCCTGCGAGGGCGTACTGTCGATGCCACCAGGTCAGTAACATAGACCTGTACTACCTCTTCTCCGTCACATTTTCCTGTATTCTTCACATTCACGCTCACCTTCACCTGATCTCCAGGAAGAGCCTCGAGTGCCAGGTCAGAATACTCGAATGTCGTATAACTGAGGCCATATCCGAACGGATAAAGGGCATCCGACGGCATCTCCACGTAATCATGTCCCTTAGGGAACTTCTTGTTGTAATACACAGGCACCTGACCTGCATCATACGGTACGGATACCGGAAGACGTCCTGCCGGATTGAAGTCTCCGAAAAGGACATCGGCCAGACCTTCACCACCCTGCTGTCCCGGATAGAACTGGGTCAGAAGAGCGTCAGCATTCTCACTCGCCCATCTCTTGTCAAGAGGACGACCCTCGATATAAACCACCACGACAGGGGTTCCAGTCTTCTTCACCGCCTCAAGAAGGTCATTCTGAAGTCCCAGAAGAGAAAGGCTCGCACGGTCGAAGCCTTCACCGGCCTCCATGTCGCTCACGCTGTTCTTGTCTGCGATGGCAGCGCCTGTCTCCTTGTATGTGGTCTTGAAGTCTCTTGCACTCGAGCCTCCTACCACAACGACTGCTACATCCGCATTGCGTGCGGCACGTACTGCCTCTGCAATCGTATTGTTCTTTGTGTCACGGATTGCGCAACCCTTGACATAAGTCACGTTCTGCGCACCGATCTTCGCCTTGATACCGTCAAGGACGGTACGGATGTTCTCGCGTGGCTGAGGGGCGGTATAGTCGCCGAGCTGGTTGTACATATTGTCGGCATTAGGGCCGATGACAGCGACCTTCATATCCTTCTTCAGAGGAAGGATGCCGTTGTTCTCAAGAAGAACGACCCCCTTGCGTGCCGCCTCACGGGCAACTGCAACGTTCTCTGCCTTCCTTACCTCGACAGAAGCAGCCTCAGGGTCCACGTAAGGATTGTCGAACAGTCCGAGGTCGAACTTAAGTCTGAGGACTCTGCCCACAGCCTCGTCCAGCACCTTGCTGCTCACTTTTCCGTTCTCGACAGCGTCCTTGAGAAGAGCGAAGCAATTGGATCCCAGATCGACGTCGACTCCGGCATTGATGGCAATGATTCCTGCGTCCTCAAGATCCTTGGCCACATGGTGGTCTCCATGAAGACCGTCGATGCTCACAAGATCTGAAACGACGAAACCGTCGAAGCCCCAGTCATCTTTAAGGATACCGCGAAGAAGTTCAGGATTGCCGGTCGAAGGCACGCCGTCGATAGAGTTGTATGAAGTCATCACTGAAAGTGCGCCTGCATCTATAGCAGCCTTGAAGGCAGGAAGGAAATTCTCGTGCAGGTCGCGCATTCCCACGTTGGAAGGGTTGCCGTTATGTCCGCCTTCAGGGATACCATATGCCACGAAATGCTTCAGGGTAGAAATGATTCCTTTGTCCCATCCGTTATGCTTAGGGCTTGTTCCCCTTACCATTGCCGCAGCCATCTGAGAGGTAAGATAGGTGTCTTCACCGTATGTTTCCTCCACTCTCGACCACCTCGGTTCGCGCGCCAGGTCGATTACAGGACCATATCCGATATGTCCTCCTTGAGCCCTGAGTTCCCTTGCGATAGTCTGGCCCACCTCGGTGATGAGATCCTTGTCCCATGTAGACGCAAGGCCGATACTGGTCGGGAAGACCGTAGTTCCTATGGCCATATGACCATGAGGAGCCTCTTCTGCAAAGATTATTGGAATTCCAAGTCTTGTACTGTCTATGGCATAATGCTGAAGTGCGTTGTATGCCTCGGCGGCGAGTTTCGGGTCAAGGCCGTTCTCCAGAGTCTTCTGTGTCCACGGATCCGCTCTGAAAACCGCCCAGAGCATACCTCCATGCTGTTTGTCAATGAAGTCCCTATATTTGTCAGATACGCCTGCAACAGGGCCGTCAGGGGTCTCTGTCTTCTCGTACATAGGCCAGCCTAGCGGACACAGGAGTTGTCCCAGTTTTTCCTCGACAGTCATTCTGTCTAGAAGGTCCTCGACTCTTTTCTCTGTTGGAAGGGCAGGATTCTTATAGTCCGGAGTGCCGTCCGACATGGTACACGCAGCCAATGCAAGACATGCTGCGAAAGTGATAAAAGGTTTTAGCATTCAGGGTAAAATTGTGTTATTGGTATAATGGTATATGTTCTGTCTGGAAAGTCTCTTAATTCAAGCCGCGCGCACGGATAAGTGCTGACGGGTCAGGCTCGGCACCTCTGAACCTCTTGTAAAGGACCATCGGCTCCTCGCTTCCTCCCATCTCCAGCACGTTGCGCCTGAAAGACATCGATGTCTCCTTGTCCAGAATACCTTTCTGCTCGAAATACTCGAAGGCATCCTTGTCAAGAACCTCGGCCCAGAGATAACTGTAGTAGCCTGCGCTGTATCCGCCGCTGAAGATATGGGCGAAATATGTGCTGCGGTATCTAGGGATGATCTCGTCGATAAGCCCCATCTCCCTGCATGCCTGCGCCTCGAATTCCATAGGGTCAACACCTTCTACAGAAGACAGCATGTGCCACTTGAGGTCGAGGATGGATGCGGCGGCAAGTTCTGTGGTCATGAATCCCTGGTTGAATGTACCTGCAGCCATGATCTTTGCGACAAGTTCATCAGGGATGACCTCATCAGTCTCATAATGGCGTGCATATCGGGCAAGGACTTCCTTCTGGAAGGCCCAGTTCTCCATTATCTGCGACGGGAGTTCAACGAAGTCACGGGCAACGGAAGTACCGCTCACGCTCTTGTATGTACACTTGGTGAGAAGTCCGTGAAGCGCATGGCCATACTCATGGAAAAGGGTCTCCACCTGATCGAGAGTCAGAAGAGACGGCTTGTCTTCAGTCGGCTTGGCGAAGTTGCCGACATTAACGATTACAGGACGGATATCGGTACCGTCTGCCGCGATTTCCTGATTGACGAAGTTGGTCATCCATGCTCCGCCCCTCTTTGTGCTGCGTGGGAAATAGTCGGTAAGGATGACTCCGATGTGCGAACCGTCCTCATCTGTCACCTTGAAACCTTCCACATCCGGATGATACACAGGAATATCCGACAGTTTTTCATATTGAAGTCCGAAAAGTTCCGTTGTGAGGTCGAATACACCCTGGCGTACATTCTCCATCTTGAAATATGGCTTGGTCTGCTCTTCGTCAAGGGCATACTTGGCTACGCGCACCTTCTCTGCATAGTAAGCCCAGTCCCATGGCTCTATCTTCGACCCTTCCGGAAGCAGTCCGGCCGCGATGTCCTCGTCCATGACAGCCTGCATGTCCACGATCTCTTCCTTGGCCTTCGCCACAGCAGGAGCCATGATGCCGGCAAGGAACTGATCCACTGCCTCAGGAGTACCAGCCATCTTGTCCTGCAGGATCATCTGTGCAGGATTGTCATATCCGAGAAGTCTGGCCTTCTCGATACGGAGGGCCATCATCTTCATTATAAGATCCTTGTTGTCATATTCGTTACCGTTGTTTCCGCGGCTCGAATAAGCCTTGAACATCTGCTCCCTGACGCAGCGGTCCTGTGTCGATGCCATCGCCACAGGATATTCGGAAATAGTCACTCCGAACTTCTCTGCAAAAGCGTTGTTCTCCGCAAGAAGATTATTGCCGAAAGTGTTCGAAAGCGAAGAAAGTTCCATGTTGATTTCACGCATGCGTGCCTGCTCTGCCTCACCGAGCGCTATACCGTTCTTCACGAAGGCATCATGAAGTTTCTTAAGAGCCATCTGCTGCTCTCTTGTCAGTCCGAGGGCATCGACATCTCTGTATACTGCATCCACCTTGGCGAAAAAGTCCGGATTCATGAAGATATTGTCACTGTGGACGGAAAGAAGAGGAAGCACCTGCTCCACTATCTTCTGAAGGGATTCGGTAGCATCGGACTCGGAAACATTGAAAAGGACAGAGGTGACACGGTCCAGAATGGCGCCGGAACGCTCATAAGCCACAACTACATTTTCGAATGTAGGAGCATCAGGATTTGCGATGATCGCATCGATTTCCTCCTGCTGCTGACGGATACCTGCCTCAACCGCAGGCACATAATGCTTCTCCTGGATCTTTCCGAAATCCGGAATGCCGTAAGGTGTATCCCATCCGGTCAGAAACGGATTGCTGCTGCATGAAACAAATGTCATGATGATTGCTGATATGAATAATATTTTCTTCATTGTTTATATCTGATGTTTGATTATTTGTACCAAGGCTTTCCGTCTGCTGTAATCACACCGTCAAGATCTATCAGTGTGAACTGCGATGCTCCCTTGTATTCGGTAAGAATACCTGTCAAGGTCACTGTAGCAGTTCCGTCAAGCACTTCCTGAGGGATCTCGGTGTCGGAGAAACGGGCATATCCGCTCGTCCTCACCTGGACGTCAGTCTTGCCCATCCTGAAATACTGGCTCACCGCATAGGCCATGGAACCGATAGCATACGAACCGTCTTCCTGCCTGTAGTCTGCGACTGTGCCGCTTCCCACCTCTACACTGTCGAAATTGCCGTTCTCAAGATATTCGACCCATTTCTGCTCCGAACATGCCCATGAGGTCACACCGTAGTTGTCCGGACCCTCCTCGTCGATGAAGATGCCGTTGTTGGTATAGTCCTTCCTTTCACCGTTAGGGTCCACATATGCCAGGATAAACACATGGTCATCATACTTGAGGTCCCTGATGGTCACAAGACGGCCAAGGTTCACCTTGTCGTGAAGTTGAGCCTCTGTAATAACCACAGGCTCCACAGGGTCTGCATACGGTCCCTTGAATACATGAGTGTTGATGATGGCGGAATGCTCGATATATGAGGTCTCATACTCACCTGACGGATCGCTGTATCCGATCTGGATCATGCCGTTGTAATCGCCTACTGTAAGGCCTTCACACTTCACATAGACCCACTGTCCGAGTTTGTATTCGTTGTAGAGGCCGTTCTTTCCTACCTTCACCTCGATACCTGCAGTCTCGTCCTGAATATAGAAACTCTTGTAGAGGTTGCCGTCTTTGTCGGAAGTGGTCACCTGTCCGCCGACTATGATGTCGTCCTCTATGGTTATAGGCTTGTTGCCGTTTGCGACATACATGTCCTTCAATGCGGCGATGGTGGTGTTCACCTCCATCTCTACCGGCTTCTGATACTCCGGGGCCTCAGGCTTCAGGGTGAAGACCGGCTGGAATTCCTCACATGATGCCAAGAGGACTGCTGTCAATAGTATTGTATGTAATTTCTTCATAATATCTCTTGTTATTAGATTCTCACGTCGCTTCGCTCCTCAGAATGACAGAGGCTTAGAATCTGAAATAGAGGTTCAACATATAGTTAAAGCCCTGCATGTAGAAGTACTTCGAGTCAAATCTATAGTATCTTTCCATGCTTGCGCTGTCGATGAGTCGGGTCTGCTCATATCCTCCTGTCTTGACTCCAAGGTTGTTGGTCAGGTTCTGGAGGTTGAGGGAGAATCCGAAATTGTACTTGCGGTCGATGTACCAAGACTTTCCGACGCTTGCATTGAGAAGGAACACAGGGTCGAATCTCTCCTGGGCGGTCATGTAGTCCACTTCCACAGGAGTGGTGATGCCGTCAGGACCGGCCACGGCCATATCGGTCCTGTAAAGAGGGTTCATATCGAGATATGAGTCCGCAAAGTACTGAGCCTCAAGTTCAAAGAACCAGTACGAATTGGTCCTGTAATTGAAGCCGAGGCTACCGGCCAACTGCGGAGTAGAAGGCACATAATGTTTCTGCCATCTGTCCACGATGTAGTCACCGTTGGCATCTGTCTGGTATACGGTCTCGCCATTGATCATGGCAGTCTTGAACACAGGCGATGCTGCCCAGTAAGGAACGATCTGATTGTCGAAGATCACCTCTGCGCTGTTGTCCACGGTCTGGGTCATGCGAGGTGTTGAAGTATAGATGTACTCACCCCAACTGAGGGCTCCCTGAAGCGAAAGGTTCTTCACGAAGAAAGGAATGCTGAATCCCAATTCGATACCCATGTGCCTCTGGTCGATGCCGCTCATGGCAAAGTTGGTGAACGAATTCTGCGAATCGTCGTAGAAACTCATCATGTCAGTCTGGTCCATGATCTTGGTCCAGAATCCTGTCAGGCGGACGTTGTAGCCGTTGTTGCTGTACTGCCAGTTGATGTCGGCAGAAGCAGTCTTCACAGTCTCGAGGTTCGGTACCAGAGAGTTTCTTGTACGAGGAGAGATGAACGCCTGCGAGAATGTCGGCGCATCGTTGAAGTAGCCTGCGTTGGCATACAGACGATGTCCCCCTGTAAACTGGTACTGAAGACCGAGTTTTGCTGAATATGTATAGAACTCCGGAGCCTCTGACTTGCCTTTTGATGTGATAGGCTTCAATTCTCCGTTCACCTTCTCATATGTAGTCAGCACCTGGCCGTTATATGAGAACTCCTTGCCGTTGTCATCCAATCCGGCAAAGAGACCCTTGCGCACAAGTCCGTCCCTCCAGAAAGTGGTGTATCCGCCCTCGAGTGCAAGATTGGCCTTGAAGCCTCCGAAGGTCAGGTCTACCTTTGCCCATGCGTTGGCATTGCGGATCTGGGCATAGTAGTCATATCCGTACTTGTCGCCTTTGCTGAGAGCCTTTGCCTCGCCGTTTGCAATGAAATAATCAAGGTCGTTCTGCACCATTGCAGGCGATGATGCGAAATCACGCTCGGCAAAAGAGTCGATGTTGAGATAGTACTCACCTCCAAGGAGGTCGTCTACCTTCTTGTAGTATTCTGTCCTGTTGATTCTGAAATTCAGTCCTCCGGCCATGGACACGTGTCTACTCAACTGTCCCTTGATGTTAGCATTGATGTTGATGTCGTTCTGGTCCACCCTTCTTTCCTCTATCACATACTTCGAACGGAGTCTGCCGAAATCGTCATAACTGTTGTAGTTGACATTGTAGAGACGGTCCCAGTCGAGGTGGGTATACTCAGGAAGATCATGCTCCCACACATCCTTGGCCCAATAATACTTCTCCTTGTTGAGACGGTCATAGTCCTCATTCTCCACCCAATAGTAACTTGGAAGGTTGCGGTAATAGTCAGGACGCGGATCAGCGGCATCGTACCAGTCCATTGCGGTATATCCGTTCTTTCCAGTACGCCAGAGCACCGTTATGGCAGCCTCCACGTCCTCGCTTGGCGTAGCGGTATACTTCAGCATGGTAACCGGCTCGAATGTCTTGCGGACACGTGCGTTGCGTACCTTGCCGTTCTGATATCCCCAGTTGCTGTTGTACATGTTGTCGCCCATGAGGTCATAGACTTCCTGTGTCGATGCGTTCTGAGCACCCCTCTGTCCCGGAGCGGCAAAGGTCACGAGGCTCAGACGATGAGCATCACCGAATTTCTTCTCGACTCCGGCATAATACGCAAAATTGCGATAGTAAACACCTTTCACCCAATCATTTCCACCGACACGTGCAGAAACGTTGAATGCATATGACCATCCGTTGTCAAGTTCTCCCGAAGCATATGTAGCCATAAGTCTGAGACGGTACAACGCACTGTTGGAAAGGGCGCTGAAACGCCATCCGGTACGGACGCTCGAAGGAGTGGCGTGGATGTTGGTCACACCGTTATATCCTCCGAAACCGTAATCGGAAGTCTCGTTTCCGATGGTTGTCTCCTTGCTTCTGGTAGCCTCATTCAGTCCGCTCCAAAGTGAATATGGTGAATATCCTGTAACGGCATCGTTCATCCTCACACCGGCAAGATACACATCCTGAGACTCGCTGGTATAGCCTCTGTTCTTGAAACGGATGTTGCTGAAGCCGAAACTTACGATATCGTTGTACGGGTCGTTTGTTCCGAAAAGGATGGTAGGAGTGTCATCATAACCCGAGTCATCCATATCAAACTCCGAGAAACTGGAATCATCCACTTCAGCCACAATCTGCTCGGCTATGAGGGACACGAAGATAAGGTCCTTCACATAACCTTCCACGGTCACGTTGACATTTGAAGGCACGAAGCCCGGAGCCTCTACCTTCATCTCATACATGCCGTTGAGCAGACCTTCGAAGAGGAATTTTCCATCCTCACCGGACTGTCCGGAAGCGACTGCCTCACCGTCCTGTGACAAGGTGATCACCGCATGTGCCACAGGTACCCTGCCGGCACGGTTGACGACTGTACCTTTCACACCTCCCATGTCGCTTTGAGCAAAGAGGGAGAAGGAACAGAACATTACTGTAATGAATAGTAATACTTTCTTCATCTTTATTGTTTTGCAGAGATTGCCACGTCGGAACGTCGTTCCTCCTCGCAGCGAAATAGCAATCTCCTATTTTGTTATTACAATATATGTAGGATAATGGTCACTGTAGCCTCCGATGAACGCTCCGTTCGAGAAGGTCCTGAAAGGAGTGTCCTTATACTGGCCTTTCTGGTTGGTCAGGAACTTGGCCTTGAATATGTGACCATGGTATCCTTTCTTTCCGAGCGGAGTGATGGCGAGGCTTCCTTCAGGCGCATTCGCCAATGCGTTGTTGACAAGGAGAAGGTCATAGATGCTCCATACGCCCCTGTAGGCAAGGGAGCCATGACCGTCCTTGAGCATCTCGATGAAAGGACTGTAGAAGTCGGCATCGGTCACATCCGCCTTGTTCTCCAGGCCATGGAGATATTCCGCCATGCTCGCATCTGTCGGGTTGTCGTTCATGTCGCCCATGCATATGATCTTGATGCCGGGATACTTCTTCTGCATCATCATGGCATGGTCATACATTATCTCGCCTCCGCGGTCCCTCAACTGATTGCTGCCCTTCTTGTCTCCCGAACGGGAAGGAAGATGGGCAACATATATTGCAAAGTGCTCACCATCAATGAGTCCATGCACCATAAGGATGTCACGGGTGCGGAAATATTCCTGCTCCTCCTTCGACATCACGAAGTCGATCGAACTGCCTTCGAAAGTATAAGGGATCGACTCGCTGTCAAGGTATGTGAACTGCTCGGGCTTG
The DNA here is from genome assembly GCA_017471965.1 of Bacteroidales bacterium. Taxonomy (GTDB): domain Bacteria; phylum Bacteroidota; class Bacteroidia; order Bacteroidales; family UBA932; genus Cryptobacteroides. The sequence continues at coordinate 26,694 of JAFURF010000043.1, forward strand.
TAGAGAAGAGCCACATCCACACCACGGCGGTCAGGACCGTCATAATGGATGATCTGATAATTGGCATCTGCAATCTGAGGGTCTGCTACCAGGTCTTCAAGCACGAGCCGGTTCTCGATCTCACTTACTCCCAGAAGAGTGTGATAACGGCCGTTGTAATCCTTCATCTCCTTTATGACCCTGGCCATGTTGGACACCTTCTTCCAGTACTTGACCTCAGTCCACTTGTTCGCTCCGTCAGGAAGGAACTCCCCGTCATTCTTTACAGGGTCGTCATATGTGTCGAAAAGATTCTCAAGGTTGTAGAATCCGACGACATACGTCCTCTCGGCCTTCTTCTGTGCATCGGCACAGCAGAGAAAGACCGTCAGAGAAATGATTATTGTCAATAACTTCTTCATACGCATCCTCTCCTGTTACCACCATACATTTGAATCCGCAGGATCCGCAGCCTCCAGTTGGGCCGCCTGATCCTTTCCTATCTTCGCCGGCAGATTTACAAAGAAATCCAGACCGGTGATCTTTTCCAGTTCATCGATGGACATGCAGTGCTTCTTTGAAAGAGCCTCATTGTAACTTCTGTGCTCAAGATAGAATCCGGCCATGTTCCACTGTCCGAGGGTCGATGACTTGCTGTACCTGAGAAGAGCCTTGAAATATGCGGTCGGCACCGTCATCTTCCTCTTGTCGGTATCCTGAGTGAAAGTCGTCGAGTTCTTTACCACACAGCCTGTCACCACATACATGGTATCTGCCTTGTCGGCCAGAGTCCTCACCTTGTTCTCAAGATCGAGCCATATGCCTCCGTTGTGTGCATTTAACTGAGGGGTGATGTTGGTACCATAGAAGGTCTGCTGATTGGCCTCCACGCAGCACTGACGGTCACCTGACGGCAACTGATGGCCACGTGCATAATCACCGCCGTAACCAGGCCCCGGATTGGATGAAGAACTGCCGAGAAGAGGGTCATAAGCCCACTCGTCTGTTCTTCCTGCACTTCCGCTGCTATACATCTTGCACAGAGGGTAGGCCACCCATACGGAAACAAGGTCCTTCTGGCTCCAGCCGAAAGAATAGTTCCTGTACCTCTTGCCGCCCATTGTGAAACTGTGCGTATAATAATCCAGAGAATTGTCGCTCATGTCCGGAAGTTCGAGCCAGCCGGTCGAGGACAGGTTCATACCTCCGTCCGGACCGTCTTCTGAACCGCTTCCTGAGCCATTGCCGGAACCGTTTCCTGAGCCGGACACCTCTGCCGTCTGAGTCACCTTGCAACTTACCTTTGAAGTACCGGACACAAGGTCAATCAACAGAGACCTGCTTCCGTTGGTCTGGTTCTTCTCATAAGAAAGGACGACGTTGTTGAGATCGCCGTTGCCGGAACTTACACTGAGGCTCGCCCAGTCCACTATACCGGTGCCGGAGGTAAGTGAAAGAGTCCATTCTCCATCGCACTTGACACTCACGAACATCTGTCCTGAATCACCGCCTACGACAGAGGTCTTGACAGACACCTCCATAACTTCCTCCACCAGGGCTTCGCATGAGGTGAATCCCAGAAATGCGGCTAGAACGGCGACGGCTACAGATAACATATATGATAATCTTGCCATTATTCAGTAATCGCTTTAAGACCGATGAGGATTGCTCTTGGAGATGACGTATTTGTAGTCTCTACCTTTATATCCATATCTGTAGTGGCAGAAACCTCAACCTCATACCAGTCCGAATCTGTAAGGGTCATGGTATAAGGAGGATTGCCTGTAGCACCTGCATTCTCATTGACTTCAATAGAAGCCAGTTCATTGCTACCTGATGTGAACGTCAATGTAGCCTTACCTTTTTTTGTCCAAGAAACGCCATAGAAACCGATTTTCTTTGTTCCGGCAGGAACATGCAGAACGCTGTTTCCAAGTTTGCTGCTTGTTCCCAACTTGAGAAGGTCGTTCACCTGTACTCCGTTCACCACTGCAGTCTGCGATGCAGACGACGACTTGTCATATGCATTGTCGCCTAAGGTCCACTGAACTCCGTCCGGATCATATTCTCCTTTCTCTCCGCCGGTATCGCCACCTACGGAACCGCCTTCATCACCGCTGCCGCCGGTGAAACTTACGATGTATGCATCCTTGATCTCATGCTGCGAGTTCTTCTCATAGTAGTAATATTTACCGTAAATGGTGACAGTGCCTCCGTTGCTGATCTTGTCTGCCCACTCCGTCTTGCTGGCGGCCAGTACCGAATAGACATAGATCTTGCCGGTATCGTCAGTAAGGTCGAAACTGCAGTAGGTCTTATTGAATCCGGATACTGTACCGGTCAATTCGTAATAATTGGCGTCGTCTGCAGCCGCAATGAACTCCTGAACGGTCTTCTTTCCGGCAGAAACTGGTACATCTGCAGAACCACCCTGATCGCCACCGCCGACAGTGCTGTCTTCAACCTTGATATCCTCTCCCTTCGAGAAATCCACAGGAGTGCCCGCCTCGGAAGAAATCACCAGACTGAGGTCATCCATCGCATATGCAGACGCAAGAGATGAAGCAAAATAGACAGAAAGCGATGATGTTCCTGCAGGGACAGTGAAAGTAGACGATGCGAGATCCCATTTTCCGTCAGGCATAGAGCCCGCAGCAAAGTCGCATGAAAGTTTAACCCATTTCTGGGCATCAGCACTGATATAGACCTTGAACTCATTGAAGTCGAACACATTGGAATCAACGCCATAAAGATATCTTTCTGCTCCGAATGAAAGAGTGAAATCGGTCTTTCCTTCAGGGAGGGCGATATTCTTCACCGCAAAATATGGGCTGCCGGAACCGAACCAGAGATAGTTCATGCCAGAACCCTCATATACGGAATAAGTGCCTGCAGAACCATTTCCTGAATTGGTTCTTGCCGTCATGCTGTCAAAACCGTAAGTGATGTTTGCGAGGCCGGTACCGGTCTCGTTCCTCCAGCCTTCGAAAGAGTCCAGATAAGTCTTCCACGAATCTCCCTTTACAGCCTCGGTCTTGTCGAAGTTGTTTGAATAGACTATCAGGTCTTCAGCAGAACCGAGAGGACCTTCCTGCGACACGACAAGAGTCTTCTTGGTCATTCCGATAGTGAAGACTACTTCAGCCTTACGGCCGACGCCCTTATTTTCAAGGACGGTCACAGTGAACTTCTGAGGGTCCAGAGAGGCTGTTCCCTTATCAGGGGTAACTACCACCCACTCTTCGTCCGAACTTGCAGACCAGTCGCGGGTCGCTGTCAATTCAAGATCCTGAGCACCGCCTGGAATTTCAAATTCCATGGCCTTCTCGCTGATCGCCAGACGAGGCACACCAAGATACTGCACTTCCTGCTGACATGCCGAAAGAATACCGGCCACGGTCAGCAATACAAGAAATGATTTAAAAATCTTCATGGTTATCCGAAAATTGTATTTATTACTTTTAATCTGTCAGATAGTTCTTATCAATCTACAAAAATAATAAATTATCTAAATAAGACAGCACGGAATCCATAAAAAATCAGGCGATCCCTTACGGAACCGCCTGATGGATATTCATGAACCATGTATGATTCTGACTAGTTGAACATGTATTTGATACCGATCTGTGCATACCAGCACTGAGCGATGCCAGTAGAATAAGTCCATGTCTGTGCACCAGCACCAACATTTGACTTGAATACTGGAACATTGTTCTCAACCTTGTCAAGTTTCAGAATCTTGCCACCGTTAGCTTCCTGTGACCAAGTCCTGCTTACACCCCACTTAGGGTTGAAGATATTACCTGCATTCTTGATATCAAGATTCAACTGAAGAGTATTTGTGTGTCTTCCTGTCCTGATCTTGAAGTCATGGCTGTAACGGAAATCAAATCTATGTACCCAAGGAGTGTATACACTGTTAGCCTCTGCATACTGTCCCTTGTGAGAACTGAGATACTTATCCTGCGCAACATATGCCCAGAAGTTCTTGGCATCCTCTGTAGTAGAGAACTTAATTTCATTCTCGTTTGCAGGGATATACATCAGATCCGCAGACACGTTGTCACCGTTGACATCTCCGTCATAGACATAACTTCCTGCATATCCGCCACGCCAGCCCTGATAGAAGATGGAGAAGTGATTATCTGACTTATCGCTGTATGTCAAAGATGCGATGAATCTGTCTGGAATAACATACTGAGAGTTTGCAAGAGTAGCGAAGTTCGGTCCGTTTACGGTAGGGAGTTCGATGAATGCCGAAGTTGCATTTGAACCAGGCATGCCGGAAATTTCCTTAGAAGCAGTATGAGTATATGCAGCCATGATGTTGAGGCCCTCTACAGGAGCCATTGTCATAGTCACGTTAGCAATGTATCCATATCCTTTGTTTGTGTTTGTAAGGATATAGGCATCGTTCTTAGCATAGTACTTATAGTCATCCGGATAGATGTAACGATCATCTGCACCGCCGAACTTCTTCCAGTTGTCCTGCTCCTTGATGTTCCAGTTCTTGAGCATGATACCGTTTACAGTCTTGTTGAAGGTGAACTCTCCGCTCAGAGTGAATGGGAACGAAACAGGAACCTGATAGTCAAGTGCCAAAGTAGTCTTCCAAACTTGTGGCATCTTGAACTTAGGATCCACACCTGCCGCCACTGCCGGAGCGACGCCATCTTCAGGAGAAATCGTGAGAGGGAACTTCTTAGGATCGATCTTATTAAGTTTCTTCACGAGTTCGTCAACATCTGTAATCATACCACCATTGGCCTTTGCAAACTGCTCGAGAGCCTTAAGATCCGATTTGCCGGCATTGACCACACCGTTATCATACAGAGTAGAGATGTACTGAAGGTTCTGCACCATACCTGAGTTTGTAGGCATGTTGGTGAAGAATACGAGAGGAATACGTCCTGTGAAGAGACCTGTACCTCCGCGGACCTTGAGGCTTCTGTCGCCGAAAACGTCCCAGTTGAAACCGATTCTAGGAGATACCTGAATCTTAGGAGTCGGCCAGTAACCTGTGTCAAAATGCTTTCCGCCATAGTCAAGTTCCTTGATTGCATTGTTAGTCATAAGATCCTGATTATCGAAAATCATAGACTCAAGACGGAGACCGTAAGTAAGTTTGAAGCGGTCAGAGACATTCCATTCGTCCTGTCCGTAGAGAGCTATCTGATGATAACGGACACGGGCAGCAGGGTTCTGCTCGCCATCATAACCGTATGTAATGGCAACTGTCTCAGGAGCGGCGCCAGTAAGGAAATCATCAAGACTTCTGTATCTGTAATATCCGGTACCGTTTCTCATGTAGGAGTTGTCAGCCATCTGATAGTCATACGAGACACCGGCAGTCACCTTATGGTTTCCTGCATAATATGTGATATCATCCTTTGCTGTGATAGCATTGTTATGTACACCATTATTCCAGGTAAAGAGTTCATAACCAGCAGTCATGTAAGGGGTAAGATCCTGAGTTACATTTCCTTCAGCATCAGTTGTATATCCATTCATGATGTCGATGTGCGGGAATTTGGCAGAAGGCGAACCGCGCATGTCGTCGAGTTTTGAGAATGTTACAAGCAACTGGTTTGAAAGATTCGCTCCGAAGCGGCTGTTAAGATCAACTGAGAAAGAGTTGACGAGATGATCCTGAGTATACATGGAGTTAGCAAAGGCCATAGAATACTGAGAGAGACGGTCATATCCTTTATGACGATATCCTGCATTTACAGAATTTCCGTTAGTCGCCTGCCACTCCTTGGCCAATGTATAGTTATAACGTACAGCAAGGTTATGGTTCTCATTGATATTCCAGTCAATACGTGCAAGGATCTTCATATTGCTTTCGTCTGCAGGATAATCTGTAAACGAACCTGTGTCATAACCATAATTCTTTGCAAGGAAATCCCTGACAGTCTCCATGTCCTTGATCTTGGTACGTGAGATGAATGCATCCTTATCACCGACACCATCCTCGCTCGCTCTCCAGCGATTGACTACCGTAGGGACCTTTGAATATTCAAAGTTGACGAAGAAGAAGAGTTTATCCTTCACGATAGGTCCGCCGAGTGTGAAACCGTATGTTGTGCTACGGTCTTTATCACGTGCACCTGACACCTCAGTCTCACCAGCCTTGTTACCGCGCATGTTCTCATTGGAATGATATACATATGCAGATCCCTTGAAAGTGTTGGTACCTGACTTGGTAATAGCATTCATACCACCACCGATGAAATTTGACTGACGTACATCGAAAGGAGCAACAACTACCTGTACTTCCTCGATCGCATCAATAGAAATCGGACTTCCACCACCAGGGAGACCCGGATTAAGACCGAAGTTGTTATTGAAGTTCGCACCGTCAACAGTGAAGTTTGATGAACGACCGTCGGAACCGCCGAAACTCATGCCGTTTCCGCCATATGGAGACAATGATGCGATGTCCTCGATACTGCGGCTCACTGTAGGAAGGCTCTCGATCTGAGAACTTGAGATATTGGTTGCCGCACCTGTCTTCTCACCTGCGAACTTGGAAGCAGCCTCTCCTACCACAAGAGCTTCGCTAAGCATTTCCTTATCATCATTCATACGTGCATTGAGTGCGTATGAATCACCGAGTTGAAGAGTTACATCGGTATAGATGACCGTCTGATAGCCAAGGCATGACACCTCAACCTTGTAAGGACCGCCAGAACGCATACCGTTTATAGCATAACGACCATTTTCGTTGGTAATGCCACCATAAACAGTACCTGAGGGCACATGAGTAGCAACAACGGCTACACCAACGACCGGCTCACCAGCATTGTCAGTAACTGATCCGTTCATTGAAGAAGTAGTTACCTGTGCAAATGCTGAAACACCCATTGCAAATGCCGCACACAAAGTGCACAGCAAACACTTAATTGCCTGTTTCATAATGTTTTATAAGTTTATAAGATACAATAACGCTGCAAAGATAACATAAATTTCTCTCGCGTACAACAAAAGCCGCCCGACATTTCTGTCAGACGGCTTATGGCAACCGGACCAGTAAGGTCAGCGGATGTTATTGTTATTGTACTTATAAACCTATGTCAACCAGACATCAGGCAAATGCTGTGCCACTGCTGATCCGGGAAGAAAAGTTTCTTAGAAGAACCAACGGACGCTAAGGAGCATCTCCCAAGTTGAAGCGACTGTAGTAACCTTTGTCCACTTTGGCTCAGTGAATGTATAGGTAGAAGTCTTGGCGTCATACTTGAGGATCTGATCACCGCTGAGTTTGTCATAAGCACCCCAGTTGCTGTTGAGGAGGTTACCGAGGTTGTTGATGTCGAGAGCCACCTGGATAGTGTTCTTCTTCCTGGCAACGCGGAAATCGAAGTCCTGAGCCACCTTGAAGTTGAACCTGTGCTGCCAAGGAGCAACTACACCGCCTCTCTGTGAGTACTCGCCTCTGTGCTTGCTGAGATACTTGTCACCTGCGATGAAGTCGTTGAATGCCTTCTTGTTGTCCGGATCTGTAAAGGTCATGCTTTCGAGATCCTTCTCGGTAGGGATGTAGATGAGGTTGTTCGCACCACCGTCACCAGTCACATTGTTCATTGTGTATGAGTATCTTGTGTAAGAGTATGAACCTACGTAGCAGTGGTTGTAACCCTCGTAGAAGAGACCTACTGTAGTAGCACCGAAGTTTCCTTCAGGGATACGGTAACTGATGTTGGCGATGAGACGGTTAGGTGATACGTATGCAGAGTGTCCGAGTTCAGCGACATTTGAACCCATTGAAGAGTATGTCATGGTGTTGTATGCTGAAGACACCTGGTCACCGATACCCTCAGAGATGCTCTTTGAAGCACTGCGTGTGTAAGCAGCCATCATAGAGAGACCGAAGTTGAAGTCCTTCTGGAGCATTGCAGTGATAGAGTAGTAGTGACCCTTTATATCAGAGTTTGTGATATAGTAAGGAGTGACAGTGCTACCCTGTGAGTTCTTGATGCTCTCAGACTTCCATGAAGGTCTTGCCTGTGGCTCACCTGGAAGTTTAACGCCACCTGCTACCTCTTTCTGACCGAGTTTGTGAACATACACTGCGTTGAGGTCCTTGTTGTAGATACCCTCGAGAGTAGCCTTGATACCGCCAGGGAGACGACCCTCGATAGCGAGAGATGACTTCCATGTAGTAGGCATCTTGAGATTCTTGTCCATGATGGTAGTTGATGCAGGAGCAGGAAGATCCTGAGCCTTGAATGTACCGCCATAGATATCGTCAAGGATATCGCCGAGTTTGTTGTGGAATGTAGGAGTCATCGCATTTGTTCCGTCAGTATCGATGAACTGAGCCTGGAGACAGTTGCTGTTACCTGCTGCAGATACGATCCATACGAATGGGATACGTCCGGTGTAGATACCTGAACCTCCGCGTACGATGAGGTTGCGGTTCTTGAGAACATCCCAGTTGAATCCGATACGTGGTGAGAAGTTCACACGTGCTCTTGGCATATCGGCTGTTGAAAGGCCATGGATTGAGTTGTTACCCTGTGCAAGTCTTGCGAACTCCTTGTTGTCGTTACCAGGGATTGCAGGATAGATAGGAAGTTCAAGACGGAGACCTGCAGTGAACTTGAAGTAGTCACTGATGTTCATCTCATCCTGGATGTATGTAGACATCTGCATGTACTGGAAACTTGGATATACCTGCTTGAGGTCGTCACGGTTAGAGTGAGTGATAGCAAATGCTACCGGCTTGCCCTTAGCCTTGAAATCCTCCCATGACTCGTATACATAGTAACCTGCACCACCCTGCATGTAACCGTTCTTGGTGTCGTCCCACTCGAACTGATGTCCGAAGAGGAAGTTGTGGATGCCCTTGCGTACTGAAAGTTCATCTGTAACGACTACAGTCTGAACGTCGCGGAGGTTACCGTATGTGAACGGATCCGGACCGAATGAAGTGAGGACTGTTCTGGTGCCGTCGTCGAGAGTCTGGAGGATATCCACTGTAGGGAAGAGGTCACCTACGAAACTACGAGGCTCGTTCTGGTGTGACCAGGTCACGCGGAGAACATTGTTGATGTCGTTGCCGAAGCGTGAGTTGAGTTCGGCAGCAAGAGACATGAAGTTCTGCTCCTGGAAGTAACGTGAACTCTCGAAGAACTGAGCGTACATTGAAGTACGTCCGTACTTGTTCCTGTCGTATGGATTAGGGTTGATAGGGTTGACAGATGAAGAAGGACTTGAAGAGTACTTGTTCATTGTCTGGCTGTAACGTACGTTGAACTTGTGGTTGTCGTTGATGTTCCAGTCGAGACGAGCCATGAGTTTCCAGTCTGGAGTGCTGAGAGAGTATCCCTGGTAGCGGCCTGGGTTGTATCCGTACTCCTTAGCCAGATAATCCTTCACCTCATTCATGAAAGCCTCTGTAGGGCGTACTACTGAAGTACCCTCACCCCATTCCTCAGAATCATTCTTTCTTACACGATAACTTGAACCTGGAGTAACGTCCATAGCATACTCGAAGTTAGCGAAGAAGAAGAGTTTGTTCTTGATGATAGGACCACCTACAGTGAAACCTGTAGTGTTATTGAGAGACTCTGAAACAGCAACCTCATTGCCGGCAACCATCTTACCCTTGAGCTTGTCGCTGTTGTAGTAATTGTATACAGAAGCATGCCACTCGTTTGAACCGCTCTTTGTAACAGCATTGATCGCACCACCGGTAAAGCCTGAGTGACGTACGTCAAACGGAGTGATGTTCACTGACATCTGCTCGAGAGCGTCGAGAGAGATAGGAGCACCGCCTGCAGGAAGGTTTGCACCGATACCGAATGCGTTGTTGAAAGCAGCACCGTCGACAGTAACGTAAGATGAACGATAGTTACCACCACCGACTGCAAGACCGTTTGTAGTTGAAGATGCCTGCGGAGTGAGTTTCATCACATCGTTCATGCTGCGGCTTACTGTAGGAAGAGCGTTCATGGTCTGCTCGCTGATCGAAGTACCTACACCTGCACGGTTGATGTTCATGCCGGAGTTGGTACCGTCAGCAGTGAAGACTGCAGCATCAAGACCGAGAGCCTCTACATCGAGTGTGGCGTTTACGGTAATGACCTCACCGAGAGGTGCGTACACGCCTGTGTACTCTACTGATCTGTAGCCAAGCATCTCAACCTTTACAGAGTAAGGACCACCAGGGGTCACAGCATTGATACGGTATGCACCGTTGTTGTCTGTAGTTGAGTAATAAGTTGTTCCTGAAGGAACGTGAGTTGCGATAACGGCAGCACCTGCAACGGATCCCTCGCTGTCAGAAATACGTCCGTTAATCGACGAAGTTGTGACCTGTGCGAACACACAGACCATTGAAATAATTGCCCCCCCTAATAGGGCAAAAATTCGCTTAAGTGATTGTTTCATAGTGTTTTACTATTAATAGGAGTTATAATTTGCCAGCAAAGATACTATAAATATCGGAGGTTAAGAAATTTATATTCACTTTTAAACAATTAACACATTTATTTTGCATCTCAGGATTTTTACTTATCTTTGCCGCCCGAAATAAAAGATGTGGAGAGATTTGGCTGCTTGCAACCACTATAAAAAATGCTAAAATGTTGACCTATGGTCATCTTGCCATGATGACCGCTTTCATATCAATGTTTTGTGTTTTTGTGACGGCTCCGCATTCTTGTGGGGCTTTTGTTTTGCCTCGCTGTGAACGAATTAATAGAAAAACATTGAAGTATATGAAGAATTACCTTTTTACATCAGAATCTGTTTCTGAAGGACATCCGGACAAGGTCTCGGACCAGATTTCCGACGCCATCCTTGACGAATTCCTCCGTCAGGACCCTGAAGCGAAGGTCGCATGCGAGACATTCTGCAGCACCGGACTAGTAGTGGTAGGAGGCGAAGTACGTTCAGAGGATGCATATGTGGACATCCAGACCACAGCGCGCCGTGTCATCAACAAGATCGGATACAACAAGGCGGAATACATGTTCGACGGCAACTCATGCGGAGTGCTTTCTGCCCTCCACGAGCAGAGCGCCGACATCAACCGCGGAGTAGTGGGAGAAGACGCTGACGCTCAGGGAGCCGGTGACCAGGGAATGATGTTCGGCTACGCATGCCGTGACACAGAGGAATACATGCCTCTTCCTCTCGCCCTCTCACATCAGGCCCTTCTCATGCTGGCAAAGATCCGCAAGCAGACAGACCTGATGCCTTACCTGCGCCCCGACTCGAAGTCACAGTTCACCATAGAATACGACGGCGAGACAAACGAGCCTGTACGCATACACACCATCGTCATCTCCACCCAGCACGACGAATTCACACCGGCCAGCCTCGGCAACATGAGTTATGCTGACGGCTGTGCCCAGTACGGACAGAAGCGCGTGGACGAGGCCATGCAGGCAAAGATCCGCGAAGATGTGCAGAACATCCTTCTTCCGATGCTCATAGAGACCCTTGCGCCTGAGACCGCAGCCCTCTTCAAGGGAGACTACATCCTTCACGTAAACCCTACCGGAAAATTCGTGATCGGAGGTCCGCACGGCGACACCGGACTCACAGGACGAAAGATCATCGTGGACACATATGGCGGAAAAGGAGCGCACGGCGGTGGAGCATTCTCAGGAAAGGACCCTTCAAAGGTCGACAGATCTGCAGCCTACGCAGCACGATACATTGCCAAGAACATGGTTGCTGCGGGTGTTGCACGCGAAATGCTCGTGCAGGTGTCATACGCCATCGGAGTTGCGCGTCCTCTGAGCATATTCGTAAACACATACGGAACTGCTGTTCATGGACTGGATGACGCCTTCATAGCAGAGAAGATAGAGGAACTCTTCGACCTGCGTCCGGCAAAGATCATCGAGAAGTTCGGTCTCAAGAAGCCTATCTACGAGCCGACAGCAGCATATGGTCATGTGGGCCGCACCCCTTATAAGGAATCAGTGACGATGATCCGCGGCGGGGTCAAGACTCAGGAATATGTACAGTTCTTCGGCTGGGAACTCCTCGACTCTGTCGACATGATCCGCGAAGCCTTCGGACTGTAGAATTCCTTGTAAAAGACAGACCCCGTCGGGCAAGCGGAGCATTTTCCTATGTTCCTGCGAAGCGGTCCGACGGGGTCTGACATTTCTAAAACACGACAGTTCAATCACTTACGCAAACTACATCCTCTCCATCTCCCGGCGAAGATCCTTCTCCTTGATGGAAGCACGCTTGTCGTATTCCTTCTTTCCTCTTGCAAGCGCAATCAGGAGTTTCGCATAGCCGTTCTCGGCAATATAAAGTTTCACTCCCACGATAGTCAGTCCCTTCTCCTTCACAGCCCTCTGCAACTTGTTGAGTTCCTTGCGCGTGAGAAGAAGTTTGCGGTCGCGGCGCGGATCATGCTTTCCCCAGGTTCCCCACCAGTACTCCGACACATGCATGTTCTTTACAAACAATTCATTGCCATGGAAATAGCAGAAAGTATCCACCAGAGATGCCTTGCCGGCCCTGATGGACTTTATCTCGGTGCCTGTCAGCACAATACCCGCCTGGAAGGTCTCGATGAACTCATAGTCAAACGAAGCCCTCCTGTTCTTTATCTCTACACTGCTTTTCGCTTTCGGCATAACATCAAATCATTAGATCTTTCCTTATTGAAAGAAGAACTGCAAAGTTAATGCTTTTTGCATTCCCACCAAAACAGTCCCGGCGGATTTCCACATACCATCCCAAAAACAGCCCTAGATCCGTGTAGCACAACCCCTTGCCACTCAGCCACTTGAGTCATTGTCCCGCAGGACTTGGACGGCAGGACGATAAAGCAACTCGCTATAACTCAGCACATTGCACTACACGGTCTTTGTATTTAAACAAAAACATCTATCTTTGTAATATCAACGCACAGTCTCAGAACATGGCAAAGAAACCGTTCACCCCCATACCTCCGATGGCAGAACTGCCTCCTGCAGAAGAAATTGACGTCAAAGATCTCCTTGACAGATATCTCTCGGGAGAAATCGATCTCATATGCGTCCTCGGGCCCACTGCCTCAGGAAAGACCCGGTATGCTGTCCGTCTCGCCCGCCAGATCAACACCCTCCTGGCAGAAAGGCGTCAAAACAGCAAGTCCTCCGACCGTCCGGTTGAGGAAAGCGTGCTACCCCCCTGGCCGCAGGGGGAGGGGCCCACGAAGTGGGAGGGGTTCTTTCCTCAACCGGATGGTCGGAGGACAGCAGGAGCGGAGATCATCTCTGCAGACTCCCGTCAGGTCTACCGCGGAATGGATATAGGCACAGGCAAGGATCTCTCTGAATATGAAGAGATTCCATATCATCTTATGGATATCGTCGACGCCGGTGCCAAATACAACATCTTCGAATACCAGAGAGACTTCGAAAAGGCATACAGAGACATAACCGGACGCGGAGGCATTCCGATCCTATGCGGCGGAAGCGGACTATACATCGAAGCCGCCACCTGCGGATACTCCCTGCCGGAAGTGCCGCCTGATCCGCAACTCCGCGCCGAACTCGAAAAGGAAAGCGACGAAGAACTCATAAACAGACTCGGAGCACTCAAACCGCTGCACAACACCACGGACTACGACACCCGCAAACGCCTCATCCGCGCCCTGGAGATCGCCATCTACGAATCCGAACACCCGGTCGAGCGCACCGGTTTCCTGCCGAAGAACACATATTATATTGGTACACTTGTCAGCAGAGACGAACGCAACGCCCGCATAGACCGTCGTCTGGACGCCCGTCTTGAAGAAGGAATGGTGGAAGAAATCCGCGGACTCATAGACGGAACACACCCGGCTCTTGCACCGGAACACAAGCCAATACCGGCAGAAGACCTTATCTACTACGGACTCGAATACAAATTCGTCACCCTATACGTCACAGGACAACTGACATACGACGAAATGCGCACCGGACTCGCCACTGCCATCCATCAGTTCGCCAAAAGACAGATGACATGGTTCCGTGGCATGGAACGCAAAGGCATCACCATCCACTGGACTAACGTCTAGTCCAAACCGGACTCCGGTTTGGAGGGCAGTTATTGACCAGGATAGAATTTCGAAGCCACAGGAAGTCCTGAAGGGATCACGAAATGATGATTCTCATCCTTCCATCTGTCCTCATCCCATTCCGGTGACAGATAATCACCTTCATGGTCAACAACAAAAGAAAGATAGGTAATCGGGAATCCCTGGGCAAGATACTGGGACTCGTAGAAAGTCTGCACCTCAAACAAGGCATCGACAGCGTCACGGCCACATAAAGAAGAGAGGCCGCTCTCATAAAGACGCTCGCGGTCAGCACCATATATGTCAACAGCAGACGCAAGGATCTTCAGACCGTTCTGATCAGCCATTGCACGGGAATACTCATGGAGATAACGGCTGTCTGTCTTGAGATGCACGATACCTCCGGACTTAAGGAAATTGCGGTACCTGTTCATGAACAGAGGTGCTGTCAGACGCTTCTTCTCTCGTCCTATCTGAGGATCCGCGAATGTGATCCATATCTCCGCAACCTCACCGGGAGCGAACAGAGACTCGATGAATTCGATGCGGGTACGAAGGAATGCCACATTGCCAAGTCCGTGCTCTTCTGCATATTTGGCCCCTTTCCACAGGCGTGCGCCCTTGATATCCACACCTATATAATTGCAAGAAGGATTACGCTCAGCCAGATCGATGGTGTAGTCACCTTTGCCGCAGCCAAGTTCCAGCACTATCGGCCTGTCGTTGCCGAAGAAATCACTTCCCCACTTACCCTTCAAGGGATGGTCGCACCCCAGGACCTCCGAAGTCGCAGGCTGGATCATACATCTGAAGGTCTCGTTCTCTCTGAATTTTCTGAGTTTGTCCTTTCCCATATCACTTGTCCGATTTCGGAGGGCGTGGACCACGGTTGCGGCCGCCCTTGCTGTTTCCACCACGAGACTTCTTCTTTTTCTTGCGTTTGCGTGCCTCATCGAAACGAGTGATGCTGTCATCTCCCACCGCAGTAACGAACTCCGGCGCTGCAGGAACCTCATCACTCTTCAGCGAAGCAGGCTTCTCGCCATTACGGTTCATCTTGATGATGTCCCAGACATCTTCCGCATAGAGAGGATAGAGGTTGGACAGAGAATGAGGATCATACGAGAAATACATGATCTCACGAAGGATATCGGTCTTCATCAGATATGCAAGTCCGTCTTCGAACTCCAAAGGATTGTGAACCTTAGGAATACGTGACTGGGCATCCATATAGGCGGCAGTCTCGTAATTGAGGCAGCACTTGAGTTTACCACACTGGCCGGCAAGTTTCTGAGGGTTCAGGGAAAGATCCTGACACCTTGCAGCGGAAGTGGTGATGGACTGGAAACTTGAAATATAGTTCGAGCAGCATAGTTCACGGCCGCACACGCCAAGGCCTCCGATAAGTCCGGCCTCCTGACGGGCTCCGATCTGCTTCATCTCGATCCTTATGCGGAACTCCTCGGCAAAGACCTTGATCAACTGACGGAAGTCCACACGACCGTCCGCGATATAATAGAAGATGGCCTTGGTGCCATCGCCCTGAAACTCAACATCACCTATCTTCATGTCAAGACCCAGTTCCGCAGCAATCTGACGGGAACGGATCATGGTCTCATGCTCACGGGCGATCGCCTCCTGCCATTTCTCTATATCGAAAAGTTTCGCCTTGCGGTATATCTTCTTGAACTCGAAAGTCTCGGGATTGATCCTCTTGCACTTCATCTGGCGCGCCACCACAGGTCCTTCCAGAGTCACGATACCCAGATCGTGCCCGTTGGCAGCCTCCACGATGACCATGTCACCGGTCTTGATGCTCTGCCCCGAACCGTTTCTGAAGATCGCCTTGCGGGTATTCTTGAAACGTACTTCAAAAAACTCCTTATATTGTTCCTGATTCACGCCCGAAAGCCAGTCATAGACCTCCAGTTTGCAGCATCCCTGACGATATGTGCAGTCGAGTTCGCCATTCTCGGCACGCTCCACCACACATCCGCGTGAACAGTCATATTTCTTGGATTCCATCATATATCTAGACACTTAAATACATACGATTGACCAGATCGCAGAAAAGGATCTTCGAATTGACATTCCTGTCAATCATCGACACCACTTTCTCGATATTGCTGACCGACTTTGTGCAGAAGCCATCGCTGCACTTGGAAGCAACCCTCTCATAAAACTCCTGCTCCTGAGGCAGTATGCCTGCTATATTATGCAGATTCTGCCTGGTCATGAATATCTTTCTGATACAATCAGTTGCAAATGTACAAAATTCCTTCTGTTTTTCGCGCGAATCAAGGGAGGACATCATCTCACCGCACTCCAACGCAGCGGCAAGATTGCGCGAAACAACAGCATTCATCAGATCCGAAAACAGATCCATATATCGGTTGTAGTCCTCCTGATCGCCGATCATGCTCATGGCATTACCGACACTTCCGCCGGAAAGGACTGCCTTGGCCTCGGCCTCCTTTGGCGATATGGCGAGTTTCTCAACCAGAGTCCCTACCACCTCTTCCCTGCTCAAAGGCAGGACACGGACACTCTGACAACGCGAGAAAATAGTCTGAAGCACCTTCTCCGGTGCATGGGTAATGAAAAGGAAGAGGGTCTTTTCAGGTGGTTCCTCGACCATCTTCAAAAGTCGGTTGGCCGTCTCCTGATTCATCTTCTCCGGAAGGTAGAAGATCACGGCCTTATATCCATCAGCCACGGAAGTCAGTGAGAGTTTGGTCATTATGGACTTCGCCTCCGCTACAGCAATAAGTCCGCTTCTGCTCTCTATGCCCAATGCCCTCTGCAGGTCCGACTCAAGAAAATACGGATTGGAAACCGCAAGTTCCCTCCAGTATGTCAAATATGACTCCGATGTAGGCTTGTCATCCGAGGTCTTCGGCCCCTTGTTGACAGGAAATACGAAATGGACATCAGGATGGATGAGTTTCGACATCTGACGGCATGAAGGACATTCGCCGCAGGAATCCCCTCCGGAAGGATTCGCACAGTTCAGATACTGCACATAGGCAAGAGCCAATGCCAAGGCACCGCAGCCATCGTTTTCATAGAACAGCATGGCATGAGCCACCCTGCCGCTGTCGGCCATTGACGACAGCGCCTTCACTACCTGACGGTTTCCTATGATGTCTGCAAATCTCATCAAAGAGCCCTTTGTGCCGTATAATATGCCAATTCCACAAGATATTTCCTGGCTTCGGTGTCCGGAAGCACATCCAACGCCCGGATGGCAGACGCCACATATCCTTTAAGTCGTGCCACGGCATACTCAAGACCGCCGTTCTCCCTGACAAAGGACACTATATCATCGCGATATTCCGGACAATCCGCAATATTGCTCACCTTGCCCCTGACTACATCCGCCTCAGCCTCAGGAACATCCGCCAATGCACCAAGAAGCGGCATGGTGATCTTCTGCTCAAGGATATCCGCTCCCAACGGCTTTCCTACCGCCTCGGTTCCCGAATAATCAAGGATGTCATCCTGAATCTGGAAGGCAAGTCCCAATGCCACGGCATATTCTCTTGCAGCACGGACAAACTCCTCCGGTGCATCCACGGAAATCGCAGCAGACACACATGCAGCCTCGAACAGAGACGCCGTCTTATTGTATATTATCTTGAGATAATCCTCTTCCGAAGTGTCACCGGACTGCGCTTTCTGAAGTTGGAGCATCTCCCCTTCAGCAAGGTCGCTCAGAGTCTTGGCAAAGATCTTCATGACACCGGAACTTCCGGCATTTTCCACATTCAGGATCAGTTCCATGGCCTTCACAAGCCAATAATCACCTACAAGGACCGACACAGACGGCCCCATCAACGACATTATCGTCGGCTTTCCCCTTCTCTGCTCACTTCCGTCAGCAACATCATCATGCAGAAGAGTGGCATTATGCAGCAGGTCAGCGGCAGCGGCATAACTTACCGTCGCATCATTCACTCCTGCAGGTGAACAGGCACGCGCCATGAGCAGGGTAAGCATCGGCCTCATCTGCTTCCCCGAATGGGAAAGTATGGACTCGTTCGTCGAGTTCAGAAGCGCGATGTCGCTTTCGAGCGTACGTGAAATACGCCGTTTCGTGAGGAGCCATGCCTCTCCGAGAAAATCCTGAATAGCCTTGATATCCATATATCATCTCTGCAGCATCTCCAGAAGAGCCTCCGGAGTATCTGCGAAATTTATCTTGTCCATTGTCGCCTGAGCAAGCATGCCTGTCCTGACATAATGTTCAAGCAGAGCCCTCAAAGGCTCATAAAAACCCTCATAGTCAAGAAGATATATTCCTCCGTCGTACTGCTTGAGGTGAAGAAGTGCAAAACACTCGATGACCTCATCCAGGGTGCCGATTCCTCCAGGAAGAGCCACCACGGCACAGGTATCCTTACGGAGTAAGGTCTTGCGCTCAGCCATCGTCTCGGTCCAGATGACCTCTGTAAGTTCCGGATAGACGTACTGAGCCATAAAACGCGGAATGACACCCAGGTGATACCCTCCACACACCTTCAGTTCGTCTGATATCTCACCCATCGTGCCCTTTATAGTTCCGCCTGAGACGATGCCGTATCCACACAACGAAGCCGCCCTGACGAATTCGCGGGCGACTTTGTTGTATTTAGGGTCAATATTTGAACTGGCAGAGCAGAAAACCGCTATCTTCTTCATCCGCTTTCCTTTTAGAAGAAGAATGCAAGGTGGAATGAAATGCCACCGTAAGTCTGGTCCTCCGGAGTAAGGCTGCCAAGATTCACACCGGTAAAGTCCTTGAGACTTCCGAGGACACCGAAGTTCCAGTTATAGCGCACGATTGCCTGAAGTTTCCAGATATTGAGGCCTGCTCCAAGACCCAGTCCGTACTCAAAGCCGTTTCCACCCTTGAGATCATCAAGGACATCACCGCTCGCCTTGTTGAAAAGCGAGTATCCGACATACGGAGTCACATCAACGAAAGGTCTTGCAACCAGAAGATCCGGTCCCCACTGCACAGATACTGGGAGGTTGATTGCTCCGACAGTCTGCTTTGTATCGGAAACCTTTTCAATCAAGGCACCTTTCTGAGAGTATACGAGAGCCGGCTGGATAGAGAAGCCCAGAGGAAGGTTGAATGCATATGTAAGACCCACATTCCATCCCGCCTGTGCATCCATCTTTACATCCTTGAACTTAGTCGAATTGAAGTTCATTCCGGCAGTGACACCGAAACCCTGCGCAGAAGCAGATGCAGAGAAAGCCATCAAGGCGATCACTGCAAGGAAAAATATCTTTTTCATTGTATGCGTATATTAGATCAACGAATCGAGTTTTGCGGCGAGATCAGCCTTTGCGATCACACCTACATGTCTGTCAACGAGTTCTCCGTTCTTGAAGAAAAGAAGAGTAGGGATGCTTCTGATGTTGTAGTTCATCGGAGCATCATCGCATTCGTCGACATTGCACTTGCCAACTACTGCCTTACCCTCATATTCTGCAGCAATCTCTTCCACTACCGGAGCGATGGCCTTGCACGGACCGCACCATGTAGCCCAAAAATCCACAAGCACAGGCTTGTCTGTATTCAATGTCTCAGCGAAATTCGCATCTGTAATAACTAGTGCCATAATAAATATTGTTTTAATGTTTCCTTAAAGATTCTCGCGTCGTCCGTCGGACTGTTCAGGATGACATACAAGAATTCCAATCGCAAATATAAAGATTTACGACTGGAATTACAATATCAATACCTTAGGTTTTAAGGACTAATAATATTTTTCTACATTCCAAGCGAATGCGCGGAGTCCGAGATCAGGGGTCTCTTCGTCCATGGCACGAAGACGGGCGAGTATGTCATCCACCCTCTCGTCAGGAACGAATGCCAGAATGGCATTGTTCATTGTAGGCCAGGCGTGGTTGCCAAGATGCGGTTCTCCGGTGGAGGTTCCGCGTCCTGCGATATCCTGCCACATGGTGAAGCCTCTGCAGCCAAGTTCCTCGAGAACGTCGGCAATCTCCATGTTATAAGCCTGGTCGTATGCTATAAAAATACCTTTCATATTTTTCTGCTTTATTCTTGGTTACTACGCATTTACAAGTTTCTTTGCAGCCTTTCGGGCGGCGCGGCGCTCCTGCCATGATGCCATGGAAGCATATACGGTAGGGATGATCACGAGGGTCACGAGAGTCGAGATCGACAGACCCCATGCCACAACCATACCGAGCGAACGCCACATCTCAGAACCCTCACCCTGGCCCACAGCCATCGGGATCATACCGAGCACGGTAGTCAATGTGGTCATGAGGATAGGACGGAGACGGGACTTCGCGGCAATCACAGATGCCTCGGCAACGCTCTTTCCACGCTCACGCATGAGGATGGTATAGTCGATCAGCACGATACCGTTCTTCACCACGATACCCATGAGGATGAGGATACCGATCATACCCATCGTACCCAGAGGCGTACCGGTCACCCAAAGTCCGAGAAGCACTCCGACGAATGCAAACGGAATCGAGAACATGATCACGAAAGGACTCATGAAAGACTCGAACTGGGACGCCATCACGATGTATACGAGGATGATGATCATCGCGAGGAGCATTATGAGGTCTCCGAACATATCCTGCTGGTCCTCATATGAACCTCCGATCTCAATTGAAAGTTCTGACGGTATTTCTGTCTCTGCCAGGATTGCATCCGTAGAAGCCACGGCGTCAGAAAGAGCCACACCGTTGGCTACAACACCGGAAACGGTGATGAGACGTTCACGGTTCTTTCTCTGGATCGAAGGAGGGGTCAGGGTCTCGATGACGGTGCCGACATCCTTGATCCTCACGCCTTTGCCCATGTTGTTGTAGATGATGATGTTCTCGATGTCCTCTGTGCTGGTACGGAACTCCGGAGCATAACGCACGCGGATGTCATATTCATCTCCGTCCTCACGGTAGAATGACTGGGTCGAACCGTTCATTGCCGCACTGAGATATGCTGCAGCAGTGGTACTGTTAAGACCATTGATGGCAAGTTTCTCGCGATCGAAATCCACCTGATACTCAGGAACATACTCGTCACGGCTAAGGAGGACCTGAGAGAACTCTCCGGCCTCGAGCATCTTCGCCTGCACTTCCTTTGCGACACGGTCTGTGGTCTCGAAGTCATATCCGTAGATCTCGATATCGACTGTTGACGCACCTCCCATTCCGCCGCCGCCTTCGGTCACGCGGACCTTCTTGAACTCAGGATAGTCGGCAAGGATCCCGCGGACAACGTCTGCGATTTCTGACGTAGACCTTTCGCGGTCTTCCATACTTCCGACATTGATATTGAAGGAAACGACATGGGTACCGTTATTCTGCATCGAAGCAAACGCATTGTCAGAGTCCGCCTGACCGAGAGCATATGAGCAGTTCACGATTTCCGGAATGGCATCGACGAACTTGCCGTGAAGTTCATGAGCGATGCTTCTGGTCACAGCCTGACCTGTTCCGGCAGGAAGTTCGAGCTGGAGGGTCATACGTCCGTCATCTGACTTAGGCATGAATTCTGTCTTGATGGCAGGTCCGATAAGTCCGACTGTGCCGACAAACACCACAAGGGAAATCAGCACCACAATCGTCCTGTGTCCGATGCACCAGTTGATCAGTTTTCCGTAACCTACAGATATGAGGTCGATGAATTTGTTGAAGTTTCCGAATATGAGGTCATGTATCTTGCCTGTCTTAGGCTTGAATCTGAGGAACTGCGAGCAGAGCATCGGAATGAGCGTGAGGGCGCCGATTGTAGAGACAATCATGATGATACTTGTGATCCATCCCAACTGCTTGAACATCAGACCGGCCATACCCTTGATCATTGTAAGAGGAAGGAATACGGCAAGCATTGTAAGAGTTGACGCGATCACTGAGATACCTACCTCCTGAGTTGCATGCACGGCAGCCTCCTTCGGCTTCGCTCCCCTTTCCAGATGTGTGGAGATGTTCTCGAGAACCACGATGGCATCGTCCACGACCATACCGATCGCGATAGAAAGAGCCGACATCGACACGATGTTAAGGGTATTTCCCGTAGCCCAGAGATACATCAGTGATGCAAGGAGGGAAATAGGAATCGCAAGGACGATGATGAATGTCGCACGCCACCTTCCGAGGAAGAGGTAAACGACGAGCATCACGATGAGGAAGGTCACGATGATGGTCTCCTTCAAGGAGTTCAATGTATTGAGAATATTGTCCGAACTATCTACGACAGTCCTGATCTGGATGTCTGACGGAAGGTTCTTCTCGATGTTCTTCATCGCCTTCTTGACACCCTTTATCACGTTCACGGTATTGGCGTCGGCCTGCTTCTGGATGACGATCTGAGCGCCCTGTATACCGTTCACATAAGCCTCCTGATATCTTTCCTCGACTCCGTCGACCACTCTGGCGACGTCGCGCAGGTAGATTGTCCTGCCGTTGGAATGTCCGACAACGACATCAAGCATCTGCTCTGCAGAAGTGAATTCCTTCTCTACACGGAGAGAATATGCGTTAGAACCTATGTCGATAGTACCTGAAGGCACATTTCTGTTCTCAGCAGCGATGACACTTGAAATTCCTGCAACGGTAAGTCCGTATGCCTCAAGTTTGTTAGGGTCGCAATATACCTGGATCTCACGCTTAGGCGCACCGGCAATTGACACAGTACCCACTCCTGACACACGGGCAAGAGGAGTCGCCACCTTGTCGTCAAGAATCTTCTCAAGAGCCTGAAGGCTCTCGTCGGCAGTTGCGGCCATGATCATGATAGGCATGTCATCCGCACTGAACTTGAAGATGATAGGAAGTGAAGCACCGTCCGGAAGGACAGAGTTCACCATGTCCAGTTTGTCTCGGACGTCATTTGTAGCGACGTCGATGTCAACGCCCTCGACGAATTCGAGGGTGATGAGGGAAATGTTTTCCTTTGAAGTCGAACTCAGATTCTTGAGGTCGCTCACACCGTTGAGGGAGTTCTCGAGCACCTTGGTGAGGTTGGTCTCGATATCCTCCGCACTGGCTCCCGGATATGATGACATTACCATCACCACGTTCGCATCGAACTTAGGGAACCTGTCCAAAGATATGTTTATCAGCGAGAAAATACCGAAGATAGCCAGCGCAATGAAGATCAGAGACGTGGTTACCGGGTTATTTACCGCTTTTCTGTATATGCTCATAATCTATTACTCGTTAACTGTTACCTTAATGCCGTCCTTAAGGCGGATCTGGCCTCCGACAACAACCTTTGCGCCGTCCTCGATTCCGTCAAGAACCTCATACTCGGCACCCATACGACGTCCGAGGAGAACCTTTGTATATGAAACCGTTCCGTCCGGATTGAGTACATACACGAAACGCTCGCCTGAACCCTGCTGCTTCACTACAGCCACATCAGGAATCACTACATTGTTGTTTGTTCCGAAATTCACTGTAACGCGGGAGAACATACCAGGACGGAGAGTCTTGTAAGGATTCTTCACCACAACCTCAACAGTGAATGTCCTGGTTGCAGGGTCGATGGTAGGGTAAATCTTTTCAATATTTCCGTAGAATGTCTTGCCTGGGATTGCGTCTGCAGATATTTCAACAGAATCGCCTTTCTTCACCTTGGTATAGTCTGACTCAGAAATGCCAACCAGGAGTTTCACAGGCACGATCTGCTCCACAGTGTAGATAGGCATGCTCATTGTGTACATGTCGCCTGCATCATAATTGCGCGCAGTAACGACACCGTCAACAGGAGAACGGAGGGTGGTGTTCTCAATGAGGTTGTCCACCTGAGTCTTTGCCACATTATACTGCATCTCGATCGAATCATAGTCTGACTGCGAGAGTCCGCCTGCCTCGTAAAGAGACTTCAGACGCTGAAGTTCCACCTCAAGGTTCTGCAACTGTAGTTGAGCCTGAAGAAGTTGAGCCTTGTCAATCTCGGCAAGAATCTGACCTTTCTTCACGAAATCACCGATCTCAGCATTGATCTTTGTGATACGGCCTGCCATCTGAGGTGCGATATTGTTCTTTACATAGGCCTGTACAGTAGAAGTGTAGGTTGCAGTCTGAGGCACTTCACGTGCTGATACCTGCTGCACAGACACTGTAGGAGTCTCATCTGCTACAACTGCTGTCTCCACCTGTTTCTTTGTACCTGTGCTGCCGCATCCGAGAGCCATCACGGCAACTGCGGCAATGAACATTGTTCTGAAAATAGTCTTCATTATATTGTACCTTTTACTTTTATTCTGAAATGAAATCCTGTCCGAGGGTCTGCTCGAGTTGGGTCTTTGCTGTCAGGAAGCCATGGATAGCCTGCGATGCGGCCAACTGTGCCTGAGTGAGTTGCAGTTGGGCATCGTTGAGTTCCACGAGTTTGCTGCGACCGACCTTATATGATGCCTGCGCGATATCGTATGCCTTCTGCGCCATGGCTACTGCATCGCTCGCCGCTATATAACTCTTCATGTTTGTCTCCATAGTGGCGAGATTCTGACGGATGGCGATCTTCAGTTTACGCTCGGTATCGATTGTCTGGAGATTTACCTGTTCATACTGGTTCTTCGCCTGACGGATCTGCTGGTAGCGCTTGCCGCCGGCAAAGATAGGAATGCTGAGGCTGATGCCGACCGTTGAATACGGAGTCCATCTGTACTCGCTGAAATTGAAGTCATTGGTCATGGCGTTCATGCTGAAATTGAATGCCACGGCAAGTGACGGAATATTGGCATACTTCTGAAGTTTGATGTTCTCGGCAAGCATTTCAGCCTGAATTGCCAACTGCTTCATCGTCGTATTTCGGTCGAGTGAGATGCTGTCGTGCTGATGGATGTCATAGAACATATGCTCACCGTAATCAGCCAGTCTTCCAGCCACATCAAGATTCATGTCAAGATCGACACCCATCACTGCCTTCAACTGCCACAATGCCAGAATCACAGAACTTTCTGCATTGTATACATTAGGGACAGCATTTGCCAGAGTGGTCTTAGCCGCAAGAAGTTCCATCTCCGACGCCTTCTGGGCATCATACCTTATCTGAGTGTCTTCCATATTCTGGAGAGCATTCTCATATGCCTGCTTATACACCTCGAAGGCCTCCTTTGCCAGAAGGATACCGAAATATGCTGTCTTTACCTGTGAGACCATGTCAAGTCGTGACGAACGAGCCTTCTCGACAGCGAGTTCCACATCCAGGCCCGACAACTTGAGGCTCTTCCAAAGTTGTGCATTCACCAACGGCATCGCTGCACTTACACCGGCGCTCCAAGTATTCCAACGTCCTACTTCAAGACCGTCGCTCGTACTCATTCCACCTGCTGCGCCGGCATCCTCGGACCCGTCAGGAAGTTGCACTCCATCAGGAATTTCAACTCCGTCAGGAAGTTCAGTCCCGTCACCGGTTCCTTCGCCACCGCCAAGTCCTCCGAGGGAACTCATATCGAAGTCCATATACATCACCTGCTTCTTGATCGTCCTCTGATATGCTCCGGACGCATCAATCTGAGGAAAAAGAGCCGCATATGTACCCTTCTCGGCATACTGCGTCCTCTTTATCTCAAGGTCAGCCACCTTGACCGACACATTCTCGCTCAAGGCAATCTCGAGCGCCTGTTCCAAAGTGATCACCACCGGTGCCTCCTCCGGCCCATTCTTTGCTTCCTGCTGTGCTGAAGCAGAGAATGATGTCAGAAAAAGAGCCGCGATGACCGCCATTGTTACCTCTAATTTCTTCATCATTTTATACACTAATTAACAAGGCGCAAAAATACAACAAAATTCAAGCCGACAACCACGCATTTTTGGTCCGAAAACACATACTTTTGGTCGAATATGCTAAAATTACTATATTTGGCCAAAATTAAGGACCTATGGAAGAAACCAGACCGAAATCAGGGAAACCCGCCGTACTCTTTGGAGAAAAGAATGTCACCCGCGTCGGATATATAGACGGGTACATATTCGCATGTGAGATAAAGGGCTCAGGATCTGTATCTTACAGAAAGCCACGCCGTCCGAAATACCACCTTGTCATCATCATCCTCAACGGAAAGATGGAACTGGTGGTCAACGGAGAAAAATTCACTTTCGTCAAGGACACATATGTCAACCTGCCGACCTGGAGCGACATCTATGAGATACGCTATGACGCTGACTTTCATGCCATGGCGACAGCGACCGACAAGAATGTGGTCATGGACATCTTCCAGAACAGAAACCCATTCCCGCCCGACTTCAGATTCGGCATAGAACACGGCATCGGCGGTGAAATCATAGACAAGGACGACATCGAGACCCTGCACAGGGACATAAGCAACATGATCACCTCCCTTTCGAACAAAGACCATCATTTTGCAGAAGAAATCAACTACGCCTACTTCTACATACTTCTCACGGACATGGCAGACATGATGTGGAAAAGGTACGGAAAAGGAGTGCCGTCACACAACTCCGGGATGAAGAGAGCAGACAGCATAATGAAGGATCTCACCGCCCTTCTCACAGAGCACATATACAAGGAGACAAGCGTTGAGTTCTATGCTGAAAAACTCTGCATATCAAAGCAATACCTCGCACTCATAGTAAAGGAAAAGACTCGTGTATCAGTCGGAACAATCATATCGGCCATGAGGGCAGAGGCTGCAGCACGCCTTCTTAGAAATCCCGAACTGAGCATACAGCAGATAGCGGAGACACTGTCATTTGCAGACCAGTCCTCCTTCGGAAAATTCTTCAAGAAACATTCAGGGCTTTCGCCGTTGAAATACAGGCATAACCTTAAAAAGACCCTTCTTTCGCTACGTCCAGCCACTCATACTCCCCTCCCCAGATTTCCAGAAACTTCATGAAATCCGCATTGGAGAGAACGGCACTGGCGGTATTGTCGCAAGGATGGAAACTTATGTGTTCGGATTTCTGCAGGTCACTGTCGAGGAAGAGTTTGACTCTGTGACCGTTCGGGAACAGTTCCTTTGCCATGACGCCTTCCTTCGGCACCATTGCCCCGTCAGGCCCGACGTCGGCGAGGTCCATGTCATGGATAAGTCCCAGGGGAGACACCGAACCGGGCAGAAGTCCCAGACAACGCTCCATGCGCTCCGGCGAAGCGAAAGAGAGTTTCCCCTGCCTGAGCATATGCTCCAGGGAATGGATGGCCAGTTCCTTATGGCACTCGAAGACCACCAGATAGTGGCGGTTGCCTTTGTGATTTCTGAAGAAGAGGTTCTTGCAATGGGTGGAATCTATGTCCTTCCAATACTCCAGAGCAAGTTCTATCGTAGGAAGAGGCGGATGGGTATGCAGTTTATAGCCGAGCCCGTGCTTCTCAAGGAATTCCAGAACTCCGGTTATTCTTCCCTTCTGCTGAGACTTATCATCCACCATCATCACTTGTTCAGACTTTTTGCGTAATGGGTAGGCGCCGCCTTCTTCTTTTCAGGATGGACAATCCTTGCCGGCTCCTTCTTGATATGACTGTAGATGAGGAATCCGATGCCGAGAAGGATGAAAGGAATACTCAGTAACTGACCCATGTTCAGGACCATATCCTGCTCGAAGCCGACCTGAGGTTCCTTGATGAACTCGATGAGGAAACGCATGCCGAAGCATCCGATGAAGAATGTTCCGATGAAGAAACCTCTGTAAAGTCTGTCCAACCGGTACCTGTACATCAATATCTGGAAGACTCCCAGAAGGAAATAACTGAGGGCCTCATAAAGTTGGGTAGGGTGCTTTGGCTCTGTCTCGCCGCGGAGTTCGAAGATGAATCCCCAAGGAAGGGTCGTCACATCGCCGTATATCTCCGAATTGAAGAGGTTGCCCAGGCGGATGAATGTCGCGGCAAAGCACACGGCAATAGCAAGATGGTCAAGAATCCATACGAAATCAAAGTCATATTTACGACCATAATGCCTTGCAAACCACCACATTGCTATAAACAAGGCGATTGTACCGCCATGACTGGCAAGACCGCCCTTCCATGGCATGAATATCTCCCAGAAACCTTGCCAACTGCCCAGGTAATAATCCGGCTGATAGAAAAGACAATGGCCCAGACGGGCACCCACGATGGTACCTATCAGAAGGGTATACAGAAGCGGATCCAGAAGTGTCACCGGGACCCCCTCCCTCTTGAAGAACCACTTGAAGATGAACCATCCGAGGATGAATCCCGATATGAACAGGAGCGAATACCACCTGAGGGACAACGGCCCTATGCTTATTATCTCAGGATTTACGCTCCAATGTATTGCCAAAGTCTCGAACATATGTTTCAATTTTAACCTTGCAAAGATATAAACAATTTGCAAACCCGCCACACTGCACCGCACTTTCCACACGCACTGAACCACTGACTTCTTCACGCTGTACAGAACCACCGACCTCTTCACACTGCACAGTTTCTACACTGTACCCCACATTGTACCCTACACTGTACCCTCCCCCACACACTGCACAGAACCATCCGGACGATACTGATCTCTTCACACTGCACAGAACTTTCTATATTGTACCCCATACTGCACAGGTCTTTCTACACTGTAGCCCCACACAGCACGGAACTTTCAGTTGGCTGATGGTATATTCCGACAACCAGACATGGCCCGACTGAATGATGCATCCGGTCGTTTCCGTGCCATATCAGTCCGACCGGTCGCTCCACAACCACTGTGTCGAGTCTGGCCTCCAACTCGTCACAGTAGTGCCGAAAATCATCGGAAACACCCCATTTTACCGACCACTGTGTCGTCCGGAAGCCCAAACTCGTCACAACGGTTACGCACACCCATCGCAAGACAGCGACGTATCTGCGCTTCTCCAATATGCCTGATGTGATACAGTTCAGTGGCGATCTGCTGCTTTTCCTTTTCGGAGAGTTGATAGACGGAATGCCTTCCATAACGAGTCCTCGCAACAGAGTCCAGTTCCGTACAAAGTTCTATATCAGAGATTTTCGTGTAATCCGACTTCCCATTTTCAAAAACAAGCATTCTGTCAATATCCTGCATATTCACACCGCTCTCTATCAGACTCAGATTGACAGGAGACACATTGTTCGCATCCTTCTTCTGTTCTGCCTCCCATTCCTCCGAAGACTTTCTGCTCATATAGTAATTGAAAGTGCGAGGAGTGACGAACATATTTTCTACCTGAGGTATATCCAATACCGTCTCCCTCAGAAACAATCCGTGTTCAGACATCCGGTAGTTGTCCGGAAACTCTGCCCGCCTGCCCAAATACCTCGGATAGAACTTCCTTGCCAGAAGTTTTTCATCATGGAACTTACCCATCTCCCTGCTGAAGATAGCATTTACCGAACAGTGAGGATAGGCATATGGGATAGGGACAACCCCATGATGCAGAGCATTCCTCAGCACATAACTCATTGCTGCCAGCATGTGATGATAACCGACAATCTCCATCGTGAAATGCATATTCTCCCCAAGTTTTCCTCTCCGCTGATACTTATGGTTGAAATACATGCTGTAAGACTGGCGGAAATGCCGCATGAAATCTTTTGGGGCTGACGTCTGCACCACCTGATGAGTATGCGTTGCCATGAACGATTCCACCAGACCTGTCGATCCGGTCTTGTACAGAGCAAGTGCAAAACAATTGAATCCCCTGTTGTAGTCTTCCTGGTCACGGAACATGACCTCGTCGCCTGCAGAAAGGCATAGATGATAAGTCTTTTTCATAACATTTGTCGTTTTCACATAACCTTCTCGTCAAATCTCCCTCACACCCTTCCCGAAATGCATGAAGCAGTGAACAAATGTATGAAAATTATGTTAAAGATTGATGTAAAATCTTCTGTTTCTGCACGTTCACAAACCACTGTGTCGAGTCTAGCCTCCAACTCGTCACAGTAGTGCCGAAAATCATCGGAAACACCCCATTTTACCGACCACTGTGTCGTCTGGAAGCCCAAACTCGTCACAACGGTGACAGCACACATCAGATGCCACGAAGATAATACTCTATATCTATATCATTACCTCTGACGAGGATTTTTCCTTCAGGGGATATAATGATGATTTCCGGAATAGTGGAAATCCCGTATGCCTTCGCCCCTTCGCCACTCGTGTCGAAAATCTGCGGATATGGGATTCCCAGTCGTTCTATCATTTTCAATGTGTTTTCAGGCTTATCGCTTACAGATACACCGACAACTTCCACTCCTTTGTTTATGTAACTGTTGTAAAGCGCAATCAATTCAGGAATCTTTTCCCGGCACGGTCCGCACCACGATGCCCAGAAATCCACAATGACATATTTGCCCTTGCACACATAGTCTGAGAGCCGGATGACACTGTCTCCATATGTCCCTTTGAAGTCTGTATACATCTTTCCGGGAGACGTCTTTTCCACATTCTGTTCCAATGCAAGCCGGTTTCTAAGCCCTTTCTCAGTATCCTGCAATATTGACTTTGTCAATGATGAACTTTCTTCTATCAGTCTGAGAATGGTTTCAGAATCATTGTGAGACTTTATGTTGTCGATTTCCTTGAACACAATTTCATTCAAAGAGGTTCCATACGGATTGCTCCCGAAGTCCAGACTTATGGTTCCCGACTCGGCAATGAAACGGAGCCTGGTAGTTCCATTACCACCGGGTACAGTCACTCCTACGTCCAGAATCAGGGCAACAGGTTCCGGGACTCGTCCTTTGATCATATATTTTCCGTCTGGCTCTAATGATAACCTATGTTTTTCGGTAAAATCCGACCCGTCGATGTTTTTGAGGCTGATGTCACTTATTACTGAGCCCTCCTGATATGAAGAAAGACAGCCTGCCAAGTCACCCTTCACTACAAATGTTTCCTTTGTATTGCAGCCTGTAATATACGCCACTAACAAGATTAAAAGTATACGTCTCATTTTACTTGTGTGATATTATCAGCGAACGGCGCATATAATGGGAGCGCTGTTCCGGAGTGAATTTCTCAATGGCATACCTAAGCATTGTGCGGGGCATCTGCAGGCAGTGCTCGTCGAGGAAATCGGTCAGAGTGCGCTCGTCGCGCTTGCCGACTTCGCGCAGCATCCAGCCGACTGCCTTCCGCATAAGATCATGCCGCGTGTCAAGGAACATTCCGGCAAGTTTCAAGGTATCGCTGAACTGATTGTCCCTTATGAGGGCCAAGGTGGAAACGACCGCTATCCTTTGCTCCCACATATTGTCAGATCCGGCCAACGTGTACAGGATCTTCCTGTCCGCAGACCCGGTCAGATGACGTCCGAGAATATATGGGGCCGACAGGTCCACGAGGTCCCAGTTGTTGATTCCTTGCGTGTGACTCAGATAGAATCTGACTGTCTCTTCCGGGTGTTTCTTATATCTTTCCACCAGAATAAGCAATGCACACAACCTGCACTCATGCCATTCGCTTTCCAGCAGAGCCTCAATGACCTCCCACGACGCCAGAGAGAATTCCTTGGCGACTTTCCTTGTATTTGGAACGACGACTCCAATGAATATGTCTCCTTCGCCATACTCTCCTTTTCCGGTCTTGAAGAATCGTGGCAGCACGATCCTCTTTTCTTCATCGGAATATGCCCTGAGGGCTTTCGTGATGCGGGCATAGGTCTTGGCAAACTGAAGTTCTGCAGATGAAAGGTGACAGTATCCGTCCGGATTCTTCAGAAGATAGTCCTGATGGTAATCCTCCGCAGGATAAAAGCAATCGAGCGGGCATTTTTCAACCATCAAAGGACTGTCATATCTGGCCTGGACCGTCATATAAACCTCTTCTACAACGAACCTGTCTTCATCACAGCACCAGTAGATGCCCGTACGGTATCTGGTACCGACATCATTTCCCTGTCTATCCTTGAGGAGAGGGTCAATCGACCGGAAGAACAGTCGGCATAATGTGGCCAATGATATGATTTCAGGATCATATGTAACCCTGACACACTCCACATGCCCGGTCAGGTCTGTATACACCTGCTCATATGCGGGATCCGGAAGTGAGCCGTTAGCATAGCCGGTGGCTGTCTCCGTCACTCCCTCGAACTGTCTTATATAATGTTCCGTTCCCCAGAAGCATCCTCCTGCAAAATATATCTCTTTCATCATCTTCACCATTACCTTTACTTGATCCACATGAATGACTTAATGCAAATATATACATTATTTCAGTAATCCCCGGCCGGCATTCCTGATATCGATTATACTGATCGGCATTCAATCTGACTGATGCAAGTCAGCATATAATGGCCCCACAACTGTGACGAGTTTGAGCCTTCAGGCGACACAGTAGTCAACGAAAAGGAGTGATTTCGGCGATTTCCGATACCACTGTAACGTTTAGGGTGCAAAACTCGTCACAGCGGTAAAGATAACATGCCAAATAAAATCACACAGGCACTTTGTCACCGGTACAAAGTGCCTGTGTGATTATAATGAAGGACGAACCTTATTTGCGGATAGCAGCGATGCCTGGGAGTTCCTTGCCCTCGAGGTACTCGAGCATTGCTCCACCACCTGTCGACACGTAACTTACCTTGTCAGCATAGCCCATCTGAGTAACTGCAGCAACTGAGTCACCGCCACCTACGAGGGTGAATGCGCCGTTCTCTGATGTTGCCTTTGCAAGGATCTCAGCGATGCGGTTTGTACCCTTTGCGAATGCAGGGATCTCAAATACGCCTACAGGACCGTTCCAAAGGATGGTCTTAGAGTTCATGAGAACTTCCTCCCACATAGCGAGTGTGCTTGGAGCAGCGTCCATTCCTTCCCAACCATCAGGAATCTCTGTATTGAGAACGATCTTGGTGTTTGCGTCGTTAGAGAAGTCGTCAGCGATCACAACCTCCTTCGAGAGATAGATCTTCACGCCTTTCTCCTCTGCCTTCTTGAGGGTGTCAAGAGCGAGCTGCATCTGATCATCCTCGCAGAGTGAGCGACCGATCTGACCGCCCTGAGCCTTTCTGAATGTATATACCATACCGCCGCCGATGATCATGTTGTCAACTGCGTCGAAGAGTTTCTCGATGATAGTGATCTTTGAAGAAACCTTTGCACCACC
>JAFURF010000044.1 GCA_017471965.1 Bacteroidales bacterium
AACGGGATTGAAGATAACGGAATCCGCTCAGATATTGAAGTCAGGAGAAGATGACATAGAGATGCTTGCAGTGCCGAACACAGGCCAGTTGACTCTGGAGGTCACTCTTGACATGGACGGAGATACTGGTGATCAGGAGTATAAGGTAGTCGAATATCCCCTGATGGCTTCAGAGACCGAGAAACTGGTTCTGGAACAGAACCACGAATACACCTTCTCGATAGTCGTCCTGAAGAACGATGTGCGTATCGTGACCGTGACTCCGAAGGTCTATGAGTGGATCGATGTAGAACTCGATACAGGCGATGCCTACTTCGGCCAGCCGGTCTATTTCGGCGGCCTGATGTGGATGGACCGTAACCTCGGCGCCAAGAGTGCCGATTGCGAGAATGACTGGTATAATTCATTGGGATACTACTACCAGTTCGGCAGGAATATCCCTTATATACTTGATGTGGATGCTTTTCTCAAAACATCTCAATCACAGGCCTTGTTCCGGTTTACTGATGGTTCTCAAGATACGGAACAGGATGCGGTCTTTAATATGAAATACCTTTATACATATGATAATAATGGCAAGAAAGTGACTACTGTCAAGCATGCGAATCATTCGTCTGGATCATGTCTGTACGGGAACGTTGCCATCACTCCGGGCGATGAGGGAGATTATAGTTATGTCCGTGGCTATGTTTATACGAGCAAAGGAAAACAATATCTGGACAACAGGTCCTGGGCAAAAAAAGACCTTGATTTCATACGAGTAGATGACAGCAAGGTAGTAGAAGGGTTTGATCATCATATATTCTGGGAAACCATTGAAAATCAGCCTTGTCTGAAAGGATGGCGTCTTCCGGGAAAGGCGGATATGTATTCCTTTATGCCTGAGTCTACCAGTCTTTATTGGACGGATAAGCATGCTCTCGGAGAAGATATGAGTAAAGATTATGACACTAACGGTGATGGGAAAATAACCAAAGATGACGGCAACCATGCCAATTATGTGGCGGGAAACAGGAATGCTGCAGGTGAAGTTTATGAATGGAAATATTTTGCAGGACTGTTCAAGATAGATTCCGGTGCAGACAAGTCCGCTCCATACTCATACCCTGAAACAGATGCTTATCCTAGGGTGTATGGTATAAAATACGAAGGAGAAGACAAGGTCTATAGGGTCATGTTTGAGCAGAAATCATCGAAATATAATGGTAAGAATTTTGTGAGAATCAGCCGTTTTGCTTCGCATGTATCCGACCGGTTTGAAATTAGTTCTGATGGGTCGCAATGGAATATACATAAATTTGACTGGAATACTCCAGTTGAATATATGGATATACCTCTTGCCGGATTCATTTATGAAGATGGCATGTCGGATTTTGGCAAGGGAACGATTCTCAGGGCAAAAGAAGGGGATGGATACGGCACTAATTGGACGTTGTATCTTAGGGGTGACCATAACGGTGTCGCCGTGGGAGGAAATTCCCGTCGCAACCTCGGCGAAAATATAAGATGTGTACGTGATGTAAATGCAAAGGATTGATTATGAATGATATATTTAAATATTTGTTGATCGCCCTTCTGGCGGTTTCTTGCGTTCAGAGAGAGCCTTCCGGTGTGCCGGAAGACGGCTTGGTGGAGGTGCATATCCTTGCTCCTCAGGTTTATGGCCATCAGGTGGGAAGTCCGGCGACAAAGGCTGATGGAGAGAATGTGATTGGCGATATCGATGACAGGCTGAATAAGGATCTGGTTCCGATTATAGATCTTGCGGAGGGTACGACCCTGTGGCTGACGTACGAGCGTCGCAAGACTGCTGATGGGGTCGAGCCTAAGGAATATGATGCGCCTGTACTTAAATCCTATGTGGTGAGAAGTGCCGGAGGCGGATATCAGGCTCTGTATGCATGTGCTTTCAGCGAGGTGGATGGCAAACTTGTCGTTGATGCAGATGATGCCTCCACAACTGCGACCCCGTTGTATCTCAAGCACGATGAAACTTACCGTTTCCGGATGATTTCTCCTGCTCTGCCGATATCCCAGTCAGACCTGTCAATGCATGTGGACAACGGTGACAGTTTCTGCTCATCCGACCAGAGATATACGCAGACAAGCAGTGTGGACACGAAAATTGTCGCCGCAGCGAGTGGCGTGAACTACATTTCGATGAATCCGATGATTCAGCAGACCGCCCGTCTCAGATTCACATTGAAGAAAGGAGCGAATGTGTCGTCCATCGTGATGATGGGAGACGGAGTGGAGATCAGTGGCATTCAGGATCCATATCTGCATAATGTGGATGGAGATAATTATAACTGGAGTTCGATGGATTCTGCGGACACTCTTGTGATGAGGCTCGGAGACAAAAGGGCGTGGGTGACATTGCCGGGCGAACGTTTCACCACAAATGCTGACGGTGATCTTGTCGGTGATATCTGCATCTTGCCGACAGATGCCCGGAGCAATACCGTGACCATACTCCTGAACATGGCGGTCAATGGTGTTCCGACACAGTATATCACCACTTTGAACGGAATGGTCTTCGAGCATGCTAAGTCATACAATATGACCTTTACTGTAGGTCTCCAGAACAATATTGTGGTGGTCAACTGGCAGAATGTTTCATGGACCGATGATATCTGATGTTGTTATGAAAAGATTGTTTATTATATTTCTGGCCCTGTCCGCTATGGTATCATGCGAACAGGCGCGCATTGATGACGAGCCGGAGACTGTGGAGGTGACTCTGACTTTGAGCGGGGCGCCTCTTGCAAAGGCTGATTCTCCGCTGATCCCTGATGTGGAGAACCTTATATATGATGTGTGGATCCTGCAGTATGACAAGATGGGCCTGCTTATTGATAAGGGTACGTCGCATCAGAGGGCGACTTCTTCCGGGTCCTTGACTGCGACAGTTACGACTACCTTCGCTGCCGGTGAAGGAAATACTATCTGTGTTCTGGCGAATCTGGACAAGGGAGATGTTTATGCGTCCAGAGTGTGGCCTCAGACATTGACGGAATTCAAGAATTCATGTGACGTTGTGAACCTTTCTGCCGATATTGATGCTGCCAATGCCGGAACTCTGACCGATATGCCGATGTTCGGTTATTGGGAGGGGGATATTTCCGTAGAAACAAACAATGTGCAGGTCTCTCTCGGACGTATGCTGACCCGTATCAATCTGGTCATCAATAATCAGTCTTCTTCCTCTATGACTGTGAATTCGATATCCAATGTCTCAACGAAGGTCTATGCCTTTCCGGATGTGTTCCACGCTGCCTTACCGGCGGATGCTTATGCGGAAATTTCAATCGGTCAGGAAGTTGCTGCAGGAAAGACTAAGGAACTGTATTTCTATATGGCTCCGAATTTCACTGAGGCCCCTTCCGAGAATCAGGCCACCGATCCAAACCCTGACCATAGGCCAACGATGTTATATATCTCGGATAAGGATCCGGTCATCCTTTCAAACGGCTCTCCGTCTGATACCCCTCGTGACTATAATCTTTACCACAACAGCAACTATACCTTTACCATCAATATCAATTGATGCGGGGTTATCTTGCCAGTCGGACGAAGACGCTCAGAGGGAGGTTCTTGCCATAGGAGTCGCGCAGGACGAGTTCTCCGAAATCAAGTGACTTATATGCTGTCTTCATGCAGAAGGCCTGTTTCACGATGGTCTCGCCGAGGACTGCAGAATATCCGTTGGAGTAGAGGTTGAGGACCATGAAACTGTCCTGTGGGGCGAGGATGGCCGCAACGCACTGGAGCATTTCGTTGAGGCATTCGTCAAGTTTCCATTTCTCTCCGTCGGGGCCGTGGCCGTATGCCGGCGGGTCGAGGATTATTCCCTGATATGTGTTGCCTCTCTTGGCTTCCCTGCGGGCGAACTTCAGCGCGTCTTCCACTATCCATCTGATGTTGTCGAGGCGGCTCGCCTCCATGTTTCCGCGGGCCCATGTGACCACCTGGCGTACGGAGTCGAGATGGGTGACGTCAGCACCCGCTGCCTTTGCTGCGAGGGATGCGGCTCCGGTATATGCGAACAGATTGAGTACCTTAGGCTTAGGCTTGCCCTCGGCCTCTGCCTTCTCGACAAGGGCACGGGTCTGTCTATAGATGTATTCCCAGTTTGATGACTGCTCAGGGAAGACTCCGACGTGCTTGAACGAGGT
>JAFURF010000045.1 GCA_017471965.1 Bacteroidales bacterium
GATTCTGCTCCAGAACCAGTTTCTCGGTCTCTGAAGCCATCAGGGCATATTCGACTACCTTATACTCCTGATCACCAGTGTCTCCGTCCATGTCAAGAGTGACCTCCAGAGTCAACTGGTCTGTGTTCGGCACTGCAAGCATCTCTATGACGTCTTCTCCTGACTTCAACATCTGAGCGGATTCCGTTATCTTCAATCCTGTTGCCGGTTCATAGACCACACGGTCCTGAACTGAAGATGCTTCATACGACCACGCTCCACTCCCGGCACTGAAGACAGCAGAGGCAGCAGAACCTTTCAATACAACTTTCTTCAAAACGACATTTGTCAACTTCTTGTCATCATCTTCCGTCTCATCCTGCTTCAGAACCTCGAACTTGAGTTTCGCCATCGTATGGCGGAACTCCATCTTCAGAAGGCCGGAAGAAGAGTTCTTGTTCTTCAGGTTGTCAGAGTACATCAGGTCAGGGAATGGGCCGTCAGCAAGAGATAGAGAAACCGAAGGAGTCGAACCAGCCTCTCCAATTATCGAGACCTCGGAAGATGTGCCGTATGTCAGTCCATAGAAATCCAGATTCCTGCCCACATCGTAACTTGCCTTCTTGCCATCTATCGAATAGTCGACTTTGCCGGAAGCGGAACCGATACCTTCAACATCATGAAACTTAACACCAGATACACTCCAATCAGAAACAGCACCTAGATTCTGAACAGCAAACAGCCTGAAGTTTGTTTCTTCAGTAAATGGCTCTGCAGAGTCACCTGCCTTGGTAATCACGCGCATCTTCGATGCTGAAAACTCAATAAGAGATCCGCCGGCATCTGACAATGCGGGCTCATCCAGCCCGCAGCCGCAGGCCAGAACAACCACACCAAAATATGCCAGCAATCTCTTCATAATCATCACTTTGCATTCACATCCCGCACACACCTTACCTGGTCTCCGAGAACACGCCGGCTACCACTCTGTATACTTAACTGGTAATCCGTAACAGACAGATACTGCACCCAATTACTGCTATTGTTTACACTACCTGTATCAAAACCTGTTGGATCAGAAGTTCTCATAATAGTACCCCATCCGAATGAACGAAGGTCCGGATTATGGCCATCAGGAACGAAATATCCGCATCCAGGAAAGTCTGATGACTCAATCGGATTGTTCCATAATGTGTTTCCCTTACTGCCCGGCAAGATGGCGGCATCATATGTACTCGAAGTATAATCCTCTATCTTATCTTCTTTAGTCGCAGAAAACCTGGTTATTGAAATATATCTTTTATTCTTACTGTACCCCTCCCCGTTTGTGTTTTTTGCAAAATGGGATTTGATAAGTATTCTATATGCATTATCTGTCCCCGGATTCTTGATCATATAGCAGACATTATATCGACCGTCCACTCCTTCAACATATCCATATTTACCTGTATTATATTTGGAGGAACTGCTTGAAAGGCTTACGGGATATCGTGAAGAGTTCCAATTGACCTGCTGGCCTCTAGGCATGAACGAATACAGGTCTTCCATTGTCGGTACACGCCATCCTTTCGGACAGGGCTGATCTTCGACATCATTCCAATAGTATGCTGCTCTATTGTCACTAAGGGTCCAGGTCTGAACATTACCTCCATATCTATAACTTTTGGATGTCAATTCATCATCCACATCACCATCTGAGTTCAATATCACGTCACCTGGTTTACGGATAAGGTGATCACCTTCAGCAATATTGTAATATCCATGAACCCTTTGTCCCTTATGATTCAGACTATAGACACATTCTACCATATTTTTAAGAACCTCGCTCTTCTTTACTTCATCATAAGTATCCCACTGCGGATGAAGTCTGGTAATTCTGTCCTGATTTTCTTTTATGATTCTTGCTTCCTTCAAATCCTTCTTCCCGTCGTCCTCAGTATAGGCAAGCCATTTATCCACATCCAGGATGAAAGGGATGTTCCTTCCGAACTGATAATAATGTCCTATCGTATTGTACCAGTCATTCTCGCAATCGGCACTCTTGGCACCGAGGTTGCGGTCCATCCACATCAGGCCACCGAAATAGACCGGCTGGCCGAAGTAGGCATCGCCTGTGTCTAGTTCCACATCGATCCACTCATAGACCTTCGGGGTCACGGTCACGATGCGGACGTCGTTCTTCAGGACAGCGACAGAAAGAGTATATACGTGGTTCTGTTCCAGATTGAGATAAAGGTCATTACCGCCTTCATCCTTGCCTATCGTCAAGGTGTATGTAATCGGATTGGCCTTGGCACCCTCGATACCGGAAAGGTACACATCAAGAGACACTTCTCCGCCCGTTACCGGAATTGCAAGGAGACCGGAAACCACAGTCTCCGCTGAGTTCGTAATATTTCTGGGACCAGAAAATACTGTCACGCCATCAACTGACTGGGATACAGACTCCCATTGTCCTGATTCGATATTGAACGTACCGGAAACACCTGTTCCCTTCAAAACTATTTTTTCCAGAACGGCACTTTCAAGTTTTCTGTCACCCTCCGGGTCAGCACTCTCGTCCTGCTTGAGTATCTCGATGTTCAGTTTTGCCATAGTATGGCGGAACTCCATCTGGAGACGGCCGGAGGCTGAGGTCTTTGACTTCAAGTTATCTGAATACATGAGGTCAGGAAGTCTCCCGTCTGTACCATGTACAACTGCAACCTTCGGAGTCTGGCCCTCAGGGCCGGAAACCGGAACTTCATATTCGGTCCCATACGTAACCCCATAGAAATCAAGCACATTCAAAGGATCAACACCATAAGAAACCTTGTCACCATATGAAACCAGACCGGAAGCGAGAACGCCGGAACGATCATAAAGCACAGTATTCGACCAGTTGTGCGCACCATCTGAATCCTCCACAGCAAATAACTTGAACTTTGTCCCGTCGTCAAAAGGCTCAGCAGAGTCCCCGGCCTTGGTAATCACACGCATCTTCGATGCGGAGAACTCGATCGAAGAACCGTCAACAGACGGCACGACCGGGTCCTCCTCAACACAGGAACCGGCCATCACCAAGGCTGCAAGCAGCAATATGCTTCTGAAAGGCCTCATCTTTTTATCAATCGGCTGGTATCGGATGAATCGGCACCAGGACGTTTCCACCTTCTTCCCATGGCACCTTTACTGCTGTTATCTCGATCTGGTCTTCATCGAAAATCAGAAGTATTTCATAGGAATCATTCAATTCCAATGTCAGATCAATGCCATGATCATCTTTAAACGCGACCGGGGCCGTCATAGAAAACGGAGTATAAGGTCCTTCCGCAGCATTTCCTATCTCTCCTGATATCGTAAGATCCATTGACTCCATAGTCAATCCCTCGTCAGGAACCACATATACTGTCCCTATCAATTTCTGATCGGAAGAGTTGATATTCTCTTTCAAAACCGTACTGGTCCAGTCATTATCCGGACGCTCCTGAGATGGCAAATACTTTGGAGACTGACCGGTACTCCATTTAAGTGATTTCAGCAAATTGTCCTTGTTGACTATAAAGGACACATTCTTGATATGCTTGGCCATAGTCTGAGCCAAAGTCGCACGTACCGTCAACTGGATCTGCGGATGGAAGAATTCAAGATTTCCGTCAAACGGATATATTGACGAACCTTCGAGGTAGTTCTGAGATACCACGACATCCGTAACTCCAACTCCAGGTTCTGCAACATTCAACACCGAATAGTCCGGAGTTTCCACAGGCATATCCGTACGCGTAGCAGGTGTGACGCCATCATACGGCCCGTATCCGGTACATACGGCAATTCCATAACTGTCCGGATATACACGGCCGGTATTGTAATCTTTCTTTTCGCCAGAAGGCTCATTCGTGGAAGCATCAGGTTCCATATAATCCCCGATATTTCCGGTAGGTTCGGACACATGATATGGCTGCACCAAACGTCCATCTTCGGCCTTCAGCCCCCTGTCAAAATCTTCCTTATGCCAGAACAGGAAAGTGAATTTCGGCTCCGGTGCATCAGCCTTTACGCTGATCACCATCTCTGGAGCGCCTTCAGGAAGGAGTGGCACAACATCAGGCACGGCCTGCTTCCGGCAGCCGGTCAAGACAGCCAGAACGAACAGTGCGAATATGTACAATTTCCCTTTCATTCCTGTAAATTTCTATACGTTAGGTTTCACTATCAGGTTCAGAGCCCCTTTAGGATTCCAGTCCACGACCTTCGAGTTCACCATCATGAGTTGGTTGAAACTTCCCGGAGTCGCAGGCACCTTCATCAGAGAGCAGTTGAGGATATGATAGTGGTTACGGTACACACCAGAATTATAATCATTTTCAGTATCTTCAGCCTTCGGTGCCCTGAACTCTATCTGGCCGGTAGACGGGCTTTTGCCGCCATTGATATACGAATAATAGAATCCGTAACCGCCAGGATATGTGGCGAAGTTCTTTCTGCCAAGACCAGGGACAGATCCCAGTTCTATCAGTTTCAGCATTCCTTTGTAATCATAGAACTCCTTCATGTCACGGGTAAAGAAGGTCCCTGCGGGATAGGTGTGCGAATTACCGTTTTCATCGACGCCCTCAACTTCCGGCAATGCTGCCAACGCTGCATCGTAGCCGTTTTCACCATGATTTTTTTCAATCAGATTCCCACTTCCGTCCACGGTATTTATTTCCCTCGGCACAAACCTGGCCTTGACTATGACATGCGTGGCAACCATGAACGGCACATATTTCTTCTCATCGTCGGTCATCGATGACAATTCCGAATCATCCGTAGTATTCTCGAGGCAGTAAAGGCCGTTTACATATGTACCATCAGTACAAGTACCGAAAGGAGCCTTGTTTTCTTCGTATATCTCCGGCTTTGCAGACCATTTTGCCCAGGCAGCATCATGATCTCCTGACAAGTCTTCAGCAAAACCAAGGAAATTGCCCGAAGCATCATCAGACTTATACTCCCACTCCAGGCCTTTCTGAAGAAGGTCGGTCATTGAGTGGTTCAGATCTTCATAGATAGTGTAATCCGCGTTGCCATAAGCAGGTTGAATGATTCTGGTGCTCTTATTGACGGTATTGACAATATAACTGATGTCGTCCAACTTGCTCCATCCGAATGCGCCGAATGCCGCAGGAGTCAAAGATCCAGGCTCAGTGATCTGCACAAACTCCTCGTTAGGATAGTCGTAACACTGGAAGAGCAGATGCACCTTGGCCAGCATCCTCACGAGGTCCACAGATTCAGGCGTTCCGTCGGAATCTTCATCGATTACGGCAGGGGTAGACTTGTCGGCATTGGCAGATTTAAACGTCAATGAAGCCTTTTTCACACAGAACATCGCCACTCCCCTGTCGGCAGAAGCAAACTCTTCCACCAGACTCTTATAATCATCAGGATAGAGAGTTGTAGCAGCCTCATAAACGGCATCCGGTCCTCCTGCAAGGAATGCAGAGGCTATATCTGTCGATATATTCGCGCCGACATAGACATTCATCGGCACATTGAGTTTCGTCCGGACAGACGAGACATATTCATCTCCTGAACCCAGACTCACCTGCGGAACATATGTCATGATGGCCTCCGACCAGTCTTCGGTACCTTCCTCCGCAGGGACAAGCCATATGGCAAGACGCTTGATGGCATTTTCGTCTATTCCGTTGTTGGTCCCGCCATTCACCTCCGTAGAGGCCTTTGTAGCGGCACCTGAAGACACCACATTAAGATTCAGCGACAGCCATGCATTGACCACATCCTCCCTTTCCTGCTCCGGACGAGCCTGCGCATGATGAGGCCCCTCCTTCTGGCAAGAAAGAAGCATCACCCCGAAAAGCATCAGAGCGGTAAAAAGACGGATATGAGAGAATATGCTGCGCATGTCAAGTTCTTAAAGAATAGCGTCCTGCGGGCGGAGCACCCAGCCGTTGATACGGAGTTCTACCAGAGCATATGGGTTGACTATCGATCCCGTCGGCATCATCGTGAACAGGAGGGAGTATTTGTCCTCATAGTCAAGGTACTGCTGGTCTGTGAGTTTTACACCTACACGGTCCTCGTAGTATTCGCGGGTCATCAGGATGTACTGGATCAGGTTGATGTCCAGAACAAGTTTTCCTCCTGCACTCTCGCGGATGACCAGACGGGTCGGGTTGCCCTTTACAAGCCTGAGGGTGTTGAGTTCGGCCCTTGCGACCGTCAGATTGACAGCAGGTTCCTCGGCCTTAGTGTCATCGTAGTCGGACAGGTTCGCGGTCTCGACGAAATACGCCCCATATTTGAGGACATCGTCCTCGAGAAGGCTATGATTATGGGCCATGCGGCCGTTGGCCGAATGGATTTCATATGTAAAGGTGTCGCCTTTGATAGGGTTTCCGTTCATGTCGTGGAGGACCACAACGAAATTGTTGTTGGTCTTGCGCATAGGAACTTCATATACCTGATATACATTCGGCTTCACCTCGATGTCATCGATCATTCCGTGCCATACCGGGCCGAGATACTCGTTCTGGCGGTTTTCGGAATCCCTGTCAAGAAGGACCTCAAGGTCTTCCATCGTGGATTTTCCCGGCACAAGGTCCGACACGATGTAGTGGTCATCTTCCAATCCGGTCCAGGCCACCGCCTTGTAGTGGCCTGGGTCGATCGGAACATCCACTGTGTAATCACTCTGCTTCAACGCATCGCCACGCTCGCTGAAATGGCCGACAAAGATGCCGTCGCTGCTGAAGACAAAGAGGGAAAGGTCCTGCACTTCATCCCTGAAGGCGGCCACATTGAACCCGCCTTCCGTAGAGATGCCCGCTTCCACCTTGAGCTGCACACGGCAGCCCTTAGGACAGTCGGTCAGGTCATCCCTAACCCAAGAGCAGCCTGCCACCCCCGCGA
Organism: Bacteroidales bacterium; assembly: GCA_017471965.1. Classification (GTDB taxonomy): domain Bacteria; phylum Bacteroidota; class Bacteroidia; order Bacteroidales; family UBA932; genus Cryptobacteroides. The sequence continues at coordinate 6,874 of JAFURF010000045.1, forward strand.
GCAGAAGGGCAACGGCAATGAATCTTGTCAAACGCTGAAACATAACTGATTACAGATTATAAAATCGTTTATATTCTGATTGTTTCAAATTAACCGAGAACGGCATCCTGAGCACGTACTACCCATGGACGGATGGTGAGTTTCACCTGGAAGTAGGTTTCAGTCTGTTCTACCGGAGTCTCTGCAGTAGGAGTAGGCTCATTCATATCATCATCTCCAAGTGAATTGATCTGAGTCACGGTTATCTGATATGAGTTGTTTCTTACTATTGCGTACTCCATGATTCCCAAAGCACCATCTGTCGGAGGCAGGATGCCGTTGTTCCAATGTCTGACATAATATACATAATAGCAGACACCACCTGTATATTTCTTTACATTGAACTGCTTTGCCTGAGCATCTGTTGCAAGGCCTAATTTTGTATCTGCATTTACCGCATCAAGGTCCTTATAGAACTTGTTGTCATAGAAATATAGGTCACCGCTAGAATATGTGTATTCCTTCACTGTGAATTCACCATCTTTTTCCCAGACCTTTACCGGAGCAATCTGTCCTTTGAACTGAACAGCAGTGACATATCCTACAAGTTGAGAATTCTTATGAAGACCGTTCTCATAGACATATGCCAGAGGTGTATCATCAGTTGTAGAAGTCGGGAATGTTCCTGCAGCAAAAGAAGCATCCGTAAGGTTGACGTCAGCCATTGTCGTTACATTGGCAACAGTCTTCTTTTCTGTCTGAGGATCAAAAAGATAGTCATAATTAGGATTAGCATTGAAGACACCGTATCCCTTATTTGCAGCAACGAGGGATGCATCAGTTTCAGTAGTAAAAGAGCAAGACTGACGGAAAGCATTCCAGACTGTAGGCTGATTAAGCACCCTGTAATCCTTCAAAGCAACATCAGCAATCTTGGTCTCAGTACCTTCGATCTTTGCCTTTACCTCATAAGTATTGGTTGCGTTCTGGGCTACATATGTAATCTTGGCCCAAGCCCTTTCCATATCCAGAGAGATGATGCAAGGATTGTCCTTTGTGTTCGAGGTTGAAATAGTCACGACATCATACAACTTTGCATCAGCAGCCGCAGCACGATTGGCAGCAGAAACATTACGGCTTGTCATCGGAATACCCTTGCTAAGGTCAAGACCTGGCACAGCACCGGCAGTCTGAATGAGTGTCTGAAGTTGAGTTTCTGTAGTAGTGTTGGCAGTCACACCGGCCAGACTATGATTGACAACGGCATAAACATGATAATCGCCTGTGCCAAGATTCTGGATAGTACTTGTATATGTAATTTCTCCACCGTACTCATGCTTTGTAAAAGCAGCAGGATCGTTGACTTCCTTGATGTATTTGACAACATCTCCGCTGACAAAATAAAGTGTAGCATTCTTCACAACATATTCGCTCTCTTCACCTGCATCATAACCGGTACCGGTATCTGCATCAGCAGCCTTTGTTCCTGTCGGATTTGCAAATGAAATGGTAAACTGCGCATAAGCCTTGGCAGACTCAGCATTTTCATTTCCTGCAGGCTCCTTCTGGCAACCTGCGATTGCTACGAGCAGCGATGCCGCTGCGAGCAAAATCGATAAACGTTTCATAATTTTGGATGTTTAGTAATTTATATCATTTTATCATTTCTTCTAATTGTGCAAGATTTCTGGCGGCATCCGGATCTCCGGCCTTGGCAGCCTTGGAGAACCATTTCTGCGCGTCCTTCAGGTCTTCTGTCAGGACCTTCACGCTTCCGATGGCGTTCCATGTGCGAGGGTCATCCTTGTGGGCCATGAGCCTTTCAAGAGCCTCGGCGTACTTGCCGGCGTTGATTTCCCCGACAGCCTCATTGACCGCATGAGCCACGACATCCTCCTTCTCGGAGAACCATACGCTGATGTAGCATGCGTCGCGGAGTTGAGGATAGAGGACATCGAGCATGCTCCGATAAGGACGTCCTCCGGCAAGAGCCTTGAGTCTTGCCTGGCGCTGTTCCTGAGGCACATTGTCGATGATGTCGAGGACCTCGTTCCTGTACGGCATGTCGCTGTCGGCCACAAGGGCACGGAGTCCGCTCCAGTCTTCGCCTCCCGCCGTCACGTTGAAACGGTCGTCACTGAAGCCGAACTTTCCGATGATGTATTCCTTGAGAGCCTCGGCACGGCCTACGGAGAGTTGCTGGTTCTGCTTCGTATTTCCCTCCGGAGATGCATATCCGGCGATGTCGATGCCTCCGAGTTCGGCCCAATCATCGTCAAGCACCAGACGGATGGCATCCTCTATATCCTTGAGAGCCTTTGCATTGGAAAGGAAATCCGGATCGAGGACAGTCTTCGCGACAGGGAAACGCACTGACACGCCTCTTTCGCCCCCGGCATCTGTTCCCACCATGCGCAGGAACGGATACTTAGGCTTGAGTTCCCTTGCCTGGGCAACAAACGGCACCACTTCCTTCACTGCAGGCACCATCGCAGGGCCCACCTCAAAAGAATATTTTTCAGACAGGCATCGACCCACGCTGCAGCATCCTATCTTCTGAGCATCGATCGACAGTTCGAAATGCCTTGAAGGGAAGGATGCGTAGTCTAACGTGGTCACATAGGTATAGGTTTCACCTCCGGCAATCATTGCCGCAGGCTTTGTTTTCTTTGAAAGTTTCTCTTTCTGACGCATGATCTTCTGCTGCTGCGGGCCGGCCACATAGAATGCATCCAACTGATTCTCCTGCCCGGCTACGACAAGCGTCGGAGATACAAGGATCTTTTCTCCATGCCTTACAGCACCCTCCGATGCCGTGACCTTGAACGTCACGACCACACTCTGTCCATGGCGCTCCACACTCTGATCCGACACGGTGAAAGGATTCTGAGCGATTGCAGAAACTGCCGAAAGGCAAGCAATCATTGAAATAAATGCAAGTTTTCTCATCGTTCCGTCCTCCCTATCTTATCATGTAAACCAAAGTGACTCCTGCCTTGGTCGGAGCAAACATCGTCTTCTTGAAATGTCCGTCAAGATCGCCGCAGACGGCACAGCCGTAACGGTCGTAATCGGCATGAATGACTCCGAAACCGACAGTGGCCTCAAGGTTCCATCTGCCGCCAAGGACGAACGAATAACCGTACGACACACCGGCCTTGACTGCCCAGCCTTCATAGCGTTTGTCCGCCGAAAGCCGAGGCCAAGGACATGCCGCACGGGCCACGTTCAACTCGCCGCCGCCCGCATGAATGCCGACAAAATGCCTGTAGAACCGCTCGCATATCCAGTAGCGGGCCTCACCCTGCCATTGGTAATGCTTCCATTTGAGATTATCCTTGAATGTAAACGGATTGAGACCTCCGCCGACTTCAAGAGTCCAATGCGGAGACAATCCTACCTCTGCTGATAGATTAGGAGAAGCAGATGCCCAATAAAGGGCATTTGTCTTTACTGCCACGACCTGCGCCGAAGCAAGGTGCACAAAACCAATCCCAAAGGCCAGCAGCAGAATAAAGAATCTATAAAATGAAAGTCTATTCATTATCAGTGAATTAATCTTCCTTAATCTTGCTGATTGACGGCACCGCGCCGTCATCTGCCACACAAAATGCGTACAAATTTAACAAATCCCTCCCCCATAAACAAAATTTCAAGCATCTTTTTTTTGGTTTTTTTGCACGCGATGTCACAATAATCAACATATGACCCATGAATGAACCAGATGAGAGCATGATTTTTCACCATCCGGTCTTCCTCAATCAGCAAGATTAAGGAATTGTGTAAAGCGGTATGTTCTCCCCGACGCAGATAAGACGCATCTGCATTGCGATTGTATGTGTAATGTATTCTCTATCAGCCTTTGCCGACTGAGGAGCGGACCACCGTGAATTGCACCGAAAAATCACACTACACTACACCTTTGATAGCGCAGAAATTGACGAAAATCTTCAAGAAAACAGAAACAACCTTTTTTCTCTTAAAAGCATCCTGCGCGACAGCGTCAGAATAGACAGTATCACCATCATTTCACACGCATCACCTGACGGAGGATACCGTCACAATATAGAACTTGCCCGTGAGCGAGGCCTGGTACTGAAGAACTTCATCCTGAAAGAATGCTCAGACAGCGTCAGACTCACATCAGACCGCATCATCCTGAAAGACGGAGCGGAAAACTGGCAGGGCCTGACCGACATGGTAGACTCGCGATACTCCCGCCACGACCGTGAAAAGGTCCTGCGCATCCTCGCCGACACATCCGTCGGTCCTGAAACACGCAAATGGCGCCTGAAGCAACTCGACGGCGGCTACACATGGGACTACCTTTACCGCCACTACATGCCGTCTCTGCGCACGTCGACAGTGATCTGCATCTATGTCACCCTCGAAGAGCCGGAAATCCCTGTACTGCAGGAAGAGGCACCCGTCGTCGTCCCGCAGGAACCTGAGCAGGAACCAATCCCGGAACCGATGCCGGTGCCTGTTCCATCCCCACAACAGGCACCTCGCACTCCGATCTTCGCGCTCCGCAGCAACCTTCTTGTACCGCTTCTGAACATCGGCGCGGAAGTCCCTATCGGCAACAGATGGTCCGTCAGTGCCGACTATTATTTCCCATGGATATGGCCATCACCGAAGAACAAGGACTGCTTCGAACTTCTGGGATGGTCCGTTGAAGGACGTTACTGGTTCGGAAAGAACCGCACGGCGTCCGATCGTCTCCATGGTCACTCCCTCGGACTATACGGAGCCGGAGGATACTACGACTTCGAGCGCAATTACGAAGGTCAGCAGGGCGAATTCGTCAGCGCCGGCCTCGACTACACATACGCCATGCCTATCGGCAGGAAGAAACGCGTCAACCTCGAATTCACCATTGCCGTCGGATACATCCACGCATGGGCCCGCAACTACAACGTCCACGGAGAAGGCGGTCCTCTGTTCAGAGAGGAAGGAGACGTACTTTTCGACTATTTCGGCCCGACAAAGGCCGCCGTCAGTCTTGTAATACCGTTCTACGGAAAGGAGGGCAGGAAATGAGAACATTCAGAACCATATGCACCGTCCTCCTTCTGACCGTCATCGCCGCATCATGCCAGCGAAGGCCGTTCTCGGACAACACCACAGCCGTCAGCATCAGGCTGAAGGTCAAGACCGAGGTGAACCACAGCAGGGCCGCAGCAGAAGCCGAAACCATGCGCATCGACCTCTTCGACCCTGAAACCGGCGCCGTAGTCTACACCGACTACATATCGACTGAAGGCGGATACATCTACCCCGTGCCGGGAGACTACGACCTCCTGGTCTACAACATCGGAACGGAAAGCACCATCGTCCGCAACGAGCATAACAAGAACACGGTGGAAGCATACACCAACGAAGTGTCCGCATACATAAAGGCGCAGATGGAAGCCTTCCTCGCCAGCAGGGCCGAAGCAAGAAGACAGATGGCGGCGGAAAAGACCGAGACAAAGGGTCCTGCCACCAAGGACCCGATCCTCGAAGGTACGGAAAGGATCGTCAACGAGCCGGACCACCTCTATGTCGGACAATTGCAGAATCTGACTATTCCGGCATTTGACCTCGGCGAAGAAAGAGTCATCTCCCTCGAAGTCGAAGCGTCGTCAGTCGTGGAGACATGGAAGATCACCGTATCTCCTGTAGAAGGACTCCAGTGGGTAAGTGCAGTAAAGGCCCTTATCACAGGACAGGTGGAATCCCACTTCGTCGGACTGGACAAGAAATCGGACGGAGTAGCGACAGTCTACTTTGAAATGGGCAAAGACATGGACAAAGGAGCCCTGACCGGCTACTTCAACACCTTCGGAAAGAACCCTGACTACAGCAGTTTCCTGAGTCTCGACCTCAACATCGTCGACAACGCAGGAGAAGAGCATCACTACCACTTCGACCTCACCGACCAGTTCTTCGACAACGAGGAATACCACCTGGAAGTGGAAGAGCCGATAGTGGTCGAAGAGCCTAAGGTCGAAGGAGGAGGATTCGTTCCTTCGGTAGGCGAATGGGAAGACGTACAGACAGACATAGAACTATAATAAATTAATTAATCAACTAATTCTTTTAAATTATGAAAAGGTTTTTGTTTTGTGCAGCAGCAGCGATAGTTGCTCTCGCATCATGCAGCAAGACTCAGGTCGTTTACAACGGCGCTCCTGAGGAAATCAGTTTCAAGGCTGTGACTGGGGCCATTACCAAGGCGGAGCAAACCGGAACTCTCTCTGGAAACATGGGTGTATTTGCTTTTGTAAACGACACCAAGGCTCCGTATTTTGCCAATGTCGAATTCACAGGAACCACCACTTGGACAGGAGGTCAGTACTGGCCGCTTCAGAGCAACCTTGATTTTGTTGTATATGCTCCTCACGGAAACGCTAGTTATGAAACCAACACTCTTTCTGTCACCGGAGCAGACAATACAGGAAAAACCACAATTGGCGCTCAGACAGACTATCTATATGGTGCGGAATATTATGACGACACAGACAATAAGGGATATTCGAAAGAGACTGTAGGCACAGCCCTCAAACACGCTCTTGCAAAGGTTACCCTTGCTTTTACAGGATCGAACGTAACCGTTAATTCAGTAAGTCTTGTAAAACCTACGCTGAAAGGTTCTTATACAGTTGACTATAGCGCAGCAACTCCAGTTGCTGCGTGGAGTGCAACTGCAGAAGCCACAAACCTGACTTTGACAGAATTCGCTGATAAGACCCTGAACAACAGCGCACAGAGTGTATCAATCATGGTCGTACCTGCAGACGATTCTGACATTGCAATTACTTACACTATCGCAGGCACTGATGATGTTCTCAACGCAACAATTCCATTGACCAGCACATGGGCTCCTGGTACTCACTATACCTACAACATAAGCATTAATCCGAATGCAATCGAGTTCAGTGCTCCTACTGTTACCGGATGGACAGAGAATGATCCAGATCCAAGCGGAACTACCATTCAGTAATCCCCTAACCCACCGGTCCCTGACCGGACCGGCGGGTTCCAATATGAAGACACTAGTCTTCAAACGAAACAGAAATGCAGAACAGACTTTACATATTGCGCATCATTCTGCCGGCACTGCTTGCTGCGGCATCTCTTGCCTCATGCAGGAAAGAGCCGTCTCCTGTCCCTGCAGGCGACACGGCGATTGCTTTCAGTTCTTCCGTCAGCGGCACAAAGGCCCTGATCAACGACGTGACGGGCATGGAGCGTTTCAAGGTCTACGGATATTACACAATTGACGGCACTGCATCCTATACAGCGTTCGACGGTACCGAGGTGACCCGTGCAGGCGCATTGTGGCAATATTCCCCTGCGAGATATTGGGTGCCGGACGCAAAGTACAGTTTCGCGGCATTCCATCCGGCAGATGCATCCGTCAGAATCGCCAACGCCGGCATCGACGGGAACGGGGTCTTTGAAGAACTTTCATTCGAATACGAAAAGACCGGATTCTATGATGACTTCATGCTTGCGTCAGCCAGCATGACTACGGATGAGGCAGCAGACAACGGTTACAAGGTCGGTTTGAACTTCAGCCATATTCTGTCGAACATAAAGATCAACATAGGCTTTGCAGATGACGTCCAGAACGGAACATACATCAGGATCAACAGAGCCGAGATCAACGGAATGAAAAGTTCCGGCACATACACCGTCGGTCAGGGATGGTCAGACCTGTCGACCACCTCACTGCAACTTACAAGCAACATCCCGGACGTGGTGTTGAAAAAGATAGATGACAAAGTATACAACAACGACACGGAACTCACAGACGGAACGATAAGTCCTACCGGAGACGAAGGTCTTACCGTGATCCCGGTAGACCTTACAGACAACAGCAATGCCGTCAGAATCATCCTGAACTGCGAAATCTCCAGCGACGGAATCAACTACACGGCAAAGAGGATAGAAAAGACGATAAGGGCCACAGGCAGCGTACCGGCATGGCTGGAAGGGAAGTCATACACCTACAAGGCCCTGCTTGATGTGGACTACAGCATCAGTTTCGCCGAACCTACGGTCACGGACTGGGAGGACGAACAGGCCACAGGCTCCGTCATCATAAAATAATGGAAATGAGAAGAGTATACGCATATATGATCATGATGATATCTTTTGCCGCCTGCCAGAAGCAGGTGGACACACCTGATATCCATGCTCCATGGGGAGGATATATCACCTTCTCCACAGGCATCGAAACCAAGACCCCTATCAACGTCAACATGCGCGGCAAGGGTTCCGGAGTCCTGGCATATTCATACGACAGCAACTGGGCCACGGCAAGACCTGTATCAACCCCAGACCTCTTCTACAACCAGACGGTCGAATGCGACAACAACGGCATCTGCACCTATGACTCCGACCCATCCTCTGACGGCACGCAGGTAAAGGAATGGAACCTTGCCAAGACATACTCATTCTTTGCATATTATCCGACAAATGCAGACAACTCCGGCATCAGCATCAGCGGGTCTTCAGCCACGGACATGCCGAAGGTCACATATACCTATCCTTTCGGTACGCCGGACGCAAACGGAAATGTCGACATCACGGTACCAGGCAATGACGCCCTTGTCGACCTGATGACCGCAGCCGCAACCGACCAGACCGGCAAAGGGTCTGGAATCGTCGGATTCAACTTCGAGCACAGACTGTTCTGCTTTGAAGTTCTGGCAAACAACTACAATGACAACACGACCATCGACATCTCCAATCTCAAACTGAAACTGACAGGACTTGCATACGACAGCATGACGGTCCCTATGATGGCTTCAGACTCGAGGACACCTGTCACAAGAACCTCGACAGGATTGCCCGCTTCCGTGACCTACACCATATCAGACGCGCTGACGAAAGCGACAATACCTTCGTTCAAAAACGGAGGAATATCATACAGTCTCTCCAAGAACTGCTCATCCACACAGGACGGATACATAATGCTCATCCCTCAGGATACAGCGATAAGCGGAGAATTCACTTGGGACGACATGCCGACAGGATCAGGTGTCATGACCACATTCACGACCAACCTGGACTTCCAGGCAGGAAAGAAATATTCGATCATCATCAACTTCGCCGGCGACGCCATAACCATTGCCATCATCGAGGCCGGCACATGGGCCAGCAACGAAGTGAACATAGAATTTGACTGATCATGAAGTACTTATATAGACTCATACTTCTAGCCATATATGCCGTGGCAATCTTCGTCTCCTGTATGGAAGACGAAGGCGTCTTCGTTCCTGAAACATCCCAGAGAGGCAATATTCAGATCATCGGAGCGGTTGTCGGGTTCGACAGCAAAGTTGTCGGTACAAAGGCCTTGGGTTCGGAGGAAGACGACGAATCGCTCATCACCGAGATGACCATGTTCATATTTGACAATGCCGGCAAGGCCGTCACATCGCCCGTCACAATAAGAAACTATAACGCAAGTCCCGACGCTTTCATGATTGAGATCGGCACAGGGCAGACAGGCATAATCGGCACCTTGAACGGTCAGAAACTCGAATATGACAAGACCAATCTTAATCTGGATAAGTGCAGCATCTATATCGTTGCCAACGCCGAACACTACAAGAAGACCGATGCATCAGGAAATGAGGTATCCGTATATTCCGGAATATCAACACTTGATGAACTTCTGGCACAGACTCTCCCGCTCGAAGGATTCGAAATGCCGAGGGTAGCCGGAAAAAAGGCTGGATTCCCGATGATAGGAACGGCTGAGGACGGTACGACATTCAACCTTCTAGACGCAAGTCAGAACCAGAACACCGTCGCAACCATACCTCTCAGGAAACTATATTCCAAGGTTACCGTCAACATCCTGGTTCATGCCGATCAGGTAGTGGCTGAACCGGAATTCGAATTGTTGAAATGGAGTGTAAAGAACAGTCCGAATCAAGTCAAACTCGGATCGGGTACGACCGTGACATCCTACGAGGACAGTCAGGAGACTAAAAACGCGACAAATCAAATAATTACACATACGGACGCAACAGACAATCCTGATCCCGGTTCGGTGATGTCGTTTACATTCTATATGCCGGAGCATCTGGTATCTGCAGAAAAAGAAAGTTCATTCTCCTATCCGCCAGGCATACTTGACAATGATAAGCAGAAATTCAAGCCTGCACTCCTTGGAGACGGCCAGAAAGCGACATATGTGCTGATAGAAGGAATCTACACGGACCACAACGGACTGGTGAAACAGGTTGCGTACAGATTATACCTCGGTCAGAACAACTACAACGACTTCAAGGTGATCCGCAATCAGCATCTCATCAACCAGGTGACCATAAAAGGTCTTACAAACTCCACAAACGCCATTGTGCCCGGACAGCCGGACAACATATCCGTCGACCACCGGGTGGATATCACAAATGAAGGTCTTTCCATTGCCATGGAGCGAGAGACGCTGATGGATGCCCATTTCGAATTCCGTCCTATAGACATAACCTTATCACCGAACAGTTCGCTTACAGTCACCATTCCGGAATCCGACAGGACATGGATTGCAATCGAGCAGAGCCAGCCGAGCGGTGCCTCACATGTTTCCGGCGTCGGCATCAGGAAGTACTTCACCACAGACCTGATAAGCACTCTGACCACAAATAACGCAAGTGACGTAGCGGGACCTGTCCTGACATATGAGAATGATACTGATTCCGCACAGAAATACAGATTCTGGGTCTATGTGGATGAAAATCCTAATGTGTATGACAAGACCGGGCATGGGAAATTCACCGGAGAAGGCGGGGCTTATACCGTTGACCAGACTCCATCCAGAAAGGGTAAGATAGTATTTGAATTCACTGATTCTCAAGGGACCCAGACACTCAACTACAATCTTGAGCAGAGAAATCTATGGAGGATATGGAACGGGGATTGGAACGACCAGACCGCAACCCCTGAACCGACCCGTTACTACGACATCGAATACCACGAAGAATACCTTTACAACTATGCTGCCGATGACCCCTATGGTGCAACTACTGATGGTATGGAGTGGGGACTGGACGGGGTTACCTTCTCCGGCAATATGGGGGATGGACTTAAGACGAAGGCCCTTGTGGCATCTTCAAGCGGAGGTTGGGCACAGGAAACCGTCAATAACATAATCAACGGCCTCGCGCCATACTACGATTTTTATCTGACTAGAGAGGCACGGGACATCTCAGAAGATTTGGTTAATGCTGACAATGACTTTGCCGGGAGAAGATTTTCAAATGGTATAATTGATTCAGACCCAGATGGTGCCGGAAGTTATGTCGCAATCGGACAGATAAAAAGGGCATTGAACGACACCCCTAGCAGTGCAATCGAATATTGTCTTCATAAAAATCGCCGAAATCCATCTAACAGTTTAGTAACTGAAAGAAGTTGGTACCTTCCTGCCATAGACGAAATGGAACAGATAATGGTCGGAGGATATTCTGATTTTTCAGTATTCCAGAATAAGGAATACTGGTCTTGTCAGCCTGCATTCCATAAAAATTATTTCCTGTATAATACGAACTGGCTTGCATCGTGGATTGGAGGCAGTGAATCTGACACATGGGGTGACTATTATTTGGAAAATGCACAGGCTGCAAGAGCAACAAGCGCTCTTTTTATCGGGAAAGATGTAAATGGCAATGATGTATATACATATGTAGGAAGCGGTGTTGATGAAAACATTGAGAACATTGCAGACAGTTATGACCAATATTTAAATGCCTCTTATCAGAATCAAAGTGCAGATGTACAGGCAGTACCTGATGCAGGAGTCACCCTCACATATTGGGATGGAACCAGAAGTGGTATTTTGAGTACACCGGTAACAAGTTCTAAAACCATTTATAAAGTACAATATGCATCTGGCTATAATGATCGCCAGAACGACATAAACCGTGTCCGGTGTGTATATAGAAGCGGAAATGTAAATTAACCAATGAACAGACTACGCCTCATACTATCGATATCTGCCTTGCTGCTGACGTTCGTCAGCAGCATGTCTGCCTATGGCCAGTCAGCAGATGGGGCGAAGATTCATTTCAGACTGATTGAAACTCAGATAGATACAGAATACCTCTCAAACTCATACAATCTTAAACTTATAGAAAAACTTGTTTCGGGACGCTGCCGGAGGATAGACTCCCTCAGCATCTCAGCATGGTCTTCTCCTGAAGGGTCGCCTTATCTCAATGCATCTCTTGCCGAAAAACGCGCGGCGGCTCTTGAGGAGTTGATTCTGCAGACTTCAGACGGGGCTTTGAACCGAGATCAGATCCGGACCACACATTCGGCGGAAAACTGGGAGGGGCTTCTTGCTGCCGTCAGGGAAGGATATTTCCGCCACGACCGAGAGAAAGTAATCCGTATCCTGTCCGACAGGTCCATCGGTGACGAGACCCGCAAATGGCGTCTGAAGCAACTCGACGGAGGCTATACATGGAACTTCCTGTACCGAAGATATATGCCTGTTCTAAGGCAGGCTGTCATCACAGGCATTTCATATAGTTCCTTTACCCCTCTTGTCGCATGCCTCCCGACAGAGACGATGTCCGGGAGTGCGCACCGCATGCCTGAGAACAGCCCTGGGATTGCTCTGGCGTATGACGGTGACGACCGGGAGACGACTGACGGCGGCGGTTTTGTCTTCGCCGTGAAGACCAACCTCCTTTACGATGCGGCCCTTGTGCCGAACATCGGGCTGGAATTCCATCTTGGTAAAGGCTGGGCCGCTACGGCGGGATGGAACTGTGCCTGGTGGGACAGCGACGCAGTCCACAGATACTGGAGAGTCTATGGCGGCGAGGCCGAAGTCAGGAAGTATTTCGGAAAGACGGCCAGAAAAACCGTGCTCTCAGGCCACCACCTGGGCCTCTACGGACAGGCCTTCACATACGACTTCGAACTCGGTGGCAGAGGACAGATCAGCGACTTCAGTTACGGTGGAGGCATCGCTTACGGCTATGCTCTTCCGGTCGGCAGGTCGCTCAATCTGGATTTCTGCATAGGACTGGGCTATCTTGGCGGCGAATACAAGATATATGATCCGGAAGACGGCTGCTATGTGTGGAAGGAGACCCGACAGCGCCACTGGATGGGACCGACCAAGGCCGAAGTATCGCTTGTGTGGGTGATCGGCAGGAAAGGTCCGCAATGGGAAAAAGGAGGCAGACGATGAGAGCGACCCTTCATAATATCATGCTCATGTCCTGTGTCATCCTGACGCTGGCGCTCACGTCGTGTGTCCACAAGGAACTGTGCTACGACCACAGCCATGTCCTCGAAGTAGACGTCGTCTTCGACTGGCACAACGATCCGGAAGCCTCCCCGAAGTCCATGTCCCTGTACCTGTTCCCGGACGACGGCGGCAGGCCGATACGTTATGATCTTATCGGCCATGAAGGGGGAAGAATCCGACTTGACTCGGGCACTTACGACATCATCTGTCTCAACAGTGATACAGAGAATATCGATGTCCTTGACGATTTGACATACGAGTCCTTGAGGGTAACGACAAAGGATGCAGACGCATTACGCGGCTTGTATGCCATGGCTGCTACAATAAAAGCACCTAAAGATGATGGAGAGAGGCTGGCTGATTCTCCTGAAAATGTCTGGAGCGCTTATGCAGAAGATGTGCTGCTCAATGAATCCTATTCCAAAGTGACCTTGTACCCTGAACCGGATGTGATCAACTGTACTGTGGAAATAAAGAACGCAGAGAACTTGAAATGGATTGAGGACATCTACGGCACGCTTTCAGGCATGGCTGACGGCTTCTTCCCTCAAAGAGATGTGTTGTGTGAAGAACTCGCGACTATTGCCTTTGACTGTTCTTATGATTCTGAAAACAAGACAGTGACGGGTGCATTGTCATCTTTCGGTCACTGTCCGTCTTCTCCTAATACACACATTCTCGCTATATATGTGACTCTTGCTGACGGCAGTCTGTGGGAATATACTTTCGATGTTACGGAACAGGTTCATGAGTCAGACGACCCGTACAATATAAAGATTGTCCTTGACAATCTCCCAATACCGAAGCCGGTAGTTAATGGTGGAGGCTTCAAGCCATCCGTAGATGAGTGGGGAAATATTGATATAAATATAAATATGTAAACAAACAAAACTAAGTTCATTATGAAAAGGTTATTAATCCTGACGGGAGTAGCGGTTCTTGCTATCGCGTCGTGTGCCAGAGATGAAATCAAGACGGTCAATAAGGGGCACGCTATTGACTTCAAGGTCGTTGAGACCAAGGGTGATGTGAAGGAAAGTGCTTATTACATGGACCATTTTTATGTTACCGCTTTCAATCTGACTACAGATGGTCAAACACTGACTGGAGTTACTCCATTTTTCACCGATGCTTATTTCGGCAGACTTGGAGATTACTTCACATCCAATCCTGCATACTATTGGCCTGCAGACGGTTCACCTCTTTTATTCTTTGCATATACGCCAGGTGCAGATAATACTGGGGCAACCGTTACCATCAACTCTGAAAAACAGGAAATTTCAGATTTTGCACCTGTTGCAGACATCAATCAGCAGGTTGACCTCATGACAGCCGTAGGATATGGAAACAAAGATAATGAAGCCACAGGTGTGGACTTGAACTTCAATCACAGACTTGCAAGAATACAGGTACAAGCGTATGAGAACAATGCTGAGTATAATTATTCTGTGGCAGGTGTCCGCCTTGTGAACTTTGCCTCAAAAGGAACACTCAATATTACTGCAAATACAAATGAATGGACTTTAGAAGATGAGAAGACAACATACTCCATGGAGTATGCGGATAATGTCATCAACATATATAGTGGCAGTCAGACATTGATGTATAACAGTTATTCTGAAAGAGATTACAATGATGCCTTGGTGCTTCCGCAGACCCTTACAGCATGGAATCCTGAAACAGATCCGAATAATGATGCAGAAGGAGCATATATCGCCATCAAACTTCAGATCAAGGCTGCCGCATCAGGTACCCAGATATTCCCTGCCGCTGCAGGCGAATATGGCTGGGCCGCAGTTCCTGTTCCTGACGGACTTGTACTGACAGCCGGAAATGTATACGCATTCAGTCTGAACCTCACTACAGGTGCAGGTTATATAGATCCAGAGGATAAAGATCCAGAAGATGACATTACCGAGACAATCCTGGGAGATGATATCATGTTTACTCTGAAGGTCAACGATGTTGAAGAACCTAGCGAAGGAGCAATTGCGCGCAGGGAACTTGAGGGCCATTGGCTGGCCAAGAAGGCACTGATAACTTATGTAAAGCAGGAGGGTTATGAAGGTACAGAAGAGCATGACAGCTTCACGAAGGAGACAGAAGAAGAATTGAAAGTATGGTTTGGCAACAACGGATTCTATGAATTTGATGTTGATAACAATTATAACCTGACGATCATCACTTCCAACGGAACAGTAATCCCTACATCTTTTACTGTTGACGACGATAGGAACATTTATCTTGAGGCTCTTAAAGATAAAGATACCGGTGACTATCCGAAGATAAAAATCCATGACATCAATCAGGAAGAAAAGACTTGTGTCACACTAGTTATTGATGAGAACTATTATACAGGATTTGATCGCTATGTATACTACACTTATGACAGAAAATAATCATAGGAGGTAATGAAAATGAAAAGATATATTTTTATAACTATGGCGTTACTCGCCCTCGTTTCCTGCACTAAAGACAGTGTCAAGGAAGTAAGCAGAGGTCAGGTCATTGATTTTCATACTGCCATGACCCGCGCATCAGTCACAACCACAGATAATCTTCAGACCATCTGGGTGACTGCAACCAATGAAAGTGAAACAAACTACTATACCGATCTCCAGTATAACCGCAATGGCAACTACTTTACTTCTGAGACATCCTACTACTGGCCTTCTGACGGCAGCACCCTTGATTTCTATGCTTATGCTCCGTCAAAGAATCGTCTCGGAGGTACTCTTAGCATTGACAAGACCGCTCAGACACTGACAGGGTTCGCTCCTGCGGCTGAAATAAGTAACCAAGTCGACTTCATTGTAGCAAATGCAAGCGGAAGCAAAGAGAATGCAGAGACCGGAGTGGGACTCATATTTGACCATGCCCTTACTCAGGTAGAAATCAAGGCTCTCAACTCAAATGCCGGTTATACATATAAGGTAAAAGGAGTGCGTATCGCACAGGTTGCTTCTTCCGGAGACTTTGACTTCCATACAAAACTTTGGACACCTTCTGCAAACAAAACAGAATATAAGGTGGAGTATGCTGAAGCACGTACTCTCGGCACAGAGGCAATCAGTCTCATGCCTACAGACGGAGACAATGCCATGCTTATTCCTCAAAAACTTATTCCATGGGATACTGATGAGAAGGGCAATGAAAGTGAAGGTGCATTCATTGCTGTTCTCGTAAACATCACATCTTCTGCGGGAACTCAGGTATTTCCAAGCGAAGCAGGAGAATATGAATGGATTGCGACGCCTATTGACACAGACTGGGTACGCGGGTTCCGATACACTTACACACTCGACCTGAGGGAAGGCGGCCTCGTTGCACCTGATGTAGATCCTGTCGATCCAGAGGATCCGGATCCGTTCGGACCAGGCGAAGAGGTGCTGGGAGGAACAGTCAAGTTCACATCAAGTCATACTTCATGGACCTGGCAATATCCTGCCATATAATTTCAGATAACTGAGAACCGGCAGTATTTCATGACAGGACATAGAGTCCCTGTTGATGACGTCGGAAAAAATAACACCTGTGACAAGAAGAATTGTCACAGGTGTTTCTGTTAAATATTTACAGCCATCTCGACATCGCTGTAATCCATTTCGAGCAGTTCACTGATCTGCTCGATGCTCATCCCTTTGGAATGTAACATCCTCAATATTTCCTTCTGTCCTTCCGCTCTGCCTTCTGCCCTTCCTTCTGCCCTTCCTTCTGCTCGTCCTTCTTCGAGTCCTTCTGCTCGTCCTTCTGCACGACCTTCTGCCAGGCCTTCTTCCATTCCCTTTGCTCGTCCCTCCGCAGCACCCCGCTCCTGCGCTTCCTTTCTTGCATCTTCCAATTGTTCTGCAATGCTGTTAAGAATGTCATTACGTGTCATGATACTTTCCTCGTATTTTAAGCGTTGTTCTACTGTCATCTTTGCAAGTTCAGACTTGACATACAGGTCCTCAATTTCCGTACCCTTGAACTTCTCCGGACAAACCAGCATGGAGTGCATGTTCTTGATGCTGTACATCCAGATATCTTCAAGGCTCTCGCATTCCTCCTCCGTCTTGTCAAAGCCATGGAGGTCAACGAACACCAGATTCGTGCTGTCACTCAGTTCGTCTCCTGTCTCAATATCTACATATCTATACGTGGATATGTAGGGGTTTCTCTTTGCTTGGGCGTTTTGAGATGTCCAATTGCTGAAGTTCAGGAAACTCACCACATATAACGGCTGGAAATTATAGTCCCAGCCCTTCCCGGTCTCCTTTCCGATCGTCTCCTTGTACTCTCTTTGTGCCCTTGCAGCCTGATCCATAAGGACCAGGGACGAATAGTAAATGGCTCTCTTGTAAAAATACTTCTGGCTCCAGTTCTGCATCTCCACTTGAAAACAGATTCCGTTCTCGTCTTCACAATATACATCGAAACGTGAAGACCTTTCCTCTTCAGTCATACCCGGATGCTCGGTATTCCTATACTCCAGATGAACGATGCTTGTTCCTAAAAGCCTGTTCAACAGATGGCGCAGGAGTTCTTCGCTTCCAATACGACCGAGTACGATCTTGAATCCTTTGTCAAATGTCAGATCTGCGTACCTGTACAGTTTACCGTCAATGATCTGATAAGTGATGCCGTCAATTTCAACGAGCCTGCCTTTGGGGGTTTTAGATGAATTACTCATGATCTAAAAAAGTTGAATAGTTAGTAATAAGACATAATTGTCTCGAAAAACGATTCAACTCCCCCTTGCTATTCCCCGCCAAGATACAAATATTCTGATTCAATCAGTTTAAAAAAGAGAAAAATGTGACGAATGACCTGCACATTTTTCTCTTTTTTATAAGTTTTTCTTTTTTTTATTATCTTTGCGGGCGTTATAACAAATTTCACTTAATACGTATTTACCATGAACCTTAGAGTTTTAAAGAAAGACATCGAGTATTTCGTTGCAGAATTCATTGACGACTGCGCACTCTTCGTAGCGCTCAACCCACACAAGGATGCTGACGAAATAGCACAGATAATCGACGAGGCTGTTGAACTTTACAATTCCCTCAGAACAAGGGCAAATCACCCTGAGGGACCTAAGAAGGCATACTACAACGGTCTTATAAAGGAGATGTTCGAGAAACTCGACGAACTTTGCGAGAAACTCAGCGCAGTAGTTTCAAAGCAGGAGTAATCTCCCGATCATCAGAAACAGAACAGTCCGAGACCCGCACGGGTTTCGGACTGTTTTCGTATGATATGAACTTTCGGATTATTTTCCGGCGAGGCGTTTCTCCCAGGCCCATGCTGCAGCGAGGGTTTCCTCTACCGAGCGCTCTGCCTTCCAGCCGAGTTCCTCGTTGGCCAATCTGGTGTCGGCCCAGATCGCTACAACATCGCCAGGACGGCGAGGGGCGAACTTGTAGTTGAGTTTGAGGTTGTTGACCTTCTCGAAGGCATTGACAAGTTCTGCCACAGACACAGGGCGGCCGGTGCCGATATTGAATATCTCGTATCCTTCCTTCATCTTCCCGTCCATCATGCGTGATACCGCTACCACATGAGCCTTTGCCAGGTCCACTATATCAATATAGTCACGCAGACATGTCCCGTCCTCTGTAGGATAGTCGTTGCCGAAGATGCTCAGGCACTCGCGCTTGCCGATAGCAGTCTGTGTAATGAACGGCACGAGGTTGTTTGGAACGCCGCGCGGAAGTTCGCCGATAAGGGCAGAAGGATGGGCTCCGATAGGATTGAAATAGCGTAGGGCTATACCCTTGACAGGTCCCTGCGCTGTACCATCATAATCCTTTGTAGCAAACACCACGTCGCGGAGGATGTCCTCGCACATCTGCTTGGTGTTGCCATATGGAGATGTTGCCGGCAGACGAGGGGTCTGCTCTGTCACAGGAAGGTTCTCAGCCTCTCCATATACGGTCGCCGATGACGAGAAGAGCACGTTGCATCCGCCATGAGTCTTGGCAGCCTCGAGGATGTTCAGGAATGACACAAGGTTGTTGCGATAGTACATGATAGGCTCGGCAACCGACTCTCCTACAGCCTTGAAGGCTGCGAAATGGATGACAGCGTCAATCTTGTAGTCACTGAAAAGTCTGTCTACTGATGCATAGTCGCAGCAGTCGATCCGGCAGAACGGGATGTCATCCCTGCCTGTGATCTTCTTGACGCCCTCAAAGCAGGTCATGTCGCAGTTTGACATATTGTCAGCCACCACTACATCATAGCCTGCGCTGATAAGTTCGACAGTAACATGACTGCCGATATAGCCGGCACCGCCGGAAACGAGAACTCTCTTTGCCATAGGTTATATTTATATTATATGTTGATCAACATCGTATCAGGCAAAGATATACATAAATCCGCAACCCTTTGCTGAAATTGTGTTATTTTTGTCACATCAAGACAAATATGATAGAAATGAAGAATATTCTTACATACCTGACGCTGGCTCTCGCCCTATCCACGACATCGTACGGCCAGACACCGGCAGATGAAGTCAATCTTCAGGAAAAGATCGAGGAACTGATTTCGAGCCCTGCACTCTCACAGGCAGTGACAGGCATCTGCGTCCGCACTGCAGATGGAAAGACCATCGTTGACATCAATGCTGACAAGATGCTCGTTCCTGCCTCGAACATGAAACTCATCTCCACCGGCACGGCCCTGCACCGTCTGGGTCCGGATTTCCAGTATGAAACATCCATCGGATATGACGGTAAAATCATTGACGGAGTCCTTAAGGGAGACCTTTATGTCATCGGAGGCGGAGACCCTACAATCGGCTCGAAAGACTCGATAGCGGTCGCTCTGGACAGGACATTCGGACAATGGGAAGCCATAATAAGGTCGGCTGGAATAGGAAAGATAGAAGGCCGGATCGTCGGAGACGGAAGGATCTTTGACGGAATGGCAGAAGAACCATCATGGGAATGGAACGACATAGGGACATATTACGGAGCAGGCGCCACGGGCCTTATGTTTTACGAGAACACACAGTCATTCTCCGTCTCTGCGGGCCATGAGGTTGGAGCACCTGTAAATATAAGGCCATATTATCCGGAGACTCCATGGATGGAATTCAGATACGATTGTTCGACAGGTGTGAGCGGTTCCGGCGACCTCCTCTACATGTATACGAGCGATGTTGCTCCTGTCGCAGAGATAAGGGGAACATTCGGAGTGGACAGGGCAGCA
The DNA here is from genome assembly GCA_017471965.1 of Bacteroidales bacterium. Taxonomy (GTDB): domain Bacteria; phylum Bacteroidota; class Bacteroidia; order Bacteroidales; family UBA932; genus Cryptobacteroides. Next base: position 27,311 of record JAFURF010000045.1, read on the forward strand.
AAAAGAGTGGACTGCGCAAACAAGTTCCCGGAGTACACCTGTGCATACTATTTCAGGAACTGGCTGATAAAAAGAGGTTTGGAATGCAAGGGAGAGGTAGCGGATTTCAGACTCCGTCGCATAGAAGCACCTGACTCCATCTGCATCATAGGCTCTGCATTCTCTCCTTCCCTGGCCCGTATCGCCTTCGAGACCAATCACGACAGCAATAACCTGTATGCGGAGACCCTGTTCAGAACTCTGGGACAAGAAACGGTAAAAGATGTGCTGAAGGACCTGGGAGTGGACATTTCACACGGAGTGAAGATCCAGGACGGAAGCGGCCTGTCAAGACAGAACTATGTATCCCCGGATTTCTTCTGCCGTTTTCTTGAAGCCATGATGGACTCTCCATCCTATGACAGTTTCCTCAGAAGTCTGCCTACACCGGGAGGAAACGGGACTCTGGAATATAATCTGAAAAGCCTGCCCGTCGAAATGCGGAGCAGGATAAAGGCCAAGAGCGGTTCCATGAACGGAGTCCGTTGCTACAGCGGCTACATTACCCCATCGGCAGATGACGGGCAGACTTTCATATTTTCTGTGATGACCAATAACTGTGCATCACCTTCGTGGCAGGTCAGACTACTCCTTGACAACGTCCTTACGGCTCTTCTTCAACTGCTTTGAGCCGACATTGAACGCCAGACCGAAGTTGATGTTGAACCTGAATGATGTAGGAAGCAGTTCAAGCACAGGCACAAACGGTGCTTCAGCCAGTTCCAGGAACATATAGTCGGTTCCTATGGTCAAGGCCGGTCCCACCTTCGGAGTAAGTTCTATGAGCAGACCAAGAGTCTTCGCCGTGTTCAGGAACGAATAGTTGGCACTCAAGGCAAACCAGTTGCATGGCTTTAGGTTATATGATGCCGTCAACTCATGTCTTGTGTAACTGATGCTCTTTCTTGCTGAATACAGCAGGCCGACACTCATCATCTTTACATAAGGGATAGGCATTTCCGCTCCCACATAGAAACTTGGCATTGAAGAAGTCACAAGTTTGCCTTCCTTGCCGTCCTGAAGGGCGATGAGGCCTTCAAGATCCTTCATGATCTCATCCGGCATCCCCTCAAAATCAGTATCCATGCCTACATCCTGGAATCCGGCCCAGTTGAACTGGCCCTTGGTATTGTATGAATTCACTGCTGCCGGATCATAGAAGATCTGTCCGAGGTCAGTGAATGCTGCAGAAATATTGGCGCCGTCGAAGATGCTGCCGATATTCAGTTCATATGACACTCCGAGGTCGAAAGAGTAACCTTTTCCTGCAAGAACACCATTGCTGATAAGGGCCTGAGGGTCAAATTCCACCTGATTGAAGAAATCTCCCATATCGCTCATGCCGGATACCCTAGGCATCTGAACACCGTGCATCGCGACATTGAGATATCCCTCCGTATCGATGGTCCACTTTTCCTCAGATGTGGTGAGTCTGACATTCTCGAGGTTCACGCCAGCATAAGCCACAGGAGCGATGAAACGTGCCCTGGCACCTACCCTGAGGCCTTTCAACAGGTATGAAAGGTCGTGTGAATATCCGAGAGACGCATACAGGGAGGCATTTGCATACATATTTATGTTTGCAATGTTGTATGAGTTGCTGCCCATACCTGTTCCCTTCTTGAGGAAGGTGAACAGGTCGTGAGGAAGGTCGGTATCAAGCCCCACCTTCATGCCGAGGTCAAAGGTCCAGTAACTGTTACGATTGGTGTAGAATCCGAAACTGATGAGGTTTGTGGAGAACTCCGCATCAGCATAAGGATGTCTTGCCAAAGCCCTGCTGAACTGTTCCACGGAGACATTCGGATGGAAGGCGGTCATGGTCTTTCCACCTTCCGTCGGATACAGGAAGGTGGCCAGATCCAGGTTGGAATAGACTCCAAGCCCGAGATTTCCGAGGACAGGAATCTGGAAATAATCATATCCCGCTGCAAAAGCAGGGTTCATCTTGGTTCTGTTCACGGAATTTTCCATGAAGTAACTTCCCTTGAGCACCTGAGCACCCATCATGAAAGGCACGAGAAGCAACACCAATGAGATAATTATTCTATTTCTTTTCATAATCGTTTTCTGTTTATCGTTACTTCACAATGCTATTCTTCATCTTTGGATGTCAGTTCGTTCAGATCCATGGTGATTCCGTCTGGAACCACCACAATGACATTTCCTACGACATAGTCATTCTCATTGATAGGCTGACCGACTGCGTCACCGGAATTTGCAGTAACCACAATATTCATTGACGAGATATCGCTCACATCGACACCCGGCTTCTTGATGAGGGACAGGTTCAGATCGAACTCAGCAGGTGAACCGTCGAGATTCCGTGACGGGATGGTCTGTTTTCCGGAGCCTTCGGCGAGTTCGATGATCCTTCCTTCTGAATCATGAAGTTCAAACGAAAGTTCGAGTTGGAACGGCAGACTGTTCTCGAATTCTCCCTTGAGGGCAAGATTGCCATAAGACAGGATCTGGGAAACGACTGCAGGGATGTCAGGAATCTCCTGAGTATAGACGATTTCGAAATTCTCGCCTGGTTCGAGAGGAAGGGCAAGTTCATAGTCTGCCTTCAGGACCATCTCGTCAGCAAGTCCGATCGATGTGTACTGCTCAGAGTCTGTTCCACCCGCGATGTTGAGTTCCAGACGGTCAGGGATCTGACCCTTCAGGAGTGACAGGAGATCAAGTTCCACGAACTCATAGCCGGCAGGCATGTCAGCATCCTTGTCAGAAATCCAGAACTTGAGGACGGACACTTCCGCAACAGTCTCGACCGCTTCGATATCGATGCTGGCAGAGAGAGGTTCACCGGCCTCTTCGCCATAATATGGAATGATTTCAAGGTCAAGTCCGAGAGGAACCGAAAGGTTGGTAGAAAGTTCAAACGCAATATGGAATCTGTTGAGGTCCAGATTGACGGCCAGGTTGTCCTGTTCCGTGAGTGCACCAAGAGCACTGATGTCTATATCCTGGGAAACAGGATCTATCTGGTAATCCACCTTGGCCTGAACTGTCTCGACAAGAATCTCATCAGAGTCTGCACTTGACATTTCTGCGCTTATGAGGATCTCATGATTCTTCCCTATCCAATCGTCCACAGACAGTGTCGCATCTTTTATCTCAAGACTTCCGGAAAGCGAAATGTTGTCAGAGATACCCTCTGCAAGATCATGTCCCGTAAGATCCAGGGCATCAATCCTGACAGGAGCCACCGTTATCTTCTTGGTCTCCGGATCAAGCACTTCAGCAAGATGAAGTATACCTGTCTCCTTGTCCACCCTCTCATCATTGATTACTATCATATCAGGAATCCTGACATCAAATCTAAGTTCAAGGTCGATATCATCAAGATCAGGCAATGCCGCTGCATCCAGGGTGAGATCAAGATATACATCCTTCAGGTCGATGCGTCCCAATTCCAGAAGTTCTTCAGGAAGATCAGAACCGAGATCGAAATCAATGGCTATGTCCTCATTGATATCCGTAGTATAAGAGTCGAGACCCACAGTAGAAGGTTCCATAGCAGGTATATGAGCCTGAATAGAAATGACCGATTCCTTGAGTTTCTCGATATCATCCTTTACGATACTGCATTCTGCCACAGCGATACTTCCCTCTACAACAAGATGGCCTTCCGCCACCAGTCTGTCTTCGGCATTCTTCGTCGGATTTATCACGAGTTTCTCGATAGGAAGGATGATCTGTGAAGGAATCTTACCGGTAAGCGTGATCGAATTCGCAGACTTGTCATAATTATAGGAAGCAAGAGCAGCCTCTTCAAACACGATCATATCAGGGAACATGATTCTGACAGGCTTGTCCGCAGCGGCGGTGAGAGCAATGGCATCAACTTCCGGCAGGTCAAAGTTCATGGTGATCGCAGGCTCCTCCGCGGGATCCGTACATTCAGGATATACGATGATCTGCTTCATATCCTTCACGTCATCCGGCAGGTCAAACGAGAAGTACTCTTCGATCTTCTCGAAGTCATAGGTCACGTCAGCAATGACAGCGTTGTAATCGGCGATATCAAGATTTGCATTGACATCGATTGCAAACGATATGTCCTCTGAATTGGCAAGAGCACGATAAGTCGCAGAGCCTGATGCACTTGCATCAACATCTACTGCAATCGCCCCTTCATACTTGAGATTATGGTCAGCATCAGGTGCAGGGATGTTGAACTTCTTGACCTTGAATGTCTTCTGGAAGCCGTTACTGATGTCTGAAGCGTTCACTGTAATCGTATTGTTCGCAGCGGTTCCTTCAACCTCCATTCCTTCAGGGAAACGGATGACCATGTTATCTATCATGAGGTCAAGGTCTGTGAAGTTTTCAAGGCCTGACGGCTTGATGGAAACGCTCACTGCAGACTGATCGCTGAAAGTGACATAAGGCACCGCCTTGATCTGCTCAGGGAGTTCTGTCTCCATCTTCACTACTATATGATCGATCTCCGGTTCGATGACGATGGGATCCTCAAGGGTGAAGTTTACATCCTCGATGGCGAAATCCTCGAATCGGATGGACACCTTAAGGTCTGTCTGCCTGGTCTGGGCAAGAAGTCTGGTCGTAGTCATGAGTCCGTCAAGAATGACAGTTCCGTCAACAGTCACCTTGACTGTAGAAGAATATTCGTTATGTCCCGATGATGCATCCCATTTGCCGTTCAGGACCAGACTCTCGATATCCCATGAGGCTTCAGCCTTATAATGGTTCTGCTCATTAAGCACCAGTCTGTCACCGAAGTTGACCACAGAATTGTCGGCACCTTCAAGTACAAGAAGGTCGCTGACGTCAAGTTTCACATCAGGAGTGATGGAGCCGGAATGCAGGAACGGATTGACAAGTTCTACAGACACCACGACTCTTGCATTGTCGTCAAGAGTGATATCCTCGCTCTGGAATGCTCCCAGGCCTTCAGGCAAGGTGAAGTCCATATCGAACTCATGCGAAGAAGAAAATTCCTCTTCAATGTTGAGATACTTGCCAAGAACATCAAGAGAAATAGGATCATCAGTAAGCGCCGCATCCGGCAACTGATACTCATCAGATACGGAAATTACGGTTGCAGACTTGCTCAGGTCTGGAGAAGGAAGTTCAAGAGCATCTGCTTCAGGAGCCTTGTCAGAAACACCCACAGAGACATTGAATGACTTGCCTATAGGCGCAATAGTCGGAAGTTCAAGATCTCCGATAACTTCGCTCAAGACCACTTCATATGGATTCTCAGGGAAGTCCATTGCCTCGATCCTGACAGAAGACACATCCACCGACTCAAGAGTGAACTCCACCTTCTCGTCATACTTGAAAGGCTGTATCTCGAGGTTGTCCAGGAGGTCGTTCAACTGCTCGGAGAAATTGTAATCGCCCTTCATGCTCAACGCATATGCGCCATCAGCATCCGGCAAAAGGAATTCATTTTCCTCCATGCCTTCCACCTGACTCAGAAGCGTCTTCATCTTAAGCGTATCCAGATTTCCCAACGGCAGCATGAGACCTTCCGAGAAGACCTGAACCTGAGTGTCGATGTTTTCCTCAGTAAGCGCATACTTCTCATTCACACAAGAAACGCCGGAAAACAATAAAGGAGCAGCGCAAACGAACGCCACCACCCTTTGGATCAAACGTTTATTCATAGATTGTCAGATTGAATTTCTTACAAATTTACTATCTATTTGCTAAATATCAAAAAATGACGGATTATTTAAAAAGGATCCGGCAAAGCGACGGAACGTCAGCCACTTTCACCACTTCCGGTTTTGCTCCCGCATAGCCTTCAAGACCCTCCAGACTGCTGAAACTTGACACATATATCTTCTTGAAACCAAGTCTGGCCGCCTCGATGATGCGACGGTCCGTCTGAGCGACCGGACGCACCTCTCCACTAAGACCTATTTCTCCGGCAAAGCAGGTATCAGCGGGTATGGCGAAATCAAAATTCGACGAAAGAACAGCACTGACCACAGCAAGGTCACACGCAGGATCACTCACCTTAAGGCCTCCGGCCATGTTCAGGAACACATCCTTGACACTGAGTTTGAACCCGGCTCTCTTCTCCAGCACCGCCAGAAGCATGTTCAGGCGACGCACATCAAAGCCCGTGGCGCTACGCTGCGGAGTACCATATGCAGCAGAACTCACAAGAGCCTGCACCTCTATCAGGAACGGTCTCGTACCGTCGAGCATAGCACTGACAGCCACTCCACTGAGGCCTTCCTCATGCATCGGTATGAGCATCTCAGAAGGATTGCTCACCTCACGCAGTCCCTTGCCCGTCATCTCGAAGACAGCCAGTTCGGATGTGGATCCGAAACGGTTCTTTATGCTCCTGAGAAGACGGTATGTACCCCTGTTGTCGCCCTCGAACTGGAGCACGACGTCCACTATATGTTCCAGAATCTTCGGCCCGGCGATGCTTCCTTCCTTCGTGATATGTCCTATGAGGATGACCGGCACACCTGTCTCCTTGGCAAAACGCAGAAGCATCGCAGCAGTCTCCTTGATCTGGGTAACTGACCCCGGCGAAGACTCGACATTCTGCGAAAACATGGTCTGCACCGAATCCACCACCATCAGGTCCGGCATCATCGCACGGGCCTCGGCAATGATGTTCTCCATCAACGTCTCGCTGTATATCATGCAGTTGGCATCATCTCCCCCTATGCGGGCCGCGCGCAGTTTCACCTGCTTTGCGCTTTCCTCACCGGTCACATAAAGGGTCTTCAGATGAGGACAATGGAGCGGTATCTGGAGCGACAGGGTGGACTTTCCGATACCCGGCTCTCCACCTATCAGCACGAGCGATCCCTCGACAAGGCCGCCTCCAAGAATCCTGTCCACTTCGCCGTTGTTCAGGGAAATACGGTTTTCGACAGAAGAGTCTATATGCGACAACGGCATAGGCTTATGCCCTGAACCTGGCACTGAGACCGATGCGGCACCGGCCTTCTTTCCTGTCGCAACCGTCTCCTCCACCATTGTGTTCCACTCCCCGCATGCCGGGCACCTGCCCATCCACTTCGGACTCTCATTTCCGCATGACTTGCAGAACCATACTGTCTTTGTCTTCACTGTCGCCATAGGTCATCTTTTGGATACAAATATAATCCATTTATAGGAAAAAGTATGGCACATCGCAATAAAGAAAGGACCAGCAACAATGCCAGCCCTTTCAGGTAACTTCCATTTTGCTACAGATTACTTCTTGCAGCAGTCAGTAGCGGTGCTGTCGCATCCTTCGCAGCACTTTGTATCATCGCAGCAAGCCTTGTCGCACTCTGCCTTCTTATCACATTCTGCGCACTTTTCCTCAGTGCATTTCTCTTTGCAGCACTCATCCTTGCAGCATTTGTCCTCGCAGCACTCGGTCTTCTCACCGCAGCAAGCATCTGTACATTCTGCCTTCTTATTGTTATTGCAACATGAGCATGAAGCAGCAGCAATCATAGCCGCAACCATCACCATTGACATAAAAACCTTCTTCATAGTCAATCAAATTATTAAAGGGTTAAACAAAACACTAAGTCACAAATTTATAAAAGTCCGCGAATAATTGCAAATATTTCAATTACTATTTATCGCGCCGTATCTTGTTATCTGTCAAGTTCAAAGACTTCCATCGAGTGGATGCGGGCATCTTCTATTTTAAATCTGACAGCAGTGCGGACCACATGGAATCCCTGTATTCCGGCCGCTCCCGGATTGATGACAAGCATATCCCGTTTCGGATCCCGCACCACCTTGAGGATATGCGAGTGGCCGCATACGAAGATATCCGGATGGTATGTGTCAATAAGTTGACGTGCCCTGGAGTCGTATCTCCCGGGGTATCCTCCTATATGAGTCATCAGGACCTTCAGTCCCTCGCACTCGAAGAACCTGTGCAGAGGATGCTCGAATCGGAGGTTATGGTTGTCACAGTTTCCCGCCACTCCGACCAATGGCTTGAATGCTGCAATTTCCGCAGCGAGATCCATCCCTCCGCCAAAGTCACCGGCATGCCATATCTGGTCGACCGGTTCAAGGAAATCCCTGAACTGCCGGTCAAAAACGCCATGGGTATCTGAAATTACTCCTATATACATATATAATCCATTTGATGTCTCGACTCACTCCGCCCGCTCTACTTGCAGGAAGGACAAATTTAACATTTTAAACCGTCATTCTGACATTTTGAACCGTCATTCTGAACGAAGTGAAGAATCTTTTATGTAAGTTTGCATCCATAAATCCGAATCCCATGGAACTTTTCTACTCCCACGACATAGAAGGCGGCATCTGCCGTCTGGACCAGGACGAATCCGGCCATTGTGTGAAGGTGCTCCGGCATCGTAGCGGTGACGAGATTGCAGTCATCGACGGGTGTGGCACTCTATACCATTGCCGCATAACCTCCGACAGTCCCAAGGGAGTCGAGGCCATGGTGCTCTCCTGCGAGGAAAACTGGGGCGCACACCCTTACCGTCTGCATATGGCGGTATGCCCTACCAAGAACAACGACAGATACGAATGGTTCGCAGAAAAGGCTTGTGAGATAGGCCTGGATGAGATATCACCTGTGATCGGAGAGCATTCCGAAAGACGTGTCTTCAAGACGGCGCGCATAGAGAAGATCCTTGTGAGTGCGGCCAAGCAGTCGTTGAAGGCTTCCGTGCCAGTGGTCCATGAGCCGGTGTCGGTGAAGGAGTTCATTCTGAAGCATGGAAGGAGATCCTTCGCTGACGCTCAGGATGACAGATTGTTGCTGATTGCATATTGCTTTGAGGATGAGAAGGTTCCGCGCAGAAGCATCAAGGAAGTGCTTGACGGATATGAAGGTCAGGAAATCATTGTGCTGATCGGCCCTGAGGGCGATTTCTCCAAGGCAGAAGCCGACCTGGCCCTCGCCAACGGCTTCATTCCGGTCCATCTCGGTGCCTCCCGCCTGCGCACAGAGACCGCTGCCCTCACCGCCGTCTCTGCAGCCTATTTCCGGATGATCTCGATGGAGTAGTCCAGGCCGACCTTGATGATGGATGAGGATTGGCCGGTGGAACCTTTTTCATATGACGGATCCACGATGTGATCGACGGCCTCACGCACTTCCGACGAGATTTCCGCGAATTTCTTAGGCGTCGGCTCTCCTGAAATGTTTGCCGAAGTCGATACTATCGGACGTCCGAGACGATGCACCAGTTGGCGGCAGAAGTCCATCATCGGTATGCGGATGCCGACTGTGCCGTCTTCCGCCACGGTGTTATAGGCCAGAAGACTGTTGCTGCGTTTTGAATCTTCTCCGACGACGGCACCGGGATAGATGATGGTCATAGGCTTGTCGTTCACCTCCACCAGTTGGATGGCCATTTCAGGAACTTCCTTGACATATCTGCATATCATGTCCATATCACTGGCCAGAAGGACCAGGGACTTGCTGTCCGAGCGTTTCTTTATGGCATAGACTTTCGCCACCGCCTCGGGATCCGTGGCATCGCAGCCGATTCCCCACACGGTGTCTGTCGGATAGAGGATGATGCCGCCTTTACGCAACACTTCCAGGGCTTTCTGTATTTCTTCCATAATCGGTTCATTTATTCAGATCCTCATGTCGCCTTCCGGCTCCTCAGGATGACGTTCTACAGTTCAATTGATGCTACTACCGGGTAGTGGTCCGAGAAACCGAGCCGCGGAATCGAATGATCAATTCCCTTGCACCTCTCCGGGAAAAGGACATAGTCGATTCTCAAGACCGGCCACAGGGCAGCATAGGTGGCCCCGAAACCACGACCGGATTCAATAAAGGCATCTTTCCTGCCACGGGTCATACGATAATAGGTATATGACATCGGATTGTCATTGAAATCTCCGCACACAAACGCCTCTACAGGGCATTTCTCAATGTCATCGAAAACTTTGTCCACCTGCTTGGGCCGTCTTGTGATGGAGCGTTTCATCTTGATGCCGGTCTCAGCGAAAACGCCCTTGTCTCTGCCGGCGATCGCCCGCATGATACCGGACAGGGAAATATTATAACTTTCAAAATGACAATTATACACACGGAAACTTCTTCCATATGCGGAATAGTCCGTATAGATGGCAAGATTGGCGCTGTTCTCGAACTTTATCACCCCCTTCGCATTGACCGGAAGACGGCTTAACGTCACATTGCCGAAAGCACCGCGTCCGGTAGGGAAAAGGTAGTATTCCGCCTTGTAATCAGGCATCCTTCGTTCAAGAGCCGACTTGACCTCTTCTACAGCATCGGTATGGAACTCCTGGAGGCATATGATGTCTGCATCCTGCGACTCCAGAAAGGAGAATACGGAATCGGCGCACTCCGAACGGCTGCCGATGTTCCCGTCGTCAAGGGCGAATCTGCCGACATTGTAGGAGATGACCTTTATGACATTGCCTGTATGGGACATACGCGCTATGCGCTCTTCCTCCGAGTCCATCCTTACATATCTTCCGACAAAGAAAAATGCAGGCAGGAGGGCCAGAAGAGGAATCATGAACGACTTGGAACGGCGCTTTATCGCCCATAGAAGAAGGATGAGGTTGACTATGGAAAGAGGGACGAAGAAGATTCCGACAAGAGATATGAGCCAGACCTTGGCTGGATTCACGACAATGGATGCGTATGACAGGATCAGAAGTCCCGCCACGATCATCATCAGCACACGTGAAGTGAGTCCGAAGAACCAGTTGCGTCTCTTCGGCTTCACCGCCTTGCCTGTCTTTCTTGTCTTCTTTGCCATGGGTCAGGATCAAAAGTCTCTGCCGTACAGTTTATGGGTCTTTTTCCAGTAGATTATCAGAATGTAGCCGAATATGAGTCCTCCAAGATGGGCGAAATGGGCGATGCCGCCGCCTGTACCGGTCACTCCTGTCAGAAGTTCTATAGCGGCGAAAATCAGGACGAACCATTTGGCTTTCATGGTCACAGGAGGAAATACCAGCGACATGAGGGCATCAGGATACAGCATCGCAAAGCCCATGAGGACTCCATATATCGCACCGGAAGCACCCACGGTCGGGGTCATCTTGAGAGCATGTATCTTGGCCTGGGCTGCCATCGAGCCTTCCGCCACCTGCGACATCCATGTATTCATCTGCAGATATTCCACACCTGTATGCACCAGAGCGGCTCCAAGTCCGGTGACAAAGTAGAATATCAGGAACTTCTTGGCCCCCCACCTCTCTTCAAGGACACGCCCGAAGAAATAGAGGGTGTACATGTTGAAGAAAAGGTGGAAGAAGCCGCCATGCATGAACATATGCGTGACAGGCTGCCACCAGTGGAAGAACGGCGAGGTAGGATAGAACAACGCGAACTTCTCATACATGAAGTTCTCGTTCAACGCCGTCATTATCCAGATACATACATTTATCAGGATAATGTTCTTTGTTGCTGCAGGAATACTTGAAAGGAAGCCTCCGCCTCCCCTGTTGTCATAGGAATAATAACTCATTTCTAAAATTTCTTGTCAATTTCATCCGTCGGGATGATGGTCATGATTCTTTTGCCTGTGCTGGTAAACTCCGGATTTGCACTGGCAAGCAAACGGTCAATCAACCTCTGTGCCTCAGCAGGATTTGTGACAGGATCTCCACTCAATGCGCCCAATCTTGCGAACCTGGATGCCAGATTGGCAGTCATCACCTCTTCAAGGGCACTATGACCGTCGGCAAGGATGAGCAGAAGGTCAGAAACCATCGCCTGCACCTTTCCCGCCTCTGCACTGTAGCCTTCAGGTACTCCGTTCACCACTATCGTGTCAGTTCCGAAAGGTGCAATATCGAAACCGAGACCAGCCAGCGTATCGGAATGCTCTTCAAAAAGGCACATGTTCTCCACGCCCACCTGAACCGTGACAGGGAAGAGGGCCGTCTGGGTAGCATGTCCGTTTCGCGAAAGTGCATCAAGAAAACGGTCATAAAGGATACGCTCCATGGCACGTACCGTATTCACCACCATAAGGCCGCTCCGGGCCGTAGTGACCACATATTTCCCACTGAGCGTCAGGACTGAACGTGTCGGGGTAAGTTTATCTTCAAAAAGTTTTCCGTAATCGTCGCGTCGCTCTATGAAACGGCTCGTATCCATACCGTAACCGGCCGGTTTCCTTGCCTCAAATCCGTCTGCAGCGGCAGTCCAGTCGTCACCGAAAGTACCTCCGAATCCGGTGTTCCCGGTCTCTTGTGCGCCTGAGCCAAAAGAGGTCGGAGCGCCGGGGACGAATGTATTTGAGAACGGAGAATCCACAGACTGGAACCCGTCATTGTCGAACGGATTATATGTCGGATCCACTCCCAGCTTCGGTTCATCGAAACCTCTGAACTCATCGAAACTCTTGCCGAAGGCCGGGATGTCAGGCACACCCTCGCGGTCGAAATCGATGCTTTCGCCGAAGGAGTTCTTCCCGAGAGTCTCCTTTATGCACGCATACAATATCTGGAAGATGACGCTGTCGTCCTCGAACTTGATTTCCGTCTTCGTAGGGTGGATGTTTACGTCCACCGACTGCGGGTCGATGTCCATATATATGAAATAGGCCGGAGTCACTCCGTCCGGGATGAGGTTTTCATATGCCTTCATCACCGCCTTATGCAGATACGGACTGCGGAAATATCGTCCGTTCACGAAGAAATACTGATTGCCCAGACCCTTCTTCGACGCCTCGGGACGGCCCACAAAACCGTAAATGCTCACGACGGAAGTCTCCGCCTGGATGTCCACCACGTCCTTCACCACATTGGCGCCCAGAAGGTCCTGTACCCTGAACTTCAACGACTTGGCAGGCCTGAGGACATACACATCCTTGCCGTTATGGGTAAGGGTGAAACCTATGTCCGGACGGGTCATGGCGACGCGGATGAATTCCGTCACGATGTGCTTGAATTCGACGTTGTCCGATTTGAGGAACTTGCGGCGCGCCGGAACGTTGTAGAAGAGGTTGCGGACGCTGAAGTTGGCTCCACGAGGGGCGGCGGTTTCAGATGTGGCTAGATGCTGCGAGTCTGCGAATTCGACCTGACATCCCACCTCGTCGTCCTCACGACGGGTCTTGAGGGTCACTTCAGCCACTGCCGCTATCGAAGCCAGAGCCTCTCCGCGGAAGCCGAAGGTCATGATGTTCTGAAGGTCTTCCGCAGTCTGGAGTTTGGACGTCGCATGCCTTTCGAAGCATAGGACGGCCTGATCCGGAGACATGCCGCATCCGTTGTCGATGACCTGGATGAGGGTGCGTCCGGCATCCTGTATCACTACGGTCACCTGGTCCGCGCCCGCATCAACGGCATTCTCCATGAGTTCCTTCACCACGGATGCAGGTCTCTGGACGACCTCTCCCGCGGCTATCATGTTTGCTATATTGCTTGGTAATATCCTTATATCCATGTTCTTTCTGGGATAAACGGGGTCCGTCTCGGAAGGCTACTGTCCGAGCGAGTCTATCAGGATAGGGAAATACTTGAAGAGAAGGAACATCACGGCTATCAGAAGTATCATTGTGACAATGCCGAGAGTCTTCTGGTTGCGGCTCACGTCCTTTGTCCTCTGGTAGTTGCCGTCGCGCAGACTTCCCTTGACATGCTGACCGGGAACGTATTTTTCCTCTTTTGGCTTTGTGAAATCGCCATACTTCTTTCTGCGCTCTTCCGCCTCAGGGTCATAGAAACGAGGCCTGTAATTGAACTTGCGGACCTCCTGTGTCCCGAAGAAATTGAAACTGAATCCCATATCGTTATTGTTTTATATTCTTTCAATATTATGGCTTGACATCTCCGCCCGGTGTTACGTTCCTGTCTGCAGTAACGGTCGTGTCGGACAAAATCTGCCGTCATGCCGGGCAAAGTCGAGACATCCCCATATTAAAAAGCAAATTTAAGGTTTTTTATTTATTTTTGTGGAAATTATTTCATTATGGATTTAAGAATAGGAAACGGATATGACGTGCATGCGCTGGCACCTGGTCTTCCCCTGTGGCTCGGAGGCGTGCTGGTAGAGAGCCCGATAGGCTGCATAGCACATTCTGACGGCGACGTGGCGATTCATGCTTTGTGTGACGCTCTTCTTGGAGCCCTTGCCCTCGGAGACATAGGAAAGCATTTCCCGGACACTTCGGACGAATTTGCCGGAATCGACAGCAAGATTCTCCTGGCCAGAGTCATGGAACTGATAGAGGACGAAGGCTGGCATGTGGTCAATGTCGACATCACCATCGCCATGCAGCGTCCGAAACTTGCGTCGTATATCGTGCCGATGCGCGAGTGCCTGTCTGAGATAATGGAGATTTCCCCTGCCCGTGTGTCGGTCAAGGCCACGACGACGGAGAAACTCGGTTTCGTAGGCCGCGGTGAGGGCTGCGAGGTCTATGCTGTGGCGCTTCTCGGAAGGAAGTCGGATTATTTTGACTGATGAGGTTGCGAGGAGGACTTGACGCCCAAATCGCTGTATTGCAACATTTAAGCACATAAAGACGGGCATTTTTATCTATCTGGAATTATTAATTCAATGACTATCAAACAATCAGGCATAACGATACTTTTGGGGGTCCTTGCATGTTCATCATGCGGCAGGGCGCAGAATGGATTTACCGAGGAAGAACTGTCCCTGATCCATGAAGCGGATAGCATCATGCGTGTACTGACCGTCTGTGATCCGGCCGACCTGGCGGTGCTGCGCGCTCCTTCCATTGATTTTTCCGCTCAAGCGCTGATGTCGGACGAATATGCCGCGCTCTGCTCGCTGATGGTCGCCACCGTGACGCACCCGTCGCAGGACGGAGTCGGAATCGCCGGTCCGCAGGTAGGCCTCAACCGCAGGGTCGTCGCCGTCCAGAGATTTGACAAGGAGCCGGTCGCGGGAGGCGGAGAGCCTGTCGCAGATGGAACATCAGTCCCGGGCGCGGGCGACGGAGGTACTGAAGAAGGAGAGGTAGATTATCCGTTCGAGGTATATCCGAATGTGCGCATCGTATGGGCCTCAGATTCACTGGCATATGGTCCGGAAGGATGTCTGTCGGTTCCAGGCAGAAGGGGTGATGTGCTCCGATCGCAGGAAATCGTGATCGAATATGCCCTTGCGGAAGGCAGGGATGGAATCACCATGGTGCGGGATACGGTCAGAGGCTTCACCGCAGTCATCTTCCAGCACGAAATCGACCACCTGGACGGGGTGCTCTACATCGACAGACTCTGATAATTGTCCTCGACAAATAACGGCAAGCGTTCATTAAAAATATCATTAAATTGCAATGAATGAACATTATTATCCGCCATTTAAACAAAAAAGGTTATTATATTGCAATAAAAAAATATATTAAAAAATTTGCTTTTTAATAAATAAACCGTACCTTTGCAATCCCAAAATAAAAGGGAAGCCAAATTGAGATATGGTGTAATGGTAGCACTACAGATTCTGGCTCTGTCAGTGAGGGTTCGAGTCCTTCTATCTCAACAAAGTTCTTAAACATCATGGCGGGATAGCTCAGCTGGTTAGAGCGCATGATTCATAATCATGAGGTCCGCAGTTCAATCCTGCGTCCCGCTACTTGAAAATCAAGCACTTACGAAAATTTCGTGAGTGCTTTTTTCGTTCTTGGGAACACTGAGGGAAC